>NZ_FORN01000017.1 GCF_900114015.1 Caulobacter sp. UNC279MFTsu5.1 | reverse complement strand
AGTAACCCCCTCCAGCCCAGTCCCGCTCGATCGCCCCCCGCCGCCGCATCGGTCGCTGGCCATGCGCCCTTTCCCCGCGTCGAGGTGAGTAAAGGATACGGCCGGTCTGGAAGGGTGGGGATCAAATCGGGTCGAGAAAGTTCAGGGCGTTGAAATCCTGAGACTTTGTTGGCTGAACGCCGAGGATAAGTTATTTCCAACCCTCTCCTTGGGGAGAGGGCGGGGCCCGCCGCGCAGCGGTGGGAGGGTGAGGGGCTACCGAGTCAGACGGCGAGCCGGCAGGGCGTCAGGGTGAAACCGGACACGGCGTCACCCCTCTACCCGGGCAGGACAGAAGTGAGCACGCGAGCCGACCGCGCCCCCTCCGGGACAGCACGTCTCAACAGCAAAAACCCCGGACCGCCGCGCTGGAAGGCGCGCGACGATCCGGGGCTCCCCCGTGACCGATGAGACCACGCCGATCGGATCCGCGGACCCGGTCGGCGGATGCGTCTCCTAACCTTCGGCCGCGTTGAAGCGGATCGGGATGCGGACGCTGGCGCCGTCGACGGCCTGGCCGTTCTCCATCTGCGGGCTCATCCGGAAGAACTTCGACAGCTTGACGGCGGCCTTGCCGAAGCCTTCCTCGGCCGGGGTCTCGTCCAGCACGCTGCAGGCCTGGATCGAGCCGTTGGCCGCCACCGTGCAGGTCAGGGTGGCCATGCCGCCGACGCCCCGGCGCATGGCGCTTTCGGGATAGAAGCGGCTGAACTCCGAGGCCCCGGGCTTCTTCAGCCAGTTGGGCCGGGTGATCACCTTGGGCTGGGGCGGTTCGACCACGGTCGGAGGTCCGGGCGGCAGGTCGGTCTTCAGGTCCACCGGGCCCGGTCCGGGCGGATCGCGTGGACCCTCCACCGGCTTGACCGGCAACGGGTCGACCGTGGGGGGCGTGACCAGCGTCGGTTTGTGGACCAGCGGCGGGTTTGACGTCGCCTTGGGCGGGACAGGCTTGTCGGGCTCGGGCTTGGGAGGATCGTAGAGCGGGACCTCGATGATCGGAGGCTCGGAAATCTCCGTCGGGGGAGCGACCCACTTCTGATAGGCCAGGTAGGCGAACAGGCCCGCATGGGCGGCCGAGACCACCACCAGCGCCGCGACCAGGGCCTTGGACGGCTTGCCGGGCTTGGTGCCCAGGCCAGGAATGTAGGAACCGACCGCGCCTTCGTACGCAACCATGACAACCTCCTTCTGCATCGACCGCCTGAAGAAGGTCGGGGCCGATGGAGCAAGCCTGTCACGATGAATTACGTTTGTAAATATTACGAGCGTAGAATTTTTACACTCGTAACTGCGGCGACCCGCCACAGGCAATTTCTGCCGGGTCGTTAGGCTTGGTTAAGGGGCGATTAACCATGCGGGTTCACATCTTCGGGCATGGCTGAAGTCACCTCCATCCGCAGCGTCGTCGAGTCGGCGATCCAGCGCGCGTCCAGCGCGACGGGCGTGGACTTCTCGTTCCTGATGGGCACGGCCAAGCGCGAGAGCGGCTACAACCCCGCCGCAAAGGCGCGGACCTCGTCGGCCTCGGGCCTGTTCCAGTTCGTCGACCAGACCTGGCTGTCGACGCTGAAGAAGCACGGCGCCAAGTACGGCTACGCCCGCTACGCCGACCTGATCCAGCAGGGCTCGGACGGCCGGTACCGGGTGGCCGGCGATGAGGCCCGCAAGGCGGTGCTGGGCCTGAAGCTGGACCCGCACGCCGCCTCGCTGATGGCCGGCGAGCTGACCAGCGACCACGCCTCCTATCTGCGGGGCCGGGTGGGGCGCTCGCCCACCTCCGGTGAGCTCTACGCCGCCCACTTCCTGGGTCCCCAGGGCTCGGCTCGGCTGATCGAGGCCGTCGGCAATTCGCCCGGCGCCAGCGCCGCGGCCATGTTCCCCGACGCGGCGGCGGCCAACCGCTCGATCTTCTACCGCGAAGGCCGCGCGGCCACGGTCAGCGAGGTCTACGCCAACCTGACCCGGGCGGCGGGCGGCGGCGGAGCCGTCCCCGACGTCGCGCCGCCGACCAGCGCGCCCGAGACCGACCAGGGCTTCGTCCAGTACGCCACCGGCCGCCGGCTGGAGCGCATCCAGCAGCAGCAAGAACTGGTCAGCCTGATCCTGCGCGGCCCACAGGACGCCGACAGCGGCTTCAGCTTCGTCTCGAACGGCGGTTCGTCGGCCCAGCGCATGACCAGCTCGATGTTCTCGGCCGAGATGCTGCGCGTGCTGTCGGACGCCAACGACGGCGGGAAGAGCCGGCGATAACTGTCCATTCCCTCCCCCTTGTGGGGGGAAGGGGCTAGGGCTTCACCACCCCCGCGATCTGCGCCTCCGACCACCCGATCTCCGCCAGCACCGAGGCCGTATGCTCGCCCAGCCCCGGCGCGGGCCCGCGCGGCCCGTCCCGCGCCCCCGGAAACCGCGCCGGTCCCGCCGGCGCCGGAAAAGTCCCTCCGCGCCCGTCCGGCGTCTCCACGAAGCAGCCGGCCGCCGCCGCCTGCGGGTCGCTGACCAGGTCGCGCGGCGTCTGCCAGGGCGCCCAGGTCAGGTCGCCGGCGTCGAGGGCGGCGGCGGCCTGGGCGTAGTCCATGGCCGCGAAGGCCTCGTCGAGGATGTCGACCAGGGCGCCGCCATGCTCGCGGCGCAGGCGGGCGCTGGCGAAGCGCGGGTCCTCGGTCAGCTCCGGACGTCCGGCGGCGGCGGCGATCCGCGCCCAGTCGGTCGAGCCCTGGCGGGCCAGCAGGCAGATCCAGCGGCCGTCGCGGGTCTGGAAGAAGTTGGCCAGGGGCTGCACCGCCTCGCGCCGGGGCCGGGTGGAGGCCAGCTTGCCGAACCGCAGCTGGATGGCCATGTCCGAGCCGATCGCATAGACGCCGGTGCGCAGCAGCGAGGTCTCGACCAGCCGGCCGAGGCCGGTGCGCTGGCGTTCGTGCACCGCGGCGAGGATCGCCGACACGGTCGCCAGCGAGGTCACGTGGTCGCCCATGCCGGTGCGGATCGGAAAGGGCTCGGCGCCCTTGGGGGCGGTGATCGCGCCCACCCCGGCCCGCGACCAGAAGGCGGCCACGTCCATGCCTGGCCGGTCGGCGTCGGGACCTTCCAGGCCGTAGCCGGTCAGGCTGCAATAGATCAGGCGCGGATTGACCGCCTTCAGGGCTTCATGGTCGAGCCCGGCCCGCGCCAGGCCGGCGGGGCGGACATTGGTCAGGAAGATGTCGGCGTCCTTGACCAGGGCCTTGGCGGCGTCGCGGCCGGCCGGGGTGCGGATGTCCAGCACCACCGAGCGCTTGCCGCGGTTGTCCAACTCGAAGACCGGGTTGGCGGCCTGGTCCGAGCCGATGGTGTCAAAGAAGCCGCGCATCGGATCGCCGTCGGGCGACTCGATCTTGATCACGTCGGCGCCCCAATCGGCCATGATCCCGGCCGCGCCCGGGGCGGCGATGTAGGTGGCCAGCTCGATGACCCGCAGATCGCGCAGCATCCCGTCCTCCCGGTTTTGTCGTTGCCGGGAGTGTGGACGGCCGTGTGAACCGTTGGAAGCGCCTTCGTCGCCGACGGCCGACCACGTCAGTCCGCCACGTCAGTCCAGGGTGTAGAACGACTGGATCTGGCAGTTTCCGCTGACGGTTTCGTAGAACACGCCGATCTTCTTTCCGGTCGAGCGCGAGGTGAGGATCAGCGAATAGAACCTGTTGCGGTCATCGGCCGTGGCAGCGGGACCGAACGTCAGGGCGCCCTGCGCGCAGGAGGATCCCGTGAAGTAGACCGTGACATTGTTCGGCACGTAGTTCTGCAGGCGCCACCCGATGACCGGGCCCTCGATATTGGAATCGGCCAAGGCCGACGAGGCCGTGAAAAGCGCGATCGCCGACAGTCCGAGAGCAAGGACTTTTTTCATAAGAACTCCAAGAGGAATGGCGTCGTCAGGGTGACGGCGCAGGCGGACCGATAGGGTGCGGTCCCGCGAGCTTGGCCATGATGGCGGAGCGGCGCAACTCAAAGTAAGGGCCGCGGGCGCGCGACGTCACGGGCGGCGAACGGAAATCAGGCGACCGCCGCCTGGCTGGAGACGGT
Source organism: Caulobacter sp. UNC279MFTsu5.1 (assembly GCF_900114015.1). Classification (GTDB taxonomy): domain Bacteria; phylum Pseudomonadota; class Alphaproteobacteria; order Caulobacterales; family Caulobacteraceae; genus Caulobacter. The sequence continues at coordinate 92,137 of NZ_FORN01000017.1, read as the reverse complement.
CTTGCGGTCCAGAGTCGCCGCGTCGGCCACGGCGCGGGCCACGGCCGCGACGCTGACCGGCTTGCGCAGCACGGTGTCGGCTCCGGCGTCCAGGCATTCGCGGGCCTCGTCGGCGTCGCCGCCGATCACCGCCACGATCGCCACGTCGCGGTTGCCGCCGTCCAGGGCGCGCAGGGCGGCGGCGGTCTGGGGACCGTCCAGGACCGGCATGCGGCCGTCCAGCATCACCAGGTCGAAGTCGCAGATCCGGGCCAGGTCCAGGGCGCGGCGGCCGTTCTGGGCATGGACCACCTGGTGGCCCAGCTGCTCGAGGATGGCGCGCAGCATGGCGGCGTTGAGGGCGTCGTCCTCGGCGACCAGGATCCGCAGGTTGCGCGGCGGGGCTCCGGCGGCCTCGACCGGCGGCGCGGCCTCGCCGCCAGCCGGCTCGATCGCGCACAGGGCGGTCTCGTCGAACGGCAGGGTCAGGGTGAAGCAGCTGCCGACGCCGACGGCGCTGGTCGCCTCCAGGGCCCCGCCCATCAGCCTGGCCAGCTGGCGCGACAGCGACAGGCCCAGGCCCGCGCCGTTGACTCCCGCCCCGGTGCGCTCGACGCGCTGGAACGCCTGGAAAGCCTGGTCCATCTCGGCCGGCGACAGGCCGGGGCCGGTGTCGGCCACCTCGATGGCGATCTGGCCCTCGCGCCGCTCGACCCGGACTTCGATCCGGCCGCGCACGGTGTACTTGACGGCGTTGCCGACGATGTTGGCGATGATCTGGCGGGTGCGCAGGGGATCGCCGATCGCGGCCCCAAGCTGGCGGTGCTCCAGGTCCGGCTCGACATGGACGGCCAGCTCCAGCCCCTTGGCGACGGCGTGGGGGCGGTCCAGCAGCACCAGGTCGCGGATCAGGCGGACGGGCTCGAAGGCCACGCTCTCGACGGCCAGGCGGCCGGATTCGGCGGTCTCGGAGTCCAGGGTGGCGTTCAGCACGGCGACCAGGTCCTGGGCGGCGTCGAGGGCGGCGTTCAACTGCTCGCGGGAGGGGGCCGCGCGCCCGCCTTTCCCAGCGGCCGCCGCCAGCACGTGGGTCACGCCGGTCAGGCCGTTGCGGATCTCGTGGCTGAGGGTGGCGACGATGTCGGACTTGGATCGGGCGGCGCGCTCGGCGGCCTCCAGCACGGTCAGCCGCTCCTCCAGCAGGGCCTCGTGGGCCAGGGCCAGGGCGTGCTGGCGGCGCAGCATGCGGTTGAGGACCAGCGACAGGGCCATGGCCAGGGCGATGGCCCCGAAAGCCATGGCGCCGGACCGCTCGCTCTCGGGATGGGCGAACAGCAGGTACAGCGGCCCGACCGCGGCGACCGGGGCGGTCAGCAGCAGGGCCAGAAGGCAGGGGGCGGCGAAGAAGATACAGACCACGGCCGCCCCGGCCGACAGCAGCAGGAGGGTCTCGCGCACGCCGCCCGCCCCGTCGGCGAAGGCGGCCATCTGACCCACCGCCACGGCCCAGAGCAGGCCGGACATCACCTGCACCCGCGCGCGGCGGGTCAGGTCCTGGGCCGCGTCGCCGCGCAGCCAGGCGACCACGCCGTAGAAGACGCCCCAGTTGATCGCGAACACCGCGAAGCTGATCGCCATCCAGCCGGCGTTCTGCGCGAACGAGCTGGCCCAGACATAGATCGGCAGGCTGACGGCGAACACGGCCAGGGCGTAGGGCAGCAGGGCGGTCTGGGCGTCCAGCGCCAGGCGGGCGTCAGCGGCGTCGCCGTCCACGGGGGTGTTTTGTCGGCGCTCGGCGAACAAGGACTGATTCCTCGACTGGTGAGGGCAGACCCTAGGCGATCGCGGTTTGCGCCACGTTACGGCTTATCGTTAACGACCACGGCTTTGAGGGCAAACAATCGTTAAGCATAACGGGGGATGATCCGATTCCCCGCCGTTCCGTGGACTTGAGGGGGAGAACGATGGCCACCACCCGCGCCGCCCTGACCGAACACGACATCCGCATGCTGGTGAAGGGCGCGACGCCCGACGAGCGCGCCCTGGCCGCCCACAAGCTGTGCCGCACTATCGACCGCGCCGAGCTGGACGACGAGCAGCGCGCCCTGGCCGCCGAGATCCTGCGGGTGATGGCCGCCGACGCCGCCGAGCTGGTCCGCCGCGCCCTGGCCGTGACCCTGCGCAATTCGCCGACCCTGCCGGCCGACGTCGCCAACCGCCTGGCCCGCGACGTCGAGAGCGTGTCGTTGCCGGTGATCAGCTTCTCGCCGGTGTTCAGTGACGCCGACCTGGCCGAGATCGTCCGCCTGGGCGGGCCGGTGCGCCAGATGGCCGTGGCCAAGCGTCCCAAGCTGTCGGCCAAGGTCACGACCCTGCTGGTCGAGCAGGGCGCCGAGGACGTGGTCGCCGCCGTCTGCGCCAACGACAACGCCCGGATGTCGGAGACCACCCTGCAGCGGGCGCTGGAGCGCTTCGCCAAGTCCGAGACGGTGCTGACCGCGGTGGCCTACCGCTCGGCCCTGCCGCTGTCGGTGACCGAGCGCCTGATCGACATGGTCGGCGACCATGTGCGCGACCACATCCTGGCCACCCACCCGCTGTCGGCCGAACGGACCCTGGAGCTCATTCTCGGCGCCAAGGAACGGGCGACGATCGACCTGGTCGACCAGGCCGGCCGCTCGGCCGACGCCAAGGCCTTCGCCGCCCACCTGGCCAGCGTCGGCCGGCTGTCGCCGTCGCTGCTGCTGCGGGCCCTGGCCCACGGCCACATGACCTTCTTCGAGTGGGGCGTGGCCGAACTGGCCGGCGTGCCGCATCACCGCACCTGGCTGATGATCCATGACGCCGGAACCCTGGGCCTGAAGGCGATCTGCGAGCGGGCCGGCCTGCCGCCACGCCTGTTCCCGGCCCTGCGCGCCGGCGTCGACGCCTTCCACGCCCTGGAATACGACGGCCGCCCCGGCGACCGCGAACGGTTCCAGGAGCACATGATCCAGCGCTTCCTGACCGCCTCGCCGGCGGTGTCGCGCGAGGACGCCGACTACCTGCTGGACCGCGCCGACCGCCTGCACGAGCAGGCCAAGGCGGCTGTGGCGGCGGGGTAGGCTTCTCGTCATTCCGCTCATCCCGGCCTTCGCCGGGACGAGCGGATTAAAAACTAAACCGCGCCAGCCGCCGCGCCCTCGGCGAAGGCGCGCAGGCGGTCGGCGATGACCTCGCCCACCGCCTCCACCGCGGCGCGGCGGGGGAAGTGCGCGCGCCAGGCGATGCGGACGGTGCGTCCGGCCCGGGTCGAGAGCGGGCGCAGCACGATGCCCGCGTCCTGCGCCGCCCCGGCCGCCAGCCCGGGGATCAGCGTGGTGCCATAGCCCGCCGCCACCATGTTCAGCAGGGTCGGCAGGCTGGACGCCCGCAGGGGGCCGCCCAGGGCCGCGTCGCCGCCGCAGGCCTCCATCGTCTGGTCGCGCAGGCAGTGGCCGTCGGCCAGCACCAGGATGTCGCGCGCCAGGTCGGTCTCGACGATCACCGGGCGCCCGGCCAGCGGGTGTTCGGGCGGCAGGGCGGCCAGGAACGGCTCGTCGAAGAGCGGGCGGCTGACCAGGTCGGACCCGTCCTCCTCGGTCGCCAGCAGGGCGGCGTCCAGCTCGTGGGTCCGCAGCCGCTCCAGCAGGGCCGTGGTCTGGTCCTCCCAGGGCTCCAGCTCCAGCGTCGGCAGCGCCTCGCGCAACGGCGCGAAGACCAGCGGCAGCAGATAGGGGGCCAGGGTGGGGATGATGCCCAGCCGGAAGCGGCCCGACAGCGGGTCGCGCAGGTTGCGCGCCGTGGCCAGGATGGCCTCGGCCTCGGTCACCGCGGCGCGGGCGTGGCCGATCAGCTGCAGGCAGGCGGCGGTCGGGGCGGCGGTCTTGCTGCTGCGCTCGAACAGCGTCACGCCCATCAGGTCCTCGAGCTTGCGGATCTGCACCGACAGGGTCGGTTGGCTGACGCCGCAGGCCTTGGCGGCGCGCCCGAAATGCTCGTGTTCGGCCACGGCGAGCAGATAGCGGAGGTCGCGAAGGTTCATAGGTCAAGCCTATCGCGATCATTTAGATTTGGCGCTTCTTTTTATCACAATGATGGGCGAATGATGAGTCCGGCCGACGCCGGGACGGGCTCGTTGGCGCCCGCGTGGCGGCCCGGCCAGGATGACGGACAGGATCGTTTCGAGATCGCCAGGGTTGGCGGAACGGCTTTCTGGACGCGGCGGGAACCCGACGCGGCCAGTCTTCGAGGTCGAGGCAAGATCGCGGCGACGCAGGATCGCGATCATCCACGGCCTCTCGGGAGGACGCTGAAATGCCCCATACGGTGGACGCCGTATTGCGCGAGGAGCTGCGCCGCGCCGGCCTGCCCGGGCACGGGTCGTTGCCGCGCCTGCTGGCCCTGCTGCGGGCCTCGCCGGAGGTGCACCTGACCGTGGCGGAGGCCGCCGACCTGGTCGCCGAAGCGGGCCTGGCGGTGACGTCGGGCGAACTGGCCCGGCAGCTGGAGATCCTCGCCGACCACGGCCTGATCGGCCGGTTGCCCACCACGACGACCGAGCTGGTGTTCGACACCGTGCCCGAGCCGCATTCGCATCTGGTCTATGAGGAGTCCGCCCAGGTCGTGGACCTGCACGTCTCGCCCGACACCCTGCTGGCCATGGTCCGCGACGCCCTGGCCCGGCGGCCGGACAGCGTGGAGATCCTGGTGCGGTTCCGGCGCGATCCTGGGGCAATCCGCGCGACCGTCGACCGGGTCGGGGAGGAGCCGGAAGGGTGAGGGGGGCCGGCTATCGCATATGGCCAAAAGGGTTGTCATCCCGGACGAGCGCGTAGCGCGAAGATCCGGGACCGACGCGTGAACTCGGCGCTTGCGGCGGTCCCGGATCTGCGGCCCTTCGGGCCTTGTCCGGGATGACAACAAGGGTTACGCCGCCGGCAGCTTCGCGCCCGCCTCGTCGACCCAGTCGACAATCTCCGACAGCGCCTGGCCGACCGCGTGGTCATAGGCCGGGACGATGGCCGACAGGCGGTTGTCGGCGGCCTTGACCCGGGCCACGAACACCTTGTCGCCCAGCAGGGCGCGGTCGTTGCTGCGGGTCATGACGGCGCGGATCTCGACCAGCACCTCCGGCGGCGCCTTGGGGCCGTTCACATAGTCGGTCTCGAACGAGCGGACCTCCAGGCGCAGGGCCATCGCCGCCTTGAGGGCCTCGCCCCGGGTGACCAGGCGGGCGCTGCTGGTCTCGGACTCGAAGGACCGGGCCACGGCCTCGTCGAACAGCACGATGGCCGGCGAGACCCAGCGGGCGTCAGCGATGTAGGCGGCCTCGCCGTTGGTCACCGACAGCAGGCGGTCGCTCATGGCGGCCCGGGTGAAGACCGTCGGCGTCTTGTAGACCCCGAAGCCCTTCTCGCTGGCCGGCCGCGAGCTTTCGACCGGGGCGTGGCCGAAGCGGTAGAGGCCGGACGGCTTGGTCTTCGGGAACACGCTGATGCAGCCGGTGAGGGCGACGGCCGTGACGGCGATCGTCGCCGTCCGCAGGGTGATGCGCAGGATGCTCACGGCTTGACCTCCAGTTCCTTGGGCGGCGCCTTGCCGACCAGGGCGCGCGGGTTCTGTTCGACTTCGCTGACCAGCCGGTCCAGGGACTCGGCGGCCGACTGCAGGGTGACGACCGCCGACGACAGCTGCGGCAGGCCGGTGGTGGCGAAGTCGCTGGTCGGGCCTTCCAGCTTGCCGACCATGCCGCGCACGTCCTTGGCCGTGGCCTTCAACTCGTCGGCGGCGTCGCCCAGGTTCTTCAGGGTGCGCTTGGCGTCGCCGTTGGCCAGGCCGTTGACCGAGTCCGACAGCTCGCCGATCCGGGTCGAGGTGACCTCGATGCTCTGCAGGGCCTTCTGGGCGTCGGCGATGATCGCCTTGCGCTCGCGCAGTTCGGCGGTGACCGCCTGGACGTCGCGGAGCGAGGCGCCGAAGGTCTTGACGTTGTCGTCAGACAGCACGCGGTTGACGCGGTCCAGGGCCTCGATGGTGCGGGTCAACACCGTGCCGCCGCCTTCCAGCAGGTCGGACAGGGCGCTGCGCTGGCTGCGGATCACCGGCACCTCGCCGCTCCTGACCGTGGTCTTCAGCAGCGGCTTGGACGGCGCGCCGGCGGTGATCTGCACATAGTTGACGCCGGTGATGCCCTGGGGCTCCAGGGTGGCGAAGCTGTCGGTCTTGATCGGCACGTCCGAGGTGACGCGCACACGGGCGATGACGCGGTTGGGATCGCTCTTGTCCAGGGCGATCTTGGTGACCTCGCCGACCTTGATGCCGTTGAAGTGCACCTCGCCGCCGTCCGACAGGCCGCGCACCGGGCCGACGAACAGCACGTCGTAGAGGTCGTACTCCTGGTTGAAGCTCAGCTTGGCCAGCCAGACGAAGAAGACCAGCAGACCCATGAACAGGATCAGCGTCATGGCTCCCACCAGGGCGTAGTTGGCGTTTCTTTCCATCAGCTCGTCCTCGGTGTCGACTGCGGCGCCTGGCGGGCCGCCGCGCGTCCTCGCGGTCCCATGAAATATTCCTGGATCCAGGGGTGGTCGTTCTTCTCCAGCTCCTGGACCGAGCCGGTGGCGACCACGTGCTTGTCCGCGATCACCGCGATGCGGTCGGTGATCTCGTACAGGGTGTCCAGGTCGTGGGTGATCATGAACACCGTCAGGTCCAGGCTGTCGGACAGGTCCTTGATCAGGGTGTCGAAGGCCGCGGCGCTGATTGGGTCCAGGCCGGCGGTGGGCTCGTCCAGGAACAATAGCTCGGGGTCCATGGCCAGGGCGCGGGCCAGGCCGGCGCGCTTGCGCATGCCGCCCGACAGCTCGGCGGGCTTGAGGTTGCCGGCCCGGGCGGGCAGGCCGACCAGGGCGATCTTCAGGTCGGCCAGATGCTCGATCTCGCCTTTGGGCAGGCGGGTGTGCTCGTGCAGCGGCGCGGCGACGTTCTCGCGCACCGTCAGGTTCGAGAACAGCGCCCCCTGCTGGAACAGCACGCCCCAGCGGCGCTCGATGACGTTCCAGCGGCGGCGTGAGGCGTCGGCCATGTCCTGGCCGAACAGCTTGACCGAGCCGCCGTCGGGGACCTTCAGGCCGATGATGGTGTTGAGCAAGACCGACTTGCCGGCGCCCGAACCGCCGACCACGCCCAGCACCTCGCCGCGGTTGGCCGTCAGGTCCAGGCCGTCGTGGATGACGTTGTCGCCGAACCGCGAGACCAGGCCCGTGACCCGGATCGGCGGGGCCTCGGCGGTCGACGGGGCCTCGTCCTCGGCCGCCTGGGGCGTTTTCGCCGGGCTCACAGGTCCAGCTCCATGTAGATCAGGGCGAAGACCGCATCGATGGCGATGATCGCGAAGATGGCGTGGACCACGGCGGCGGTGACGCGCCGGCCCAGGGATTCGACGTCGTTGCCGACCTCCATGCCCTGGCGGCAGCCGATGGCGGCGATGACCATGGCCATGACCGGGGCCTTCGACAGGCCGATCCAGAAATGCTGCACGCCGACCGAGTCCTGCATGCGCTGCAGGAAGAAGGTCGGCGACAGGTCCAGCGCCGTCCAGGTGACCAGCATGCCGCCGGCCAGGCCCGCCAGGGTGGCCACGAAGGTCAGCAGGGGGATGGTGATCAGCAGGGCGGCGAAGCGCGGCAGGACCAGGGCCTCGTACGGGTCGACGCCCATGACCTGCATGGCGTCGATCTCCTGGTTCATCTTCATCGAGCCGATCTCGGCCGCGAAGCTGGAGGCCGAGCGGCCGGCCAGCAGGATGGCGGTGATCAGGATGTTGAACTCGCGCAGCACCGAGATGCCGATCAGCTCGACGGCGAACACCTGGGCCCCGAACTGGGTCAGCATGTTGGCGCCCAGCAGGGCCACCACCGCGCCGATGAAGAAGGTGGTGACCGCGACGATCGGGATGGCGTCGAGCCCGGCGCGCTCGGCCAGGGCCACCACCGGCGCCCAGCGGATGCGGCTGGGCTTGGCGATGCAGCGGCCGATGGCGACCAGCAGGTGGCCGAGGAAGGCCAGGGTGCTGTAGAGGTCGTCGCCCAGGCCGTAGACGCCCCGGCCGATGCGCTCCAGCAGGGCCTGGAAGCCCTTGCGCGGCGGCGCGGCCTCGGGCTCGACCTGGATGGCGTCGTCGACCAGCTGCAGCAGGCGCAGGGTGCGCGGTCCGGCCTTGATCTTGCCCGCGCTGATCCGGCCGTCGGCGGCGCGGATGATGGCGTAGGCCCCGGCGGTGTCGCAGCGGGTGATGTCGCTCAGGTCCAGGTCGATGGCCTGGGAGCCCTCCATGGCCTGGACCAGGCGCTCGCCGGCGTCGACCATGCCGCGCGCGGTCCAGTCCCCCGAGAGCACGGCGGTCTTGTGACCGGCGGTCTCCTTGAGGGTGAAATCAGCCGGAGCGCCCATGAAGTCTCGTCGGTCCCTGTAATCCGCCGTCGAAGCCTACCAAGACGCTCGACCAAGCCCAAACGTGCCAAGGCCAGGCTTGTTGCGACGCTTACCGCGCTAGGAATAGGCGGGTGCGCGGCCTTGCGCCAGCGACCTTGTCGCACCCGCCCGCGAATAGGGCGAATGTGCGGACCCTTGTCGCTAAAGGTGCGTTGTATGGCGCGCAACGGGGGCGTTGCTTTAAAAGGTCGGGATGCTCTCCAGTCCGCTCAACCGCCGCGCCGCGCTCGGCACGCTGTCGCTGTCGGCGGTTCTGGCCCTGGCGCCGCGCCTGGCCGCCGCCCAAAGTCCCGTCGTCGACGCCGCCGCCGGCCAGCCGTTCTCGGTCGAGGGCCTGCGCGACAAGGCTCGGGCCCTGGCCGCCGCGCCCTACGCCAAGCCGCCCGCCCCGCCGACGATCACGGGCCTGTCCTACGACGACTATTTCCGCATCCGCTTCCGGCCTGAGGCCGATCTCTGGAAGGACCGCCAGCCGCCGTTCCGGGCCGAGTTCTTCCCGCCCGCCTGGCTCTATCCGCGCCCGTTGCCGATCCATGAGGTCGCCGACGGCCTGGCGCGGCCGATCGCCTTCGACCCGGCGATGTTCGAGATTCCGGGCGAGCATGCCGACGTCGCCAAGGCCTGGACCGGCTTTTCCGGCTTCCGCCTGCTGTGGCCGCTGAACGAGGCCGACAAGCTGGACGAGATCGCCGTGTTCCAGGGCGCCAGCTACTTCCGCGCCCTGGGCCGGGGGCAGCGCTACGGCCTGTCGGCGCGCGGCCTGGCGATCGGGGCCGGCGAACCGAACGAGGAGTTCCCCGACTTCGTCGCCTTCTGGCTGGAGCGGCCCCCGGGCGGCGGCCCGGCGGCCGACGGCGACGCGGTGGTCGTCCACGCCCTGATGGACAGCCCCAGTTGCGCGGGCGCCTACAGCTTCACGATCCGGCCGGGCGACAACGTGACCTTCGACGTCGCCGCCAGCGTCTTCCCGCGCGCGGCCATGACCAAGACCGGCGTGGCGGCGATGAGCAGCATGTTCCTGTTCAACGTCGCCGATCCCTCGCCCGTCCCGGACTACCGCACCGCCGTGCACGACAGCGACGGCCTGGCGATCTGGACGGGAAAGGGCGAGCACGTCTGGCGGCCGCTGCAGAATCCCAAGGCCCATCGCCTCAGCCGCTTCCCGGACGAGAACCCCAAGGGCTTCGGCCTGGTGCAGCGGGCCCGGGCGCTGGAGGATTTCGGCGACCTGCAGGCCCGCTACGATCTGCGGCCCAGTCTGTGGGTCGAGCCCCTGGACGCTTGGGGCGAGGGGGCGGTGCACTTGGCCGAACTGGCCACCACCAAGGAGACTGACGACAACATCGCCGTCTTCTGGCGGCCCAAGGCGCCGTGGACGGCCGGATCCCAGGTCGACCTGCGCTATCGCCTGCACTGGGGCCAGGAGCGCTTCGCCAGCCCCGACGCCCGGGTGTTCCGCACCCGAACCGGGGCCGACGCCCAGGCCGGCCTGCGCCTGTTCACCGTCGACCTGCAGGGCGGGGCCCTGGCCGAGGGGCTGGACGGGGTGGCGATGGACCTCCAGGCCGCGGGCGGTGAGATCGCCTGGCGCGACCTGTCGCCCTATCCGGACGAGGCGGCGGCCCGGGTGGCGTTCGGCGTGCGGCCCCAGGCGACCGACATCGACCTGTCGCTGCGCCTGACGCGGGGCGGCCAGGTGATTTCGGAGACCTGGCGGTATCTCTGGACCGCGTAGGAAGCGAACCCCGACGCGGAGGCGTCCGGCATTCTTCATTTCAGTTGAATGACGGCCCGTTTCCTTCCGAATAGTCAAAGCGTCGCGCGGCGCGGAAAATCCGTCACGTCCAGGGAGGCGATGATGCGATTGATCCTGACCGTGCTGACGGCCGCGGCCCTGTCGCCCGTCGCGGCGCGAGCCGACGACCGGGCCGGCGTCCTCCTCGCCACGCCCGCCGACGCGGTGCGCGCCTATGGCGAGGCGATCGCCGAGCGGAGTCCGGTCAAGCTCGGGCGCGCCTTCCAGCCGAGCGCCATCGCCTATTGCACCGACGGCCGGACGATCACGGCGACCTACCAGGCCCAATGGAAGAGCCGGCTGGCGGAGGGGCCCGCGGCGGCGACATCGCCCCTGACGATCGAGCGGATCGACGCGGGCGAGACGACGGCGCTGGCCAGGGTCCGCGCGACGCGTGGCGGCAAGCCCGTCGTCGACTACGTGCTGCTGGCGCGGCTGGCGGGCGGCTGGCGCATCCTGGCGACGCTGTGCCAACCGGAGGCGACGCAAAGCGCCGCCTCGGTCGCGGGCGTCGCGGGCGTGGTGGACGACAAGCTCAAGGCCGACCGCGGCTGGGATGCGGCCCTGCTGGGCGCGACCCTCGATCCCCGCGCCCTGGTCACCAGCGTCGAAGATGGGGAGTTCGTCGCCGCGTCCGTGGCCGAGTGGCAGGCGCGCTATGTGGATCGGCGCCGAACCTCTGCGGGCGCGACCTTCGAGGTGACCAGCCGCATCGTCGACGCGCAGGGCGATGTCGGCATGGCGCGCTGGTCGTTCCGATCCGCAAACGGCGAGTGGACGGATCGTGCGCTGATGCTGCGAACGGCGTCGGGGTGGCGCATGGCGGCCCTGCTGTACGCCAGGGAGGCGCCGTAGGCGCTCGTCGCCGCCGCCGCCTGACTGTCATCTGGGCACGAAACAGTTTCGTTCAAGACTTGGCGGGCGGCGATTTATGGGCAGTTTGTAGCGTCCTCAACGCGAGGAGAGGACCGAATGCGGGTGCTGTTGTCGACCTTTGGGTCGCGGGGGGACGTCGAGCCGATGGCGGGCCTGGCCGCCGCCCTGCGGGCGCTGGGCGTGGAGGCGGTGGTGTGCGCCCCGCCGGATCCGGAGTTCGTCGCCCTGCTGGCGCGGGCCGGCGCGCCGCTGGCGCCCGCCTTCACCCCCGTGCGCCGGTGGGTGGCCGCCGCCTTGGCCAACCAGCCGCCCATGGACCTGTCGCAGCGAGCGGCGGGGGTGCTGACCGCCCAGTTCGAGGCGATCTCGGCGGCGGCCGAGGGTTGCGACGCGATCCTCGCCGCCGGCCTGTTCCCGTCCACGGCCGCCGCGCGGTGCGTGGCCGAGCTGCAGGGCGTTCCCTACGTCTACGCCGCCTATTGTCCGGTCTTCCTGCCGTCGACCCACCACCGGCCGCTGCCCTTTCCGGGCCACCCCGTCCCGGCGGACGAAACCGACAACCGGGTGCTGTGGGAGGGGAACGCGCGGACCATGAACGCCGTGTTCGGGGAAGCGTTCGCGGCCCTGCGCGCCGCGAAGGGCCTGCCGCCGGTCGACAACGTCCGCGACCACGTCTTCACCGACCGGCCGTGGCTGGCCTCGGACCCGGTCCTGAGCCCCTGGCGGCCGACGGATCTGCGCGGGGTGGTGCAGACCGGCGCATGGATCCTGCCGGACGAGCGCCCGCTGCCGCCCGCCCTGGAGGCCTTCCTGAACGCCGGCCCGCCGCCGGTCTATGTCGGCTTCGGCAGCATGCCCATGCAGGCCCTGAAGGACGCCGCCCGCGCGGCCGTCGCGGCGGTTCGCGCCCAGGGGCGCCGGGTGCTCCTCGCCCACGGCTGGGCGGATCTCGACCTGGGCGACGACCGCGACGACGGCCTGGCCGTCGGCGACGTCAACCAGCAGGCGCTGTTCGCCCGGGTCGCGGCGGTCGTGCACCACGGCGGCGCGGGGACCACGACGACGGCCGCCCGGGCCGGGGCGCCGCAGGTGGTGGTCCCCCAGATCGCCGACCAGCCGTATTTCGCCGGGCGGGTGGCCGACCTCGGCGTTGGCGTCGCCCATGAGGGTCCGGCCCCGACCGTGGAGTCCCTGTCGGCCGCGCTTGAGAGCGCCCTGGTTCCGGAGGTCCGCACGCGGGCGCGGGACCTGGCCGGCGCGATCCGGTCCGACGGCGCGAGGGTCGCCGCCGAGCGGCTGCTCGACGTGATCGGCCGTCGCTGAGGCGGATGGTCGCTCCCCCTAAAGGGGGGGGATTTCAGTCTCGGTTAATGAAATCGGGTCACCTCTCTGGGGCTTAGGGATTTCGAGACTCGGGGCAGGGCATGAGCGTCAATCAGCAACTCGACCAACGCATGGCCTTCATGCGGTTCGACCAACGCGCGCGGTCGGCGCTGAAGGCGGCCAAGCCGGTGGTCGACGCCGAGATCCACGCCGCCCTCGACGGCTTCTACGACCAGATCCGCGCCTATCCGGAAATGCGCGAGCTGTTCGCCAGCCGCGCCCAGATGGACGCCGCCCAGGCCCGCCAGGGCGACCACTGGCGCAAGCTGGCGACCGCCGAGTATGGCCCGGACTACGCCGCCGGCGTCCAGCGCGTCGGCCAGGCCCATGTCCGCGCCGGGCTGGAGCCGCGCTGGTACATCGGCGGCTACGCCCTGGTGGTCGAGCACCTGGTTCGAGCGGTCCTGGCGAAGCGGGCCAAGGGCGGCCTGTTCGGCGTCAAGGGCGAGGGCGACGTCACCGATCAGGTCGTGGCCCTGGTCAAGGCCACCTTCCTGGACATGGACCTGGCCATCTCCAGCTATCTCGACATCCTGCAGGAAGAGCGCGAGCGGATGGCCGCCGAGCGCCAAGCCGCCGAGCAGCGCCAGGCCGCCGCGGTCGCCGCCGTGGGCCAGGCCCTGTCGCGCCTGGCGGCGGGCGACCTGTCGGCCCGGGTCGACGGCGCCCTGTCGCCTGAGTTCCTGGGCCTGAAGGCCGACTTCGACCACGCCGCCGCCGCCCTGGCCGACACCATCAGGGCCGTCGAGCGCGCCACCTCCGGCATTCGCTCGGGCGCCGACGACATCGCCCACGCCGCCGACGACCTGGCCCAGCGCACCGAGCAGCAGGCCGCGACCCTGGAGCAGACCGCCGCCGCCGTCGAGCAACTGACCGCCACGGTCGACCGCACCGCCAAGAGCGCCAAGGCCGTTTCGGCCCAAGTCAGCGAAGCCGCCGCCGACGCCCAGCGTTCGGGCGCGATCGTGACCCGGGCCGCCGAGGCCATGACCCAGATCGAGACCTCCTCGGCCAAGGTCAGCCAGATCCTGGGCGTGATCGACGAGATCGCCTTCCAGACCAACCTGCTGGCCCTGAACGCCGGGGTCGAGGCCGCGCGGGCCGGCGACGCCGGCCGCGGCTTTGCGGTGGTGGCGCAAGAGGTTCGGGCCCTGGCCCAGCGCTCGGCCGACGCCGCCAAGGAAATCAAGACCCTGATCGCCGACTCCAGCCGCCAGGTGGGCGAGGGCGTCGACCTGGTCGCCCAGACCAACCAGGCCCTGCGCGGCATCGTCGACAAGGTGGGGGTGATCGACACCCTGGTCGACGAGATCGCCGCCTCGGCCAACGAGCAGGCCTCCGCGCTCGGCCAGGTCAATGTGGCCGTCAACCAGCTGGACCAGGTGACCCAGCGCAACACGGCCATGGTCCAGCAGTCGACCGAAGCCACCCACGCCCTGCGCGCCGAGGCGGCGGACTTGTCCAACCATGTGGGCGGGTTCCGGACGGGGGCGGCGTCCCCTGCGCCGGCCGCCCATCCGGTGCACCAGGCCCGCGAGCGCGTGGCCGCCTTCGCGCGGCCGGGACGATAAGTTCCGGTTCCTTGGGCTAACCTTCAGAAGCCTTGGCGGTTGTCATCCCGGCCGTAGCGCAGCGAAGAGCCGGGACCCAGGGGACTGGGCCAAGGCGGTGCGGCCGCCCCTGGATCCCGGACAGCGCCACGCGCTTCCGGGATGACAATCTGTGAGGGGGTGGCCGAGGCGTATCGCTGGCGTAGCTCGTGGGCCTATTCCCCAACTTTGCTTTCCGCTTTTGCCGCGCGCCGCGCTATCAAGGCGGCATGGATCGTAGACGCAGAATCCTGATCGTCGGGGGCGGCACGGCCGGGTGGCTGACGGCCGCCTATCTGGCCAAGTCGCTGCGGATCGCCGAGCAGGCGCATCTGGAGATCACCCTGCTGGAATCGCCCGAGGTCGGCATCATCGGCGTCGGCGAGGCCACGTTCCCGACCATCCGCACGACCCTGCAGTTCCTGGGCATCGACGAGGCCCGGTTCATCCGCGAGACCTCGGCCACCTTCAAGCAGGGCATCCGCTTCAACGACTGGGCCTGGGCGCCGAAGGAGGACGGGGAACGCCACCAGTACTTCCACCCGTTCGAGGCCCCGTTCTCGACCGACGGCGCGAGCCTGGCGCCCTACTGGCTGCTGCAGGACGAGGCGACGCGCGCGCCGTTCGCAGAGGCCATGACCATCCAGGCGCGGGTCGCCGACGCCCAGCGCGCGCCCAAGCGGCCGCACGAGGGCAACTTTTCCGGCCCGCTGAACTACGCCTACCATTTCGACGCCGCCAAGCTGGCCCAGGTGCTGGCCGAGCGGGCCCGCGAGCTGGGCGTGCGCCACCTGCAAGGGCGGCTGACCCAGGTCGAGCTGGATGCGACCGGGGCCATCGACCACATCGTCTGCGCCGAGCACGGCCGGATGGAGGCCGAGCTTTATATCGACTGCACGGGCTTCCACGCCGAGCTGATCGGCCAGGCCCTGAAGGCCCCGTTCAAGTCGGCGCGGCCGATCCTGTTCGCCGACCGCGCCCTGGCCTGCAAGATCCCCTACGACCGCCCCGACGCCCCGATCCAGAGCTTCACGGTCGCCACCGCCCACGAGGCCGGCTGGACCTGGGACATCGGCTTGAACGGCGCGCGCGGCGTGGGCTGCGTCTATTCCAGCGACCATATCGACGACGACCGGGCGCGGGCCATACTGGGCGACTATGTGGGGCGGGGCGTCGACATCGCGCCCCGGGCGCTGGCGTTCGAGGCCGGCTATCGCACCAAGCAGTGGGTCAAAAACTGTGTCTCGGTGGGCCTGTCGGCGGGCTTCCTGGAGCCGCTGGAATCCACGGGCGTGGTGCTGATCGAGGCGGCGGTGGCGATCATCGCCGAGCTGTTCCCGCACAACGGCCCGATCAACGCCCCGGCCTTCCGCTTCAACGAGCTGATGACCGCCCGCTTCGACAACATCATCACCTTCCTGAAGCTGCACTATTGCCTGAGCCAGCGGACCGAGCCGTTCTGGCGCCAGAACGCCGACCCGGCCTCGATGCCGGAACGGCTGGTCGACCTGCTGGAGCAGTGGCGCTGGCGTCCGCCCACCCGCTACGACTTCATCCTCGACCTGGAGACCTTCGCCTTCTTCAACTACCAGTACATCCTGTACGGCATGGGCTTCAAAACCGACCTGTCGCCAGGACGCAGCGAGTTTCCGGACGTGGCGGCGGCCGAGAAGCTGTTCGCCAAGATCCGCAACTTCGGCGAACGCGCCACCCACGACCTGCCCAGCCACCGCGACCTGATCGCCCAGATCAACCGCTTCGGCTTCGACCGTTCGCTCGAGCCGGCCTGAGACCGGGCGACGGGACTTCCCCAGCGGTTTTCGCCCGGCCTCGCGGTGCGGGCCTCACGAAAAAAAGCCCTCGCTCCGGCAGGGGAGCGAGGGCGTGGGGAGGTAACTTTCTGAAGGCTTAGGCGGCGGCCTTCACGGCCGCACCGTCGACGGCGTCCAGCTCGCCGGATTCCCGGGCCTTCTTGCCGTAGACCACCTCGAACAGCGGGCTGGCCATGACCGTGGTGACGATCGCCATCAGCACCAGCATCGAGAACAGGGTCGGGCCGATGATGCCCTTCTGCAGGCCGATATTGATGATGATCAGCTCCATCAGGCCGCGCGAGTTCATCAGGGCGCCGATGCCCATGGCGGTGCTGTGGTTCTCGCCGGTCAGGCGGGCGGCGGCGTAGCAGGCGCCCCACTTGGCCAGGATCGAGCAGGCCAGGACGCCCAGGGCGATCAGCAGCAGGGTCGGCGAGTTGACCATGTCCATCCGGGTGTTCAGGCCCGAATAGGTGAAGAACATCGGCAGCAGCAGGACGACCGCGATCGGCTCGACCTTGCGCTTCAGTTCCTCCACCAGCTTGCCGCGCGGCATGACGACGCCGAGGATGAAGCCGCCGAAGATGGCGTGGATGCCGACGGCGTCCATCAGGAAGGCCGAGAGGCAGAAGGCCAGGATGATCATGGCCAGCACCCCGGTGCTCATCTCGCCCTCGCGCTCGACGATGCGGCCCAGCGGGGCCAGGATCTTCGGGCCGAGGAGGGTCACGAACGCGACCCAGGCCAGGCCGCCGCCGATCGCGAGCACGGCCACGCCGGCGCCGCCGCCGAAGGTGGCCAGCACCACGGCCAGCACGCACCAGGAGACGGCGTCGTCGAAGGCGCCGGCGGTCAGGGACAGGGTGCCCAGCGAGGTCTTGGCCAGGCCGCGCTCATTGATGATCCGGGCCAGCATCGGGAAGGCGGTCAGGGCGATGCAGGCGCCCATGAACAGGGTGGCGGCGCCCTGGCCGATGGTCGGCGCGAACAGGCCGGGGACCTTGAGCAGGAACGGGGTGATGAGGGCCGCGATCAGGAACGGCGCGGCGATGCCGGCGAACGACACGCTCATGGCGCTCTTGGCCTTGGCCTTGAAGTGACCCGCCTGGAAGCTGGTGCCGACCATGAACATGTAGAGGCCCACGCCCAGCTGGGCGCCGACATAGAGCACGTTCTTGGTCTCCTTGGGGAACAGCGCCAGCTGGAAGTCGGGGAACAGCAGGCCCAGCAGGGACGGGCCCAGCACCACGCCGGCGATCATCTCGCCGACCACCTGCGGCTGCTGGAGCAGTTTCTGGCCCAGCCAGCCGACCACGCGGCAGGCCAGGACGATGACGGCCAGCTGCAGGAAGAAATGCACGCTGAAATCGCCGGGCGTGAAGCTGTGCGCGGCGACCTTGGTGGCCGGGCCATGCGGGCCCAGGATGCCCGTCACGGTGCTGACGAGGCTGGATATGACGTCGGACAAGTGTGTCCCCCCTTGTGAATCCTCTCGGCGTTTGTTCGCCGTTGGACCCAAGCCGCGCAGAATTGGATTTTCGCCGCAAGCCGAAATCGCCTTTTTGACGCTGCCGCACAGAAGATTGTTTTCGTTGACGAATTTCCTGTTGCTTGAACGCCACAATGTAGTAACGTACCTACAAGACAGCCTTGTCAATGTAGGTACGTAGGCACATGAAGGTCATCTCGAGCCGCGACTTCAACCAGGATGTCAGCCAGGCCAAGCGCGCCGCGCGGATCGAGCCGGTGTTCGTCACCGATCGCGGCCGGACCACCCACGTGCTGATGAGCATCGAGGCCTATCGCAAGCTGTCGGGCCAGACCGAGACGATCGTCGACCTGCTGGCCCTGGCCGCGCCGGTCGCCCTGGACATCGCCGAGACGCGGTCGGACGACGCCTGGGACAGGCCCCTGGATCGGCGAAGCTGATGTACCTGCTCGACACCGACGTCGTCTTCGAACTGCGCAACGCCAAGGCCGGCGGGACCGATCCGGGCCTGGCCCGCTGGGCCGCCGGCCAGGCGCGGTCCAGCCTGTTCCTCTCGGCGATCACCCTGCTGGAGCTGGAGACCGGCGCGGCGCGCGTCGAGCGCAAGGACAAGGCGGCGGGCCTGGCCCTGCGCGCCTGGCTGAACGACCAGGTCGCCGCCGCTTTCGACGGGCGCATCCTGCCGGTCGACGCCGCCGTCGTCCGGGGGCGGGCCCGCCTGCCATTGGCCGACGCCCGCGACGCCCTGCTGGCGGCCACCGCCCTGGAGCACGGCCTGACCCTGGTCACCCGCGACGTCGCGGCCTTCAAGGTCAACCGGCTGAAGCTGTTCAACCCCTGGGGCTACAAGCCCGAGGCGCTAGACGACAGCGAGGACTGGGGTCAGGCCGCCAAGGCGGGGTCGCAGTGGTTGCGGAACATCTTCGTGCGGGGGTGAGCGGGCGCTCGTCGCCGCCCTGGCGCATGCTCGGCGTCGGAGCGCGAGCTGTGGATGGCGCGGCCTATATCGACAACAAGAGGCTGATCGCAGCGCCTTCGGGCGTTTCGGTTTCGACAAGGCGGCCAGCCAGGCGGGACTCCGAACCTCGCGGCGAGGCCCGCCCCAAGCCCTCTCCCAGCGCGCGAGGAAACTTGCCAAGTCCTTCCAGGGCTGAGAAGTTATCGATAACGAACGAGATGCGCCGGAATCGGTCGGCGGCTTGGCGCGACCGACCGTTCGCCCTGGCGGAGGCCTGGACCGCCGCCGAGACAGCGCGTGCGGCCAAGGTCCCAGCGGCGATCCTGTCGTCCACGCAACGCTCAAGGAGCCCGCACTTGGCCAAGGGCAAAACCCGTGTCGAAACGCCCCCGGCGCCGGAGTCGGGGCGGGCCGTGACCATTCACGACGTGGCCCGCTACGCCGGCGTCGCCTCGATGACCGTGTCCCGCGTCGTCAACGGCAACAGCTATGTCAGCGACGCCATGCGCGAGCGCGTACAGTCGGCGATCAAGGCCCTGAACTACTCGCCCAACCTGGCGGCCCGCAACACGCGGGCCGGCAGCACCGGGCCGCGGGTCGGCGTGCTCTACAGCAATCCCAGCGCCTCCTATCTCAGCGAGGTGATGCTGGGCGGCATCGAGCAGAGCTCCAAGCTGGGCGTCCAGCTGGTCCTGGAACGGTCGACCGGCCTGGCCAGCCAGAAGGCCGCCGTGCGCCGCCTGCTGGACCAGGGCGTGGACGGCGTCATCCTGCCGCCGCCGCTGTGCGACTCCCGCCCGACCATCAACATGCTGCACGCCGCCGGCGTGAAGGTCCTGGCCCTGGCCACGGCCCGCCCGATGCACGACGTCTCGTCGGTGCGCATCGACGACTACCAGGGCGCGGCGGCCATGACCCGCCACCTGATCGAGCTGGGGCATGCCAGGATCGGCTTCATCAAGGGCGATCCGCAGCACACGCCCACCCAGCTGCGCTATGAGGGCTTCGTCGACGCCATGACGGCCGCCGGCCTGCCGGTCGATCCCGACTGGGTCGTCCAGGGGCAGTTCACCTATCGCTCAGGCCTGGCCGCGGCCGAGCTGCTGCTCAGCCCGGACGAGCGGCCGACGGCCATCTTCGCCAGCAACGACGACATGGCCGCGGCCGCCCTGGCGGTGGCCCACGGGCTGCAGATCGCGGTCCCCGAGGCGCTGACCGTGGTCGGCTTCGACGACACGCCGATCGCCAGCACCATCTGGCCCGAACTGACGACCATCCATCAGCCGATCAGCGCCATGGGCCGGGCGGCGGTGTCGCTGATCGTCGAGGAGATCAAGGCCGAGCGGGCCGGAAACTCGCCCGCCCCGACCCATCAACTGATGAAGTTCACCCTGGTCAAGCGTGGCTCGTCGGGCCCGGCCCCGGTCAAGGCCCCGCTCCGCCGCCGGCCGGCGAAGGTGAACTAGAGCATTTTCGAGCGAAGTGGACACCGGTTCGCGTGAAGAAAATGCGTTAAAACAGAGGTCTAGCGCGCCGGCCTGATGCAATCAGATCGGGAAACGCTCTAGGCCCGGACCTTGAGGGCGGCCTGGGCGTCGGCCGGGTCGTTCCACAACCGGGCCGCCCCGCGCACGCCCGAGGCGTCGCCCCAGCGGGCCGGGGCGATGCGGGCCGACCAGCGGTCGGAGAACACCCGGGGCGCGACCAGGGCCGGCAGGCGCTCGTAGATCTCGCCGACATTGGACAGGCCGCCGCCGATCACCAGCACGTCCGGATCGGCGATGTTGACGAGCACGGCGATGGCCCGGCCCAGCCGGTCGACATAGCGCTCGAAGGCGGCGACGGCCGCCGGTTCGCCCTGGCGGAAACCGGCGATGATCGCCTCGCCCGTAGCCTGGACGCCGGTGGCGGCGGCGAAGTCATGCCGCAGGCCGGTGCCCGACACCCACATCTCCAGGCAGCCGTGCTGGCCGCACCAGCATCGCGGTCCGGGAGTCTCCTGCGGGGTCGGCCAGGGCAGGGGGATGTGGCCCCATTCGCCGGCGACGCCGTTGGGGCCCTCGACCAGGCGGCCGTCCACGGCCAGGCCGCCGCCGCAGCCCGTGCCCAGGATGATGGCGAAGGCCACCCGCGCCCCGGCCGCCGCCCCATCGACCGCTTCGGACAGGGCCAGGCAGTTGGCGTCGTTGGCCAGGCGCACCTCGCGGCCCAGGGCGACAGTCAGGTCCTCGCGGAAGGTGCGGCCGTTCAGATAGACCGAGTTGGCGTTGCGCATCACCCCGGTGGTCGGCGAGATCGAGCCGGGCGCGCCGATGCCGATCGTGCCGCGGCCGCCGGCCTGCTGCTCGACCTGGGCGATCAGGTCGCGCACGGTCTCGATCGCCGCGTCATAGGCGCCGGGATTGGGCGCGCGGACCCGCGCCAGATAGTTACCCTGGGCGTCCAGGGCGGCGGCCTCGACCTTGGTGCCGCCGAAATCGATGCCGACCTGAATCACCAGTAGGGCTCCCAGGGGCGGGTCAGCCGGACCAGGGCTTCGAGGAAGAAGTAGTCGCCCCAGATGCAGGCCTCGTCGACGCCGACGCCGTTGGGCATGTGGTAGACCGCGTGGGCCAGGACCCCCGTGCCCGGCTGGCCGCGCGGCAGCAGGTAGCGCGCGCCCAGGGTCTCGACGGTCGCCAGGGCCGCGCCCTCGTAGGCGGCGCGGTCGGGATCGGCCAGCGGCAGCCCGCGGGCCAGTTCCAGCAGGCCGCAGGCCGCGATCGCCGCCGCCGAGCTGTCGCGTTCGTGCGGCGCGTCGGTGAACACCAGGTCCCAGCAGCAGATCAGGTCCGACGGCAGGCGGTTGAGGTAGTAGTTGGCCAGGCGGGCGCTCAGTTCCAGCAGCGACGGATCGGCCTTGTAGCGGTGGACCAG
Organism: Caulobacter sp. UNC279MFTsu5.1; assembly: GCF_900114015.1. Classification (GTDB taxonomy): domain Bacteria; phylum Pseudomonadota; class Alphaproteobacteria; order Caulobacterales; family Caulobacteraceae; genus Caulobacter. Next base: position 70,824 of record NZ_FORN01000017.1, on the reverse strand, counting down.
CGGAAAGCCGCTGATCCCCCAGGCCTGGCCGCGGGCCCAGCACGAGCTGTCGCTGTAGCCCTGGTGGGTCTTGCCCATCCGCGGGATGCCGGTGACGGGATCCATGAAGAAGGTGTGGAAGGTCGAGTTGTCGGGCCGCACGATGTGGCGCGCGGCTTGCTCGATATGGCTGTCGGCGGCGGCGGCGAAGCCGCAGTCGCCGGTGACCTGGCTGGCCCAGTAGAGCAGGGGCAGGTTGAGGTTGCAGTCGATGATCATCCGGCCCGCCTGGGCCGGATCGTTCAGGTCGCCCCAGGCCTGGATGATGCCGGCCTGCGGCAGGTAGCGGGCTAGCAGCAGGCGGGCCGCCTCGAGCGCGGCGTCGCGGGCCTGGAGGTCGCCGGTCAGCTTGTAGCCGGCCACGCAGGACAGCGAATAGAGGAAGCCCAGGTCGTGGTGGTCCACGTTGATCCGGCGATCGACGCGGTCCTTGAAGCTCTGCACCTGCCGCTCGGCGGCCTGCCGATAGCGCGCCTCGCCGCTGACCTCGTAGGCCAGCCACAGCATGCCGGTCCAGAAGCCGTTGGTCCATTCGACGTTGCCCATGGCGGGATAGACCCCGCCGAGGCTGGACGGCGCCGGGAAGGCGTCGGTGAACATCGCCAGGTTGGCGTCGATGCGCGCGAGCACCGCGGCCAGGACGGCGTCGAGGGCCGCGCGGTCGGGCGCGCGGCCTTCCAGGGCGCCGCGCAGCTTCAGCGGTTCGCGGGGCGCGGTTTCGGCGGTCAGGGCGGGGGAGGTCAGGGGCATGGGCTCAGTCGACCTTGGCCAGATCAGCGTCGGGCAGGGCGGTCTTCAGCGCCGGATCGTCGTTGCTCGCGCGGGCGGGCGTCGGCGACAGGGCGAACAGCGAGGCGGTCCAGAACAGCGCCGCGCCTAGGGCGATCAGCAGGTAGGTGTGGGGGAAGCCGATCAGGTCGTAGGACTTGCCGACGATCGGCGAGAGGACGGCCAGGCCCAGGGAGTGGCCGAAGCTGACCCCCACCAGGTAGAGGGTCGAGGCCAGACGGGCCTCGAAATGGGCGGCGATGTAGCGGAAGATCGACACCGCCAGGATCGGCAGCTCCAGCGAGTGGAGCATCTTCATCGCCGAGATCGCCACCGGACCCTCGACCAGGCCCGAACCGGTGATGCGGAAGATCATGATCGCCGCCGCCAGCAGCAGCCCGTTCTTGGCCCCCGTGCGGTTGACGATGAACGGGGCCACGAACAGCATCCCCGCCTCGACGAAGATCTGGGCCGAGTTCAGGTAGCCGAACATTGCCGCGCCGTGCTTGGGATCGGCGAACTGCGAGGCGTAGTAGGCCGGAAACTGCTGGTCGAAGACCAGGTAGAGGTTGGTCACGCCCAGGATCAGCACCATGAAGCCCCAGAATTTCGGCAGCTTCAGGATCGCCAGGGCGTCCAGCGGCTTGAGGCTTTCCGAGCGGGCCTGTTCGTCGGCGGCGCCCTCGATCCGGGTCATGGCCAGGATCGGCAGCAGCAGCAGGCCCGCCAGCGAGGCCAGGGAGAAATTGATCAGCGGATCGATGTTGTAGAGCCGGCCCGAGAAGAACGCCGCGAAGGCGAAGCCCAGCGACCCCCACAGTCGCGCGCGGCTGTATTCGAACCCGTCCTTGCGGCCGACGCGGTCGACATAGGATTCAAGGGCGTAGCTGCCGGCGATGAAGGTGACGCCCAGATAGAGCCCGCCCAGGGCCGCGCCCAGCAGGATGTTGGTCTTCAGCAGCGGGCCGTAGACGAAGGCGAAGAAGGCCCCCGACAGCATCACCAGGGCGGCGATGACCCACAGGATGGTCTTCCGAAAGCCGACCTTGTCGGACAGGAAGCCGTAGATCGGCTGCGAGGCCATGGCGAAGATGAAGTTGGCCGAGAACACCACGCCGGTCTGGGCGCCGGTCAGGCCGAGGGTCCGCTTGAGCCACAGGGCCAGCAGCGAAATGCTCATCGCCTGGGCGAAGAAATAGAGGAACAGGAAGGCGCTGAGCAGCGCGTAGTTCTTCTTTCCCATGGCCTTAAGCAACTCCTCCCCCCGTTTGACGCCAGCGGCGACGCGGCTCTGGAGCCGCTCGGGTCCATCTGTGATAATCGAAAGAGATATCGATACCAAACAAAATCCTCCATGCCGACGCACAACGGAAAGGGCTTGCCAATCAGTGGTGATATCGATAACAATCATGGCGAGCCACGTCGGCTCGGTCCTGCGAATTTTCTCGGACGGATTCCTGCCTGACTCCGAGAACGGGGCGTCTGGCTCGGCCGGCGCCCCGCGCTTTTCAATCCCGCGGACCCGAACCCACGCCCCTGAAGATTCCTGGAACGCTTGGGCGCGCGGCGGCTGGTGACAGGCCCCGTTGAGTCGGGGTATGGCTGTATGTGATATCGATATCAAGCGACGGCGCTCCAAGCCGTCCCCGGGGAGCGACGCCATGCGCAGACACAGAGTTGCCCGATCGGCGGCCAGGACGCTGGCCGCGTCCCTGGTCCTGGGGCTGGGGCTTTCGAGCGCGGCCGCCGCGCAGAGCGACACCGACCTAGCCGGGGCGGCGCAGGTCGACCCGGACCTGCAGATCTACGCCACGCCGCCCGGCAAGCTGGTCTACAGCCTGCACAACGACGATTTCACGGTGCGGGTTCGGCGTCCGGGCGGGCCCTGGCGCGATCTCTACGAGTACGGCGTCAAGGTCGACCAGGACCGTCCGCACGACGCCTCGGTCGTCCAGTTCGATTTCCGCGGGACCGTCGAGGTCGCCGTGCAGAAGAACAACGGCGATTTCAGACGGGTCGAGGTTCGCCCCAAGCGGAACGCGATCAAGACCACGGTGAAGGACGGGGTGGTCTATTTCACCCTGAACCGGCCGCAGAATCTCTCGGTGGAGTTCGACGGCGACCGCCTGGGCAATCTGCACATCCTGGCGGGGGCGCCGATCGCGCCGCCGGCGCCGGGGCCGAACGTCGTCGTCTACGGACCGGGCCTACATGTGCCGCCCGAAGGCGCGACCGCCTTTCCGGCCGCCTCGAACCAGACGATCTACCTCGCCGGCGGCGCGCTGATGCAGGGCGTGTTCCAGCCCGCCAAGGTCGAGAACCTCAAGATCATCGGCCACGGGATGTTCCTGGAGTCCGACCAGCTGACGGTTCAGGGCTCCAGCAGCGTCCTGATCGAGGGGCCGACCTTCCTCAATCCCGTGCACGGCGCGATCGCGTGCAGCGCGTCGAGTCAGGTGCGGTTTCGCGACATCAAGGCGTTCGGCAAGGGGCCATGGTCCGACGGGATCAATGTCTTCGCCTGCCAGGACGTCGACATCGACAACGCCTTCATCCGCACCTCGGACGACAGCGTGGCGATCTACGCCACCCGCAAGAACGCGGTGGGCGATACGCGGCGCGTCCGGGTCAGCCATTCGATCTTCTGGCCCGACGTCGCGCACGCCATGTTCGTCGGCCTGCACGGCGACAGCGCCAAGCCCAACACCCTCGAGGACATCACCTTCGACGACATCGACGTGCTCAACCTCGACGAGGACGATCCGGAATACGAGGGCGCGATGGCCATCAGCGCCGGCGACACCAACACCGTTCGCGACGTCACCTTCAGCAACATCCGCGTGGACCACATCGAAGAGGGCAAGCTGATCAATCTGCGGGTGGTCTATAACGCCAAGTACGGCGCCAGCCCGGGCCTGCTGATCGACGGCGTCCACTTCAAGAACGTCAGCTATTCGGGATCGGGCTGGGCGGGGCCGTCGATCATCGGCGGCTACGCCCCGGACCGGCCCGTTCGCAATGTGACCTTCGACAACGTCACGATCGCCGGCCGCAAGCTGACAGGTCCGGCGCCGGAGGTTCTGGAGGTCGGCCCCTATGTGAGCGGCCTTTCCTTCAAGTAGCCCGCCGCCTCCGCGCCTCGACGATTTAACCTAGGCGATAGCCGGCAAATCTTGGCTAGAATGTCGGCCAGGAGCCGTTCGTGCGTGGGGCGGCCCGCGTGGGAGAGCCTTTTGAGCGGAAAACGACGCCCCAGCGTGACGCTGCACGACGTGGCCAAGCACGCCGGCGTCTCCTCGATGACCGTCTCGCGGGTGATCAACGACTACGCCTTCATCAGCGAGGCGGCGCGGGCCAAGGTGCTGAAGTCGATCGATGAGCTCGGCTACCGCCCCAACGCCGTGGCGCGGGCGACGCGGACCGGCGTGGCCCAGGTCGGGGTGCTGTATTCCAATCCCAATTCGTCCAACCTCAGCGCGTTCCTGATGGGCGCCTTCCGCAAGGCCGGCGAAATCGGCTGCCAGCTGCTGATCGAGCCGACGGCCGCTCATCCCGCCCCGGCCAGGGCGGTGGTCAAGCTGATCGAGGCGGGCGTCGGGGCCGTGGTCCTGCCGCCGCCGCTGTGCGACGATCCCAAGATCCTCAAGCTCCTGGCCGCCGCCGGCGTCGAGCCCGTCAGCTTCACCACGGCCAGGCCGTCCCCGGGCGTGACCTCGGTGGCGATCGACGACTTCGCGGGCGCGGCGATGATGACCCGACACCTGATCGAGCTGGGTCATGTCGACATCGCCTTCGTCCGGGGCGACCCGACGCACTCGACGGCCACGCGGCGCGAGGAGGGGTTCCGGGCGACGATGGCGCAGGCGGGCCTGGCCGTGCCCGACGCCCATGTCGTCGAGGGGGCCTTCACCTATCGCTCGGGTCTGACGGCGGCCAGACAGCTGCTGGGCCTGCGTCGCCGGCCGTCGGCGATCTTCGCCTGCAACGACGACATGGCCGCCGCCGTCAGCGCCGTCGCCCACGGCCTGGGAATCGCCGTGCCGACCGAGCTCAGCATCGCCGGCTTCGACGATACGCCCGTCGCCTCGACGATCTGGCCGCAGCTGACGACCATCCACCAACCGATCGCCGACATGGCCGCCACCGCGGTGGAGCTGGCGGCTGGGCTGGCGCGGCGCGACGCCGACGATGATCGCTCCCGCAAGCACGTCTTGGCCGACCTGACCCTGATGGTTCGTCAATCGACCGCCTCGCCCGCCGGCTGAGGCGCGCCGGGTCGAGATTGACGTTCTCGAAGGAGAAATGATATCGATATCAATCGTCGCGCCGCTGGATGTCGACGACGAGATAAAGAGGTCACGGCGCGGAGCGCCGAAGGCCAGTGTCCGGGAGGCGACGATGATCAACCCGCTCTGCAGGCGCGTTCGCGCCCGGGTCACGCGCGGATCCGGAGCGCGCTGATGGTCCGCCTGCCCGTCGACCGCCGTCGCTTCGTCCTGCTGGCCGCCGCCGCGACCGCCTCCCTCGGGGCCGTGAGCGCCGCCTTGGCCAAGCCGCGGGCGGCGTCGAAGCCGCTGCGGGTAGTCTCGCCTGACGGTCGGGTGCGGCTGGACCTGGACGCGCGCGGCGGCGGGCTGTCCTGGAGCGTCCGGCGCGACGGCCGCGAGGTGCTTCGTCCGAGCCGGTTGGGGCTGGTCCTGGCCGACGGCGGCCAGCTGGGGGCCGAGGCGACGGTCGTTTCCGTGTCGCGGCGGCGGCTGACGGGAACCTGGGCGCCGGCCTTCGGGGTCAGGGACGCCTACAGTCAGGCCTGCGAGGAGATCACCGTCGACCTGCGGGACGCCAAGACGGGCGTCGCCTTCGCCGTGGTGGCCCGGGCCTATGACGCCGGCTGTGCGGTCCGTTATGTGCTTCGCCAGGCGCCGGGCGGGCAGGGCGTGACCCTGGCCGGCGAGGCGACGGCCTTCAACCTGCCCCTCGGGGTCGAGGTCTATTCCAGCCGGGACGAGGGCGAGTACCAGCGCTCGACGCCCGCGGCCCTGGCGCCGGTCGCCCATCCGGACCTGACGGGCAGCTCCGACGTCGGTCCTCTGGCCGACCTGCCGGTCACCGCCGTGCTGGCGAATGGCGCCGCCGTGCTGATCGCCGAGTCCGATCGCCTGCACTATCCGCGCGCCATGCTGCGTCCGGCCGCCGATCCGGGCGAGGGGCTGGCCGTTCACCTGATGCGCTATCCGGGTCGCGCCACCGGCTGGTCGGGCCCCGGCGACACGCCGCCGGCCCCGACCTTCGGGCTCGACGCGGGCCAGGCCACGCCGTGGCGTGTCCTGATCCTCGCCGACGACGTCGCCGGCCTGATCGAGCGGGCCGACCTGATCCCGACCCTGGCCACGCCCAATCTCCTGGGCGACGTCAGCTGGGTGAAGCCGGGCCGGGCGGTGCGGATCCGCAAACCCTACAGCACCGAAGCGGCGCTGAAGGTGGTGGACTTCGCCGCCGCGCGGAAGCTCGACTATGTCGAGTTCGACGCCCACTGGTACGGCGACGGCACGGATCCGGGCGACGCCACCGTCCCGATCGCCGGCCTGGACCTGCAGCGGATCATCGACGCGGCCCGCGCCAAGGGGATCGGCATGATCCTCTATGTCGACCGCGTGCCGGCCATGCGCCAGCGGGATGCGATCCTGGACACCTATCGCCGCTGGGGCGTGGCGGGGATCAAGTTCGGCTTCGTCTGGGAGGGCCGCCAGGCCGACAACGACTTCATCTTCGACCTGGTCAAGGCCTGCGGCGAGCACCGGCTGCTGGTCAATCTGCACGACAACCTGCGGCCGGCCGGCCTGGAACGGACCCTGCCCAACTATGTCGCCCTGGAAGGGGTGCGCGGCAACGAGCAGTTCCCGACCGCCCGCCACAACGTCACCCTGCCGTTCACGCGCGCCGTGGCCGGACCGATCGACTACACGATCTGCTACGCCCACCCGAAGAACCAGACGACCAACGCCCACCAGCTGGCCATGGCGGCGGTCTACTACAATCCGCTGACCTTCCTTTATTGGTACGACACGCCGGACAAGTACGCCGGCCGCGCCTGGCCCGACCTGCAATGGTTCGACGAGTGCCCGACGACCTGGGACGAGACCCGGGCCCTGTCGGGCGCCATCGGCGAGCACGTCATGGTCGCGCGGCGTCATGGCGAGCGCTGGTTCCTGGGCGCGATGACCAACGAGACGCCGCGTGTCCTGCAGGCCCCGCTGGCCTTCCTGGGGCGGGGGCGATGGATGGCGACGGTGTTCGCCGACGGTCCCGCCGGCGGCGCGGCGTTCGAGACGCCCGTGGTCGTCCGCAAGGTCCCCGTCACCGCCGAGACGGTGCTGTCCCTGGCCCTGGCGCCCAGCGGCGGCCAGGCCATTTTCTTCGAACCCCTGTAGCGGAGACGCCCGTGCCTTTGGCCAGATCCATCCTGGGCGCGCTTCTCGCCTCGGCGATGAGCAGCGTGGTCCTGGCCCAGACGGCGCCGCCGTCCTTCGCCGCCGATCAGGGGGACGGGACCTATCGCAACCCCGTTCTGGCCGGCGACTATTCCGATCCGGACGTCGTCCGGGTCGGCGACGCCTACTATCTGACCGCCTCGTCGTTCACCAATGTGCCCGGCCTGCCAATCCTGAAATCGACCGACCTGGTCAACTGGACGCTGATCGGCCATGCCCTGCCGCGGATCACGCCGGCGGCCCATCACGCGACGCCGCGACGCGGCGGCGGCGTCTGGGCGCCGGCCATCCGCCACCACGACGGCCAGTTCATGATCTACTATCCCGATCCGGACTTCGGGATCTTCCGGGTCACGGCGAGCGACCCGGCCGGACCCTGGAGCGCGCCGGTGCTGGTCGACGACAGCAAGGGGGCGATCGATCCGGCCCCCTTCTGGGACGACGACGGCCAGGGCTGGCTGGTGCATGCCTGGGCCGGCAGCCGGGCGGGGTTCAGCAACGTCATCACCGCCCGGCGCCTGAACGCGGCCGGCGACAGGACGGTCGGCGAGCCGGTGACCCTGATCGACGGCGCCAAGCTTCCGGAGGTCGCCACCACGTTCGGGCCGTCGCCCTGGTTCACCACCGAGGGACCCAAGCTCTACAAGCGCGACGGCTGGTACTACATCTTCGCCCCGGCCGGCAGCGTGAAGGGCGGCTGGCAAGGAGTCTTCCGGTCCCGCGCCCCACTGGGGCCCTATGAAGGCCGCAACGTCCTCGACCAGGGCAAAACGCAGATCAACGGTCCCCACCAGGGCGCCTGGGTGACCACGCCCAAGGGCGAGGACTGGTTCCTGCATTTCCAGGACACCGACTCCTACGGCCGGCGGGTGTGGCTGGAGCCCATGGCCTGGAAGGGCGGCTGGCCGGTGATCGGGCAGGATTTGGACGGCGACGGCCGGGGCGAACCGGTGCTGCGGTGGCGCAAGCCGAAGGTCGACAAGCCGCAGGCCCCGACCGCGGTCCAGGCCAGCGACACCTTCGATGGCGCGCTGTCCCTGGCCTGGCAGTGGAACGCCAATCCCGGCGAGGACTGGAGCAGCCTGACGGCCCGGCCCGGCGCCCTGCGCCTGAAGTCCATCTCCTCGCCGGAGAACCTCTGGGAAGCCGGCGCGCTGCTGACCCAGAAGCTGCCCGGCCCGAGCTTCAGCGCCACGATCAGGATCGACTTCGCGCCCAAGGCCGTCGGCGAGCGCGCCGGCCTGGTGATGTTCGGCGCCGACTACGCCTGGATCGGCCTGGAGAAGACGGCTGACGGCGTGCGTCTGGTGCGCGTCGACCGGGTCGGGGCCGACGCCTTCCAGCCCGAACGGATCACGGTGGGCCTGACTTCGGCGCCGGCCAGCGTCTATCTGAGGCTCAGCGCCTCGCCGGTCACCGTCGCCGACCCGCCGCCGAGCTTCGCGCACTATGCGCCGTCGATGCTGCGTTCGACCCACGCCAGGGTCGTGTTCAGCTACAGCCTGGACGGGGTGTCGTACACGCCGCTGGGCGAGCCGTTCGTCAGCAAGCCGGGGCGATGGGTCGGGGCGCAGATGGGCCTCTTCAGCCAGGCGGCCTCGGGCCGGCCGGCCTACACCGCCACGCGGATCGGATGGACCGACGTCGACTCGTTCGAGGTCGCGCCCATGGCGGAATCGACCGGGCGCTCGGCGCGGGAATGATATCGATAACTACCCTCGCGTGTGCGGGCGCGGATTCCGCAGCCATTTCGTCGCTTTCAACCCCGATAATCCGCCAATGGTAGGACAATTGACGTATTGCCATTTGTTTTGATATCGATAACAGTACTGCAACGGCGGAGACGTCGTCAGAACGAAAATGAAATGGCCTCGGCGCTGCCGCGGGCCGTTCAGGAGCGAAACGAAGAGGCCAACCGCAACTGCGTCGGAGCGTCACGGCGGGGCCGTGCGCGCCGTACGCTACCGTCGCCCCGACCGGGCGGCGCAACGAGACATCCGGAGGGGAAACCATGTCGAAGCCAGCCCACAACCGCCCGACCCGCAACCGCCTGGTCAACGGGCGACTCCTGGCCACCGCGTCGATGACCGCCCTGCTGGCGGCCGGCTGGACGGCGGCCAGCGCCCAGACGGCGTCCCCAGCGCCCAATGAGACAGCCGTCGAGGAGGTGGTGGTCACCGGCATTCGCCAGAGCCTGCAGTCGGCCGTGTCGATGAAGAAGAACACCATGGAAGTGGTGGACTCCATCCGCGCCGAGGACATCGGCAAGCTGCCCGATCCCAACGTCGCCGAGACCCTGACCCGCGTGCCTGGCGTGCAGGGCTATCGCTACGGCGGCGAAGGCGCCTCGCCGGTCGGCGTCGGCTCGGGCCTGACCATCCGCGGCCTGTCGGGCCAGACTGCGTCCCAGGTCGATGGCCGCTCCTACTTCACCGCTGGCGGCAGCGAGTTCAACATCGAGGCCGCCATCCCGGGCATGATCGCCGGGCTCGACGTCTACAAGAACCCGTCGGCCGAGCACATCGAGGGCGGCATCGGCGGCCTGGTCGACGTGCGCACCCGCCGTCCGCTGGACCTGAAGGGCTTCACCGCCAGCGCCGCGATCTCCGGCAAGTACAACGACATGGTCAAAAGCCTGCAGCCGGAATATTTCGGTCTGGTGGCCAACCGCTGGAACGTCGGCGACGGCGAGATGGGCCTGCTGCTGGCCGCCAACTACCAGAAGAGCTGGAACCGTTCGGACAATGCGCCCGGCCCCGGCGGCGCGAACCTGCGGCGGGTGGCCGCCGCCAATAGCAGCGACTGCAGCGCCGCCAATCTCGGATCGGCCTACAACGCGGCTCTCGCCAGCCGCTCCGACCTGTCGTGCCTGATTTCGGTGAGCAATTCGGACGCCCTGGCGATGACGCCGGCCCAGCGCGCCAACCTGATCAATTTCGCCGGCGTGCAGGTCAACCAGAACGAGGAAGACATCCAGCGCACCCGCAAGGGCGTCAACGGCGCCTTCCAGTGGAAGCCGAAGCCGAACCTCGAATTCTATGTCGACGGCAACTACAACTCGTACCTCTATCACCAGAGCTACCGGTTCCTGAACTCCAGCGACAGCCGCTACCTCCAGAACCTGGTCGTCACCCCGTTCAGCACCACCGAGGGCCTGACCAGCCGCAACGCCAACGGCGGCGACGACGTGGTCCTGGCCGGCCAGCGCTTCGGCAGCGGCACGTTCGTCGGCTCGACCTTCAGCAGCATGGGCGGTGAAGAGCACCGGCTCTACAAGACCTGGATCCTGGCCAGCGGCGTCAAATGGAGCCCGACCGACGACCTTGACCTGAAGTTCGACCTCTCCTACGTCAAGGCCGACCAGCACCAAGACAACCGCGCGGTCGTCATGACGCCCCGGGCCGGCCTGGCCTGGAACACCACCCGCGCCATCGGCCTGCCGCAGCAGGTCTCGATCTCCGGCCCGGATTTGGGCAGCCCCAGCACCTGGGCGTTCCTGAACTACGCCAACGGCACCAACAACGTCTACGACGACGCCGGCCTCGCCGCCCAGTTCGACGGCAAGTACAAGCTGCACGGCAGCTTCATCGAGGACATCAAGTTCGGCACGCGGTACTACCGCAAGAAGTCGAAGTTCTATAACTACTCGTTCAGCGGCAAGAACCTGACGACCGACGGCGCCGCCCTGACGGCCAACCAGTCGAACGCCATCTTCGCCACCAGCGCTCCGGACCTGGTCAACGGCTCGCACACCAACTGGCTGGACGGCGACGCTGGCTACGGCGGCGGCTTCCTGACCTTCAACCCGGACGCCCTGCTGGGCGACAACGTCCGCAACCGCTTCCCGTTGGCTGGCATCCCCGCCGAGGACTCGCTGCCGGAAGTCCTGCTGTCGCGCCGCCTGGCGACCGAGGCGACCTTCGCCGGCTACGGCGTGGCCGACTTCAGCTTCCTGAACGACAAGATCCGCGGCAACATCGGCGTGCGGGTCGTCCGCACCGACCTGGACGCCGAGGCCCGGATCAACGACACCAGCAGCGGCACGGCCGTCATCATCCCGAACAAGCGCAGCAACGCCTATACCGACGTCCTGCCGACCTTCAACATCACCGGCTACATCACCCCCGACACCCTGCTGCGGTTCGGCTACGGCCAGGGCATCACCCGGCCCGGCGTCGGCGACATCAACCCGACGGTTTCGGTCAACCCCGCCGACGGCACGGGCTCGCAAGGCAACGCCGACCTGGCGCCGCTGCGGGCCGACAGCTACGACCTGTCGTTCGAGAAGTATTTCAACGGCACGAGCTACGTCTCGGCGGCGGTGTTCTACAAGAAGATCGACGGCTTCGTGCTCGGCGTCCAGAACTGCCAGACGGTCGCCACGGCGGGACCGATTACGCCTCCGCAGACCAACAGCTGCCCCGCCGGGCAATATCGGATCACCACGCCGGTCAACGCCGACCCAGGCACGGCCAAGGGCGTCGAACTGGCCTTCCAGACCTTCTTCGACTACGGCTTCCTGCCGGACGTCCTGAAGAACTTCGGCATCCAGGGCTCCTACACCCACGTCAAGACCGAGCTGCCTGTGAAGTTGCTGGGCGCGACGGGACCGACGACCATCGTCCGCCAGCCCTTCCAGTCCGACGACAACTACAGCGTCGCCGGCCTCTACGAGAACGGCTTCGTGTCGGCCCGCCTCGTCTACACCTACCGCTCGGACTACGTGCTGTTCGGGGTCGCGGCCAACCCGATCGACGGCCGCTACCTGAAGGGCTACGGCCTGCTCGACGCGTCGGTGAACTTCAACCTGCGCAAGGACCTGACCCTGTCGCTGACGGCGTCGAACATCACCAATAAGGCGCCGAACCGCTATGTCGGCGAGCCCGACAACGGCTACGACACCGACATCCTGCGCCAGTCCTTCATGAACGGCCGCATCTACGGGGTGAGCCTCCGCTACAAGTTCGGCGGCTAGGCCGGTCACCAATCCTCCCCCTGCAGCGCCGCCCCTCGGGGCGGCGTTTTTCTGCGTCTGGACGGCCGGGCCGCCGGGTCATCTCAGCCGCCGCCCCCGCGACGCCAGCCAGGCCGCGAAGACGGGCAGGGCCAGCAGGGTCAGGGCCGTGGAGGTCAGCAGGCCGCCGATGACGACGGTGGCCAGCGGCTTCTGCACCTCCGCCCCGGGGCCGATGGCGACGGCCATGGGCAGGAAGCCCAGCATGGCGACCAAGGCGGTGGTCAGGACCGCCCGCAGGCGGCCGACCGTGCCGGTGAGCACCGCCTCGACGGGCGCGAGCCCCAGGGCCAACTGCTGGCGGATGCTCTGCATCAGCACCAGGCCGTTCAGCGTCGCGACGCCCGACACCGCGATGAAGCCGACGGCGGCCGAGATCGAGAACGGCGCGCCCCGCAGCGCCAGGGCCGCGGCGCCGCCGACCAGGGCCAGGGGCACGCAGGCGAAGACCAAGGCCGCCTCCGCCGCGGAGCCCAGGGCGAGATAGAGCAAGACGGCGATCACCAGGAAGACGACCGGCACGATCACCATGAGGCGGGCCGAGGCCCGCTCCAGGTTCTCGAACTGACCGCCCCAGTCCAGCCAGGAGCCGGCGGGCAGCTGGATCTCGTCGCGCACCGCGGCCTTGGCGTCGGCGACGAAGCCGCCCAGGTCGCGGCCCCGGACGTTGGCCTGGACGACGATGCGCCGTTTGCCGTTCTCGCGGCTGATCTGGTTGGGCCCCTCGGCGGCGTCGAAGCGGGCCAGGGTCGAGAGCGGGATCGCCGCCGTGCCCGCCGGCGCGCCCTCCGGCATGACCGGCAGCTGGCCCATGATCGCCGGATCGTTGCGGCGCTGCTCGTCCAGGCGGACGACGACGTCGAACCGCCGGTCGCCTTCCAGGATGTGCCCGGCCTCGCGACCGCCCAGGCCAATGGCCAGGGCGTCGGCGGCGTCGCTGGCGTGAACCCCCAGGGCGGCGGCGGCCGTGCGGTCCACCGTGGCGGTGATGGTCGGCTGGCCCGAGACCTGCTCGACCTTGACGTCGGCCGCGCCGCGCACCCCGCCCAGCGCCTTGGCCACCTTCCGAGCGGTTTGGTCCATGACCGCGAAGTCGTCGCCATAGATGCTGACGGCGACGTCCGAGCGGACCCCGGCGATCAGCTCGTTGAACCGCATCTGGATCGGCTGGGTGAACTCGTAGGCGTTGCCTAGGTGCTGGGCCAGCGCGCCCTCCATGCGCTCGACCAGCCGCGCCTTGGGCAGGCGGGGATCGGGCCAGGCCTTGCGCGGCTTGAGGATGACGAAGGTGTCCGAGGCGCTGGGCGGCATGGGGTCCGAGGCGATCTCGGCCGTGCCCGTGCGGGTGAACACCAGGGCGACTTCGGGCATGGCCGACAGGGTCTTCTCGATCCGGAACTGCATGGCCTGGCTCTGTTCCAGCGAGACCGACGGCACGCGCGAGGCCTGGACCATCAGGTCGCCCTCGTCGAGCGTCGGGATGAACTCGCGGCCCAGGCTCAGGAACGCCGCGACCCCGATCAGCAAGGCGACGCCAGCCCCCGCCGCCACCGCGACCGGCCGGGCGACCAGCCGGCGCAGCAGGGGCTCGAACCACGCCTTGGCGGCGGTCATCACCCGGGTTTCGCCGTGGCCCTTGGGCTCGCCGACCAGCAGGGCGGCCATGGCCGGCACGAAGGTCAGGGACAGCACGAAGGCCCCGGCCAGGGCGAACATCACCGTGGCGGCCATCGGACCGAACATCTTGCCCTCGACGCCCTCGAAGGCCAACAGCGGGGCGTAGACCATCAGGATGATGGCCTGGCCGAACGCGGCGGGCCGGGCCATCTCGCGGGCCGAGGACGCGGCGATCTCGATCCGCTCGCGGGCGTCCAGCGGCCGGCCCCGTTCCGTCCGGCGCAGCGCCAGGCGGCCCAGGGTGTTCTCGATCACGACGACCGCCCCGTCGACGATCAGGCCGAAGTCCAGCGCCCCCAGGCTCATCAGGTTGCCGCTGATCCCGAAGCGCCGCATGGCGATGGCGGCGAACAGGAACGACAGCGGGATGACCAGGGCGGTGATGACCGCGGCCCGAATATTGCCCAGGGCCACGAACAGCACGGCGACGACCAGCAGCGCGCCGAAGGCCAGGTTGTGCTCGACGGTGGCGATGGTGGCGTCGACCAGGTCGGTGCGGTCCAGCACCGGTTTGACCACCACGCCGGCCGGCAGGCTGGCCTGGATGTCCTTCAGGCGCTGGCCCACCCGCGCGGCGACGGTGCGGCTGTTCTCGCCCGCCAGCATCAGGGCCGTGCCGATCACCACCTCGCGGCCCGCCTCGCTGGCCGAGCCCAGGCGCGGAGCCTGGCCGACCACGACGGTGGCGACGTCGGAGACGCGGACCACCGCCCCATCGCGCCGCCCGACAGGGGTCTCGGCCAGTTCGGTCAGGGTCTTCACCCGGGCGTCGGCGCGGACGATATAGGCCTCGCCGCCGCGCTGGACGTAGCCGGCGCCCTCGACGCGATTGGCGTGCTCCAGGGCCTCGATCAGCTGCGGCAGGCTGATGCCGAAGGTCGACAGCTTGGCCGGATCGGGCTGGACGACGTACTGCTTCACATAGCCGCCCAGCACGTCGACCCCGGCCACGCCCTTCAGCGTCTTCAGCTGCGGCGCGACGATCCAATCCTGGACCGTGCGCAGATAGGTGGCCTTTTGGATGTCGCTGGTCAGGCGATCGCCCTCGGGGGTGACGTAGAGCGCGCCCGGCCGCGCCGCCGCGCCCGACAGCTCGACCGTCCAGATATAGACCTCGCCCAGCCCGGTGACCGGCGGCCCCATGGCGGGCTCGAGCCCGTCGGGCAGGTTGGCGCGGGCGGCTTGGAGCCGCTCGTTGATCAGATTGCGGGCGAAGTAGAGGTCGGTGGCGTCGGTGAAGACGGCGGTGATCTGCGAGAAGCCATGGCGCGACAGCGAGCGGGTCTCGACCAGCCCCGGAAGGCCGGCCAGGGCCGTCTCGACCGGGAAGGTGACCTGGCGCTCGACCTCTTCCGGGCCGAGGGCCGGGGCGACGGTGTTGATCTGCACCTGGCGGTTGGTGATGTCGGGGACCGCGTCGATGGGCAGGCCGGCCAGCTGGCTTCCGCCATAGGCCAGCAGGGCGACGGCCAGCAGGGCGACGATCCAGCGGAAGCGGACGGAAAGGTCGATCAGGCGCGCGAGCATGGCTTAGTCCTCATGTCCGGCTTCGCCCTTGCCGAGCTCGGCCTTGAGCAGGAAGGCGCCCTTGCCGGCGATGCGTTCGGTTCCGGTCAGGCCGCGCAGGATCTCGGTGGAGCCGGCGGCGACCCGGCCGGGGGTCACCGGCCTGGCGCGGAAGCCGTCCGCCTCGACCACGAACACCACCGGGCGGCCCGCCACGGTCTGGACCGCCTCGCTGGGCGCGATGATCGCGCCGCCATCGCTTGCGCCCGTCATCACCCGGGCCGAGACGACCGACCCGACCGGCGCGGTCTTGCCGGAGGGCGCGGCGCGGACGGTGGCGGTGTTGCCGCCCGACGCGCCGGGCGCCACGGCGCTGATCCTGGCCGGCGCTTCCTGGCCGTCCGGCGTCTGGACGTGGATCACCTGGCCGAGCCGGATGGCGTCGGCCGCGGCGGCGGGGGCGTCGAAGACATATTCGGCGCGGCTCTGGTCGGCGATCTCGGCGACCAGCGTCCCCTGGGTCAGAAAACCGCCGACCTGGGCTTCGATCCGCGTCACGACCCCCGCGATCGGGCTGCGCAGGACCGTGACGCCATTGGCGCCTGGCCCGCCCATGGCGCGGACCTGGGCCTGGGCGGCGCGATGGTCGGCCTGGGCCTTCTCGGCGACGGCCTGGCTGACTTCCCAGTCCTGACGGGCGACCACGCCGGCCTCGAACAGGCGACGGTCGCGGCTGGCGGCGGCCTGGGCGGCCCGGGCGGCGGCCGCGGCGGCGTCGAGGCTGGCGCGGCCGGAGGCGGCGTCGGCGCTGCGCAGGGTCGCGATGGGCGATCCGACGGTCACGGCCGCGCCGGCCGAGACATGGACGCGCTCCACCGCGCCGGACACCGGCGCGCCGAGGGCGGCCAGGGCGTTGGCGGCCAGGGCCACGCGCCCCGGCAGCAGGATGTCGCCGCCGCCGCCGCGCCCCGGCGTGACGACCGAGACGCCGGCCGCCGCCGCGTCGGCGAGCTTCAGGGGCACGAAGTCCGCCGGGTCGTGGACGTCGTGCTCGGCGCCTTCCTTTTCAGACGCGGGGGCGCCGGGGCGGCCTTGAGGCAGTTGGGCGGCGCCGTAGCCGAGACCGGCGGCGGCGATCAGGGCGACCGCCGAGGCGATGAGGGAACGGCGAGCGATCACGGTTGGTCTCCGAAGGGAAGGCGGCCCTGGGCGCGGGCGAGGTCGGCCAGCGCCTTGACGCGGGCCAGCTTGATGTCGACGGCCCGGCCGCGCGCGGCGATCAGGTCGCGGCGGGCGGCCAGCAGCTCGGACAACGGCAGGCGGCCGGCGTCGTAGCCGATCCGGGCCAGGCGGTAGGTTTCGGCGGCGGCGTCCTGCGCCTGCCGCGAGGCGTCCAGCGTCTGGTCGGCGGCGGCGACCTGGGCGGTGGCGGCGCGGCGGTCGCCGTCCTGCTCGGCCTGGGCCATGGCCAGCCGGGCCTGAGCCGCCTGGGCGTTGGCCGTGGCGGTCGCGACGGCCCCCCGGTTGCGGTCGAACAGCGGCAGGGGCGCGGAGATCCCGAAGACCGCCGCGGCGGCGTCTTCGTCCTGGAACCGGCGAATCCCGAAGCTGACGGCCAGATCGGGCGTGCGGCGGGCCCGCTCCACGGCGATGCGGCGCTCGGCGGCGTCGCGCTCGGCCCGTGCGGCGGCGATGGCCGGACTGAAGGCGGGCTCCGACGGCGCGGCCGCCGGAATGGCGTCCAGCAGGCCGCCGGCCACGGCGGCGTAGCTGGCGGGCGCACCGGCCAGCGCGCCGAGGCGGGCCAGGGCGGTCTCGGCTTCGGCCCGGGCGCCGCCCAGCTCGGCGCGCGCCGTGGCCAGACCGGCCTCGGCTTGCACGGCCCGGACCTGGGCCTCCTTGCCGTGGTCGACCAGCAGGCGGGCGGCCCTGGCGTCGGCCTGGGCTAGGTCGACGCCGTCGCGGGCGATGGCCAGGCGCTGCTGCGCCGCCTCGGCGTCGGCGTAGGCCAGCGCCAGGTCACGCGCGAAGTCGACCTGGCCTAGCGCGGCGCGGGCCTGGGCGGCGGCGAGATCGGCCCTGGCCGCCGAGGTCCGCGCGGCGCGCTTGCCGCCCAGTTCCAGCGGCTGCTCGATCGACAAGGTCGTCTCGGCGCGCTCGAAGTCCTGGTAGGGGCCGGACCCGGCGACGTTCTCGACCACCAGGCCGAGGGTCGGGTTTGGTCGGGCGGCGGCCTGGACCGCCTGGCCCTCGGCGGCGCGAGTCTCGGCGACGCCCAGCGCCAGGCGCGGCGCGGAGGCTTGGGCCTGTTTCAGCAGGGCCGGGAAGGGGGGCGCGGCCTGGGCCGAGGCCGACGTGCAGAGCACGCAGGACGCGACGCAGGCCAAGGCCGCGCGCAGCGGCCATCGGGTCGATGACATGGAGATTCCTCGCGATGGATGGACGACGGCGCGCGGATTGCGCGCGGGCCGTCAGCCGCGAGGCGGGCGGTCGGGACCGGCGATCGGACGCGAGGCGAGCGCCTGGGCGGACGCCATCGCATGTTCGGAAACGACGGGAATGGGCGCGGAAACCGCCGCGACCGGCGTGTCGAGCATGGCCCCGCCATGATGGCAGTGGCCGCCCACGCAGCCCGGGGCCTCGCAAGGCGTCCCGTGATCCTGCGCGTCGCCCTGGACGGCCTGACCGGCGGCCACGCTGGTCTCGACGCCGGCGACGGCGTCATCGCAGACGCAGGCGGCCATGCCGACCGTGGGCGCGACGACGAGCAGCGCCAGGACGCAGGCGGCCATCAGGCCCCCCAGGTTCCGCCACCATGTCATCGCTCGACGCATGGCCGTCCTATAGCTTCGGCCGTCCGGCTTGAGAACGCGTTACATGATTACAGCAAGGCTGCGCGCCGTCGTTCCTCAGTTCGCGCGGCGCCAGGTCTGGGTCTTGCAGAAGGGGGCGACGATGCAGCCCTTCAGGCTCAGCAGGCCGTCCGGACGCAGGGTCATGACGCCCTTGTAGGCGCCGCCGTCCTCGGGGTTGTACACCCAGCCGTCGCCCCAGCGGCCCGGACCGAGGGGGCGGACCTTCATGAACATCAGGTTGCGCAAGGGCCGGCCGCGCTGGGCGGCGTCGCGGTTGCGGATGTCCTTCTGGCCAGGGTCGGCCTGGATGTGCGGCGAGGTGACGATGTAACCGCACAGGCCCTCGTCGCAGCGCTCCAGCCGCACCGTCGAGCCGCCGTCGCCGGGCGCGTGCCACAGGCCCGTCACGTCGGCCTGGCCCTGGTCCAGGGCCGCGGCGAGCGCCAGGCCGACGATCACGCCACGGCCTCCGCCGGGGCGTAGGCGGCCGACAGGTCCTGCTCGGCCGCGCGCATCAGGGCCCGGTCGTCGTGCTGCCAGGGATGGAAGCCCGGCCTGAAGTAGGAGACGTAGGCGCCCAGCACCTGTCTCAGCATGCCCGGCTTGACCAGCATGAAGCGCAGCAGCCGCCGCCAGCTGTGGGCGTTGTTGATCCCGTCGGCGGTGAAGATGTCGCCGATATTGCTTCCGACGGTGGCGAACAGCAGGCGAGTGGCGGCGATCATGGTCATGGTGCGCAGCGTCCACCGCCGCCAGGCCGGCAGCCGCGCGGCGGCCAGCATGAAGGTGTCGTAGGCCACGGCCTTGTGCTCGACCTCCTCGATCGCGTGCCAGCGCCACATGGCCTTGGCCTCGTCCGAGGCGCCGTCCAGGTGGCGCGGATCGGCCAGCAGGGCGTGGGCCAGGATGGCCGTGAAGTGCTCGAGCGCCACGGTCGCGCCCAGCTGCTGCAATGGGGGGCGGCTGCGGGCGAAGGCTAGGCGGTCGCGGGTGCGCTGCTCCATCGCCGCGACGTCGAAGCCGTGGTCGGCGACCTGCTTGTTGAAGAACAGGTGTTCGCGGGTGTGCATCGCTTCCTGGGCCAGGAAGCCGGCGATCTGCTGGCGCAGCTCCGGCGGCGCCACGTTGCGATAGTGGCGGACGGCGTCCATGAAGAACCGCTCGCCCAGGGGGAAGGTCACCGACAGGGCGTTGTAGAAGGCCGTGCCGACCGGATCGCCGCCCAGCCACCAGCGGCCGGCGGGGGTCTCGCGGCCGAAGGCCATGTCGCGGGCGCGGATGTCGAGATCCGCCGGGGTCTTGTCCAGTCTGGTCATGAGAGGGGCTCCTGGCGCGCCGTCGTCGTCTCGGCGGGGCGTGGAAAGACCTGGGCCATGGCGGCAACTTCTCCTAAACTGTCTGTCAATAAGGCGGCGAATCTGGACGATCCGGACCGTCGTCGGACCGCGGAATATATCGACGCTCGACGATATCTACATAAATGTAAGTTACATCGATGTCAATAGATGGTCCAGGACCCGAGGCCGCCACCAAGCGTCGACGCCGCGTGCCCGAGGTCGCGCGCCGCGAGGCCCTGGCCTCGGCGCGGCGGCTGCTGATCACGTCGGGACCGACGGCGGTCACCCTGAAGGCCGTCGGCGACGAGATCGGCGTGACCCACGCCAACCTCATCCATCACTTCGGATCCGCCGCCGGCCTGCAGTCGGCGCTGATGGAATCGATGGTCCGCGACCTGACCGACGCCTTGGGCGCGGCCGTCGAGCAGCTGCGTTCGAATCCCGGCGCGCCCCGGGCCCTGGTCGACGCGGTGTTTGACGCCTTCGACCAGGGCGGGGCGGGACGCCTGGCCGCCTGGATCGCCCTGTCCGGCGACCTCCAGCACCTGGAGCCGGTCCGGGCCGCCGTGCGCGACCTGGTCGACGCCATCTGCGAGACCTTCGCCGCCGAAGGCGAGCAGACCCACCACCGCGTCACTTCGGCGGTGCTGTTCATCGCGCTGTACGCGTTCGGCGACGCGGTGATCGGCGCGCCGTTGCGCGACATGCTCGACCGCGAGGACGACGCGGGCCGCAAGATCGTAGCCCGGCTGCTGCCGACCTTCCTGTTCTGACCCCGCGACAGCGACTGACGCCAGATCAACCGTGACGGGTTTACATCCTATGCGGATGTTGTCCTTACTGTCGTTGACTTCAATATAAATAGTGACGGTCATGGCGGGGGCGGGCAAGGCGAAGGACGAACAGGCCGTCAGGCGGCGACGCTCCCCCGACGAAGCTCGCGCCCAGGCCCTGGTCAGCGCCCGCAAGCTGCTGATCGCCGGCGGTCCGAACGGCCTGACCCTGCAGGCGGTGGCCCAGGACATCGGCGTCACCCACGGCACCCTGATCCATCATTTCGGCTCGGCCGCCGAGCTTCAGTCAGCCCTGATGGGAGCCATGGTCCGCGACCTGGCCACGGCGCTGGAGACGGCCGTGGCTCACGTCCGGTCCGACGCGCGGGCGCCGCGAACCGTTGTGGACATCGTGTTCACGGCCTTCGACGAGGGCGGGGCGGGGCATTTGGCGGCCTGGATCGCCCTGTCCAATCGCTACGAGCACCTGGAGCCCGTGCGCGAGGCGGTCGTCGACCTGGTCGCGGCGCTCAGCGAGAAGGTCCTGACCTCGGGCGACGACCCGCCCAGGCACATTCCCTCGGCCCTGCTGCTGATCACCCTGTGCGCGTTCGGCGACGCGGTGATAGGCGGCCCCCTGCGTGGAATGCTCGGACGCGACCGCGACGCCGTGCGCCGGCTGGCGGCCAATCTGCTCCCGGCTCTGATCGAATAATCAACACCGGCGTCAATAAGTATTGACACCGAGGTGAATAGACGCATCCTAAGGGTGAGGAGATTGCCCGGCCGCTGGCGGCTCCACCAAAAAAAATGCGGCGAGGAAACGCTTTTGACGTCCGCCCCGGTCGGGGAGAGGACCCTTGGGAGGGGATATGTCTCAACGCATCCGCGCGCGCGTCTGTTGGATCGCCGGGGTCTCCGCCGTGGCCGTCGTCCTGTCGGCCGGACTGGCCCAGGCCCAGGCTCAGGCCCAGGGACCGGCGGCGGCGTCGACCAGGTCCAACCTCGTCGACGAGGTGGTCGTCACCGCCCAGCGCAAGGAAGAAGCGGCGCAGGACGTGCCGATCGCCATTTCGGCCTTCTCTCAGCAGGCCTTGGACGCGGCCAAGATCGAGGGCGGGCCCGACCTGCTCAAGGCGATCCCGAACGTCAGTTTCACCAAGACCAACTTCAGCGGCGTCAACCTGACCATCCGCGGCATCGGCACCCAGGCGGTGTCGGTCTCGACCGACCCCGGCGTGTCGATCAACTTCAACGGCACGGCCTTCATCCGCAACCGCTTCTTCGAGCAGGAGTTCTTCGACGTCGAGCGGGTGGAGGTGCTGCGCGGCCCGCAGGGCACGCTGTACGGCCGCAACGCCACGGCCGGCGCGGTCAACATCATCTCGGCCCGTCCCACCGACGTCTTCGAGGGCGAGATCAAGGGCGAGGTCGGCGATTACAGCAGCCGCCGGCTCAGCGGTTTCGTCAACATCCCGCTGGCGGGCGACAAGCTGGACCTGCGGCTGGCCGGCGCCTCGACCACCCGCGACGGCTTCGCCGAGAACGATGTCACGGGCAACAAGATCGACGGTCGCGACCTCTATTCCACCCGCGTCACCCTGGGCTTCAAGCCGGTCGAGGCGGTGCGCGGCGCCCTGATCTGGGAGCATTTCAGCGAAAACGACAGCCGGGCCCGCAGCACCAAGCAGCTGTGCACCCGCGATCCCGGCCCGCAGACCATGGGCGGCTTCACGCTCAGCCCGCAGGCCAGCGCCTTCTTCAGCCAGGGCTGCCTGAACGCCTCGCTCTATGACGACGCGGCCTACGGTACGCCCAACGGCCTGTCGATCCCGTTCGTCCTGGCCTCGGTCACCAACACCGCCGTGCTGGGCCTCAATCCCGACGGCGTGTCGGGCCCGGTCAACCTGATGAAGGTGGCCGACCCCTATGGCGGCATGATGCAGTCCAGGGACCTGCGGCGCATCTCGTCGATCTTCGATCCGAAGTATCGCGCCAAGGCCGACGTGCTGGAGCTGAACGTCGACATCGACGTGGCGCCGAACCTGACCCTGACCTCGCAGACGGCCTATAACCGCGACCGCTATTTCTCGAGCGAGGACTACAACCGCTTCAACACCCTGCCCGGGGTGTTCAACGACTCCACCGGCCTGATCAATGCGGTGGTTCCGGGCGCCCCGGCCCCAAACCTGACGCCGGGCGGGGTCTATTGCGATCCGCAGCTGGGCTGCTCCAGCACGATCGCCGGCCTGGACCAGGTGCGCGCCAAGAGCCGCCAGTTCTCGCAGGAGCTGCGCCTGTCGTCGGCCTTCGACGGGCCGGTCAATTTCAGCCTCGGCGGCAACTACACCGACTATCGCACGACCGAGGACTACTACGTCTTCTTCAACATCGTCTCGGCCATCGCCCAGAGCAGCGGCTACGGCAACAACAGCCTCGACCCGACCAAGTGCGGCACAAGCTTCGATGGCTCGACGCCGACGATCACGCCGGGCGGAACGACCGGCTGCATCTATATCGATCCCCATCCGCTGGACCAGATCGACGGCCTGGGCCACAACTATTTCCGCAGCAAGAACATCTACAAGGTCAAGTCGGCCGCGGTGTTCGGCGAGCTCTACTATGCCTTCACGCCCGACCTGAAGCTGACGGCCGGCCTGCGCTACACCCGCGACCGCAAGACCTTCACCCCGGTGCCGACCCAGGTGCTGCTGTCGTCCTCGAACGGCGGCACGGTCGACGGCGGCTATCCGGTCGGCGAGGACATCAAGCAGAAGTGGGGCGTGGTGACCGGACGACTGGGCCTGGACTGGTCGCCGAAGCTGTCGTTCACCGACCAGACCCTGGTCTATGCGTTCTACAATCGCGGCTACAAGGGCGGCGGCGCCAACCCGCCCGCCATCGGCTACAGCGACGAACCGTTCCTGCCGGGCCTGCCGCCGCTGGTGCAGCTGACCGCCTACCCCGACACCTTCAAGCCCGAATACGTCAACGCTTTCGAATTGGGGACGAAGAACACCCTGCTGGGCGGCGCCCTGACGCTGAACGGCGCGGCCTTCTACTACGACTACAAGGGCTACCAGGTCTCGCAGATCCAGGACCGCACCGCGATCAACGAGAACTTCGACGCCAGGATCTGGGGGCTGGAGCTGGAGTCCGCCTGGCGGCCGACCCGCGACCTGCGCCTGACCGTCAACCTGGGCTACCAGGGCAGCAAGCTGGCCGACGGCTCCAGGTCGATCGACGTCGAGAACCGCACCCAGGGCCACAGCGACTTCACGGTGATGAAGGGCAGCCCGTTCCTGCCGTCCAACTGCGTCGTGTCCAAGAGCTATGTCGCCAGCCTGCTGGCCGCCAACGCCGCCTTCGGCATGCCCGACTACGCCAATCTCAGCGCCGTCTGTCCCGGCTCGATCCTGGGCCTGTTCCTGTTCCCGGCCCCGACCGAGGCCGA
This sequence comes from Caulobacter sp. UNC279MFTsu5.1, assembly GCF_900114015.1. Classification (GTDB taxonomy): domain Bacteria; phylum Pseudomonadota; class Alphaproteobacteria; order Caulobacterales; family Caulobacteraceae; genus Caulobacter. Next base: position 46,910 of record NZ_FORN01000017.1, on the reverse strand, counting down.
CCTGCCCAACGGCGGCCGCGGCTTCTATGCCGACGTGTCGGGCCACAGCCTGCCCAACCAGCCCCGGTGGACCCAGTCGATCAGCGTCGACTACGCCCTGCCGCTGTCGGGCGGCTGGGTCGGCGGGGTGCACGGCGACGTCTATCACCAGTCGCAGTCCTGGGCCCGCGTCTACGAGGACGCGATCGACAAGCTGCACGGCTGGTACAACGTCAACCTGCGCCTGACCCTGGCCAAGCCGGACGACGGCCTGGAGTTCGAGCTCTACGCCAAGAACCTGCTGGATGACACGCCGATCACCGGCGCCTTCATCAACAGCGACGACACCGCCCTGACCACCAACGTCTTCACGCTGGATCCGCGAATGATCGGCGCCAGCGTCCGCAAGCGATTCTGACCCAAACCCCGCGGCGCCCGTCCCGGCCGCGGGGCGGGCGCCGCTGTCGTGCCGGAGTTTCTACGATGGCGTCACCCCGCGCGTCCGCGCCCGCCGCGGACCCCGCACCAGCCCGGCCGGACCTCGGCGCCTGGATGGCCGTCCACGGACCCCGGCTGCGTCGCTATTTCACGCGCCGGGCTCCGCGCGCCGAGGCCGAGGACCTGGTCCAGGACGTGTTCCTGCGTGTCCAGGCGGCCCGGCTGGACACGCCGATCGTCGAGGTCGAGCGCTACTTGTTCACCGTCGCCCACAACGTCCTGGTCAGCCGGGTCCGGCGGCTTGGCGTGCGCGCGGCCGAGCTGCAGCGCTCGTTCGCCGAATGGTCCGAGGCCGCCGAGGACCTGTCGCCCGAGCGCATCGTCGGCGCCCGCCAGGACTACGCCCGCGTCATGGCCGTCATCGAGCGCCTGCCGCCCCGCACCCGCATGGCCTTTCGCCTCAACCGCATGGAGGATCTCAGCTACGGCGCGATCGCCGAGCGCATGGGAATCTCGAAGGACTCCGTCAAGGAGCTCCTGCGACGCGCCCACGCCCATCTCGACCAGGCCTTGAAGGGCGCCTGATCCGTCGCCGTTCGCGGCGGACGCTATCTACGAAGGGGGCACGATCGAGAACCGAAAGGCTTTTCAAGCCTTGCGGCGCTTTCCTGCGCGTTTGTATCAATTATAGGTTCAAGAAAAAATCACGTAACCTATGGGTGAATATTTTCGGGATACATACCCCCCTTATTCTATTCCTGGACGTCTAATACATCGGGCGATGTGCTCGCCCGAACGGCGCCGTAGCGCCTCATAATACTAGGGAAACGCCATGAAAATCTTCGCTTCCGCCGTCGCCTTGCTGGCCACGGCCGCCTTCGCCGCCTCGGCTTCGGCCGCGTCGTTCAGCCCGGCCAACGGCACGTTCACCGGCACGGGCACCACCAGCCTGACCAAGGGCTCGCTGACCATCCCCTGCACGGCCAACTTCACCGGCCACACCACCGGCGGGGTCGGGGTGATCGACACCGCCACCTTCAGCGGCGGCGGCGGCCTGTGCGGCCTGATCCACAAGACCGGAACCTGGACCGCCACGGCCACCTCGGCCAGCGGCACGGGCGCCGGCACGGCCGACATCGCCGGCGTGGCGGTGACGGCCTCCCTGTTCGGCACCTGCGGTCCCAGCACCGTGACCGTCTCGGTCAGCGCGACGGGGCTGATCACCTTCAACAACCAGACCCTGAGCCCGAACTGCGCCATCAACGGCTCGGTCCAGACCAGCCCGGCCCTGACCATCGTCCCCTAGGTCTGCTCTTTTCCGGAGCCGTCGCCTTCCCCTACCCCAGCGACGCAGGACCGGTTCTGCCCTGACGACCCCGTCGTCAGGGCGTCTTTTTGCGCGGGGATCCGGACCGGTTCAGGACGCGGGGGCGGCGGTCCCGGCGGCCGGCGCCGGCCACTCCAGCACGTCGCCGGCCTTCACCCCCGAGACGATCTCGACGCCGTCGGGCGCGATCCGCCCCAGCTTGACCGGAACCGTGCGCGGCGGACCGCCGCGCGGATCCCGGACCTTGACCCAGGCGGCGGGCGCCGCGCCCTGGATCGCGGCCGGCGGGGCGACCAGGGCGGCCGGGTTGCGATAGAGGTCCACGGTGACGTTGGCCGTCATGCCGATGCGGATGGCCCTGGCCTGTTCGGGCGTCAGGGCGTCCAGGCGCGCCGTGGCCGGGAAGCTGGCCAACGGCCCGCCGGCCGTCGCCGGCGCCGCGGCCTGGCCGGCGACCGAGGCCACGTGGCCGGCGACCGTCCAGCCGCCGAAGCCCGGGCCGGTGACCGCCACGGCCATGCCCGGCTGCACGCGGTTGGCGTCGGTCTCGCTGAGCTGGAAGGCCACGGCCAGGCCGCCGGCCCGGGCGATCGAGCCGATCAGCTGACCCCGTGTCACCGCCTGGCCAGCGTGGAGCGGCTCGGCGGCCTCGCCCTTGCCGGCCGGGCGCACGATGACACCGGCCTCGGGGGCGCGGACGATCGCCCCGGCCGCCTGGCCGTCCAGCCGGGCCAGCTGGGCGCGGGCGTTGCTCAGCTCCAGGGCCGCCACGCGACGATCGGCGCCCGTCCCCTGGGCGACCACGGCGGCCAGATCCTGGCGGGCCCCCGCCAGCACCATCTCCTGGTTCCGCCTCTGCTGGACCAGGCCGTCATACTCGCCGCGCGGCACCAGCCCCCGGTCGAGCAGCCCCTTGGTCTCGGCGGTCTTGTGCTCGACATCCGCCAGGTCGAGGACGGCGGCGTCCACCGCCCGGCGGGCGCGCGCGACCTCGGTCCCGCTCGACCAGTCGGCCAGCGTCTCGGAGGCCTTCGACGCCTTCAGATAGGCCGCCTCGGCCTCGTTGCGGCGCTGGCCGATCTCGGCGGGGTCCAGCTCGACCAGGACCTGGCCCGCCGTGACACTGGTCCCGTATTCGAAGCCGAGGCGCCGCACGACGCCGTCGAACGGGGCGACGATGTCGATGCTGTCGCCCGGAACCACCGAACCGACAAGGCCGAGCGTGGCGGCGAAGGGGCGGGGCGACAGCACTTGGGTCTGGAGCGCGGCGGGATCGGGGGCGGCGGATCGGCGCGGCGCCAGGGCCAGGCACAGCCCCAGGATCGCGACCCCGGACAGGGCCGCCACGACCGTCCATCTCCGAGACCGCCAGATCGCCAGGGCCTGTCCGCGCGCCGCCATGGCTCAACCTTAGGATCGAGCCTGCGTCGCCGTCTACAACAATGTCAGTAGTCGGCGATCCCGGCCGCTCATTCGTCGCGCAGCGCGACGATCGGGTCCAGTCGCGAGGCCCTGAGCGCCGGATAGAAGCCGAAGATCATCCCCACCGCCGCGGCCAGGCCCGGCCCCAGCGGCAGGACGTAGATCGACAGGCCGAAGGTCCAGCCCGAGGCCTTGGCGGCCACGAAGGCGGCCAGCAGGCCGAAGGCCAGGCCGACCACGCCGCCCATCAGGGCCAGGATCCCCGCCTCGATCAGGAACATCGCCTGGATGTTGCGCGGCGTCGCGCCCAGGGCCGCCCGCAGACCGATCTCGCGCCGCCGCTCCATTACACCCATCATCATGACGTTCATGACCCCGATGCCGCCGACCAGCAGCGAGATCGCCCCGATCGCCGTCAGCAGGCGGCTGTGGATGGCCTTCTGGGCGTTCAGGCTCTGGATCAGCTCCTGGGCGCTCAGGGCCTGCGGGGCCGTGGTCGGGTTGGCCAGCCGGGCGACCAGGCGCGCTCCCACGGCCTTGGCGTCGGCGCCCGGACGCAGGCGCAGCAGCGCCGTGCTGGGCTCCGGCGTGGCCATGATCCGGGCGGCGTCGCCCAGCGTCACCAGCACGGCGGCGTTGTAGTCGGTCGGATCCATGGCCGTGAACGCCACGGGGGCGAGCACGCCGATCACCGTGAACACATAGCCTCGGACGCGGATCCGCGAGCCCACGCCGGCCGGCGCGCCGGGCGTGGATAGCGCCGCGGCCGCGTCGGCGCCCAGCACGGCCACGAGGGCGCCCTCGTCGGGCGGGACGAACAGCCGCCCGCTGGCGGGCGACAGCCGGACCAGGTCGGGCAGGTTGGGGGCGACCGCGATGATCCCGGCGTCCTGGCTGACCGGACCGATGGCCACCTTCGCCCGGTCGATCGCCATCGGCAGGGCGGCCTCGACGTCGGGATCGGTGCGGGGCAGGGCCTCGATCGCCGCCCGGTCCATCGTCGCCGGGAAGGGGCCGACAGGATTGGCGTGGATCTGCAGCATGTCCACGCCCATGTGCGCGAACAGCTTCAGCGTCTCGCGCTGGGCCATGTGGCCGATGGTCAGCATGGCCACGATCGAGGCGGCGCCGATCAGTATGCCCAGCAGAGCCAGGGCCGAGCGCTGCCGCTGGGCCAGCAGATTGGCCACCGCCTCGGCGCCCGACTGGGTCCAGGCGCCGAAGGTCGCGCGCGGTGAGGAGGAGGCCAGGGCGGTCATGCCGGCGCCGCGGAGTCGGCCACGACCCGACCGTCCAGCACCTCGATCCGCCGCTCGCAGCGCTTGGCCAGGTCCCTGTCGTGGGTGACCATCAGCACGGTCACGCCCAGGCGTTGGTTGAGGTCGCGCAGCAGGGCCATGACCTCGCCGGCTGTGACGCTGTCGAGGCTGCCGGTCGGCTCGTCGGCCAGGACCAGCCGGGGCTGGCGGATCAGGGCGCGGGCCAGGGCGACGCGCTGGCGCTGGCCGCCCGACAGCTCGGCCGGGCGGGCGTGGGCCCGATGCGACAGGCCCACCCGCTCCAGCATGGCCAGGGCGCGGTGTTGGCGCTCGCGGGCGGCGACGCCGGCATAGACCAGGGGCAGGGCCACGTTCTCCCAGGCGTTCAGGCGCGGCAGCAGGTTGAAAGACTGGAAGACGAAGCCGATCGTCGCGCCGCGGAACCGCGCCTCCCGCGCACGGTCGCCGAACGCCACCTCCCGGCCGTCGAGGCGCAGGACGCCGCCGGTGGGCCGGTCCAGCAGGCCGATGATGTTCATCAGGGTGCTCTTGCCCGAGCCCGACGGGCCGACGACCGCGCAGAACGATCCCGTCTCGACCTTGAAGCTGACGCCGCGCAGCACGGACGTGGCCTGGTCGGGCGGGCCGTAGGTCTTGGTCAGGTCGAGGACTTCCAGCACCCGCCCATATTGCGCCTGACCGTGCAACTTGAACAAGAGCCAGGAGCGTGTTTTGTTGACCTTAGTGTCAATATCGTTCGTCGGGTGGCGCGAGGATGTCTGCGTATCGGGTTGCCGAACCTCGCCCGTCCCAGCGCCTTTCGAGGTGGCCGCTGGTCCCGGCGGTGCTGGTCCTGGCGTTGGCCCTGGCCCCGCCGGCCCGGGCCCAGGCCCCCGTCGGCTCGCCGGCCAGCCCGCGGCCCGCCCCGGTCGGTCCGCGCCTGACGCTCAGCCTGGCCGACGCGGTGTTCCTGGGCTTGCGCGACAACCGCGCGATCAAGTCGGCCTATGTCGTCCGAGCCGCCGAGAAGTACGACTTGTTCGTCGCCGAAACCCGGTTTCGTCCGATCGGGGCGATCACCGGCTCGGCCGAGACCACGCGGGCCGGCGACCTGCGCGGCTCGACCCTGCAACTGAACCCAAGCGCGTCGTGGCTGATCCCGACCGGGGCGCAGTTCGACTTCGGCTGGGCGCGCCAGACCCTCCGTAGCGGGAGCAACGACCTGACGACGCAGGTGGCCACGCTCGGTGTCAGCCAACCCCTGCTGCGCGGCGCCGGCCTGGCCGTCAACACCGCGCCGGTGCGCCTGGCCCGGCTGCAGGATTCCATCGACCGCCTGAACCTGAAGGCGACGGTGTCGGAGACGGTCAGCCGCATCATCCTGGCCTACCGCACCCTGGTCCAGGGCCAGCAGCAGCTGTTGATCGCCCGTCAGTCTCTGGAGCGCTCCCGCGCCCAGCTGGCCACCAACCAGGCGCTGATCGACGCCGGGCGGATGGCCGCGGCCGACATCGTCCAGACCCAGGCCGACATCGCCGCCCAGCAGGTGGCGCTGCTGCAGGCCGAACAACAGCGCAACAGCGCCCAGATCGCCTTGCTGACCCTGCTGGCCGTCGACCTGCACACCGACGTGGTCGCCGCCGACGCCCCGGACGCCAGGCCCACGGCGGTCGATCTCGACCAGGCGATCGCCACGGCCCTGGACAACCGTCCCGACTTCCTGTCGCAGAAGCGCGCCGTCGAGCAGGCGCGCCAGGGCCTGATCCTGGCGCGCAACAACCGTTTGTGGGACGTGTCGGTCTACGGCTCGGTGCAACGGCAGACCGAGCGCGGCGACCTGCTCGACGGCCCGATCGCCGGCGCGCCGCTGGCCGGGGCCGGCCTGCCGCGCACCAGCGGCGGGGTCGGCGTGCAGTTCCGCATCCCCCTGGGCGACTACCGCCCGCGCCAGGCCGAGATCCAGGCCCAGACCCTGGTGCGGACCCAGGAACTGCGCCTGGACGACCTGCGCCAGACCGTCGAGGCCCAGGTGCGCGACGGCGTCCAAGGCGTGGAGCTGGCCTGGCGGCAGGTGGAGGCCACGCGGCTGTCGCGCGACCTGGCGGCCAGGACTTTAGAGCTGGAACGCGAGAAGCTGAGCGCCGGCCGGGCCTCGAACTTCGAGCTGCTGACCTTCGAGGCGAACCTGCGCTCGGCCGACCTCCAGGCGCTGAGCGCCGCGATCAACTATCTCAACGCCCTGACGATGCTGGATCAGCAGCTGGGCGCGACCATCGACACCTGGAAGGTCGCCCTTCAGGAGTGAGCCTCACCCCTTCGGCGGCGCGGTGGAAGCCCGGTGGATCAGGGTGAAGGGCAGGAGCTCGTCGCGGGGGCCGGTCCCGGCCTCGGCCTTGCGGGTCACGCCGTTGATCAGCATCTTGGTGGCCAGGGTCGACATCTCCACCAGGGGCTGGCGGATGGTGGTCAACTGCGGGCGGCTGAGGCGCGAGACGGGACTGTCGTCGAACCCGGCCACCGAGAGGTCGCCGGGGCATGAAAGCTCGGCCTCGGCCGCCGCCGCCAGGGCGCCCAGGGCCATTTCGTCGGAGCTGGCGAAGATCGCCGTCGGCCGCTCATCGAGGGCCAACAGGGCCGTTGCGGCCTTGTGCCCGGACTCGAACGTGAAGTCGCCCGGTTGCAGCCAAGCCTTGTCGACCTTCAGGCCGCGCGCCTTCATGGCGGCGACATAGCCCTCGCGGCGGGCCTGGCTGGCGCCATAGCGCTGGTCGCCGGTGATGAAGCCGATCCGCCGGTGGCCCAGCCCGATCAGGTGATCGGTCATCTCGCGGGCGGCGGCGACGTCGTCCATGTGCACCCGAGGGCCCAGGCCTTCCGGCTTCTCCGGACCCAGCCGCACATAGGGCGTGCCGGCCTTGTCCAGCAGCTCCAGCACCACCTCGTTGTCGCAGGAGGGCGGGGTCAGGATGACGCCGTCGGGCTTGAGGGCGGCCAGCAGGGCGCCGACCTCCTGGCGGACGCGCGGGTCGTCGTGGTCGATCAGCTCGACCAGCAGGTGGTAGCCCGCGCCGCGCGACTCGACCGTGGCGCCCAGCTGGATGCGCTGCAGGTAGTCCGAGCCGCGCTCGCTGCGCCAGTGGTCCAGGGTCAGGGAGGCGTCGACGAAGACGGCGATCACGAACGAGCGCGAGCCGGCCAGGCTGCGGGCCGACAGGTTGGGGGCGTAGCCCAGGGCGCCGGCGGCTTCGAGCACGCGCTCGCGCATCTGCGGCCGCACGTTGGGTTCGTTGTTCATGACGCGCGAGACCGTCTTGATCGACACGTCGGCGCGCGCCGCCACGTCGTAGATCGTCACCGACGCCATGAAACCGCCCGCTCGCCGAGGTCCTGTTGGATTGGACTCATCTTCATGTCGCCAGCCTAGAGCAACTGCGCGCCATAAGGCGACGCTCGGAATCCAAAAAAAGCGCGATCGGGCGCCGCAATGCCGGCTTTGTCGCCGCTCGCGCCTTGTGTCCCCCGGCGCGGAAGGCCAGTGTCCGGGCCAATCGCGGCGGAGATCGCGTGCGTTCGGGGAGGGATGATGACGGCGGCGGAGGTGGCGGGAATCGACAGGGCAAGGCCGACAACCTTCGTGAAGCCCGGCTTCATCGCCGCCTTCACCCTGGCCCAGATCGGGGCCTATGTCAGTTTCATGCCCCTGTTCCAGGTGCTGCTGCCGTTGAAGGCCCAGGCCATCGATTCGGCCGGCAAGGCCGTGGTGCTGAGCCAGGTCGCCATTCTGGGCTCGATCAGCGCCAGCCTCGCCAACCTGCTGGCCGGCGCGATCAGCGACCGGACGACCTCGCGCTTCGGCCGGCGGCGACCCTGGATGGTGGTCGGGGCGCTGGGCACGGTGGCGTCCTACTTCCTGATCATGATGGCCCACAGCGCGGTCCAGCTGATGGCGGGGGTCGTCTGTTTCCAGCTGGCCTTCAACCTGCTGTTCGCGGCCCTGCTGGCCGTGCTGCCCGATCGGGTGCCCGACGCCCAGAAGGGCAGGGTGGCGGCCTTTCTCAGCCTGGGCCATCCGATCGGCGCCATGGCCGGCGCGATCCTGGTTGGCGGCCTGCTGGTCGGCGAGGCCTCGCGCTACCTGGCCATCGCCGTGGTGCTGCTGGCGGCGATCGCGCCGTTCGCCCTGAGCCTGAACGATCCGCCGCTGCCGCGCGGCGAGCGGCCGCCGTTCGACTGGCGCAGCTTCCTGGCCGGGTTCTGGATCGATCCGCGGGCCTATCCGGACTTCGCCCTGGCCTGGATCAGCCGGTTCATGGTGCTGGTCGCGATCACCCTGACCCAGGGCTACATGCTGTTCTATCTGCAGGACGCGCTGCACTACACCGACCTGTTCCCGGGCCGGCGGGCCGAGCAGGGCATGGCCCTGCTGACCACGGTGGCCACCTGCGCCAACCTGGCCTGCGGCATGCTGGGCGGCATGCTGTCCGACCGCCTCAAGCGCCGCAAGCTGTTCGCGGCCGGGGCGGCCCTGATCCTGGCGGCGGCGATGTTGGTCTTCTCGCTCGTGCCCGGCTGGCCGGTGGTGGTGGCGGGCTTCGTGATCTTCGGCTGCGCGGTCGGCTGCTACTACGCCGTCGACATCGCCCTGGTCAGTCAGGTGCTGCCCTCGCAGAAGGACGCCGGCAAGGACCTGGGGGTGATCAACCTGGCCAACACCTTGCCCCAGGCCATGGCGCCGGTCCTGGCCATGTGGGTGCTGGGTCCGGCCCATGTGAACTACCACGCCCTCTATCTGGTGGCCGCCGGACTGGCGGCGGCTGGCGGTCTGGCCATCCTTCCGATACGGGGCGTGCGCTAGCATCTTTCCCGAGAACCTCGTTGCCCGACCTGATCCCCATCGACGATCCCGACGACCCCCGCGTGGCGGCCTATCGCGACATCAAGGAGCGCGACCTGGTCGGCCGCCAGGGCCTGTTCATCGCCGAGGGCGAGACCGTGCTGCGGGCCTTCGTCCGCGACGCGCCGCAGCGCGTCCGGTCGCTGCTGATCGACGGCAAGCGGATCGACAAGCTGGGCGAGGTGCTGGCGGGCCTGCCGCCGAGCGTCCCGGTGCACGTGGCCGGCCAGGCGGTGCTGGACGCCATCGCCGGCTTCCACCTGCATCGCGGGGTCCTGGCCGTCGGGGTCAAGCCCGAGCCGCCGTCCACCGAGGCGCTGCTGAGCCGGGCCGGCGCGCGCGCGGTGGTGCTGGTGCTGATGGGCATCGCCAACCATGACAATCTGGGCGGCCTTTTCCGCAACGCCGCCGCGTTCGGCGTCGATGGGGTGATCCTGGACGGCGACTGCTGCGATCCGTTCTATCGCAAGGCCATCCGGGTCTCGATCGGCGCCACGCTCAGCGTGCCGACCGCCTGGCTGGCGCCGGGCGAGGACGTGGTCGCGCTGCTGGCGCGCCACGACTTCCAGGGGCTGGCCCTGAGCCCGGCGGCCGGCGAGACCCTGGCGCGGCTCGATCCGCCGTCCCGGGCGGCGGTGCTGCTGGGGGCGGAAGGGCCGGGGCTGTCGCAAGCTGTCATGGACCGGGTAAGGACCATAGGCATTCCGATGGCCAACGGCTTTGACTCGCTGAACGTGGCCACCACCAGCGGGATCGTGCTGCATCACCTGCGGTTCGCGAAGACCTGAGCCGCAGGGCATGACACCGGTGACTTGCCGCGACGGAGGCCCCGCCCTAGGGTCCCTCCGCGTCGCTTAGGGAGGTCGCATGTTCTTCAATCGCCGGGGAACCTTGGCCAGCCTGACGGGCGGCCTGCTGACATCGCTGCTGGCGGGGGCCGCGCTCGCGGATCCAAAGCCCGCCCAGCCCGCGAAGGCTCCGACGGATCCGACCGAAGTCCTCCCCCTGTGGCCCGGCGACCCGCCGGGTTCGGCCGGCGTCACGGCCGTCGAAACCCTGATCGACCGCACGGTCGCCGGCGGCCTGCCCGATCGCGCCACGACCCACACCCGCAAGCCGACCCTGACCGTGTTCCGCCCGGCCAAGGCCAACGGCGCGGCGGTGGTGCTGATGCCCGGCGGCGGCTACGAGCGCGTAGTCAGCGACAAGGAAGGCTTCGAGACGGCCCGCTGGCTGGCCGACCGCGGCTACACCTGTTTCGTCCTGCTCTACCGCCTGCCCGGCGACCATTGGGGCGCGGGTCCCGACACGCCGCTGCAGGACGCCCAGCGCGCCGTGCGCCTGGCGCGCTCGAAGGCGGCGGCGATGCGGTTCGACCCGGCTCGGGTGTCGATCATGGGCTTCTCGGCCGGCGGGCACCTGGCGGCCAGCCTGACCACCCGCTTCGACGCCAAGGTCTATGACCGGGTCGACGCCGCCGACGACCTGTCGGCCCGACCCGACCTGTCGGCCCTGATCTATCCGGTGGTGTCGATGGTGGAGGGGCCCGCCCATTCCGGCTCGCGCGGGCGCCTGCTGGGCTCGTCGCCGACGGCCGAGCAGGTGGCGCTCTATTCGCCCGACCAGAACGTCACCGCTCGCGTCCCGCCGGTGTTCCTGCTGCACGCCGCCGACGACGGGACCGTGCCGGTGGTCAACAGCCTGATGATGTTCACGGCCCTGAAGGCCAAGGCGGTCCCGGCCGAGCTGCATGTCTTCGAGGAGGGCGGCCACGGCTTCGGCCTGCGCGCGATCGAGGGCAAGCCGGTCGCCGCCTGGCCCAGCCTGTTCGAGACCTTCGCCAGGCGGCACGGGATCTAGATCAGCCGCTCATCCCGGCGAACGTCGGGATGAGCGGAGCAAAAGTCAGCAACCCTCGGCCTTGGCCGCCCACCGCTTGCGCTCCTCCTCCAGCGCCCGCTGCCAGCGCGCGCGCAGCACGCCGGGCCGCTGGCCGTGACGCTCGTCGAGGAACTGCGCGCCCTCGATCCGGTCGGTGCGGAAGTTGCGGAAGTCGTTGCGCAGCTCGCACCAGGCGATCAGCATCCGGACGGTCTCGCGATAGCCGACCGTCACCGGCCAGACGACGCGCTGGCTGACCGCGCCCTTCTCGTCGCGATAGTCCAGTCGGATCTTGCGGCCGGCGTGGATCCAGGCCCGGGTCTGGGCGATGTCGATGCCGTCCGGCAGCTGGTTCCAGGCCGGCGAGGCGCCGGTGGCCGGCTGCAGCACGTAGGGGCGCAGCTGTTCGGGCACGGCGGCTGCGATCTTGGCGATCAGGTCGTTGGCGGCGGTGGCCAGGACGGGATCGCCCCGGCCGGCGACCCACTGGGCCCCCAGCACGGCGGCTTCGATCTCGTCGGGTGTCAGCATCAGGGGCGGCATGTCGTATCCGGCCTCCAGCACATAGCCGACGCCCGCCTCGCCGCGGATGGGCGCCCTCTGGCCGATCAAGGCGGCGATGTCGCGATAAACGCTGCGTTTGGAGGTCTCCAGCTCGGCCGCCATGGCGTCGGCCGTGACCGGCTGGCGACTGCGACGGAGGATCTGGATGATCTGGAAAAGGCGTTCGGCGCGTCTCATGGGGCCACTCTGCTCGACCGATGCTGACAGCATGCTGGCAGCAGGATGGCGGTAGCGTCCGATTGTCGCAACACGAGGTCTTGGACGGACATCGAAAGGCGGCTCAGCAGGGAGAGACCACCATGATCACGCTCTACGCCGCCGGACCCGCCTTCGGCCTCCCCGAAGGCAGCCCCTATGTCACCAAGACCGAGATCCACCTGAAGATGGCCGGCCTCTGGTACCAGAAGGTCCCGGCCCATCCGGAGACCTCGCCCAAGGGCCAACTGCCCTGGATCGACGACGACGGGGTCAAGGTCGCCGACTCCACCTTCATCCGCGCCTATATCGAGCGCAGCTACGGCGTCGACCTGGACGCCGGCCTCAGCAAGGCCCAGCGCGGCCAGGCCTGGGCGATCGAGCGCATGGTCGAGAACCACCTGGGCTGGGCCAGTTGCCATTTCCGGTTCTTCGACGACGACAACTTCGCCAAGGGGCCGGCCCGCTGGTTCGACGGCCTGCCGGGCGAGGCGCGGGCCGACGCGATCGACGGCCTGCTGGGCACGGTGCGGACCAGCCTCAAGGCGGTCGGCATCGGCCGCCACTCGCCCGAGGAGATCCTGGAGCTGGGCGCCTGGTCGCTGACGGCCCTGTCGGAGATGCTGGGCGACAAGTCGTTCATGATGGGCCACCGGCCCACCAGCGTCGACGCCATCGTCTTCGCCATGCTGGCGCAGATCCTGACGCCGTTCTTCGACTCGCCGCTGCGTCGCCGCGCCGAGAGCCTGCCCAACCTGGTCGGCTACGCCGAGCGGATGATGGCGGGCTACTATCCGGAGTTCGCGCCACAGGTTCGCGAGGCGGCGTGAATTCAAGAACCGCTCATCCCGGCGACGGGCCGGGAGGAGCGGAGGTTTAGAAGCTCAGTGCTTCTTCTTCTGCGCGTCGTTGGCCTGGAAATCGTCCTTGCGGTCCGGGTCGTGGGCGTGGTGGACGTCGGACTCGCCGCCGCCGCCGGAGACCTTGCTGTGGCGGCTGTAGCGATCGCGGTCGTCCGGGTCCTTGACGGTCGGATCGGGGGGCGGATGCTTGGCGTTCTCGTGGCTGGCGCCGGGGCCGCCCCAGCGGTCGGTGGTCTTGCCGGGCATGGTCAGCGATCCTGCACGTTGCGGGAATGGGAGGTGTTCTGGCGCAGGTTGCCGTGACGGCCCTGCTCGCTGAGGTTGACGTCGGCGTTGCCCGGATCGGGCGACTGCAGATCGTCGTGACCGCCTTGGCCTTCGATCTCGGGCTTCTGGCCCTTGAAGGTGCGTTGCTCCGGCGGAATGGGCGGGGCTTTGGACATTGGCTTCCTCCATATCTGCCCTTTTCAAACCGATCGGAGAGACGGGCGTTCCCAGCGTCCGCCGCCTCGCCATCCCGATCCGCGACGCCGCCGGCGCGATCGTCGTCGCGTCGGCGACTAGGGAATTCCCTAGCTGGCGGCCGCGACCCTCACGACCGAAACTGTCGGCGTCGCCGTGGTTGGCGGCCAGCCAGGGAGTTTCGCCATGCTCGACGCCGCGTCCTCGACCTCGGTTCGCCAGGCGCCTCCTCCGCCCCCGCCGGCCCCGCCGCCGCCCTCGCTCCAGCCTTCGAAGGACGCGGTCAACACCGTCCACAAGGCCATGGAAAGCGGCTTCTTCAATCCGATCACCAACGGCGACGTGAAGAACGCCGTCGGGGCTCTGAAGGGGCTGGACGCGGTCAACACCCGGGCGGCGATCAGCGAACTGGCCAAGGACGGCGGGCTGGACAAGCTGGCCTCCGAGATCAACGACGGCAAGAGCTTCGGTCTGGGCGGCCTGTCGGCCGACGAGAAGCGCGACTTCTTCGCCGAGATGGCCAGGGACCTGGGCGGGACCGAGCTGAAGTCGCTGTCGGACGCCTTCGCCAAGGCAGGCGGCGACTATCATGGCAAGGCTGACGTCGAGGCCCTGGGCAAGGCCATCGCCACCCACGCCACCCCCGACGCCAAGCTGGACTATGTCAGGGCCCAGGCCGGCTCGACCCTGGACCACGCCGCCGACACCACCAGCCCGTTCACCCTGGGCGGCTCGATCCGGGTGACCAGCCATGGCGACGCCGAGGCCGCCGCGGTGGGCCAGGTGCTGGCCAGCCTCAAGGGCAATCCGGCCGTCGCCGAGCAGGCGTTCAAGGCCTTGAGCTCCGAGCAGTTGCGCGGCGTGCTGGCCGCGTCCACGCACCGCGAGGAGATGGACACCACGACCGTCTCGATGGGCGGCGCGGCCCACAGCAACAGCACCAGCCTGGACACCTCGACCTACAAGGCGATCCTGGAGGCCGGCGCCCAGTCGACCGACGCCGACTTCAAGGCGCGGCTGTTCGCCGAGGGCTCGGCCGTGCTGAAGGACGTGCCGCAGCAGAACCTGCTGCTAGGGGTCAGCGTCATGGACCGCAACGCGGCCACCCGGACCATGGCCGAGGGCCTGACCGCCGTGCTCAAGAGCGACGTGTCGGGCGTGATGCGCGAGCTGTCGTTCAACGCCGAGACCCGCGACGGCACGGCCTTCGCCACCTACGCCAAGCAGATGCTGAACGACAAGCAGACCGAGCCCCTGGCCGACATGATGCAGCAGTTGCAGGTCGGCGGGACCAAGAACGAGGATCCCGTCAACCGGTTCGAGGCGACCACCCAGGTGACCCTGCCCAACGGGACCAAGGTCGACCGCTACGAGAACGCCGCGGCCCTGGGCCACTATGTGGGCGGGGTGCAGGCCGCCGCCGCCTCGATCACCACCGACCGTAAGGAACAGGCCGAGCTGCTGACCGCCGTGCTCAAGAGCGGCCTGACGATCGTCGACAAGGCGGGCTGGGGCGGCAAGGGCGTCGGGGCGGCCGCGGCGGTGGCCAAGGAATGGGTGTCGATCGGCACGAACGCGGCACTCAAGGCGATCCAGGACGATCCCTCGGCCGCCGGCAAGGCGCTGGACCTGGCCGCCGTGCCGACCGATCCCAAGACCGGCGAGGAGGCGGTGGGCAGCAATTCCAAGAGCGCGTACAATACCGCCCTGGACACCGTCGTGCGTCAGGCCAAGCCCTGACGCCGGCGCCCCGCCGCCGGCGAGATCCGATGAGGCGATCGACCGCTCCTGCCGCGCCCCTGCGGGCGGCGGCCCTCGTCATGGCCGCGGGCCTGGCCGCGTGCGGCCAGGCGCCGGCGGTCCGCACGCCCGCGCCGCCGCCCCAGTTCGTCGACGCCCGCACGCTGCCGCTGAGCCAGGCTTCGGCCGGCGATTACGACCGCGTGCTGGAGACCGGCCTGGCCGCCGAGCCGCAGATCTGGCGGGCGCAGAACGTCAGCACCAAGGTCTATCGCGCCCCGGCCGCCCTGGGGCGCGAGGCGATCACGGCCTATTACCGGAAGGCCGCCGCCGAGGGCGGCTGGGTCGCCGATCCCGCCCTGGCGCCGCCCGCGCGGTCCGCTCTGGCCGGGCAGTACTGGTCGTTCGGCTACAAGGCCGGCGACCGCCGGTTCATGGTCGCGGGAGTCGAACCGGGTCCCGCCCTGGCCGCGCCGCCGGCGGGCCTGCCGGTGGTCGTCCGCACCAACGCGGAGTAGTCGATCGCATCTAATCGCGAATTCGGCGGCGCCAAGAAAATCAAAGTTCCATCTGCGCTGTCATCCCGGACAAGCGCGAAGCGCGCCGATCCGGGACCGACGCTTGAGCGCCGCGCTTCCGGTGGTCCCGGATCTGCGCCCGGCTTTCGCCGGGCTTCTCCGGGATGACAGCGGAAGATGAGGGAAGGCCGCATCTATATCCGACGATCTCCACGAACACCGAGAAATCCCGGATCCGATGGTGCGGATCCGGGATGGTCGAGCGCGCGGCCGAGGGTTCAGAACCGGGCGGCGTTTAACAGCGGCAGGGCCGAGAAGGGCTTGGCGGCGACCGTCGTCGAGACGTCGGCGTCGGCCTTGACCAGGCCGCCCAGCAGCCACCCGGTCAGCAGCAGGCCGAGGGAGGCGTTGAACGCCTCCAACGCCTCGCGCAGGCCTTCGGCGCCCGGCTTGGTCAGGTTGAAGTCGGCCTGGCCGACGGCGGCGCCGGTGATCGAGCTGGTCCAGCCGCTGCCGGCGGCGTCGTTCTCGCGGATCACCAGGCCGTCGTCATGGGCCGCGTCCAGCGCATAGCCATCGCCGCCCAGCGAGACCTTCAGGTCGCCCTTGGTCTGCTCGCTGACCCCGTCGATCACCAGGGCCTGACCGCCGCGCGTGACGACGATCTGCTCGGCATAGGTCATGTTGTTCCATTTGGAGGTTTCGGTATTGATCGTGATCTTGGTGCCGTTCTCGAGCACGAAGGTGGTCGTGCCCCAGAAGTCCCCGACCTGCTTGCCATTGTAGCTGACGTGGGGGTCGCCCCAGATGCGCGTGGCGTTGCCGTCGGCGTCACGGATGACGACCTCGGAGCTGGCCTCGTTGATCGACAGGGTGTTGCCGTCGCCCAGGTCGATCTCGGCCTTGCCGCTTTCGGGCATGGCGGCGGTGAACTTCGGCTGGCTGGGCGCGGCCTGGAAGGCGCCGCCGACCATCAGGCCGAGCGTGAACTGCATGGCGCCGAACGTCCGCAGTCCTTGGCCCATCGAGGCCCCGATTTCCGTCAGCAAGCTGGCGTTCACGGCAGTCGCCAAGGCCGTGTTGATGCTGGTCATCCTTCAACCCCTGTCCAATCGAGCCGGCCGCGTCCTGCGGCCTCGATCGACAGTTGGCCCCGCGCGCAACGGTCCCGCTAGCTGGGGCGTACCCCATCAGGGTATTCCCTAGCCTCGCTTTCAGAGCGGCTTGCCCGACATCGCCCGCAGCACCTGGAGGATGGTCGAGGGCCGCGCGCCGATCTCGTTCAACAGCAACTGGACCAGGCCCGTCAGCATGGCCAGGATCACGGCGGTGGCGATCCACGACTTGATGGCCAGGCCCAGCGAGAAGACATTCAACTGGGGGGCGTAGCGGTTGATCAGGCCCAGGCCGCCGTCGACCAGGTAGAGGATGGCCAGGGCGGGGGTGGCCAGCATCACCGCCAGCACCATCAGTCGCGAGAACTCGCCCTCGAACAGCGACAGGCTGCGCAGCGACAGCACCGGCGTCAGGCTGCCGATCGGCCAGACCGCGTAGCTGTCCAGGATCGTGCCGACCAGCAGCAGCAGCCCGCCGGAGAACATGAAGACGAAATTGGCCAGCCGGGCCAGGAACTCGCCGTTCAGCGAGGTCTGGTGGCCGCTCAGGGGATCGACGATCTGGGCCATGGTCGCCCCGACCTTGGCGTCGATGATCTGGCCCGCCGCCTCGAAGGCCCACAGCATGGTCCCGAAGAAGAAGCCGATCACCACCCCGACCAGCGCCTCCTTGCCGAAGATCAGGATCCACTGGATCGTCGGCAGGTCGCTGTGGGCGATCTGCGGCTGCAGGGTGACGACGATCAGCCCGAAGGCCAGGAAGATCGAGTTGCGGACCAGGGCCGGCACGGTCTCGGGCGACAGCAGAGGCAGCAGCATGAAGGCCGCGGCGATCCGCGTGGCGCCCACCGCCAGCACCAGGGTGTTGGCGAAGATCGCGCTCAGCCAGTCCGGCGCAGTCCCCGGCATCAGCGGCGGACCATGGCCGGGAACTCGGTGAACACCCGGTCGCCGAACCGGTAGAGCGTGCCGCCCAGCAGGCTGGCGGTCAGGAAGATCGTCAGCACGATGGCGAAGAACTTGGCGGCGTACTGCAGGGTCTGCTCCTGCAGCTGGGTGGCCGACTGGATGATGGCCACGGCCACGCCCACCACCGAGGCGGCGACGATCGGCGGGGCCGACAGCATCAGCACCATCCACAGCGCCTGGTTCACCAGCTCGATGGCCTGGGCGTTCATCATGGGAGGCTCCTTAGGTGTAGGACAGGACCAGGCCGTGGGCCAGCTTCACCCAGCCGTCGATCAGCACGAACAGCAGCAGCTTGAACGGCAGGGAAACGGTGGTCGGCGACAGCATCATCATCCCCATGGCCAGCAGGATGTTGGAGACGACCAGGTCGATGATCAGGAACGGCAGGAAGATCAGGAAGCCGATCTGGAAGGCCGCCGCCAGCTCCGAGACGGTGAAGGCCGGCACCACCACGATGAAGTCGCGCTGGGTCATGGCGCGGGCCTTGTCCGGGCCGTTGATGCGCTGGGCGGTCTTCAGGAAGAAGGCCCGCTCGCGCGGCGTCGAATGCTTCATCAGGAAGGCGCGCAGCGGCTCCTTGGCCTTGTCGGCATAGGTGAACAACGCCTGGGTGTCGCTGCTGACGGCGGCGACCGGTCTGACGTCCTGGTTGGCGGCGGCCATCTGCTGGCCGACCGGGTACATCACGTACAGGGTCAGGATCAGGGCCAGGCCGTTGAGCACGATGTTGGGCGGCACCTGCTGCAGGCCCAGGGCATTGCGCAGCAGGCTCAGGGTGACGACGATCTTGGTGAACGAGGTGACCATCACCGCCACGAACGGCGCCAGGGCCAGCAGGATGACGGTGATGAGGGCCGAGCCGGGCGTGAACGACGACAGGTCCATCCGCGATCAGGCTCCCTGCGCCAACTGTTCGATCAGCACGCCGTAGGCCTCGCCCACGGCCACCAACTTGCCGGTGGCGATGGGGTGGTCCCCGGCCAGCAGCACGGCGACGGCGTCCTTCGCCGAGCCGCCCAGCACCACCGTCGAGCCGGGACGCAGGCCGGCCAGCTCCGACAGCGGCAGGCTGGCCTCGCCCAGCATCACCCGCAGGGCGACGGGCAGGTCGGCGGGGGCCATGGGCGAGGCTTCGGGAACGTCGGCCTGGGCCGGCTGGATGGCGGCGTCCATCGGCGGCGCGGTCATGGCGCTCTCCTCCAGGGTGATGACGGTGAAGCGGCGGTCGGCGAGGTCGAACCGGCCGACCAGGCGGCGGCCGGCCAGGATCAGGCGAGCGTCGCCCGGTCGGGTCGGGCCCCAGGCGGTCAGCACGACGTCGCCGGTCCGCAGGCCGGCGACCCGGGCGGCCGGCGCCGTGGCGGCGTCGAGCACCAGGCGTCCGGCGATGGGAACGGCCAGATGGGCCCCGTCCGCCAACAGGTCGACCGCCGGAAGCGGCCAGGCGGCAGGCGCGTCGGCGGCGACATGCAGGACCAGGCGGTTCGGCGCCCCGTCGGCGTCCCGCGCGACGTCCAGGGCGATCGCCAAGCCGGGCTCGGGAGGGCGGCTGGAGATGTCGCTGGGCTCCAGGCCCAGGCCGGTCGCGGTCTCGATGGCCGCCAGCACCGGCTCCAGGCGGTCCAGCGCCACCAGCAGGGCCGCGTCGTCCTCGGGGACGAACGGGGCGCCGTCCAGCGCGACGACCGCCAGGCGGGGCGCGTCGGGCCGCTCGCCGAACAGGATCCACGGGCCGGGCGGCGGCTCCACCAGGTGGGTGGCGATCCGCAGGCCGGGGGCGGGCAGGGCGGACATCACCGCCAGGGCGCGGTTGCGGGCCGCGACCTCAACGGCGTCGAAGGCCTCCAGGCCCCGGACCAGCGGGTCCGCGACGGACGCGGGGCTGAGCACGTCGGTCATGCGTCGCCGTCCGTCGTGCCGGTGATGGCCATGCGGACCAGTTCGGTCAGGCTGGCCGCCTCCATCTTGGTCATGATCCGCGAGCGGTGCAGCTCGACGGTCTTGGGGCTGATGCCCAGCTCGTAGGCGATGATCTTGTTGACCCGGCCGGCGACCACCAGGGCCATCACCTCGCGCTCGCGTTCGGTCAGGCTGGCGACCCGACGGGCGTAGAGGTCCTGGCCGGGCGTGGTGGCCGGGCGCAGGCGGGCGAAGGCCAGGCCCAGGGCCTCCTCCAGCGCCGCCTCCTGGAACGGCTTCTCCAGGAAGGTGATCGCGCCCTTCTTCATCGCCTCGACCGCCAGGGGCACGTCGGCGTGGCCGGTCATGAAGATCACCGGCCGCTCGCAGCCGCGCGCCTTGACCGCGTCCAGCAGCTCCAGCCCCGACATGGTCGGCATGCGCACGTCGAACAGCAGGCAGGCGTCGGCCGGCGGATCGCCGGCGTCGAGGAAGGCCTGCGGGTCGTCATAGGTGGTCACCGCATAGCCCAGGCTCTCCAGCCACCAGGCGGCCGACTGGCGGAACTCGCCGTGGTCGTCGACCAGACAGACCGCGCCGAGGCTGCGGGTCGGCTCCGAACGCGACGCGGCGGAATCTTGGACGGGAGTCATGGTTCATCCTCCTGGCGCGCCGTCGGCAGCGCGATGTGGAACACGCTTCCCCCCGAAGTCCCGGCCCCCTTCTCTTCGCGGGTGTGCCAGAGGCGTCCGCGATGCAGCTCGATGATCGAGCGGCAGATCCCCAGGCCCACGCCCATGCCGCCGGGCTTGGTCGAAAAGAACGGCGAGAACATCCGGCCGGCCGCTTCCTCGGAGACGCCCGGGCCGGTGTCGGCCACGGTCAGCTCGACCATCCGCGTGGACCCCTGCAGGCGGCGGCCGGCGATGGCCAGGCGGCGGGGCTGGGGCTCGCCGCGCATGGCGTCCAGGCCGTTGCGGGCGAGGTTGACCAGCACCTGCTGGATCATCACCGCGTCGCCCAGAACGGGCGGTAGGTCGTCGTCGAACACGGCCTGGGCCGACACCCGGTCGCGGGCGATCTCCCAGTCCAGCAGATCCAGGGTGGCGCGGGCCAGGCGCGGCAGGTCCAGGGGCTCGACCTGGGGCTGGCGTTGCTCGACGAACGAGCGCATGCGCTGGATGACGCCCGAGGCGTAAAGCGCCTGGTCGGCGGCCTTGTCCAAGGCCTCGACGCCGTCGGCCGCGGTCAGGGCGTCACGGGCCAGTCTGGCCTTCAGACCACGGACGATGTTGGTGATCGAGCCGATCGGCTGGTTCAGCTCGTGGGCGATCATCGTCGCCATCTCGCCCACCGACATCACCCGCGAAGTCAGCAACAGGCGCTCACGGTCGGCCAGGCGACGGGCCTCGGCCTCCTGGCGCTCGGCGGCGTCGGAGAGCTTCAGGTACAGCCGGCCGTCGGGACCGCGGCCCGGCCGGATTTCCAGCATCGCCGCGCCGCCTTCCAGCGAGAGGGGCGCGGTCTCGCCGCGCTCCGCCGCCGCCAGCGCGGCGTCCAGACCGGACGGCGCCAAGTCGCCCGGCGAAACCTCTGGCATCAGCCGGGCGAAGGCGTCGGTGCGCCAGACCAGGCGCGGCGGCGCACCCTCGAAGGCCCCAATCGCCAGGTCCAGCGCGGCGAAGGCGGCCTCGGCCGGATCCAGGTCGGGAACATGCAGGCGCAGCGCCCTCACGACCGGACTCCCGCGACAGGCGGTCTCACTAGGGAAAACCCGAATGGCGTCCGTGCGTTCTCAGCCGTATCCAAGGTGCGAAGGAGTCCGCCATGTCCACCATCCGCATCGACGCCAACGCCGTCTCCGGCGTCTGGACCCGGGGCCTGGACAGCGCCGCGCCGTCCGCCGCCGGCCGGCAGGGCCAGGCGTTCGGCGACTTCTCGGCCTTCTCGCGGCAGGAAGGGGGCTTGAGCCTGTCCTCCGCCCATCGCGATCTGGACAGCACGGCCCGCGCGGTCAGCGACCGCCTCACCGACGCCCGCGACAACGGCTTCGGCTGAGGCTAGCTTCCCGGCGTCATGGCCGAACGCATCCTCAAGGCCGAACCGGACTGGTTCGGCGCCGCCCAGGCCCTGGTCGAGGGGCTGCAGGCGCAGTCCACCCTCGACGGCCGGGTCGACGTGCTGGAGCGCGTGTGCCTCGACCTGGGCGAGGCGCTGTATCCCGGCTTCGCCAAGCTGCTGGCCGCCGTCGACCATTTCGGCGATCAGGCGGTCAAGGTTCTGGTCGCCGACGCCCTGGCCCAGGCCCTGATGACGGCGCGCCTGCCCTCGACGCGGCTGCCGGCCTGGGGCGCTGGCGGCTTCGCGGGCCTGGGCGGCCTGGACGGTCCGCTGCGCACCAACAGCCGCAATGTCGGTCCTCTGGAATTCCTCTGCGTCTGGCTGGTGCGCGACGTCAGCGACGAGACCCTCAGCGGCGAGGCCTTCGAGACCGCCGCGACCTATCTGATCGACCTGGTCTCGGCCTCGCCCCGGGCCGCGGCCCTCTATGTCGACAAGCTGCGCGCCGACGCCGGCGACCCGACCGAGGGCCTGCACAACGCCCAGACCCGGCGGCTGATCGAAACCCTGGCCGAGCGCTGGGCGGCCGGCGACGCGCCGGCCGAAGTCGCGCGGGCCGTGGCCCGCACGGCCGAGGCCGACCGGGGCGCGACGCGCTGGGGGCTTCCGCTCCGCTGACCGCGTCGCCTGCTGAAGGACCGAGCTCATCAGCGCACCTTCGGGATCAGGCGCTCGAAGTCGCCGTCGTCCGCCTCGACCTGCAGATCGGCCAGGGCCAGGCCTCGCACCTCCAGGCGTTTGCGCAGGGCTTCCAGCGCCTTGGTCACCTCGGGCGTGGCGTGGGGATGGGCGGCCAGGGTCAGGGACAGCGAGCCGTCGGCGCCGCGCGCCAGCCCAAGGCCGGTCAGCGGCGAACCGCGATCGGCCAAGCCCATGGCCACGCCCTTGGACGCGTTGCCGCCAGCGGCCAGCCAGGCCTTTTCCATGGCCGCGGCGAAGGCCTCGATCTCCGCGCCGGCGGCTCCGGCCGGCAGTTGGACGACGACCGGTTCGGTCGCGCCATGGGCCGCCGCGCCGGGCGTCCCGACGCCCTCGACCGGCGCCTTGTCGGTCGTGGCGGTCTCGGCGGCCTTGAAGTCGTGGGCGGGGCCGAACAGGGCGGCCAGGTCGGCGCCGTCTTCGGTGCGGTCCTCGTCTTCGCGCTCGGCGCGGGACGATTGTTGGCGCGCTACGGGGGCGTGGCGTTCGGCCGCCTGCTGGAGGGCGGCGTTGAACTCGGCCCCGCGCCAAGGCGTGGCGGGTTCGCTGGCCGCGATCCGCTGAGGCGTGGCCGGGCGCTCGGTGGTCGAGACGTCGCGAGTGGTGGTCATCGTGCGGCCCTCCGGGCGGGCAGGTCCTCGAGTTCCTGCTGCTGGCGTTCGTCGCGCTGGGCCAGCAGGGCCCAGCGGGCGTGGTCGCGCTGGCCGCTCATCGCCTCGAACCGGCCCTGGGCGCGCACCAGCACGCGCAGGGCCGTGTCGAGATCCTCGCGCGCCTGCTGCACGGCCAGGCGGTCCTGGTCGCGCAGCGCGACGTCGCGCGCCCGGGCGTCCGCGACCATCTCGCGGCGGGCCAGGGCGGTCTCGACCATGGCGGCCGAGCCGGACAGGCCTTCGGCGAACCAGGCGTCGAGGCGGGCCAGCGCGGCGTCGTGGGCGGCGATGGCCCGCTCGCGGGCGGCCAGGGCGTCCTCGGCGGCGGCCAGGGCGTCGCGGGCCGCGACGGCCTCCAGGCGGGCCACCTCGACCCGCCGCTCGCGCAGGCGGACCACGGGGGTCAGGATGTCCAGCCGGCGGCGCGGGTTCATGCGGCGGTCTCCGCAAGGGCGGCGAAGGCGTCGGAGAGGGCGACGCGCTGGTGCGGGTCCTGGCGCAGCAGGGCCTCGATCGCCGGCCGCTTGGCGATGGCGACATCGGCCAGCGGGTCGCCGCCCGGCTTGTACTCGCCGATCTGCAACAGGAACTCGATGTCGGCGTACTTAGCCATCCAGCCGCGCACCCGGGCCGCCTGGGCCTGGTGCTCGGCCGAAACCACGCGGGGAAAGACGCGGCTGAGGCTGGCGGCGACGTCGATGGCCGGATAGCGCCCGGCTTGGCCCAGCTTGCGTGACAGATAGATGTGGCCGTCCAGGATCGAGCGGACCTCCTCGCCGACCGGATCGCCGCCGTCCTCGTCCTCGACCAGCACGGTGTAGAAGGCGGTGATGGCGCCGCCGTCGGCCGCGCCGGCCCGCTCGAACAGGCGCGGCAGTTCGGCGAACACCGAGGGCGGAAAGCCCCGGCGCACGGCCGGCTCGCCCACCGACAGGCCGATCTCGCGCAGGGCGCGGGCGAAGCGGGTGACGCTGTCCATCTGCAACATGACCTTGCGGCCCCGGGCCCGGAAGCCTTCGGCGATGGCGGTGGCGACATGGGCGGCGCGCACCCGCTCCATGGCAGGCCGATCCGAGGTCGAGACGATCACCACCGAGCGCGCCAGGCCCTCGGGGCCCAGGCAGTCGTCGAGGAACTCGCGCACTTCGCGACCGCGTTCGCCGATCAGGGCGATGACGTTGACGTCGGCCTGGGCGTGGCGGGCGAACATGCCCAGCAGGGTCGACTTGCCGCCGCCGGCCATGGCGAACACCCCGACGCGCTGGCCCTCGCCGGTGGTCAGCATCGTGTCCACGCTGCGCACGCCGGTGGCGAACACGGTGTCGATCGGCGCGCGCGCCAGGGGATTGGGGGCCTCGCCATAGACTGCTTGCGGGCGCAGCGGACCGGTGATCGGGCCCAGGCCGTCCAGCGGTTCGCCGTGGGCGTCCAGCACCCGGCCCAGCAGGCCGTCGCCGACGCCGATCTCGCTGCGGCGCGGGCCGGCCAACACCTCGGCGTCGATCGACAGGCCCTCCAGCCGGGTCAGGGGCGTCAGGATGGCCGCGCCGTCCTGGAAGCCGACCACCTGGGCCTTCACCCGGCCGCCGCTGGCGCGGTCGATGATCTCGCACTCCTGGCCGATGCGGGCATCCAGGCCGGTGGCGCGGATGGTGGTGCCAAACGCCTGGACCACGCGCCCGCGCCGCTCGACGGTGCGGGCGTGGCGCAGGGCGTCGCGCAGGATGGCGTCGGACGCGGTCATGCGGCGGCCTCGTCGCGACTGGCGAACACGCTCTCCAGGGCTTTCAGCTGGACGTCGAGCCCGGCGTGGGTTCGGCCCGACGGGGTGTCGAGCACGCAGTCGCCGGCCGCCAGGTCCGGATCGCCCTGCACCTCGATCCGCGCCCCGATCGGCCACAGGCGGCGGCTGACGGCGCCGACCGCCTCGGGCGCGACACGGACGCCGATCGGCTCTTCGGGCAGCAGGTCGCGGGCGGCCTGCTCGGCCAGGGCGGCCAGCACCTCCTCGGGGGCCAGGCCGGCGGCGATACGGCGGACGATGTCCAGCGCCAGGGCCGCGGACGAAGCGCGCAGGCGGGCGCGTTCGGCTTGCAGGGCGTTGTGGACGCCGGCCAGGGTCTCGGCGGTCTCCCGGGCGGCCTTGGCGGCGCCCTCGGCGCGGCCTTGGGCGAAGCCTTCGGCGACGGCGACGTCGCGGGCGGCCTGGCGGTGGGCTTCGAGCCCGGCGACGATCTCCGTGGCCTGGGTCAGGCGAGCGACGTCCTCGCGGCGCAGGATCGGGTCGTCGGTCAGCAGGACCGCGGAGGGGGCGGAGGCGAGCAGCAGGTAGCTCATGCGGCGGCCTCCGGCCGGCCGGCCTCGATCGCCAACAAGCTCCCGCGCGCCGCGTGCAGGGCGGCCTGGCCGACGGCGGTCGGCAGAGGCCAGGGCTGGGCGTCCAGCAGATGGGCCAGGCGGATCGCCAGGGCCGGGCGGTCGGCGAGCTCGGACAGCAGCACCGCCGCGCCCAGGTCGCGCAGGCCCTCGTCGCTGACCAGGGCGGTGTCGCAGGGCGAAGGCGGGATCAGGCCGGCCGGGGTGGCCAGCACGGCGTCCAGGGCGACCTCGCCCAGCCGGCGGGCCAGACGGGCCAGCACGCGGCCGTCGATGATGCGGCCGAGCGCGGGCGCGCAGGCCATGGCGGCGGCCAGGTGGACGAACAGGTCGCGGCGCTCGGCCGGCCAGGACGCCCAGTCGGGCAGGGCGGCGGCGTCGGCGAAGGCGACCGCGGGGGCGGGGCCGCGCCCCGCGCGCTCGGCCAGCCGACGCGACAGGCGGCGCGCCCGGCCGCCCAGCGTGGGCAGGCCGCCGACGGCGTCCAGCACGCGCGCCTGGGCGACGATCCGGGCTCGGGCGTCCGCGCCGCTCATGCCGCCGGCCTCTCGGTCTCGACGGCGCGCAGGGCGGGGCGGGGTTTCTTCTTCGGACGGCGGGTCAGCAGATAGGCGCCGACCCCGCCCACGGCCAGCACCACGGCGAGGACCGGCACGGTCAGGGACTTGACGGCCGAGGGCTGGGCCTGGGTCATCACCGGCCGGGCCGGGAACATCACCACCGTCACCTTGTCGTAGGGCAGACCCTCGATCGAGTTGGTGACCAGCGCCTTGATCGAGCCGACCTGGCCGGAGAGGTCGACGTCGGGGTTGTGACGGATGAACACCGAGGCCGAGGACGGCTTCTGGGTCTCGGCCAGGGGATCGGCCTCGGGCACGGCGATGTGCACCCGGGCCTGGACCACGCCGTCGATCGACGAGATGGTCTGGCTCAGCTCCTGGCTGAGGCCGTACATCAGCCGCGCCCGCTGCTCCATCGGCGAGGAGACGAAACCCTCCTTCTTGAAGACGTCGCCCAGGCTCTCGAACTTGTCGCGGGGATAGCCCTGGTCGTGCAGCACGGCGACGGCGGACGAGAACTGCTCGGGCCGGGTCTTGAGGGTCCAGACCTTGCCGTCCTTGCTGCTCTTGGCGGCCGAGACCCCGGCGTTCTGGAGCACGGCGACCATCTCGTTGGCCTCGCGTTCGGAAAGGTCGCCGTAGAGCTCCTTCTCGGCGCAGGCCGAAAGGAGCAGCGCGGCGGCGGCTAGGGCGGCCAGCAGGCTCCTGCGCATGGCTCGCCCTCCTCAAGCCTGCTGCCGGAACAGCTGCTGCAGGCCGTCGGACGTGCGGTTGGCGATGTTCGAGGTCAGCTGGCAGTTGAACATGAACTCGTGGCACTGGACGGTCAGGCCGATCATCTCGCCGGGGGTGATCGCCGCGCCCTTGGCCTCGGCGGCCTTGGCGTGAGCCGCCAGGTTCGAGGCCTGGCCGTTGACGAACTCCAGCTGGTTGAAGACGCCCTTCATGGCCGGGGCCAGGGCCTCGGGGCCGGCGAGCCCCGACGGCGCCTGGGCGCCGGCCGTGTGCAGGGCGTTCTGGAACTGGACCGCGTCGGTCAGGGTGGCGCCGTAGCCGACCTGGGTGACCTGGGCTTCCTGCGGGGCGACCACGGCCGCCGCCGAAACGGGATCGAAGGACATGACGTCTCTTTCGACTGGAGGGCCGCTAGTTCTTGCGGGCCATGGTTTCGAGGGCCCGGCCGACGCTGTCGACCGAGGTGGATTCCGAATTGGCCATGAAGTTCATGCGCAGGCTCTCGGCGGTGAGCATGGCCATGACCGAGGGCTTGTCCTCGCCGCCCGGGCCGATCTGGTCGGCCAGTTCGGTGATCTTGACCGCCTGGGCGTCGAGGGTCTGGCCCCAGGCGTGGGCCATGGCTTCGAACCAGGTGCCGGGGCGGTTCCTGTTGTTCGTGCCCTGAAGGGTGGAGGCTAGGGAGAGGTTGCCGAACCCCTGGATTTCATCGGCCATGATCGTTCTCCTGCTCGGGTTGGAATTTCAGAACATCAGCTTGGTCTGGGCCCCGCCCTTCTCGACCGTCACCGCCTGGCTCTCGACGGCGACGATGCGGTCGCCGGTCGGCAGCATCGCGCCGGCGAAGTAGCGGGCGCCGTCGGCGGTCGCGACGTAGCCGGCGTCGCCGCCGACCACCGACACCACCCGCTTGCCGGGGCCCTCGTCGAACACCTTGCCGAACCGGTCGCCGCCGCCGTCGGCGCGCGAGATGTCCAGGGCGCGCAGGCCCCGGACGTCGGTCAGCGCCACCTTCCGCACCTTGGCGACCTCTTCGGCCGGCCCGGTGACCTGCACCTGCACCCGCGCCAGGCCGTTGGGACGCGCGGTGGCGGCCAGGCCGTTGGCCATGAAGACGTCCTCGACGTTCTGGGCCAGGGACTCGCTGGTCTGGACCTCGATGCGGGCCGGGACGTCGCGGGCGTCGACGATCTGGCGCAGGCGGTCCTTGTCGGCCTCGCGGTTCAGCACGCCGGCGATCACCAGCTTGTCGCCTTCGCCCGCCTTCACGGCCAGGGCGCCGTAGCCCTCCTCGCGCAGCAGGGCGTGGACCTGGCCGGCGCTGGCGTGGGGGCCGCTCCAGATCGGGGCGTTGGCGGCGGCGTAGGTCACGCAGGCCAGGGCCGAGCCGAACACCAGGACGGGCACGAGATGCGGCGTGCCGCGCACGAAGGTCACGGCGCGGTCGAACAGGCGGCGGGCGATCGTCTCGCCATAGTCGTGGTCGAGGTCGGCCAGGTCGCGGGCCGCGCCGGGTGGGGCGGTGGTCAGCAGCCGTTCGGCCTCGGCCCAGCGGGGGCTGCCTTCCAGCCCGATGGCGACGGCGTTGTCGCCGATCAGCAGCGGCACGTAGAACGGCAGCACGGCCTTGGACGGGGCGACCAGGACGTGGCCGAGCATCTCGGCGCCGCCTTCGAGGATCTCGAGGTCGGCGGCGTCCTCCCGCGCCGTCAGCCGCGCGCGGATCCCCTTGGCGCTGGGATCGCGCAGCACGATGTCGGCGTCGAAGCCGTGGCCGAGGTCCATCGGCTGGCCGTCGCCGAGCGGGGCGGAGGCGCCCCGCACGCGGCCGGTCAGCACCTTGAGGACGAGGGTTTCCGAGGAGGTTTCGAGGGCTGTGTCGAACATGGCGCCTAACTCGGGTTGGGGATGGGTTGCATCGTGCCGCTGGCCGGCGGGGCCGTCGGCGGCGGGGCGGAAGGAGGCGTGCGGCCGGTCCTGGCCGCGCGCGCCGGCGTCTTGCGGTCGACCGGCAGGGGCGGGGCCGGGGGCAGGGGCGCGTTCTCGAAGCCCGAGACCGGGGCGTCGTAGCGCAGGCCCGCCTGGGTCGCGGACCGCCCCCCGCCGATCGAGGCCAGGCGCGGGGTGATCAGGAACATCCGCTCGACGCGGCCGCTGCTGCGCGACTGCACCTTGAACAGGTTTCCCAGGCCCGGAATGCTGCCCAGAACCGGGATCTTGCTGGAATCGGTCGAGTCGGACTGCACGGTCATGCCGCCCAACAGCAGGCTCTGGCCCTCGACGATCAGGGCCTGGGTGTTCAGCGCCGAGCGCCGCACCACCGGGATGTTGTCGACGCTGGCGTTGGTCAGGGCGCCGTCCTCGATGCTGACCAGCATGCGGATCCGGGTCTGGTTGTTGTCGCGCGTGACGTGCGGCGTGACCCGCAGGGTGGTGCCGCTGCTGACGTTGAACAGGTCGACGTCGCGCTCGCCGGCCAGGCGGACGTAGAAGTCGCGGGTGTTCTCGAACACCGCCTCGACGTTCGACAGGGTGACGATCTGCGGTCGCGAGACCACCCGGGCCACGCCCTCGGTCTCCAGGGCGTTGAGGCGGGCCGAGAAATAGTCGCCGTCGCCGATGATGGTCGAGGCCACCAAGCCGGCGGCCGACTTGGGCGAAGTATTGCCCCGCACCAGGTTGCTGTCTTCCAGACCGGCCGGCGCGTTGGGGCCGCGGCCGAACTGGATCCCGCCGTTGCCGTCGTCGAACCGCCAGTTGACCCCAAGGTCCCGGGCCTTGGTGGTGTCGATGTCGATGATCGCCGCCTCGATCTCCAGCAGCTGCGGCTCGACGTCGAGGGCGCGGACCAGCTCCTCATAGGCCGACATCCGCTCGGCCACGTCGCGGACGATGACGGCGTTGAGGCGGGAGTCGGCCTGGATCCGGACCGGGTTCTGCGGCGAGTAGACGCCGGTCTGCTCGCTGGCCAGGGGCATGCCCAGCGTGCCCTGGTCGCCGGCGTAGCCGGGACCGGCCGGGTTGGGCGTGCCCAGGGCGGCCAGGCCCTGGCCGCGCAGGCCCTGGACGGCGGCCGGGATCAGGCTTTCGCTGCGGGCGCTGGCGCCGGAGCGCTCGTTGGGATCGGAATTGACCAGCGAGCGCACGATCGAGGCGACGCCAGGGATGGTCACCTGCTTGGAGCCCACCGTCAGGTTCACGTCGTCGGCCCAGCCGTAGCGCAGGTAGAACACCCGGTACTGCAGGGTGGGGGCGGCGGCCTCGGCCTGGGCCCCGCCGCGCGCCAGCTCGTCGATCTGCTGCAGGAAGCGCGGCGCGCCCGAGGCCAGCAGCATGTCGCCCGTGGCGCGCAGCGTGTTGCGGTTGTCGAGCATGCCCAGCTGCCGGGCCGCCCGGTCGACGCGCCGCGAGGCCGAGGCCGAGATCGGGAAGCTGCGGCTCGACAGCTGCGAGGCGGTGTAAACATAGGCCGCGCCGCCGTCGTAATAGGTGACTAGGTCGAAGGCCTTGGCGACGTCGGCGTCGATCTTGGCGGCCGGACCCCTGAAGACGCCGTTGATCGTGCCTGCCACCGAGGACGAGATCACCACCGGTACGCCGACCTGGCTGTAGAAGTTCTGCAGGAACTGGCCGATCGGCTGCTCGCGCGCCGTCAGGTCCACGGTGCGCGCGCCCAGGGGAACCTCGCCGGCGACGGCGGCCGGGGGCGGGATCAGCAGGGCGGCGCCGAGGCCGGCCGCGAGAAGGGTCATCCGCCAGGAGCAACGGGAAGCGGCGGCGTAGTCCGATGGCAGGTGCATTCCGTCTCCAGGTTCAGGCCGCCGCGGACGCGGATTGGGGCGGTTCGGGATCGTTCGGCACGACGGTCAGCGGATCGCGCGGGAAGGCGACGCGGCCGACGATGTCGAGCTTCAGGCTGGGCAGCAGCTCATGGAACGACAGCACGCCCAGGTCGAAGCGGGCGGGTTCGACCAGCTTGCGCACGTGCCGGCGCAGGTCGATGGCGGCCAACAGAACCGGCGCCTGGGCGTCCTCCACATTGGCCAGGATGGCGTCGGTGACCCGGCGCGACATGTCCGGATCCAGCGCCAGCTGCTGGGCGCCGCCGCCGGTGCGGATCGCCTCGCGCAGATGCTGCTCCAGCGGCGGCTCCAGCACGACGGCCCGCAGGGCGCCGTCGGGGGCGTAGCGATGGCTGATCTGGCGGCGCAGGGCGACCCGCGCGAACTCGGTCAGGGCGAACGGGTCCTTCTCGCGCTGGCCGGCGTCGGCCAGGGATTCCAGGATGTCGCGCAGGTTCCGCAGCGGGACCTCCTCTTCGGCCAGGCGGCGCAGGACCTCGGCGATGCGGGCCAGGGGCAGGGCGCGGGCGGCTTCCTTGACCACTTCGGGGTAGTCGGCGCCGGCCCGGTTCAGCAGGGTGCTGGCCTCCTGGATGCCGACGAACAGGCCGGTGTTGCGGCGCAGGGCCTGGCGCACGGCCTCCTGCAGGGCGGGCAGGTCCGACGGGTCGGCCAGCTGGCCCGCGCCGATCGGGGCCTCGAAGGCCAGCAGCCGCCAGCGGGCCGGGCCGGCGGCCTCGCCGTAGTGGAACGAGGCGCGGGGCAGGGCGACGCCGAGCCGGACCTCGAAGCCTTCCAACACCTCCTCCAACGCCCGGGCCAGGACCGCGCCCTCGTGGCGGCGCACGCCGTTGCCGTCCAGCTCCAGCAGCAGCGGCACGATCGGCTGGGCGTCCAGGGTCCGCGTCTGGGCGGCGATCGGCGGGGCCTTGGTCTCGTCGGCCAGGATGCCGCCGGGCAGGAATCGCTTGGTCAGCCTGGACCGCAGGTCGACGTCCAGCAGGGCGCCGGTGACCAGGCCCACCCCGCCCAGCAGCAGGAACACCGGGGCCGGGAAGCCCGGGATCAGGGCCAGAAGCCAGCAGATGCCGCCCGACACCAGGAACACCCGGGGCTTGGCCGCGAACTGCCGGCGCACCGCGTCGCCCAGGTGGCTGTCGCTGTCCTCGTCGGTGGTGCGGGTGACGATCAGGCCGGCGGCCATGGCGCCCAGCAGGGCCGGAATCTGGGTGACCATGCCGTCGCCGATGGTCAGGATCGAGTACTTGTGGATCGCCGCGCCGAACTCCAGCCCCTGCTGGATCATGCCGATGGCCAGGCCGCCCAGCAGGTTGATCACCACGATGATGATGCTGGCGATGGCGTCGCCTTTGACGAACTTCATCGCGCCGTCGAGGCTGCCGTGGAGCTTGCTCTCCATCTCCAGCACGCGCCGTCGGCGCTTGGCCTCGTCCTTGTCGATCATGCCCGAACGCAGGTCGCTGTCGATCGAAAGCTGCTTGCCCGGCATGGCGTCCAGGCTGAAACGGGCGGCCACCTCGGCGACCCGCTCGGCGCCCTTGGCGATGACGATGAACTGCACGACGGTGATGATCAGGAACACCACCAGCCCGACCACCAGGTTGCCGCCGGCCACCAGGGTGCCGAAGGTGTCGATGATGTGCCCGGCGTGACCCTCGATCAGGATCATCCGGGTCGTGGCGATCGACAGCGCCAGGCGATAGAGCGTGGTGATCAGCAGCAGGCTGGGAAAGACCGAGAACTCGACGATGGTCGAGATGTAGATCGCCACCAGCAGCAGCATCACGCCGAAGCAGATGTTGACGGCCACCAGGGTGTCCAGCGCCAGGGCCGGCAGGGGCAGGATCATCAGCCCGACGATCGCCACCACCCCGGCCACCAGGAACAGGTCGCTGAACCGCGCCACTAGGCCCGGGGCGGGACGGCGCTGCAGGCGCTTGAGGTAGGATTCGACGCTCATCGCTTCGTCCCTTTCGTCCCGCCTACTGGGCGCCGCGCGCCGAGACGAAGGTGCGGTACTGGCCCATGACGCTGGTCACGTAGCCCTGGGTCTCGCGATAGGGCGGGGTCTTCAGGCCGTACTTGATCACCGCGCCCTCGCCGGCGTTGTAGGCCGCCAGCACCAGTTCCAGATTGTTGCCGAAGCGGCGCTGCAGGGTCTTCAGATAGGCCGCGCCGGTGCGGATGTTGACCATCGGATCGCTGAGCTCGACCAGCGGTTCGCGGACCCCGAACCGCCGGGCGGTGGCGGGCATGATCTGCATCAGGCCGCGCGCGCCCTTGGGCGAAACGGCGGCGGCGTCGCCCCGGGACTCCACGTGCATGACGGCGCGCAGCAGGTCGGGGTCGATGTCGTAGTCGCGGGCCGCCGCGGCGGTCTGGGCGGCGTAGAGCGCGGTTCCGGCCAGCCCCCGGGACGCGACGACGATCGGCGTCCCGGTGATCCGCCCCGCAGAGATCACGGCGGTGGCCGTGACGGGCGCGTCATAGAGCCTGAGCTGCTCGGATGCCGCCGTTGGTTGAGTTTCAGCCCTGCAATCGGCCAGCGCCAAGGAAAACTTCTCGTTGAGCGCTTGGGGCGAGCTGAATTTCAGTCCGTCTTCCGTCTCGCATTCATAAGCAAGTGCTTGGCTCGATATGGTCAATATTAAGCAGGCAATAGTCGGCGCTACGCAGAACTTGCGCATACGTCAGTCCCTTCGTGTAGCGCCCCATTTGTTTTCCCGACGATTTAAAGGTTAACTTTAGCCTAACTAACCTGTCAACTGCGCAATCGTGACAATTTTTAAGCGCGGTATACTGATATAATGGCGAGATAATCCAAGCTTAAGCTTGTAGTGATCTATGGTTCAGCTTGTCATCTTTCCGCCCCATTTGAGTACGAACCGCTACTTTTCGTAGATTGATCAACGATCAAGGACTCTCGTTCTTTCAAGGGCGCACGCTATGGCTGAAAAGAACGACGGGGGCGACAAGACCGAGAAACCGACGCCCAAGCGCCTGTCGGACGCCCGCAAGAAAGGCGACGTTCCCAAGAGCAAGGACGTCACCTCGACGGCGGTGCTGGCGGGCTGGCTGCTGCTGGGGCTGATGACGGCGGGGGTCGCGCTCGACCGTCTGGGCGGCCTGTTCGACGAGATCTTCGCCGTCATGGACCGACCGTTCGCCGAGGCCTGGCCGATCGCCGGAGCCGCCGCGGGAAAGGCGTTCGTGTCCATCACCGCGATGCTGCTGCTGCCGATCGCGATCTTCGGCATGCTGGCCGAGTTCGCCCAGGTCGGGCCGGTCTTCACGCTCGAGAAGATGAGCCCGAAGATGTCGCACATGAACCCCGGCGAGGGGCTCAAGCGGATGTTCAACACCGACAACCTGTTCGAGGTGGTCAAGTCGCTGGCCAAGACCCTGCTGCTGGCGGTCCTGACCTGGATCGTGGCGGCGGCGGCCTTCGACAAGCTGATGGCCGTGCCGACCGGCGAGGCCGACGGCGCCCTGGCGGCCTATGGCGGGCTGACGTTCCAGCTGCTGGCCGGCACGGTGGGGGTGTTCCTGTTCGCGTCGATGCTGGACCTCGCCTACCAGAGGTTCTCGTTCACCAAGAAGATGCGGATGAGCCGGCGCGACATCCGCCAGGAGATGAAGGATTCCGAGGGCGACCCCCATGTGAAGGCCCATCGCCGCCAGCTGCACCAGGAATGGGCCCAGCAGAACGCCGTGCAGGCGGCGCGGGACGCCTCGGTGCTGGTGGTCAATCCCACCCACATCGCCTGCGCCCTGGCCTACGACCCGGCCGAGCACGCCGTGCCGGTGCTGCT
Source organism: Caulobacter sp. UNC279MFTsu5.1 (assembly GCF_900114015.1). GTDB lineage: Bacteria > Pseudomonadota > Alphaproteobacteria > Caulobacterales > Caulobacteraceae > Caulobacter. The sequence goes on along the minus strand of NZ_FORN01000017.1, from coordinate 12,566 downwards.
GGGCAAGGGCGAGGGGCTGATCGCCCAGGCCATGCGCGAGGCGGCCGAGGCCGGCGGCGTGCCGATCATCCGCAATGTCGAGCTGGCCCGGGCGCTGCGGGACAAGGTCGCCGTCGACGACATCATCCCGCAGGACCTGTTCGCCGCCGTCGCCGAGGTCATCCTCTGGGCCCGGCGGTTGCGCGACGAGGCGGCGGCTGAACCTTCGCGGGGCGACGATCGTTCCGGCTCAGGCGGCGCCGATTCCGGCCCGACCTTCCCCCAGCCGCCGGAGGGCGGTTTCCGTCTGGACTGACCACCTTACCTTGGGAGCCTCCGTGGACCTCGCCAACGCGCTGCTCGAACTGCTGACCGTCGCCTTCGCCCTGGCCATCGTTCTGGGCCTGGCGTTCTTCTCCCTCAAGCTGCTCAAGCGGTTCCAGGCCGGCGCGCCCAGCGACGACCAGATCCGCTACCTGCGCGCCTTGCCGGTGGGGCAGCGCGAGCGCCTGACCCTGGTGGCCTATCGCGACGAGGTGTTCCTGCTGGGGGTCACGGCCGGCCAGATCACCGTCCTGGACCGCCGTGTCCGCACGGCCGAGGAGCTGGCGGCCGAGGCCGCCGCCGCCGAGCAGGCCAAGAACCGCGCGGCCCGGCCCTCCCTGGCCATGCGCCGGCTCATAGGGAAAACCCTAGCTAGGGAACGCCCCGACTTCTGACGAACGGCGCGGAATGGTTGTCTCGTCTGGCCAGGTCACGGCGATGAGCGCCAGGCAGACCCAAGGCGCCAGGTTTCACATCGCGGAGTCCCAATCATGTCCGGTATCTTCAGCGGCGGCGGTCTCAACGTCGGCAGCCTGTTCAGCACCGTCGCCCTCGCGGCCCTGACGGGCGGCACCTCGCTGGCTTTCCAGTCGATCTTCCAGCAGATCATCAGCTCGGTCGCCAGTCAGGTGATCCAGCAGGTCGGCCAGCAGCTGGGCCTGCCGCAAGGCGTCATCGACCTGGCCCAGGGCGTCTTCCAGGCCGCCAGCGGCAATCCGGGCGGCGTGGCCCAGAGCCTGGCGGAATCCGTGCAGAACGCCGGCGACGCCTTCAACCTCAGCCCGCAGCAGCAGGGCGACCTGCAGCGCACGGCCGAGGACGTGGCGCAAAGCTGGACCCGGTCGATCCTCGATCAGGTCCGCGACGGCGGCGAGGCCAAGTCGACCAAGGGCGACAGCTTCCTGGTCGCCCTGGCCAAGGCCCTCGGCAAGGTCATGGACAACAAGATGGGTCAGATGAAGGCCAAGACCGACCAGTTGGGCGGCCTGGACTCCAAGGACTCCAAGTACGGCCAGCTGACCGCCGAGATCCAGGCCCTGGGCCAGGAAATGAACATGGTCAGCCAGGCGCTGAACAACTCGATCAAGTCCATCGGCGAAGCCGGTTCGGCCCTGGCGCGCAAGGGTTAAGCTCGAGCTTCACTGTACAGAAAGGCAGGCGGTCCTTGGACCGCCTGTCGTTTTGTTGTCAACATTGCACGTCAGGGTTGGAAAAACTGGAGTGAGCCGGATGAAACGCTGTCTTGTCCCCGTGCTGAGCGCCGCTGTTCTGACGGTCGGTCTTCCCGCCGCGGCTCAGGATTTCCCCAGCATCGGCAGTCAGTACATCGACTTCGGCTCGTCGATGATGGCGGTCGGCCAGATGAACAACGTGCTGGGAAACACCGTGCGGAGTGGAGGAAGCAGCCCGCGCCGCAGCGGCGCCGGCGCCAGCGCGGGACTTTCGGCCTCGCGTCAGGCGGTGTCCGTCAACACCCGCTATCGCGCCTCGCCCGCCGTCACGGCCCGGGTCAAGGGCCAGTTCGCCGACTTCGTGGCCAAGGCCGACCCGGCCAACGGGCCTCGCCTGCGCCAGGCTGTCCAGCAGAACGACCTGCTGGGCGCGTGGGAGAAGCACGTGTCGACCGACGGCCTGCGGCGCGGCGACGTCGCCGACGCCATAGCCGCCTATTGGGTGCAGAACTGGCAGATCGCCAACAATGTGCCGTTCACCGACCGCACCCAGGTGCAGGCGGTCCGGGGCCAGGTCTATCGGGCCCTGGGGGCCAACCCGCAGTTCGCCGGCCTCGACGACGCCGGCAAGCAGGAGATGGCCGAGGTGTTCATGCTCAACTTCGTGGCCCAGGGTTCGGCGTTTTCCGACGCCACGGCCAAGGGCGACAAGGGCCTGAGCAACCGGTTGTCCGACGCGGCGGTCGCCCGCTTCCGCAGCGAGATGAACGTCGACCTGCGCCAGTTGAAGCTGACCCCGGCCGGCTTCGTGCGCTGAGGCGCCGGCGCTGGGGAAAACCCCAGTAGCCGCGCCGAGCCGTTCGGCGCACGCTCGGACCAGGAGGCCACCGCCATGATCGTGCAAGACCTGTCCGGCCCAGGCCGCGCCGCCGCTCCGGTTCGCGGCGGCCGTCTCGATGACGCCGTCGATCGTTTCCGGCAAAGCGGCCGACTGGATCGCGCGGCCTTCGCCGAGGCCGGCCCCGCCGAGACCGCCGCCGCGCTGCGGACCCTGCCGCCCGCCCAGCGCGGCGCGCTCGAGGGCGCGCTGCTGGCCGAAGGCCTGGGCGGCGTGCTGGACGGCGTCGGCGGCGTGGTCGACGACGCCGTGGGCGTGGTCGAGGACACGGCCGACACCGTCGCCGATCCCGCGATCGAGACCCGCTCGGAGCGGACCAACGGCGACTTCCAGGCGGCCGTCCATGACCAGTGGTGGACGCAAATGCGCGGCCAGGCCCAGATGGACGTCACCCTGGCCTTCCACGACAAGCTGGATCGGCCCGCCACGGGGCTGGCGAACTTGACCCGCACCGACGCGACCGCGCCGGCGACGGAGTCCAAGGTTTAGGGAACTCGCCAGGCCGCGCCGCGCAGGTCCTGGGTCGCGCCGTCGATGATCCGCACGAATTGCTCCACCGCGTCGGTCCTGGCCCCGCCGGGGGCGGGCTCGCGTTGCAGGCCCGTGGCGATGGCCCGCATCAGCGGCTCGACCAGGGCCGCCGGCGTCATGTGCGGCTTGTCTGTCGCTTGAGCCCGCAGCTCGCGGGCGAAGTCGGCCAGCACCCGCTCGATCCGGCCGGCGTCGATCGGCGAGGTGGCCGACAGCCGGCCGGCGACGGTCTGGCCGCTTTGGGCCGCCAGGGCGCGCAAGTCGCCGCCCACCTGGGCCATGCCGTTCTGGCCGTGCTCGGCCCAGGTCTGGGCCAGGGCGCCGCCTCGGTCGCCGCCGCGCAGGGGATCGACCAGGGCCGCGCCGGTGATGGTGGCCATCGCCTCCAGCGCCAGCCGCGCCACCCCGGCCCGCGCGGCGGTGGTCGACGGCGAGGAGGTCGAGAACTCGGCGTTGGTGATGCGTTCGACCGGACGGATCATGAGGGCGTTGCTCCGGCGCGGGCGTAGCGGCCGGTCACGTCGGCCCCGACGCCGCAACCCTGGAAGTCGGTGCTGACGATCGCGCCTTGCGGGGTGAGGTCGACCTTCACGCCGGCGGGGCGGGCGGCCAGGTCCTGGGCGCTGACCGACAGGTTGGTTCCCTCGAACGGCACGACCCTGGCGTCGATCGTCCGGCCGTTGAGCGGGCCTTCGGCCTCGATCTCGCAATCGGCCGCCGCGCCGGCCCCGTCGGTCGGGCTGGAGCCGCCCTTGAGGCTGACGCGCCACCCGGCGCCGGCCGGGGCGAGGATCAGGGTCGCGCGGCGCTCGCCCTGCATCGCGTAGGTCCCGGCCGGCGAGACCTTGGCTTCGGGCGCCTGTTCGGTAGCGGATCCGGCGGCGGCATCAGGCGGGGGGGAAGCGACCGCCGCCGCCGGGCGCTCGCAACCGGCCAGGGCCAGCGCAAGGGCGAACAGGGGAAGAAGGCGAGGGGGCATGGCGCCAGAACGCGGCGCGGCCCCAGGGGTTCTCATGCGGCGCTCATCGGTCGAGCATGGCCAGGGCGTCGCGCCGCTCGTCGCCGAACCGGGCGGCGACCGAGGCCTGGACCTGGGCCGAGGCGCTGGTGAAATAGGCCAGGGCGCCGCTGGCGTCGCGCTTGCCGCGCTCGTCGTAGATCGCGTTGATCAGGGCCCGGTCATAGGCCTGGCCGTCGGTCGGCTCGACCCCCTGGGCCTCGACCCTGGCCATCGCCCTGACGATCGCGTTGGTTTCCGGGCCGTGCTGCACCGAGGTCGACCAGGCCACGTCCTTCAGGGCCGCCGAGCGGGTCGAGAGGTCCAGCCCCGTGGCCGCCTGCACGTGCGCGACCTGCACGTCGTAGTGGGTGCGCTGGATGTAGGCGTGCTGGGCGGCCTCGAACCTTTCGGGCTCGCGCGCCGCTATCGCCTTCCAGGCGGCCGTGAAGCTGGCCGAGCCGGGGCTGGCGCCGCCGAACTCCGCCGCCCAGGCGCGGCCCTCGTTGGCCAGGAACTGCTGCGGACGCCCCAGGTTTCCGGCCAGCTGATAAGTGCCGTACGACACCCCGCCCGGATCGCCGGCCCCCGACGACACCGTGCCGGGACCCCGGCCGCCGGTCTCGTACCGCTCGGACAGGGCGCCCAGCTGGTCCGTCGTCGAAGACGTGACGCCCGTGGTCTGGATCTGGGTCTGGGCCGATGCCGTGGTCGCCGTCTCCGTCCGGACGGACGCCGTCCCGCCCCCGGGGATGAGCAACGCCTGACCCACATGGATCAGGTTCGGATTGGCCAGGTGGTTGACCTGGGCCAGCGTTCGCCACGAGACGCCGAATGTCTCGCCGATCTTCGACAGGTTGTCGCCCTCGACCACCCGATAAGTGCGCGGCTCGCCGCCCGCGGTTGGCAGGGTGACGGCCTGTCCCGGCCGGATCAGGTTGGGATTGACGATCTGCGGGTTGGCCCGGATCAGGGCGTCCAGCGACACGCCGTGCTCGGCGGCGATGCCCGACAGGGTCTCGCCCGGCTTGACCAGGTGTTCGTCGGGCGGCGAGCCGGATCGCCCGCCGCCGGCCACGGAGGCCTGGGTGTTCAGGGACACGCTGGTCATCGGAACGCTCCTCGCACGGACAACTGCCCCGAACGCTACGCCCCGCGACCGCCCCGCATAACTAGGGAAGACCCTAGTGAGGCGCTCGGCCTCCTCGCTTTCAGCCTCCGAGAATCCCAGCGGCCCGTGGTGATCCAGGGAGGCGACATGCCCATCGAGAGCGGATCAACGGCGGCGGTCGGCGAGAAGCGCCCGCGCTAGCCGCTCCGGCAGTTGAAAACCTCGTCCTTCGACAAACTCAGGATGAGGTTTTCGACCGGCAAGGCCTGAGCAATGGTCCTCATCCTGAGCTTGTCGAAGGACGAGGACCCCGCACCGCGCTAGCCCGCCGCCTCGATCAGGGCCTTGGCCGCCTGCTGCAGAAGATCCTTGGCTTCGGCCGCCGACAGGATCGGCGAACTGACGAAGGCGCCGTTGATCAGCACCGCCAGCTGCCCGGCCAGGGTCTCGCGACGGGCGACGCCCAGCCGCTGGGCGATGTCGAGCAGGCGGCGCCGCAGTTCCAGCTTGTGGGCGGTGGCGACCTGTCGGGCCGGGTGGTCGGCCTGGGGAAACTCGGCGGCGACGTTCAGTTGCGGACAGCCGCGATAGTTCGGCCGCCCGACCCGTTCGCCGATCCAGTCCATGTGGGCCTGGAGCTCGCCCGCCGGGTCGTCGCGATGCGCTTGCGCGACCTCGTCCCAGGTGCGCCAGAAATCCTCGTCCTCGCGCTTGAGGAAGGCGGCGATCAGGTCGTCCTTGGTGCGGAAGTGACGATAGAGGCTGGTCTTGGCCACGCCCGCCGCCGCGACCACCAGGTCGACCCCGACCGCGCGCACGCCCTCCCGATAGAACAACCCCGAGGCCGTTTCGAGAATCCGCTCGCGAACGTCCGTCGCGTCGCCGGGCTTGCCGGTGGGCGTCGAACGCCCGGATTCCTGCTGCATGTCGACACCTCCAGGCGCCGTTCTTAGCACGTCGCGGCTTGACACGCTACAGACCTGTTTGTAGCTGTTGAAAACAGACAGGTCTGTAGCGAGGAAATGCAATGACGGGTTTCGAGGGTTCCAGGCGCCGCGTCGCCGTGTTCGGCGCGGCGGGTCACACCGGGCGGTTCGTGGTCGAGGAACTGCGGCGGCGCGGCCTGGCGCCGGTGGCGGTGGGGCGAAGGGCCGAGGCGTTGCAGGCCGCCTTTCCGGCCGGCGTGGAGATCCGGACGGCGACGGTCGAGGACGCCGCCGGCCTGGACCGCGCGTTCGAAGGCGCGGCGGCGGTGATCAACTGCGCGGGACCGTTCCTGGACACCGCCGACGCCGTGGTCTCGGCCGCGCTGAGGGCGGGGGCTCACTATATCGACGTCTCGGCCGAGCAGCCCAGCGCCCAGGCGGTGTTTGACCGGTTCGACGGACCGGCGCGGGCGGCCGGCCTGGTCGTCCTGCCTGCGATGGGCTTCTACGGCGGGCTCTCGGACCTGCTGGTCACGGCGGCCATGGGCGACTGGACCGAGGCCGACGACATCCGGATCGGCATCGGGCTGGACCGCTGGTGGCCGACCGAGGGCACGCGCGTCACGGGGGCGCGCAACACCGCGCCGCGCCAGGTGATCGCCGCGGGACGGCTGGCGCCCCTGGCCCATCCCGCGCCGCGCCTGGCCTGGACCTTCCCGGCCCCGTTCGGGGCGCAGGAGATGGTCGAGGTTCCGTTCTCCGAGGTCGTGGTCATCGCCCGGCACCTGAAGACCGCCAGCCTGGACACCTTCCTCAGCGAGACGGCCCTGAAGGACGTCCGCGACGCCGCGACCCCGCCGCCGGAGGCCGCCGACGACAGCGGGCTGTCGGCCCAACGGTTCGTCGTCGAGACGATCGTGCGCCGCGCGGGCCGGACTCGGCGGGCGGTCGCGACGGGTCGAGACATCTACGGCTTCACCGCGCCGCTGGTCTGCGAGGCCGTCCAACGCCTGTTGGCTGGCGACGTCCGGGTCGCCGGCGCCCTGGCGCCGGGGCAGGTTTTCGACGCCGGCGACCTCCTGCGGTCGCTGCCCTTCGAAGCCCTGGCGGTCGACCTCTAGACGACGCTCGCCTGCGACGATCCGCCTGCAACCAAGCCGCAACCGTGGCTTTATACTAACGACGGTGGCGCTTGTACGGAGGCCTTGGCGCCAGGAGTTTTAGGGAAGGTGAAGACCATGCCAGTCACGTCCGTTTCCGAGCCGCATCATGTGGACAAGCACGTCGGCGCCCTGATCCGAGCCAAGCGCAAGGCCCTGGGCATGTCGCAGAGCGAACTGGCCGAGGCCCTGGGCATCACCTTCCAGCAGATCCAGAAGTACGAGCGCGGCGCCAACCGCGTCAGCTCTTCCAAGCTCTACGAGATCGCTCAGAAGCTGAACACGCCGCTGGCGAACTTCTTCGAAGGGCTGGACCATCCCGAGATCACCGGCGAGACGCCCGCGGGCGGCCTGATCGACTTTCTCGGGGAAAGCGGTTCGCAGGATCTGGTCGTCGCCTTCAAGGCGATGACGCCCAATCTGCGCCGGCGGCTGGTCGCCTTGGCCAAGGCCATGGCCAACACCGACGACGAGGCCTAGGTGCGGCCGACGCCGCCCTGGAGCGCGGCGTCGAGGCCCTCTTGAAGGCGGCGGGGCCTCTTGCCCCGCCTGCCGGATAATCTTCGTCGCCCCCGCGTCCATCGTCACGCGATCTGAATTTGGTGCGCACGTTTCGCGACAGTTTGACGCTCCCCCTGAGGTTGTCCGGTTTACCCTAATTTAAGGGCGGCATCGGAAGTTATGGTAAGTTGTGATGCCAGATAACGCTGGTATCTGCACGCGGCGGGGGCCGACGTTATTGCCAAGTCCAGGTCAAAACGCGATTTCGTTCGCCGGCGAGGTGACGATCTCGAGCATAGGTGAGGCGCGGGACGAACTTGGTGCGGCTCTGCACCTGGATGGACCGGTCGTCGTCGATATTGAGTCGGTGGAAGAGACCGACCTGACCTTCGTCCAACTGATCGAATCCGCGCGCCGCAAGGCCGCCGAGACGGGGCGTGACTTCCGGTTGCGCCATCCGGCGGGCGGCGCGGTTCTGGAAGTGCTGCGGCGCGGCGGCTTCCTCGACGACGAAACTTCCGAGCGCGCCAAGTTCTGGCTTCAAGGGACCGCCCAATGACCTCGATCCTCACGGTGGACGATTCCGCCAGCATCCGGCAGGCGATCAAGATCGCCCTGAGCGGCGAAGGCTATGCCGTCACCGAGGCGGTGAACGGCCAGGACGGGCTGGACAAGGGCAGCGCCGGCGGCTTCGACCTGATCGTCACCGACCTGAACATGCCGGTCATGGACGGCCTGGCGATGATCCGCGCGCTGCGCCAGCGCCCGGCCGGGGCCGGCGTGCCGATCCTGTTCCTGACCACCGAATCCGACGCCGAGATCAAGGCCCAGGCCAAGGCGGCCGGGGCGACCGGCTGGCTGACCAAGCCCTTCGACCCAGAGCAGCTGGTCCGGGTGGTCAAGAAGGTCCTGGCCAAGTGACCGGCCTCGATCCCATCGAGACGTTCCGCCAGGAAGCCCAGGACCTGCTGGAGGAGATCGAGCAGGGCCTGCTCGACCTGGCCCATCGTCCCGGGGATCGAGATCTGGTCGACGCGGTGTTCCGCGGCCTCCACACCCTGAAGGGCTCCGGGGCGATGTTCGGCTTCGACGCCCTGGCCGCCTTCACCCACCATTGCGAAACCGCCTTCGACCGGGTCCGCAAGGGCGAGGTCGCCGCCACGCCCGAGCTGGTGGGGGCGGTGCTGGCCGCCCAGGACCACATGCGGGCCCTGGCCGAGGGCCGTCCCGCTTCGGACGAAGCCGGCGAGGCCCTGCTGGCCGATTTGCGCCGCGTGGTCGAGGCCGCCGGCCGCTCGACCGCCGCCGCGCCGCCCGCGGAACCTGGCCTGAACCGCTGGCGGGTCCGTTTCAGCCTGCCGGCCGACGCCCTGGTCAACGGGACCCGGCCGCTGCCCCTGCTGGACGAGCTGCGCGAGCTGGGCGAGTGCACGGTGGCCGCGGTCACCGACGCGGTGCCCGACTTCGACGTCCTGGTTCCCGCCGAATGCCACCTGGCCTGGGACGTGACCCTGGTCACCAAGCACGACCGCGACGCGATCGAGGACGTCTTCATCTTCGTGATCGACGACATGACCCTGGACATCCAGGACATGAACGCCGCCGTCGAGGCCGAGGCCGTCGCCGAAGCAGTCGAGACCGCCGACGCGCCTCAGGCCGTCGCGGCCCCGGTCGAAGCCGCCGTCGGCGAAGGCCGCGGCGCCAAGGCCGGCGGCGACACCGTTCGCGTGCCGGCCGAGCGGCTGGACGAGATGATGGACCGGGTGGGCGAACTGGTCATCGCCCAGTCCCGCCTCAAGCAGCTGGCCGCCTCCAGCAGCGACATCGCCCTGCGCGCGGTCGCCGAGGAGATCGAACGCCTGGCCTCGGAGATGCGCGACACCATGATGGTCGTGCGCATGGTGCCGATCGCCCAGCTGTTCGGCCGCTTCCGCCGCCTGATCCACGACCTGGCCCGCGACACCGGCAAGGCCATCGAACTGTCGACCGAGGGCGAGGCGACCGAGCTGGACAAGACGGTCATCGAACGCCTGGCCGATCCGCTGATCCACCTGATCCGCAACGCCGCCGACCATGGCCTGGAGACCCCCGAGCAACGCCTGGCCGCCGGCAAGCCCGAAACGGGGCAGGTGGTGCTGGCCGCCCGCCAGTCCGGCGCCGAGGTGGTGATCACCATCACCGACGACGGCCGCGGAGTCGACCGCGCCCGGGTCCGCGCCAAGGCCGAGGAGAACGGTCTGATCACGCCCGGCCAGGTGCTGAGCGACAACGAGCTGCTGCAATTGATCTTCGCCCCGGGCTTTTCGACCGCGGCGGCGATCACCAACCTGTCGGGTCGCGGCGTCGGCATGGACGTGGTCAAGCGCACCATCGAAGGCCTGCGCGGTTCGATCGAGCTGACCAGCACGCCGGGACAGGGCTCGGTCGTCTCGCTGCGCATCCCTCTGACCCTGGCGATCATCGACGGCCTGCTGGTGCGGGTCGGGACCAGCCGCTACGTCATCCCGCTGGCCTCGGTCGAGGAGTGCGTGGAGCTGTCGGTCGAGCAGGACGTCCGGTCCACTGGCCGCAGCCTGATCACCCTGCGCGATCAGCTGGTGCCTTTCATCCGCCTGCGCCAGATGTTCGCCACCGGCCTGGAGCCGGATCCCCACCAGAAGATCGTCGTGGTCTCCACCGGCCAGGAGCGGGTGGGGCTGGTCGTCGACCAGATCCTCGGCGACCACCAGACCGTCATCAAGGCGCTGTCGGCCTTCCACGCCGAGGTCGGCGCCTTCTCTGGCGCGACCATCCTGGGCGACGGCGGCGTCGCCCTGATCCTCGACATGGCCCATCTCGTGGCCGCTGGCCAACGCCAGGACGCGCAGCTGCGCCCCGCCAGCTGATGAAGGGCCCGGACATGACCGCCGAACTTCCGACCGACGCGATCGAAGCCCTGACCTTCGACCTGCGCGGCGAGACCTTCGCCCTCGAGGCCGGCCTGGTCCGCGAGGTGTTGGACCTGCTGCCGGAGACCGGCGTGCCGGGCGCGCCGCCCTTCGTCAGCGCCGTGATCAATTTCCGCGGCAGGGTGATCCCGCTGGTCGACCTGCGCGTGGCCTTCGACATGGACGCCGCCGAGCCCACGATCGACAGCCGCATCGTGGTCATCGAGCACCAGCTCGACGGCGAGCCCGCCCTGATCGGCCTGCGGGCCGACAAGGTCCACGAGGTCACCACGATCGACCGGGCCGTCACGGAGGAGGTTCCGCGCGTCGGCCTGCGCTGGCGGTCGGACTTCATCCGCCTGCTGGCGCGACGGGACGGCGACGTGATCGTCATCCCCGACCTCGAGCAGATCTTCGCCGCCCGCGGCCGATCCGGCGCGTCGGTGATCAGTCTCCACCCAATTCAGTCCTGAACGAACGGGGTCCTCCAGTGCGTTTCACCATCAAAGCCAAACTGATCGCGGCGTTCGGACTGCTGATTGTCCTGATGACCGGCGCGGCCCTGCTCGGGATCAGTGAGCTGAACAAGCTGAACACCGCCCAGAGCGCCATGATCGCCGGGCCGATGTCCCAGCTGCAGCGCGCCCAGTCGCTGAGCATCAGCCTCCTGCAGATCAGCCGCGCCCAGAAGAACATGGCGCTGGCCGACGACGACGAGGAGCTGGAAGGCCAGAACGCCAAGGCCGACAAGCAGCGGCAGGTCTTCCAGGAGCTGGTGGCCGGCGGGGTGGCCGCCGCGACCAATCCCGAGACCAAGGCCAAGTGGACCGCCCTTCAGACCGATTGGGAGACTTACGCCGCGTCGGACACGACGATGCGCCGGGAGATGCTGGCCCACCAGCGCGCCAATGCGATCCGCCAGATGCAGACCTCGCAACGGGCGATCACCAACCGCATCACCGACCAGGTCGATGACCTGGTGGTGGCGAACCAGGGTCTTCTGAAGACGACCGAGGAAGCGGCCGACAAGGCCTATGTCGCCGCCCGCAACCTGTTGATCGGCCTGGTGATCGTCTCGCTGCTGATCGCCGTCGCCTCGGCGGCCTGGATCGCCCTGTCGATCGGCCGGGGACTGGGCAAGATCGCCGCCCTGGCCGACGCCGTGGCGCTGGGCGACCTGGACCAGAAGGTCGACGTGACCACCAACGACGAGATCAAGGACCTGGTCGAGACGGTCAACCGGATGACCGAGAACCTGCGGGCCACCGCCGCCGTCGCCGACAAGGTGGCCGACGGAGACCTGACGGTCGAGACCAAGCCGCTGTCGGACAAGGACACCCTGGGCATCGCCCTGCAGCGGATGGTCGAGCGCCTGCGCGGCGTGGTCGCCGACGCGGTGTCGGCCTCGGAGAACGTCTCGGCGGGCAGCCAGGAGCTGTCGGCGGCCTCCGAGCAGGTGTCTCAGGGCGCGACCGAGCAGGCCTCGTCGGCCGAGGAAGCTTCGGCCTCGATGGAGGAGATGGCCGCCAACATCAAGCAGAACGCCGACAACGCCGCCCAGACCGAAAAGATCGCCCGCCAGTCGGCCCAGGACGCCGAGGTGTCGGGCGAGGCCGTCAACCGCGCCGTCGAGGCGATGCGCACCATCGCCGAGAAGATCGCCATCGTGCAGGAGATCGCCCGCCAGACCGACCTTCTGGCGCTGAACGCGGCGGTGGAAGCCGCTCGGGCCGGCGAGCACGGCCGCGGCTTCGCGGTGGTGGCCTCGGAAGTGCGCAAGCTGGCCGAGCGTTCGCAGACCGCCGCCACCGAGATCGGCGCGGTGTCTTCGGATACGGTCAAGGCCGCCCAGTCGGCCGGCGAGATGCTGACCACCCTGGTGCCCAACATCCGCAAGACCGCCGAACTGGTCGCCGAGATCAGCGCCGCCTGCCGCGAGCAGGACATCGGCGCCAGCCAGATCAACGAGGCCATCCAGCAGCTGGACAAGGTCACCCAGCAGAACGCCAGCGCGTCCGAGCAGATGTCGGCCACCTCCGA
>NZ_FORN01000055.1 GCF_900114015.1 Caulobacter sp. UNC279MFTsu5.1 | reverse complement strand
CCAGCCCGTCGACGTCGGCCAAGGTCGAGACCGCGGTCAGCACCTGGTCCTCGGTCGGCGTGCCGGTGATCGACGCGCCGCCGGTGTGTGGATCGTTGACCCCGGCGATGGCCGCGCTGGCCGACGAAGTCACGGACTCGGCCGTGCCCTGGCCGTCGGTGTAGCTGACCACCACCCGCACCAGGCCGCCGACGTCGGCGTCGCCCAGGGTGTAGGTCGCCTGGTCGGCCGCGCCGGTGCTGACGAAGCCCGATCCGGTGTTGCGCTGCCAGTCGTAGTGCAGCGTCCCCAGGCCGTCGACGTCGGCCAGGGCCGCGGTGTTGGCGGTCAGCACCTGGTTCTCGGTGGCCGTGCCGGTGAGCGAGACGCTTCCGGTCGGGGCGTCGTTGACGTTGGCGATCGACGCCGTGGCGGCGCTGGTCGCCGATTCCGCGAAGCCCTGGCCGTCGGTATAGCTGATCACCACCCGCACCAGGCCGCCCACATCGGCGTCGCCCAGGGTGTAGGTCGCCTGGTCGGCCGCGCCGGTGCTGACGAACCCCGACCCCGTGTCGCGCTGCCAGTCGTAGTGCAGCGTGCCCAGCCCGTCGGCGTCGGCCAAGGTCGAGACCGCGGTCAGCACCTGGTCCTCGGTCGGCGTGCCCGTGATCGACGCGCCGCCGGTGTGCGGATCGTTGACCCCGGCGATGGCCGCACTGGCCGCGCTGGTCACGCTGTTGGCGAAGCCCTGCCCGTCGGTATAGCTGACCACCACCCGCACCAAGCCGCCGACGTCGGCGTCGCCCAGGGTGTAGGTCGCCTGGTCGGCCGCGCCGGTGCTGACGAAGCCCGAACCGGTGTTGCGCTGCCAGTCGTAGTGCAGCGTGCCCAGGCCGTCGGAGTCGGCCAGGGTCGAGGTGTCGGCCGTCAGGATCTGGTCCTCGGTGGCCGTGCCGGTGAGCGATACGCCGCCGGTGGGGGCGTCATTGGTGGCGGAGACCGCCGCGGTCGCCGCGCTGGTCGCCGATTCCACCGTGCCGCCGGCGTCGGTGTAGTAGATCACCACCCGGACCACGCCGCCGATGTCGCCGTCGCCCAGAGTGTAGGTCGACTGGTCGGCGCCGACATTGACGTAGCCGCCGCCGATGTCGTGCTGCCACTGGTAGTGCAGGGTTCCGATGCCGTCCGCGTCGGCCAGGGTCGAGACCGCGGTCAGCACCTGGTCCTCGGCCGCCGTGCCGGTGATGCCGGCGCCGCCGGTGTGAGGGTCGTTGACGGCGGTGATGTTGACCAGCACCGAGCCGCCGGCCGTGGCGGTTCCGCCCGCCCCCTGGCCGCCGCCGGGCGAGCCATCGTTCAGCGTGTAGTTCAACGTCACGCTGGCGGGCGGCATGTCGCTGCTGTTGGTGTAGAGGATGTGCTGGATCACGTCATTGACCAGCGCCGAGGTCGCCGCGGCGGCCGAGCTGGTGAAGGCGATCGTCAGCACGCCGCCCACGCTGGTGAAGGTGGCGAAGGTCAGCCCCCCGACCTGCAGATTGCCGCCGCTGACCGTGAACAACCCGCCCGAGGCGAAGGCGAAGGTGTCGGCCGCATTGGCCGAGGCGCGCTGGACCGTGAAGCTGGCGCCGGCGTAGTCGCCGTTGCCGCCGTTGCGGGCGTCGAGGTCGACGTCGGAGACCGCCAGCGAGCCCAGCAGGGTCGCCGCCGTCTGTTCGGTGGCGCCCACGGTGGTGGCGCTGGCCGGGACCACGGGCGTGTCGTTCACGGCCGTGATGGTGATCGTATAGAGGTCGGTGTCGGACTGCGCGCCGCCCGAGCCGGTGCCGCCGCCGTCATTGACGACCACCGTCAGGGTGTCGGTCCCGTTGACGTCGGCGTCGCCCAGGAACGTCAGGCCGCTGGCCGCCGCCAGGGTGGCGTTGATCTCGTTCAGCGACGCGGAGATCGTGACCGACGCCGTGCCGTTGCCGGTGATCTGGCCGGAGGTCAGGCCGTTGGTGACGTTGGTCAGCAGGGACAGGACGCCCTTGGTCACCGTCAGGGTGACCGACACCGTCTGCAGGGCGGGATTGGCGTCGACGTCGCTGATCTGCAGGCCGGTGACGGCGATGCTGGTGTCTTCGGCGCCGGTGGCGCTGGAGACCGTGCCGTTGACCGGCGCGTCGTTGACGGCCGCGATGTTGATCGTGGTCGTGCCGCTGTTGACCGCGCCGCCCGGCACGTCGGGCGTGCCGTCGCTGACCGTCCAGGTGATGGTCCGGTTGGTGTTCAGCCCGTAGTTCGTCGGGTTGTCGCCGGTGGTCCAATAGGTGATCGCCGCCAGCACCGCCTCGTAGTTGGCGATGGTGTCGTAGCCCGTCAGGCTCAGGGTCTCGGTCGTGGCGTTCCAGCTGAGCGTGATGTTGGTGCCGGAGACCAGACCGGAGATCTGCTTGGCGGCGCCGTAGCCCAGGTGGTCGTCGGCGGTGCTGGATTCGTTGGACGAGAACTTGCCGCCAGTGATCTGCACCGTGGCGCTGGCCAGGTGGTCGCCGTCGGTGTCGGTGATGGTCGGCGCGCCGGTCAGCAGGGTGGTCGCGGCCGCCTGCTGCTCGTTCATGGTCGTGCCGGCGCCGCTCAGCCCGCCCAGGACCGGCAGGTCCGAGAAGAACATGCCCTCGATATTGGCCCCGGAGGCCGTGAGGTTGGGCGTGATCGTGTTGATCAGGGTGGCCGTGGTGCCGGCCCCGTCCAGCTGGAAGACGTAGATCACGTCGTCCGTCTCGAGACTGCCGGACTCTTCGTTCTCGATATAGATTTGGCGCGCGCTCTGATCGAACGTCATGTCGCCGGGATAGAAGACGCCGCCGCCCGGCAGGCCGACCAGCGTCACCTTGACGGCGGTGCCGCTGGAGGCGTTCTCGCTGATGTACCAGAGCGCGTTCTGGGCGGCGTTGTAGCCGGCGTCCGGCGACGGGAACTGCGAGTGCGTCGTGAAGTAGACGAGGTCGGTGCTCTCATCGACCTCCACGTCCATGATGATCCCGCCGCTCTGGTCGTCGGGAAACTGCGCCTGGCTGACCAGCTGGGTGGTCGTGTTGGGACTGGCGAGGTCCAAGCGGTAGATGCCGGTGACCAGGCCGTCGACCCGCTCGGTGTAGAACAGCCGCCCGATCGAGGAATCCAGCGCGAAGTCCTGCGGATCGAGAACGTAGAAGCCGCTCTCGTTCGCGCGGTTGTCGGTGACCGCCGTGGTCAGGAAGCCCAGGTCGGTGACCGCGCCGGTCAGCGGGTTGTAGGAATAGACCCGAATGCCGGTGATGTTGCCGTCCGGCGTCCCGGAGCCGTCCTGGTAGCCGGCGTAGATACGGTGGTTGATCGGATCGACTTCGATCGTGTTGACGATGATGGCGTTGGGGAAGTCGACCACGGTGGTCGGGGTCGCCGAGCTGCCGATGACGCCGCGGACCAGGAAGGCGTTGTCGTTGTTGTTGCTGCTGAGGACGGCGAAATAGAAGCCCGCGGCGGTGTCGAGGCCGATGTCCGAGGTGAACGAGCTGATCAGGTGGTCGTCGCCGGTGCCCGCGCCGCCGTTGTCGACATTGACGGTGTGGCTGGCGCCGTCGTTGTTGATCCGCGAGATTCGGGTGTCGGCGTCGCCGCCTTCGGTGGCGTACCACAGCTGGCCGGTGGGCTTGAGGCCCAGGGTGCTGACGCCGTCGTCGGTGGAGCCGCCGGCGATCACGTAGTTCGTGCCGCCGACCGTGGCCGAATGCACGGCCGTGGTTCCGGCCAGTTCGCGCGAGCCGCCGTCGTCGATGTTGTCCATCGCCGTTAGCGTGCCGTCGGTGTTGACCCGGAAGAGCGAGACGCCGTTCTCGGTCCCGCCCACCGTCAGATAGGTGGTCGTGCCGAAGGTGTTGACCGAAAGGCCCGCCGCGCCGCCCAGGCGCAGGCCGGCGCTGTCGCCGACATTAGCGGTGTTGGTCAGGAGGCCCGAGGCGTTGACCGAGAAGACGCTGACGCCGTTGTCGTTCGCGCCGGTGACGAAGACATAGGTCGTGCCGCCGACCACCGCGGTGGCCACGTCGGACGCGCCGTCCAGCCGCAGGGTGCCGTTGTCGGTGACGTTGGCGGTGTTGGTCAGGGCGCCGTTGGCGGCGACGCTGAAGACGCTGAGCCCGTCGTCGACGCCGCCGGCCGCGAACAGATAGGTGGCGCCGCCGATCACCGCCGTGGCCAGGCCCTTGACGCCGTCCAGCTCGAACGTCCCGTTGTCGGCGAGGTCGAAGACCGAGGTCAGGGTCCCGTTGCCCTGGACCCGGAAGACGCTGATTCCGTCGTCGTTGGTTCCGGCCGCGAACACGTAGGCGTTGCCGGACACCGTGGCCGACGCCACGCGCGACACGCCGCCGAGGTTCAGCGAACCGCCGTCGGCGACGTTGTAGACCGGGCTCAGGCTGCCGCCCACATTGACCCGGAAGACGCTGACGCCGTTGTCGCCCGCGCCGGCGGCGATCAGGTAGGTGTTGCCGTCCGAGGTGACGGTGGTCAGGCCGCTGACCCCCACTAGGTTCAGCGCGCCGCTGTCGGTGAAGTTGGCGGTGTTGGTCAGCGCGCCGTTCAGACCCAGCGAGAACACGCTGATCCCATTGTCGACGCCGCCGGCCACGAAGACGTAGGTCGTGCCGCCGACGTCCGCCGAGGTAATGTAGGAGACGCCGTCAAGTTCCAGCGCGCCGCCGTCGGTTTCATTGTCGCCGTTGATGTACAGAATCGACATGGGTCAGTCCTTTGCCTCGGCGGAACCGCGTTCCGGCCGGCGTGCGCCGCGCTCGCGGGGCGCGGGCCCCGCCTGAAATTGGAAAAAGAGCCGATAGTGGGCGCGATACGCCGCTCGGCCGCCCGATGCCGTGCTTTTATGCACACACGCGCATAATTTGCGCATCGGACTCCCCCCTGGCTCTAGTCACCCTGTAAACGCAACCTTAACGACGAGACCAGGGCCACACAAGTAGACATACGCCGTTTGATGAACATCGTTCTTTCGGAACTGTTGTGCAGCTCAGGATAGTCGGCTACGAAAGAATCAATCGCGGGGTGGGACGCAATCTTAATCAACGCTAAGAAGTGACTCGCCACTTAAGGTTTAGTAGCCTTTGGCGCGCGTCGAGCTTGCACAACGACATTCTGACAGCGAGGGAGCAGACATGGGCCAGCCTTACGTTGGTGAGATCCGCATATTCGCGGGCAACTTTCCGCCCTTGGGATGGGCGATGTGCGATGGCCAGCTGCTGGCGATTTCGGAAAACGACACGCTGTTCAACCTGATCGGCACCACCTACGGCGGCGACGGGCAGGAGACCTTCGCCCTGCCCGACATGCGCGGCCGGGTCCCCACCCATCAGGGCTCGAAGAATGGCCAGACCTATATCATCGGCGAGAAGACCGGGGTCGAGACCGTCACCCTGACCTCCCAGCAGATCCCCCAGCACACCCATGCGCTGAACGCGGCCTCGACGCCGGGCGCGGTGAGCACGCCGACCACCCAGACCATGCTGTCCGACCAGGGGCCGACCGGAACGGTGCTGTTCGGCTACCAGCCCTACGCCGCGACCAACCAGATCGCCCTGTCCGCCGCCTCGACGACGCCCAGCGGCGGCAACCAACCGCACGACAACATGCAACCCTATCTGGGTCTCAACTTCATCATCTCGCTCTACGGCATCTATCCGTCGCAAAACTGACGCGTCCCGCCCGAAGATCTTCTGGAGACTCAAAGAGATGAGTGATCAATTCGTCGCGGAGATCCGCATTTTCGGCTTCAACTTCGCCCCGACGGGCTGGGCTCAGTGCAACGGCCAACTGCTGCCGATCTCGCAGAACACCGCGCTGTTCTCGCTGCTGGGCACCACCTATGGCGGCAACGGCACCAGCAACTTCGCCCTGCCCAACCTGATGGGCAGCATCCCGCTGCACGTCGGGCGCAACCAGCCGGGTCCCGGCCTGTCGGTCTACGACCTGGGCCAGGTCGGCGGCTCGCCGAACGTGACGCTGATCGAGAGCGAGATGGCCATGCACAGCCACGCGCCGACGGTGACCACGGCCAACGGCACCGTCACGACCTCGGCCAACAACCAGCCGGCTCAGGCCTTCAGCGGTAACTTCCAGCAGAACAGCCGGGGCCTGTTCTACAGCCCGGTGACCAATCCGGCCGTGCAGCTGCCGGCCCAGAGCATCGGCCTGGCGGGCAGCTCGTTCCCGCACAACAACATGATGCCGACGCTGTTCCTGAACTACTGCATCGCCCTGCAGGGCATCTTCCCCGCCCGCAACTAACCCGCCGCGACGAACACGAGGAGAGAGACTCATGGGTACGCCATACATGGGCGAGTTGCGGATCATGTCCTTCAACTTCGCTCCGAAATACTGGGCCATGTGCAACGGCCAGCTCCTGCCCATCAACCAGAACCAGGCGCTGTTCTCGCTGCTGGGCACCACCTACGGCGGCAACGGCACGACGAACTTCGCCCTGCCGGACCTGCGGACCATGGTTCCCGCCCACCCGGGCCAGGGCTACGTCCAGGGCGAGATCCTGGGCGAATACAGCCACACCCTGATCCAGTCCGAGATGCCGCAGCACCTGCACTTCCTGAAGGCCGACGCCACCAACGCCGGGACCGCCAACACCTCCGCCGCGGCGGCCGGCAACAGCTTCGGGCAGACCTACGGCAAGCCCAGCTCGGGCTCGCCCATCGCGTTCAACATGTACAGCACCGTCCTGACGCCGATGGCGCCGATGGCGCCCCAGGCGCTGGGGACCGCGGGCGGCAGCCAGCCGCACGAGAACCGCCAGCCGTTCCTGACGCTGACCATCTGCATCGCCCTGCAGGGGATCTTCCCCTCGCGGAACTGAGCTTCTGGGTCCTGTCGCGTGGTTTCAGTTGAACACGGCCTGGTAGTCCTGCCGCCCGGGGGCGGGCGTATGGACAGGGATCAGGTACAGATCGTGGGCGATCCCGCCCTCGCCATCCTCGCGCGCCAGCGTGTGCATCCCCTCGGCGAGCACGTCGCCGGGGGGGCCGCTGAAGATCAGCACGAAGGGTTCGAACGCCGGATTTCCATGGCCCGGCTGGTTCTCCAGCCGCTCGACCTGGCTCAGCGCCAGGACATGGCGGCCGCCCTCGACCCGGAACGACGCCCCCACATGCGGGGCGAAGGTGTCGGCGGTCGGGGCGACGAAATCGGCGGCCATGGAATCCCTCGGGTCAGAATCGCGGCGCGACCATTATGACGACCTCGCCACCTGAACGGGAAGCCCTCGTCGCACCGCATCCTGAAGACGCGGGGTTGCGGGGCGCTGCGGTCCGTTTCGTCCTGCGCCCGGAAGTCGAGGCCGACGCGCCCTTCCGCCTGGCGCTGTTCCAGGCCTCCCGCGGTCCAGGCTGGGACCGGCTTCCCCTGCCCGCCAACATGCTGGCCCAGATCATGGCGCAGCAGTTCCACGCCCAGGTCCAGGGCTACCGCGCGGCCTATCCGCGGGCCCGGCTCCAGATCGTCACGGTCGACGCCGAACCGGTCGGGCGGCTGGCCACGGATCGAAGCCCTGACGCCCTGCACCTGATCGACATCGCCGTGGTCCCCGAGCGGCGCGGCCGGGGGATCGGCGGGGCGATCCTGCGCGCGCTGATGGCCGAGGCCGCCGCCGCCGGCTCGGCCGTGACGCTGCAGGTGGCCCGCGACAATCTGGCGGCCCAGCGGCTCTATCATCGGCTGGGCTTCGCGGCGACGGCGGCGGACGAGACGCACCTGACCCTGCGCTGGTCCGCCCCGCCCCCCTCGACGCTGGCGGCGACGACGTGACCCGGGTCGCCGTGGTCGGCTGCGGCGCCTGGGGCCGGAACCTGATCCGGACCTGCGCGGAACTGGGCGTGCTGGGCGCGGTGATCGACACCGACGCCGAGGCCGCCCAGGATCAGGCCGACGCCTGGAACGTGCCGGCTGTTCAACTGGCCCAGGCCCTGGACGACGCGCGCCTGGACGCGATGATCATCGCCGCGCCGGCGCCCGCCCACGCCGCGCTCTGCCGCCTGGCCCTGGACCACGGCAAGGACGTCTTCGTCGAAAAGCCCCTGGCCTCGGACCTGGCTGAGGCCGAGGCCCTGGCCGCCGACGTCGCGCGCTCGGACCGGGTGTTCATGGTCGGCCACCTGCTGCGCCATCATCCAGCGTTCCAGGCCCTGGCGGCGATCGTCGCGCGCGGCGAGATCGGCGCCCTGCGCTACATCACCGCCTCGCGGCTGAGCCTGGGCCGGGTCCGCACGCACGAGAACGCCTTTCTCAGCCTGTCGCCCCACGACGTCTCGATGATCCTGGCCCTGGCCGACGCCGCGCCCGTCAGCGTCGAGGCGACCGGCCGGGCCTTCGTCACGCCCGGCGTCGCCGACGAGGTCCACGCCGATCTCTGCTTTTCCGGCGGCCTCCACGCCCATATCGCCGCCAGTTGGCTCAGCCCGGTCAAGGAGCAGAAGCTGGTCGTGGTCGGCGAGACCGGCGCCCTGGTGTTCGACGACGTCCGCCCCTGGCCGGAAAAGCTGATGCGGCGCGACCAGGGCGTGACCCTGACCGACGCCGGGCCGACGGCCTCGGGGGCCGAACCGCGTTTCGTCGACTTGGTCGCCGAGCCGCCCCTGACCAGAGAAATCCGCCACTTCATCCAGTCTTGCCAGACCAGAGAAACCCCTTTGACGGGCATTGACGAAGGCATTCGCGTACAGCGCGCGCTTGAACATGTTCAACTGAAATTGAACCGTTGCCTCGATCAACTTGGAAGATAGTCGATCCAGCAGGAGTATCTTGCGCCAGCTCACATAACATCGTTCGAACACTTCCACGTCATGAGTATTAATACTCATACTCGCCAAGACTATGTCAAACAGCGCGCCAGCTTCGGTAAATATACCCTGGATGAGACCCCTTTTCTCGAAGGCTTTCACCGCGTACGATCCCGCCATGTCGAGGGGCGCATCGATCTCAAATAAGAACGCCCCGACCACGAGGGGCCAATGAACGTTCATATTCCGACGTTTCCATTCCATGGCGACGACGATCTGGCGTCGAACTTTCAAAGCCTGACCCGAAAGATCCTGCAGCGCGAAGCCGTGATCGGCGTCGTCGGCATGGGCTATGTCGGCCTGCCGTTGTCGGAGGCTTTCTGCTCGGCCGGCTTCCGCGTGATCGGTTTCGATCTGGACGAGGCGCGCCTGGCCAGCCTGTCCCGGGGCGCGTCCTATCTGAGCCACTTCGCCGGCGCGCGCGTGGCGGCCATGCGTGAGCGGGGCTTCGCCGCGACCGGCGCGCCGGACGTCCTGGCCCGGGCCGACGCCGTGCTGATCTGCGTGCCGACCCCGATCACCTCGCACCACGCCCCCGACCTGGGCCACGTCGTCGAGGCTGCCGAGACCCTGGCGACCGTGTTGCGGCCGGGCCAGTTGGTCGTGCTGGAGTCCACCACCTTCCCGGGGGCCACCGTCGAGGTGCTCAAGCCCATCCTGGAGCGCTCGGGCCTGAGGGCCGGCCGCGACTTCGCCCTGGCCTACTCGCCGGAACGCGAGGACCCCGGCAACCTCGCCTTCACCACCGCCTCGATCCCCAAGATCGTCGGCGCCGACACCGAGGCCGAGCGCCGCGTCGCCTGCACGCTGTATGACGCGATCACGGCCACGGTTCCGGTCGGCGACACCCGCACCGCCGAGGCGGTCAAGCTGACCGAGAACGTATTCCGGTTCGTCAACATCGCCCTGGTCAACGAACTGAAGGTCAGCTTCGAGGCCCTGGGCATCGACATCTGGGAGGTGATCCGGGCCGCCCAAACCAAGCCCTTCGGCTACATGCCGTTCTTCCCCGGCCCCGGCGTCGGCGGCCACTGCATCCCGGTGGACCCCTTCTACCTGGCCTGGCGGGCCAGGGCCGAAGGGGCCAGCCTGAAGATGGTCGAGCTGGCCGGCGAGATCTCGCGGGCCATGCCCCGGCGGGTGGTCGACAAGACGCTGGAGGCCCTGGCCGCGCGCGGGCGCTCGCCGATCGGCGCCCATGTCCTGATCGTGGGCGTGGCCTACAAGCGCAATATCGACGACACCCGCGAGACCCCGGCCCGCGACATCATCGAGATCCTGCGCAGCCATGGCGCCCGGGTCAGCTACCACGACCCGCTGGCCCCCGAGTTGGTCGTCGGCGACACCCTGATGCAGTCGGTCGACATCGGCCACGACGCCCTGGCCGGCTTCGACTGCGCGATCATCGTCACCGACCACGACGCGGTCGACTACGCGCGGCTGGTCCGAGAGACGCCGCTGGTGATCGACACCCGCAACGCCGCCGCCCAGGCCGATCCCGCCCAGGCCGCAAAGATCGTGAAGGCCTGAGATGGCGGTCGCGGCCTCAGGAGACCGCCCGCCCGCCTGGGTCCACCCCTCGGCGGAGGTCGAGCCCGGCGCGGTGCTGGGCGCCGGCACGCGGGTCTGGCGGTTCAGCCACGTCGCGGCCGGGGCCCGGATCGGCGAAGACTGCGTGATCGGCCAGAACGTGGCGATCGGCCCCGGCGCGGTGCTGGGCGACCGCTGCAAGGTGCAGAACAATGTCAGTCTCTATGCCGGCGTCGTGCTGGAGGACGGCGTGTTCTGCGGCCCCAGCTGCGTGTTCACCAATGTGGCGACGCCGCGGGCCGAGATCGACCGCAAGGCCGAGTTCCGGCCCACGCGGGTGGGGCGCGGGGCGACGATCGGGGCCAATGCGACGATCGTCTGCGGCCATGCGCTGGGCGCCTGGTGCCTGATCGCGGCCGGCGCGGTCGTCACCCGCGACGTCCCGCCCCTGGCCCTGATGGCCGGCGTGCCGGCCCGCCGCGCCGGCTGGGTCAGCCACGCCGGCGAGGTGCTGGGCGCGGACCTGGTCTGCCCCCGCACCGGCGACCGTTACGCCGAGCGGCCGGACGGGCTGCGGCGGGTGATCAACCTTTCGGGCTTCGGCGAGGACCCGCCCGACAACCCCAGTGAAGAACAGTCAGCGAGCGTCGGATGAAGCGGGCCTTGGTCATCGGATCGGAAGGCAATATCGGCAAGCCCCTGGCGGCGCATCTGCGCGCCCGGGGCTGGGAGGTGTTGTGCGCCGACATCAAGCCCGGCTGGCGCAAGGATTACCTGCAGGTCGACATCAACCAGCCGGCCGACCTCATGCCGACCCTGCACTGGAAGCCCGACGTGATCTTCGCCCTGGCCGCCGTGGTCAGCCGGGTGACTTGCGAGCAGGCCTCCAGCCTGGCGGTCAGCACCAACCTGGGCGGGCTGAACAACGTGATCCTGCTAGCCCAGGCCGCCGACGCCAGGCTGGTCTATTTCTCGACCTCCGAGGTCTACGGCCCCACCGACGGGCCGATGGACGAGGCCGCCACGATCCCCCGGCCCAACAACCGCTACGGCCTGACCAAGCTGCTGGGCGAGCAGTTGGTCGACTACGAGGTCGCCCAGCACGGCCTGCGCGCCGTCACCCTGCGGCCGTTCATGATCTATGACGAGAACGAGGATTTCGGCGACCACCGCTCGGCGATGATCCGCTTCGCCCACGATCTGGCGCGCGGGCGGCCGATCGAGGTGCATCGCGGAAGCGCCCGCGGCTGGCTGCACATCTCCGACGCCGTGCGGGCCATCGAGGCCGCCGCCGGCGTCGAGGAGCACGCAGTGATCAATATCGGCCACCCGGACGTGACGCCGATCGAGGACCTGGCCGAAGGGCTGCGGGCGCGGCTGGACGCGCCGCCGTCGCTGGTCGCCCTGCGCGACCTGCCGGCCCGGATGACCGCCGCCAAGCGGCCCAGCCTGGCCCGCATGCGCGACCTGCTGGGCGTGACGCCGAAGATCTCCCTGGACGAGGGCCTGGACCGCGTGGCGGCGCGGGTGCGGACCCGCCTGGCCCAGGGCCAGACCGCGGCCTATCCGGGCCAGCCGGCGTGACAGCCCGCCTGCTGACCGTGGTCGGCGCCCGGCCCCAGTTCGTCAAGGCCATGCCGGTCAGCCGGGCGATCGCCCGCGCGCCGGGCCTGGCCGAGGTGATGATCCATACCGGCCAGCACCACGACGCGGCGCTGTCGGACAGCTTCTTCCACGAGCTGGGCCTGCCCGAGCCGGCCGAGAACCTGGGCATCCACGGCGGCTCGCACGGCGAGATGACCGGACGGATGCTGGCGGCCCTGGACGGGGTGATCGCGCGCCACGCCCCGGACCTGGTGATCGTCTACGGCGACACCAACTCCACCCTGGCCGGGGCCCTGGCGGCGGCCAAGGCCGGCGTGCCGGTGGCCCATGTCGAGGCGGGCCTGCGGGTCTTCGACCGCACAATGCCCGAGGAGACCAACCGCGTGGTCGTCGACCATCTGAGCCAGCTGCTGTTCGCCCCCACCCGGGCCGCAGTCGGCCACCTGGCGCGCGAAGGGCTGGTCGAGGGGGTTCACCATGTCGGCGACGTGATGCAGGATGCGGTCCTGGCCATGGCCGCCTTGCCCGCCCCCGGCGACGCCGTCACGCGCCGCCTGGACCTGACGCCCGGCGCCTACGCCGTCGCCACCCTGCATCGCGCGGCGACGACGGACAGCGCCGCCGCCCTGGCCGCCGCCGTCGGCTATCTGCGCCAGCACGCCGCCCGGACGCCCGTGGTCCTGCCCCTGCATCCGCGGACCCGCGAGGCGGCCGGCCGCTTCGGCGTCGACCTGGCCGGCCTGACGGTGATCGAGCCCCTGGGCCCGATCGACATGCAGCGGCTGCTGGCCGGCTGCGCCCTGGTGCTCACCGATTCCGGCGGCCTTCAGAAGGAGGCCTATTTTCATCGCAAGCCCTGTGTCACCCTGCGCGACGACACCGAATGGAGCGAGACGGTGGACGCGGGGTGGAACCGGCTATGGACCGTGAACGACTACCGGCCGCGGCGTGAGATCGACGACTATGGCGCGGGCGACGCCGCCGAGCGGATCGTCGCGACGATCGCCGGTTTCGTCGCCCGAAACCGCGGCGAGGTTCTCGACGCCCATCGCGCGATGACCGGAGCCCGGCCATGAAGGACACCCCCGACCAACCGGGCCGGCCGCCGTTGCCCGGTCATGACGCCTCGCCGGATCCGGCGGCCAAGGATCGGCCGACGGGTGGGCCGCGGCCGCTGCGCATCCTGCTGGCCTGCAACTACGACGCGGCCAACGCGGCCACGGTCTGCGACCACATCAACGCCTTCGTCCGCTATTCACGCCACGAGGTCCGGGTGCTCTCGAAGGTCGGAGAGATCTTCGACGGCGTGACCTTGTCGGCGTTCGACGCGGTCGTGATCCACTATTCGCTGTTCCTGGCGATGGAGTCCTTCGTCGGCCCGCGCTCGCGCCGCGCCCTGGCCGCCTTCCGCGGGGCCAAGGCGGTGTTCATCCAGGACGAATACCGCTTCGTGAACGCCACCCTCGACGCGCTGGAGGCCTGCGGCGTCGACCTGGTCTTCACCTGCCTGGGCCCGGCCGAGGCCGAACGGATCTATGGCGGGGTCGCCGGGCTGCGCACCCAGCAGGTGTTGACCGGCTATGTGCCGCACTGGCTGACGCACTATCCGCCCATTCCCCTGTCGGCCCGCAAGACCGTGGTCGGCTATCGCGGCCGGACCTATCCGGCCTGGCACGGCGAACAGGGGCGCGAGAAGATCCGGATCGGCAAGCTGTTCAAGCGCGACGCCCCGCGGTTCGGCCTGTCGACCGACATCGCCTGGTCCGAGCGCAGCCGGTTGTACGGCCGCGACTGGGTGAATTTCATCCGCAACTGCCAGGCCGTGCTGGCCGTGGAGAGCGGGGCCAGCGTCTTCGACTTCGACGGCGCGGTGGCCGCCCGCACCGAGAGCTTCGCCGCCCTGGTCGAGCGCCCTCACCCGATCCCCGCCCTGGCCCGCAAGCCGTCCTACGAGATGCTGCGCGACCGGTTCTTCGCCGGGCGCGAGGACCAGATCGACATCGCCCAGATCTCGCCCCGGGTCTTCGAGGCGATCGCCTTGCGCACCCTGATCATCGCCTATCCCGGACGCTATTCGGGCGTCCTGGAGCCGTGGCGGCACTATGTCCCGCTCGACAAGGACCATGGCAACATGGCGCAGGTGGCGGCAGTCCTGCGCGACCCCGAACGGGTCGCCGAGATCATCACCAACGCCTATGCCGAGATCGCCCTCAACCCGGCCTATGGCTACGGGACGATGATCGACCTGTTCGACGCCCGGATCACCGAGGCGGCGGCCGGGCGGCCGCCCGCCGCGACCGACGACCGCGCCGACGCCAGGTTCCGCAGGGCCTTTCCGTTCAAGCTCATCGACAACCCCCACGACGTCCGCCGCCCCCACCTGGTCCGGCGGCTGGCGGCCGCGGCCATCCGGCGCCTGGAGCTCGGCGGCCTCGCGCGCCGCCTGCGGCGACGACGGTGAGATCCCCGACCCTAGTCGATCCTGATCCATCGTTTCAGCCGCAGCAGGCGCGAAATGTCGCGCAGCCGGCGCTTCAACCCGGGCGGGGCCTTGGCCAGGCGCGATTCCGCGATGATCACCGCCCACGCGCCCCAATCGCGCAGCCGAAGGAACAGCGCCAATCCCCAGGCGCGCCTCACGCCAGCACCTGATCGGTGATCTCGCCCACCACCGTCCGCCAGCTGTAGCGGCCGGAGGCGACGATCTCGTCATGGGCCCGATCGGCCATCGCCTGGGCGCGCCGCGGGTCCCGGCTGGCGTCCAGGGCCGCCTCGATGTCCGACAGGTCGCGACGCACCGGCTGGTAGTGGACGCCGGCCTCCAGCACGCCGCTGTAGTCGCCCTCCACCAGCACCTGAAAGGTCCGGGTCGCCACGGCCTCGAGATGGCGCGGCGACATCGCGCGAATTTCGGCCTCCCGCGCCAGCACGACGGCCGAGGCCGGCGGCGTCCACCCTTCCGGACCTGACGATGCCGGATCGCTGGTCGGCAGCTCGCCCGCCGGATCGACCAGCGACGAGCCGCCCTCGACCCCGACCACCGCCCGGCTGGCGCCCAGCAGGCGGATCCAGGCGTCGCCGACCAGCCGGCGCTGGCCGTCGACCGCCACGTCCGCGCGATGACCGCGGGCTTGGGCCCAGGCCTCCGCCCGCAAGCCGACCTCGCGCTTCAGCCGGCCCATCTCGCCCAGCCAGGCCGGCGTCTCCCAGGCCCGATAGCTGACCGCGATCGATCGCCCCGCCAGGTCGCTGGACGCCCGCCGCGCCAAGCCGTCGTCGACATAGGCGGTCAGGAAGCGCCGCAGGGCGTACGGCCTTTGCACCACCGGATAGACGCCGCCCCACAGCGCCGGTTCGAGCGCGGTCAGCAGCAGGTCGATTCGCGCCTCGACCAGGACATCGCGCAGCGGCTGGAGGCCGAGGAACTCGTCCAGCGGCGCGGCGACTCGGCGCGCCCGCGCCGGGACCGCGTCCATCGCCCGTCGCAGTCCGCTCAGGCCGACCGGCGTATAGCGCGCGGCCAGGGCCGTCGCGTCGACCATCACCAGTTCGGGGTCCAGCCGGGTGATCCAGGCCGGATTGAACGGAAATCCGATGTTGAGGAACGTCACCGGCCCGGGGAAATAGGCCTTCCAGGCGAAGATGCGCTGGTGCTCCCAGCGGCGCATCGGCCACTGGCCGCGCCAGTTGTACAGGACCAGGGCGGTCGGCCGGTTCCCCATGCGCGGCGGACTAGGCGACGCGGGGCCCGGCCCGCCCCTCGGCCGCGAGACGAGCAGGGAGCAATCGCGAAGCCATCAACGCCGTCCTGACTGGAAGCGCCTGGCGCGCTCGCCCCAGCGTCGGCGGCGTCGGCGGTCGCTGTCAACGCCTAAGGGCGTCGCCCTGGGCCGCGCGCAGGGTCTCGGACGGCGACTCGCCGAACATCGCCCGATAGGCGCCGGAAAACCGTCCCAGCTCCCAGAAGCCCTGATCCAGCGCCACCTGGGTCACCGTGGTCGGTCGGACGCCGGCCTCCAGCAGCCGGGCCCGAGCCGCCGACATGTTCTTCAGCCGCAGATAGGCCTTCGGGCTGATGTCCAGCAGGTCGCGGAAGGCGCGGTAGAGCGTCCGGCGCGAGATGTTCAGGGCCAGGCAGAGGTCCTCGATCTGCACGACCTGCCGGGCGCCGCCGCTTTCCAGGAAGTCCTCGGCGCCGCGCACGATGCGGGCGGCGTTCAGCACGCCCTGCCGACGCCCGCCCTCAACCCTGACCGCGGCCAGGGCCGTCAGCACGCCGTCCAGCAGTTCGTCGCGCAGGAAGGCGACGGCGCCGCTCGGCACGCCGGCGCCCAGGGCCCGCAGCATGCCAGAGCAGCCTTGCAGCACGCGCTTGCACGCGGCCCGCGCCTCGGGCGGCGGCGAATAGACGGCCGGCTCGGTCCAGAAACAGGGGTCGGCCAGCCATTCGAAGGCCTCGGCCCGTTGCATCACCAGGCCCCACGGCGCGGTGACGACGGCGTAGGCGACGCGCCCCTGGAACCGCCCGTCCAGCTCGCCGCCCGGCGGGATGGCGACGATGTCGCCCTCCTCGACCCGATGGCCCCACTGGTTGAGCACGCCCTCCTGCTCCATCACCGACACCAGGCTGAAGGCCTTGCGGGCCATGACCCCACGGACGCGGAGGTCGCCGTCGAACGCCCCGGCGTCGAATCCCATGTCGCCCAGGTTCGCCCGCAGCAGATGGCCGCGGCAGGGCTCCGGCGTCAGCTGGGTGATCGCCAGGTCGCGCCCGTCGGCATGGGCCCAGACCTCGTGCGGGCCCTGGGTCTCGCGGACCACGACATGACCCAGGGCGACCGCCGCCCGCGCCCCGAACGACCGCTGCTCGTCCAGCGTCCCGGCGACCAGCCCGTCCTCGGCCGGATCGCCGCCCCCCGGCTCGACTTGCCGCCAGCCGGCGTTCGACCAGGATCGCAGATGAGGTTCTTTCACGCTTTCATTGTCCATCGAACCTCTCCTGGCGGGGACGACGCGATCAGCAGCATCCACGTCATGACCTTGAGGCGACCGCAGCTGTCGTCGCACCCGATTCACCCTGTTGAGGATGCCATGGTCGATTTGCGTTGTAAGTAAGGTGAAACCACTAGAAAGCATCGAAATAGCAGACAAAATTACAACTTTTCGAATGGCTTAGCTTGGTAACCAATTTTTAGGTATAGTTAATTTGTCGTTATTCATTAATACACAAAATGCCTAGGCATAGACGCGCGATTGGCACTTGCCGCATAGCAAACCGAGAGATTCGGAAGAAACATGATGGCGAAACGGGGTCACGGAGGACTCTATGGTTCGTCAAACTTGGAAGGAAATGGCGATCTTCGGAAAACGGAATCTCGCGGAGACTCCCGGCGCCCCGCGGGAGCGGGACCGCCTGGCGCAGGCCTTGCGCGACATGAAGGCCGCCTGCGACGGCGAACGGCGGCAAAGGCGCCAGATCGCGGAAAGCGGCGCCCGCCAGCTGAGTCGGGCCCAGGCCGTGCTGCGCGAGGCCGAGACCCGCCAGCGCGACGCCGAGGCGGCGCTGCGCCGGGCTCGGCGGATGGCCGCGGTCGGCTGGATGGCCGCCGAGGCCTGCCGCGACATGACCGCCCTGCACGCGGTGGCCGCCAGGGCCCTGACCGCGTCCCGCGAACGCCTGCAGGGCGACCACCGGACGGTCAACGAGATCGACTGGGCCCTGGGCGGCCTGAACCAGGCCGAGCAGATGCTGGAGCGGGTGACCGCCTATCTCGACGCCCGCCGCGAGAACACCCAATGCGCTCACATCGACGGGCTGCTGAGCAGAACTTAACCGGCTCCGCCGCCACCAGACCTGTCATCCCGGACAAGCGCGTAGCGCGCCGATCCGGGACCGACGCCTGAGCTCGGCGCTTCCGGCGGTCCCGGATCTTCACCCGGCTTCGCCGGGCTCGTCCGGGATGACAAACCCAGATAGTCCCGGCTTCACGCCTCGATGTCGACGTCCTTGGTTTCCTTCAGGAACAGGACGCCCACCACGGCGGTCACCCCGGCCACCACGATCGGGTACCAGAGGCCGTAATAGATGTTGCCCGTGGCCGCGACCATGGCGAAGGCCGTGGTCGGCAGGAAGCCTCCGAACCAGCCGTTGCCGATGTGGTAGGGCAGGCTCATCGAGGTGTAGCGGATGTTGGTGGGGAACAGTTCGACCAGCATGGCGGCGATCGGGCCGTAGACCATGGTCACGTACAGCACCAGGATCGCCAGCACCGCCACCACCAGCGGCTTGTTGATCAGGGCGTCGTCGGCCTTGGCCGGATAGCCGGCGGCCTTCAGGGCCGCGCCCAGATCCTTTTCCCACGCCGTCTTGCGAGCCTTGAAGGCCGCCTTGTCGAGGGTCTGGCCCGGGAACGAGGCGAGGGTCGTCGCGCCGATCTTCACTTGGGCGATCGAGCCGGCCGGGGCGACCTGGTTGCTGTAGGTGACGCCGGCCTTGGCCAGGTACGACTTGGCCAGGTCGCACGAGCGGTTGAACACCGTCTTGCCCACCGGGTCGAACTGGAACGAGCAGTCGGCCGGGTCGGCCACGACCGTCACCGGCGCGCTGGCCACGGCGGCGGCCAGCCGAGGATTGGCGGCCGTCGTCAGGGTCTTGAACAGCGGGAAATAGGTCAGGGCCGCCAGGATGCAGCCCAGCATGATGATCGGCTTGCGGCCGATCCTGTCCGACAGCCAGCCGAAGAACACGAAGAACGGCGTGCCGATCAGCAGGGCGACGGCGACCAGCAGGTTGGTCGTGCCGCCGTCGACCTTGAGCATCTTCTCCAGGAAGAACAGGGCGTAGAACTGGCCGGTATACCAGACCACCGCCTGGCCGGCGGTCAGCCCCGCCAGGGCCAGCAGCACGATCTTCAGGTTGCCCCACTTGGCGAACGAGTCGACCAGGGGCTGCTTGCTGCCCTTGCCCTCGTCGACCATGCGCTGGAACGACGGGCTCTCGGCCAGTTGCAGGCGGATCCACAGCGACACGCCCAGCAGCAGCACCGAGATCAGGAACGGGATGCGCCAGCCGAAGGCCTCGAAGGCGTCGGGGCCGGTCGCGTTGCGGGTCAGCAGGATCACCACCAGGCTGAGGAACAGGCCGAAGGTGGCCGTCACCTGGATGAAGCTGGTGTAGAAGCCGCGGCGCCCGGGCGGGGCGTGCTCGGCGACATAGGTCGCGGCGCCGCCGTACTCGCCGCCCAGGGCCAGGCCCTGGACCAGGCGCATGATCACCAGGGCGATGGGCGCGGCGATGCCGATGCTGGCGTAGCTGGGCAGCAGGCCGACCGTGAAGGTCGACAGGCCCATCAGCAGCATGGTGACCAGGAAGGTGTTCTTGCGACCCCACAGGTCGCCCAGCCGGCCGAACACCAGGGCCCCGAACGGCCGCACCGCGAACCCGGCGGCGAAGGCCAGCAGGGCGAAGATATAGCCGGTGGTCTCGTTGACCCCCGAGAAGAAGTGCTTGGTGATGTAGGTGGCCAGCGAGCCGTAGAGGTAGAAGTCGTACCACTCGAACACCGTGCCGACCGAGGCGGCTCCGATGACCAGGGCGTCCTTGCGCCCAACGGCGCGACCGCCCTTGGCGCCCTTTACCGTTTGCACCGTTTGCGCGGCGTCGCTTCCCATTCGCATCTCCCCCGTCGCCGCTCTGGGCGATCCAACGCTGTTACCGCAACCATCATGACGGGCGTTCGCGGCGTTGGCGAGAGGCTATACATGAACCGGACGAAAGCCGAAGCGTTGGCTAAAAGGAATCTTCGGCGTCTCATTTTACGGGACGAGACAAGCGATCCGGGAGCCTGATGAGCGTCGTCGCGGCCTATATCTACAAGGACGGCGTCCGGGCCCGCGAGGTCAGCCTCGACAAGGACGACGCCCTGGCCGTCAAGCCGGGCGAGTTTGTCTGGATCGGCCTGTACGAGCCCGCCGCGGCCGAGCTGGCCCGGCTGCAGACCCGCTTCAAGCTGCACCCGCTGGCGATCGAGGACGCGCTCAACGCCCACCAGCGGCCCAAGGTCGAGGTCTATGGCCGCGAACTGTTCGTGGTGGCTCGCACCGCCCAATTGGTCGACGCCCAGATCGCCTACGGCGAGACGGCGATCTTCGTCGGCCAGGGCCACCTGATCACCGTGCGCCACGGCTCAGCCCGCGCCCACACCGAGCTGCGCGCCCAGCTGGAGGCCTCACCGACCCTGCTGGCCAAGGGTTCGGATTACGTGCTGCACGCCGTGCTCGACTTCGTGGTCGACGGCTACCTGCCGATCATCCAGGCCCTGGAGGATGAGGTGCTGGACATCGAGCGCCGCACGCTCGAGGCCTTCCTCAGCCACGCCGAGGTCAAGCGCCTGTTCCACCTGCGGCGCGACCTGATCCGCTTCAAGCGGGTGCTGTCGCCGATGGCCGAGGTCTGCGGGCGGCTGGAGCACCTGGAGACCCCCTGCCTGGACAACGACGTCCGTCCCTATTTCCGCGACGTGCTCGACCATACCCAGAAGGTCGAGGGCATGGTCGACGCCCTGCGCGAGGTGATCACCTCGGTGTTCGAGGCCGCCTCGCTGCTGGAACAGCAGCGGCAGAGCGCCATCACCCGCAAGCTGGCCGCCTGGGCCGCCATCCTGGCCGTGCCGACGGCGGTGGCCGGCATCTACGGCATGAACTTCGAGCACATGCCGGAGCTGAAGTGGACGTGGGGCTATCCCGCGGTGATGGCCGGCGTCGCGGCGGTGATTGGGTGGCTGTACTGGCGGTTCAAGAGGAACGGGTGGCTTTGAGGGCGCCGCCGGAGCCCCCGCTGCGCGGTGAGGAGAAGAACGGCGCGGCATCCTCCTCCCCCGTGAAACGGGGAAGGTGTCGGCGTAGCCGACGGAGGGGGCGTCCAGCGCCGTCAGCTAGCTCGCCCAGGCCCGCGCCGGGTGCAGGAACCGCCCCGCCTCGGCGCCGTCGCGCAGGAACACCCGCACCTCGGCGGCGTGGCCGGAGGCGGCCAGGCGATTGGCCAGGTCGCGGGCGGCGGCTTCGGCCCGGCCGCCGCGCTCGAAGGTGAGGTCGGCTTCAAGGGCTTCGGAGCGCACGGACCAGCCTTGTTCGGCGGGGGCGACGGAAATCAACAGAGCCATGACGAGCTCCTTACGCAGATCGGATTCAAGAGCGCCGCAGAAAGGGCGCGAACGAGCGGCTGTCGGGGCGGCGGAACCGACCCGAAACATCGAGGTCAGATCGGCATTCGCCCTACGAGGGGATGACATCGACACATCTTATAGGCTCGCAATTTCACAACTTGACGACAGCATTACGGGCGGAACGCAACCGACGCGATGCAGAACTCCTGGGTCCGTTTTTAGTTTCTCGGGTCGTTCGACGATCTGCGGCTGGGGCCAGAAAATCTGCCGCGACTCAATTCCTATCTTTTTGATAGATTTTCAACGGCGACGTCTTTTCCCTCCCCTTAGGCGGCGCCGGCGCGCGCCGCGCGGACCCGTCGGGGGATGGGTGTCCGCGCGGCGCGTTTAGCGTTCTGCGTCCTTCGAGGCTCGGCTTCGCCTCGCACCTCAGGATGAGGAATTCAGCAAACGTCCCTCGTCCTGAGGCGCCCGCGCAGCGGCCTCGAAGGAGGCACCGCGCCTCAGCAGCGATCCAGATGCGCCTTGATCAGCGCCCGGCCGGCCCGCGCCACGGCCCGCACCGGACCGCCGGGCCCCAGGGTCACCCGGGCGGTGTAGGAGCCCTCCATCAGCAGCATCAGGCCGTCGGCCAGGTCGTCATCCGCGGCGCCCGCCCGCCGGCACAGGTCGACCAAGCGGGCGTGGAGCTGCTGCTTGTAGGCCACCGACACCTTCTGGGCCGGATGGTCGGCCTCGTGCAGCTCGATGGCGGCGTTGGACAACGGGCAGCCGTGGACGTCGGCGTTGCAGGCCTTGGTCTCGAAGGCGTCGAAGATCGCCTCCAGCTGGGCCCGCGGATCGCCGCAGGTGCAGCCGGTCACCTCGTCCCACCACGCCCAGTAGTCGCGCTCCTGTTCGCGCAACACCTCGGCGACCAACTCATCCTTGGACGGGAAGTTGCGGTACAGCGTCATCTTGGTGGCCTCGGCCTCGGCGGCGATCGCCTCGACCCCCACCGCGCGGATGCCGTGCTGATAGAACAGCTCGCGGGCCGTTTCGAAGATCCGGTCGCGGGCCGGACGTTTGGACAACGGGACGCACACGGGCGCCTCCAGATCGTCCACCTTGCCCCCGCCAGAATTTCTCTCAGCCATTTTCACAGCACCTCACCTTGACGTGAGAGTTACCGGTCAGTATCTCTCACCGCGTGAATGATACCGAACGGTACCGTCACATACGACTACATCGTCACAGATGGACGTCACGTCAAGCAACAGCAACTGCGACATTTGATCCTTTAGCCCCGGAACGGAGCGCGAGCCATGCCCCCGAGCGCAAGCCAAGACATCGCCCCGCCCGCCAAGGCCGCCTGGCTGGCCGGCCCCGCCCGGTCCCTCCGCAGGCTGATCGCCCAAGGCGCCGACGGCCCGTCCGGTCGGGACTGGGCCGCGTCGCCGAAAACCCGATCCAAATCCCGGCGCCCCGTCTGGGAATAGAAACAATCCCGCGTCTCCTCCCCCGCTTCTTCTGTCCGACAGGTACGCCGATGTCCCTCCGCCCCGCCTTCACCTCGTTCGCCGGCCTGGCCGCCATGGCCGTGCTGGCCGCCTGCAGCGCCCAGGCCAAGCAGGAAGCCGCCCCGCCGCCCGCCCAGGTCACCGTCACCGCGGTGGCCTTCAAGGACCTGCGCCAGTGGGACGACTTCACCGGCCGCCTCGAAGCCATCGACACCGTCGACATCCGGCCGCGCGTCAGCGGTTTCATCGACGGCGCCCGGTTCGAGGAGGGCGCCCGGATCCGCAAGGGCCAGGTGCTGTTCCAGATCGACCCGCGTCCCTACCAGGCCGAGGCCAACCGCGCCCAGGCCGAGGTGGCCCGCGCCAAGGCCCAGCTGGACCTGGCCGTCGTCAACCGCGAGCGCGGCCGCCGGCTGATCGAGCAGAACGCCCTGGCCCAGAGCGAGTTCGACCGCCTCTCCGCCGAGGAAAAGGCCGCCCAGGCCAATCTCGGCGCCGCCAACGCCGCCTACCAGACCGCCCGCCTGAACCTGGAATGGACCCGCGTGGTCTCGCCGATCGACGGCCGGGTCTCCAAGGCGGTGATCACCCGCGGCAACCTGGTCACCCCGTCCGACCTGCTGACCACCGTGGTCAGCGACACCCCGATCTACGCCACCTTCAACGCCGACGAGCAGACCTTCCTGAAGTACGCGTCGGCCGAGCGCGGCAAGGCCAGCCCGGTCTATATGGGCCTGATGACCGAGGACGGCTATCCGCACCAAGGCCAGCTGAAGTTCATCGACAACGCCCTGGACGCCAAGAGCGGCACGATCAACGGCCGGGCGATCTTCGCCAACGCCGACGGCCGGTTCACGCCCGGCCTGTTCGCCCGCATCCGCATGGTCAGCGACAGCTCGCAGACGGTGGCCCTGGCCCCCGACCGCGCCGTCGCCACCGACCTGGGCAAGCGCTATGTCGTGGTGGTCGGCGCCAACAACAAGGCCGAGTATCGCCCGGTCGAGATCGGTCCGCTGGCCGGCAACCTGCGCATCATCCGCACGGGCCTGAAGCCCGGCGACCGGGTGATCGTCGGCGGCCTGCAGAAGGTCAAGCCGGGCGACACCGTCAACCCGGTGATCGTCAAGACCGACCTGTCGACCGACCTCGCCCAGTTCGAGACCGGCCCGCAGCGCGTCGCGATGATCAACAGCGTCGGCCAGAACTAAGGCTCGCCTGACCGGCCCGCTTCGAACCCTCGGAGCGGGCGAAGATGAGCGCCTGGCGGCGTTCGACGCCCCCTCCTTGCCTCCTCCCCCCTACTCGCCCGAAAAAGGCGCCTCCCATGAATTTCTCAAAGTTCTTCGTGAACCGGCCGCGCTTCGCCGCCGTGCTCTCGATCGTCATCTTCATCGCCGGGCTGGTGGCGCTGCCGCGCCTGCCGATCTCGGAATATCCCGAGGTGGTGCCGCCGACCGTGGTCGTGCGCGCCGCCTATCCAGGCGCCAACCCCGCCGTCATCGGCCAGACCGTCGCCGCCCCGCTGGAGCAGGCGATCAACGGCGTCGAAGGCATGATCTACCAGTCGTCGCAATCGGCGTCCGACGGGGCGATGATCCTGACCGTCACCTTCGCCCTGGGCACCGACCTCGACAAGGCCCAGGTGCAGGTCCAGAACCGCGTCGCCCAGGCCTTGCCGAAGCTGCCCCAGGAGGTGCAGCGCATCGGCGTGACCACCGACAAGGCATCGCCCGACCTGACCCTGGTCGTGCACATGATCTCGCCCAACAACCGCTACGACATGCTCTATCTGAGCAACTACGCGCAGCTGAACGTCCGCGACCGCCTCAAGCGCGTCGACGGCGTGGGCGACGTGCAGATCTTCGGGGCCGGCGCCTATTCGATGCGGGTGTGGCTGGACCCTGAAAAGCTGGCCTCGCTGAACATGACGGCCGGCGACGTGGTCAAGGCCCTGCGCGAGCAGAACGTCCAGGTCGCCGCCGGCCAGCTGGGCGCGCCGCCGACCAATGTCGGCGCGGACTTCCAGCTGTCGATCAACGCCCCCGGCCGCCTGACCGACGAGGAGCAGTTCCGCGAGGTCATCATCCGCTCGGGCGCCAACGGCGAGATCACCCACCTGGGCGACGTGGCCCGCGTGGAGATGGGAGCCAACAACTACGCCCTGCGCAGCCTGCTCGACAACAAGTCGGCCGTGGCCATGCCGATCTTCCAGCGCCCGGGCTCCAACGCCCTGGCCATGGCCGCCGACATCAAGAAGACGATGAAGGAGCTGAAGAAGGAGTTCCCCGAGGGCGTCGACTACGAGATCATCTACGACACCACCGCCTTCGTGCAGGAATCCATCAACTCGGTGGTCCACACCCTGATCGAGGCGATCATCCTGGTGGTGCTGGTGGTGGTGCTGTTCCTGCAGGGCTGGCGCGCCTCGATCATTCCGCTGATCGCCGTGCCCATCTCGCTGATCGGCACCTTCGCCGTGCTGCTGATGCTGGGCTTCGGCCTCAACGCCCTGACCCTGTTCGGCCTGGTGTTGGCCATCGGCATCGTCGTCGACGACGCCATCGTCGTGGTCGAGAACGTCGAGCGCAACATCACCAACGGCCTCGAGCCGGTCGCGGCCACCCGCAAGGCCATGAGCGAGGTCACCGGACCGATCATCTCCACGGCCCTGGTGCTGTGCGCGGTGTTCATCCCCACCGCCTTCATCAGCGGCCTGTCGGGCCAGTTCTACCGCCAGTTCGCCCTGACCATCGCCATCTCGACGGTGATCTCGGCCTTCAACTCCCTGACCCTGTCGCCGGCCCTGGCCGCGGTGCTCCTGAAGTCGCATGACGCGCCCAAGGATCGTTTCCAGAAGCTGATCGACGCGGCCCTGGGCTGGCTGTTCAACCCGTTCAACCGCTTCTTCGCCAAGGCCTCCAACGGCTATGTCCGCAATGTCGGCCGCACCCTGGGCAAGTCGACCGCCGGCCTGGTGGTCTACGGGATCCTGCTGGCCCTGACGATCGGGGCCTTCATGAAGACCCCCGGCGGCTTCGTGCCCCAGCAGGACAAGGCCTATGTGGTCGCCGTCGTGCAGTTGCCCGACGCGGCCTCGCTGGACCGCACCGAGGCGGTGATCCGCCAGATGGGCGACATCGCCATGAAGGTGCCGGGCATCAAGCACTCGGTGGCCTTCCCCGGCCTGTCGGCCAACGGCTTCATCAACAGCCCCAACTCCGGCGCGGTGTTCTTCCCGCTGGACGACTTCAAGAACCGCAAGAGCCACGACCTGTCGGCCAACGCCATCGTCGGCCAGCTGAACGCCAAGTTCGGCGCCATCCCCGACGCCCAGATCGCGGTCTTCCCGCCGCCTTCGGTGCAGGGGCTGGGCACGATCGGCGGCTTCCGCATGCAGATCGTCGACCGCGCGGGCCTTGGCCCCGAGGAGCTGAATAAGCAGACCCAGAACCTGATCGACAAGGCCCGCAAGGATCCCGCCCTGGCCGGCGTGTTCTCGACCTACCAGGTCAGCGTGCCGAAGATCGAGGCCAACATCGATCGCGAGAAGGCCCGGGCCTCGGGCGTGTCCCTGACTGACCTGTTCGAGACCATGCAGGTCTATCTGGGCTCGCTGTACGTCAACGACTTCAACCGCTTTGGCCGCACCTACGAGGTCAACGTCCAGGCCGACCAGAAATTCCGCATGCAGCCCGAGCAGATGCTGCGCCTGCAGACCCGCAACGGCCAGGGCCAGATGATCCCGCTGGGCGCCTTTGTCAGCTTCAAGGAGGCCACCGGCCCCGACCGCGAGAGCCACTACAACGGCGTGCTCACGGCCGAGATCAACGGCGGCCCGGCCCCCGGCTACTCGACGGGCCAGGCCCAGAAGGCGCTGGAGGACCTGGCCAAGCAGGAGCTGCCCAACGGCATGGGCTATGAGTGGACCGAGCTGACCTACCAGCAGATTCTGGCGGGCAACACGGCGGTCTACATCTTCCCGCTCTGCGTGCTGCTGGCCTTCCTGGTGCTGGTCGCCCAGTACGAAAGCTGGAGCCTGCCGCTGGTGGTCATCCTGATCGTGCCGATGACCCTGCTGTCGGCCCTGGCCGGCGTGCTGCTGACCCATGGCGACAACAACATCTTCACCCAGATCGGGCTGATCGTGCTGGTGGGGCTGGCGTGCAAGAACGCCATCCTGATCGTCGAGTTCGCCAAGGAACGCGAGGAGCATGGCGACACGCCGCTGCAGGCGGTGCTGGAGGCCTGCCGCCTGCGCCTGCGGCCGATCCTGATGACCTCGATCGCCTTCATCATGGGCGTGTGGCCGCTGGTCGTCTCCCACGGAGCGGGCGCGGAGATGCGCCGGGCCATGGGCGTGGCGGTGTTCTCCGGCATGCTGGGGGTGACGGTCTTCGGCCTGGTCCTGACCCCGATCTTCTACTTCGTGATCCGCCGCAACACCGCCCGCCGGGCGGCCATGAAGGCGGCCAAGCAAACGACGACCGCCGTGGAGGCGCACTGATGAACGCCTCCACGGTCAAAGCCCAAAACGACCGTCATCCCGGACGAAGCGCGCAGCGCGAAGATCCGGGACCGACGCCTGAACTCAGCGCTTCCGGCGATCCCGGATCTGCGCTTCGCTTGTCCGGGATGACAACTTCCATGACGACGTTGAGACTTGCTCTGACCATCGGCGCTTCGGCGCTCCTCCTGGCCGCCTGCGCCGTCGGCCCG
This sequence comes from Caulobacter sp. UNC279MFTsu5.1, assembly GCF_900114015.1. Lineage (GTDB taxonomy): Bacteria > Pseudomonadota > Alphaproteobacteria > Caulobacterales > Caulobacteraceae > Caulobacter. The sequence continues at coordinate 5,458 of NZ_FORN01000055.1, read as the reverse complement.
GACTACAAGACCCCGGTCCAGGCTCCGGTCGTCCTGCAGAACGCCCCGGCCGGCGCCTTCTCGACCGCCAATCCCGAGGCCCAGTGGTGGAAGGCGTTCAACGACCCGGTGCTGGACGGCCTGGTCGGCCAGGCCCTGGCCGGCAACCTCGACATCAAGGTCGCGGTCGCCCGGGTCGACGAGGCCCGCGCCCTGTTCAAGGACGCCCGCCTGGACCAGCTGCCTCGGGTCACCGCCGACGGGTCCTACGTCAAGAGCGACCAGCAGCAGCCGGGCTCGAACGGCCAGCGGGTGGAGAGCCAGACCTACCAGGCCGGCTTCGACGCCGGCTGGGAGATCGACCTGTTCGGCCGCGTCCGCCGGGGCGTGGAATCGGCCCGGGCCGAGGCGGGGGCGGCGCAGGCCGACCTGCGCGACGCCCAGGTGACCATCGCCGCCGAGGTGGCCCGCAATTACCTGGAGCTGCGCGGCGCCCAGGCCCGTCTGGCCGTGGCCAACCGCAACCTCGACACCCAGCGCGAGACCCTGCGCCTGACCCAGGTGCGCTACAACGCCGGGGCCGGCAGCCCGATCGACGTCGCCAGCGCCCAGGCCCGCCTCAACGCCACCGAGGCGGCGATCCCGGCCCTGATCACCGCCGAGAAGCGGGCCAACTACCGGCTCTGCGTGCTGGTCGGCAAGCGGCCGGGTGAGCTGGACGCGGTGCTGGCCGGCCCCCAGGCCGGCAAGGACGCCGAGGTCACGCCGCTGATCGCCGCCCTGCCGATCGGCGACGCCGCCGACCTGCTGCGCCGGCGCCCCGACGTCCAGGCGGCCGAGCGACGCCTGGCCGCCCAGACCGCCAAGGTGGGAGTGGCCACCGCCGACCTGTTCCCCCGCGTGCGGGTGACGGGGTTCATCGGCTTCCTGTCGGGCACGAGCTCGGGCTTCGGCAACGCGGCCAGCCAGGCCTGGTCGGTGGCCCCGTCGGTCAGCTGGCCGGCCCTGGACCTGGGCGGCGCTCACCAACGGCTGAAGGCCGCGCAGGCCCGCAACGACGCCAGCCTGGCCGTCTACGACCAGACCGTGCTGCGGGCGCTGGAGGACCTGGAGACCGCCCTGGTCGCCTACCGCCAGCAGCAGGCCCAGCTGGTTAGCCTGACCAACCAGGCCGCCGCTTCCCGCCGCGCCGCCGAACTGGCCCGCATCCAGTACAAGGAAGGCGGCATCGACTTCCTGGTGCTGCTGGACGCCGAGCGGACGCTGCTGGCGGCGGAGGACTCGCTGACGGTCGCCGAGACCGGCGTGAACACCAACGTCGTGGCGATCTACAAGGCGCTGGGCGGCGGGTGGACCTCGTAAAAGTTATCCACAGGCCTCGCGCTTCCTTCTCCCCTTGCGGGAGAAGGTGGCCCGCGCAGCGGGTCGGATGAGGGGTCCAAGACCAGGTCCGCCGCGATCAGCCAAAAGGCCGATCGCGGCGGTTTTCGTTTGAGAGACCCCTCAAAGTCCTTCACCGCTACGCCTTCGCCTCCGTGGCGAAAGGACAGCCTCAGCGGGGCTTGGAGGACGGCCTTGCGATCCTCGGCCCAAGCCAGGATCTTTTCCAGATCGCCGAACAGCCGCACGTCATGCTCGCCGCGCCGCTCGGTCGGGGTGACGACGATCTTCTCAACGAGCGCCCGCAAGGCTGTCGCCGCCTCGGTGCGGTTGTCCGGGTCGGCGAGCGCTTCGGTCAAACGCTCGACCTTGCGGCGGTATAGCTCGGCGATGTTGGGGTGAATGTCAGGAACGTCGCGCGGGGCTTCGGCCATGGCCGCCTCGATGGCGGCGACCTCGGCCTCCAACTCGCGAAGGCGCCCCACCATCCCCGGCGTATATTCGCCCTCCTCGATCATGGTGAGGATGCCCTTTGCCGCCTTGCGCGCCTTCTCCAAGCGCTGGCGATCCACCGCCTCGTTGGCCCGGCGCTCGTGGTTGAGCCGGTTGGTCTCCTCGATGAACGACCGCATCGCCTCGGCCGCGATCTGCGGCGTCAGCAACCGGTCGCGTAGACCTGTCAGCACCCGCGCCTCCAATCGCTCGGCGACCAGCGTGGTCTTGTTGGAGCAGCCCTTTCCGGTGATCCGGCCCAGACAGACCATGCGGCCATTGCCCCGACGGGTAATCACCCCGCCACAGACGCCACAGGCGACCAGACCTGACAGTAAGCTCATCGGTCGCCGCGCCGCCGATGCCGCGCCCAACAGGCGCTTGCCGTCCGCGACGGCCTGCTCGTAGACACGCGAGAACTCCTCCTGCCGGGCCTTGGCGGCCTCCCACAAGGCGTCATCGACGATCCGCAGATGCGGAACGTCGGCGTGGACCCACTCGCTCTCGGGATTGGCCCGGCGCTTGACCCCGCCCGTGTCCGGGTCGCGAAGGTCCCTGGCCCGGTTCCAGACCATGCGGCCGACATAGAGGGGGTTGTTGAGGATGCCGTGGACGCCGTTCGACTTGCCGCGAATGGTCTGCGAACTCCAGGCCCGCCCGCGCGGCGCCGGGACGCCCGCCTCATTGAGCGCCAGGGCGATCTGGCGCGGGCTCTTGCCGGCGGCATAGTCGCGGAACACGCCCCTGACCACCTCGGCCTGCTCGGGGATGATCTCACGCTCTCCGGTCGTCACCTTGCCGGCGGCGTCGAAGGCGCGAACGACGCGATAGCCATAACACTTGTTGCCGCTGGCCTTGCCGGCCTCGACCCGGCCACGAAGGCCCCGATGGGTCTTGGCGGCCAGCTCCTTGAGGAAGAGCGCGTTCATCGTGCCCTTGAGCCCGACATGAAGTTCGCTGATCTCGCCCTCCGACAGGGTGATGATCGGCACGCCCGCGAACCGTAGGCGCTTGAAGAGCGCGGCGATGTCCTCCTGATCGCGGCTGAGCCGGTCCAACGCCTCGGCTAAGACCAGGTCGAACCTGCCCGCCATGGCCTCGTGCAGCAGCGATCGAACTCCAGGTCGGAGGATCATCGTCGAACCGGAGATCGCCGCATCCGAATAGCGCCCGACGGTCGTCCATCCCTGGCGATCGGCGTAGATCTGGCACACCCGAAACTGATCCTCGATCGAGGCCGCCGACTGCTTGTCATCGGAATAGCGAGCGTAAAGCGCGACGCGGGCCATCGGTAAACTCCCTTCAAGCTGGGGTGTCATCGTTCTCGGCATTGGCCGCCGCCATCCGCCGCGCGAACTCCTCGCGCGCGATCTGACGACCGATCAGCCGCGCCAGCGTTATCAGCGCGGCGTGGCCCTTCTCGCTGATCGGCGGGCCGTCGTTGGCGGGGGTTAGGGTCTGCGAAGGCGGGGGAGAGGACGCGTCCATGCTTGGCTCCACAACTGGAGCCAACAGGGTTTGGGGCGCACCGCCCCAGGTCAAAGGCTGGCCTGGGCGCGATGCGCCCTCAGTGGTCGAACTTTGGCGAACTCCGGAGAGCTTACCGGATACCCCCGACGCCAATGGGAAAGGAAAGCGAAGACCGAAATTTTGTTGGGTCAAAGCCGCCAGACGCGCCAGACCGGCAATCAACCCATGGGTCGCACGCAACGATCTGGCGTTCGGGTCCCAAATCACCGCGCTTAAACCGGCAACGATTTGGGGGCGTAAGCCGCGCCACAGCCGGGGCAACAAGACCGCGACAGAAATTTCCAGGCCTTGCGGACGAAAGGCCACGCATCTCCGCGCTCGAACTCCATGATGCGATAGGCGACCGCGAGCTGAGCCGACGCGTCTTGTATGGTTTGAGGGGTAAGCTTGCTCAGGGGCTTCAAGGCCTCCCTGCAAACACCCCCGAGACGCCGACATTCAGCATCCACGGCGTCCATCTCTGGCCCCATCGGCAAAGCCCGAATCTGAGCCTGCGTGAGCTTGAAGTAGTCGAACTGGCGGACCGCCAAGGTCTCAAGCTCCGACCAGCGCCGGGCGAGACGGTCGATCTCCAAGTCCAGAGCTATCCAATCGGCGCACTGCGCGGGGATATCGACGGCGACAACGGCCGGAGATCCCCGCGCAGCCCCCGCCAACGGAACCGCAGCACTGGCGCCGATCACGGCGCGACGTGAGATCGCAGGCAGGCGCGTGCTGTCGCCCGCCTTTCGGCGCTGGCCCATAGCGTAGGTCCTGATTCAGTGGTTATTGTTTTGATATCACATCAACGAATCTAGATCAATGCAAAACGATCATGAGAGTGGAAAACAATACCCAAATGCTGACCGCTGAGCAGATTCGTGCGGCTCGTGGGCTCTTGGATTGGAGCCAACCGCAGCTCGCAGAAGCCGCCAAGCTCTCTTTGCCGACGGTTCGCCGTATGGAGGGGCCCATCGGTCCCGGCCGAAGCACGGTTGCCAATGTCGAGGCGATCCGGCGCGCGTTCGAGGATGCGGGCGTTGTATTCCTCGGCGTCGGGGAGAGCAGTTCGGGCGGGCTGGGAGTCCGATTTAAGGTCGATAGCTAGCGGTTAAGCCGCAGGCGCGCAGCGCCTGACTAGGCTTACACCGCTTGCCGAGCCAAAGCCGGGCGGTGAGCGGCCGGTCAAGGGTGCGCGAAGCGCATCGCCGCAGGCGGCGGCAAAGCCGCCCTTGAGGGGGCGGTCACCGTCTGGCCGACGACGAAGTCGTCAATGCCAAGAACCAGACTCTCGCGAATTCTGTTCAGGGTGGAAATCAGACCAAAGGCCAATCTAAGGACCCGTGACACCTACGCCGACGCCAACGTAGGCGACGCGTCCCCCCACATCTTCAAGCGACACCTGCCATCGTTTGGATACGAACCAGCTACGGGTTCGGCGATCACCTGAATCGCAGTAGAGAAAAGTCGTTGGCCCTCTAACGACCTGCTTGCCATCGCTGTTCGCATAGTCCGCATAGCTCTCGTGAACCACACGCGAACACTTGAACCCGCCTCGACGCATGGTCTGTTCCGCTTGTGTTATCGGCGTGCCAATAGGCACCTGAGCCACGACAGCTGCTTTGGTGCTTAAGGCGTCCGCCTGCATCAGGCTTAGAACGTCCTCGATCATGTTCCGCAACATGCATCGGTGCGCGAAGGTCCGCAACGGGTGGATCATCGCCCTTAGGCCCAGGCCCGACGGCGGACGTTGAGCGGGTCCGCATCATGTGCAGGCGCCAAGTTCGCTCTTTGTCTGAGAACAAGCGCGAAACGGGGCGCAGATTCGGACAACCCATGAGAACCACGAGTGGCCACTGGCGCTCTAGGCGCAAGGCGCGCGTGGTCCCGCCTCTGACCGATTTTGTCGCCGAGGCTCCAGATCAACCGGCGACGCCGGAAGGAGGCGGGACAAGCTCGACCCTAGGGTGCTAAGAGCTTGGCTGTATTGCCGTGGGGGCTGGCTGTTATGCGATTGGTGTTGGGCGTGGTGGCCGGCGCGACGTTGGTCGCCGTGCCGATCGGAGCGTTGGCGGCCGGCCAGGCGGGGCCGGCCCAA
>NZ_FORN01000054.1 GCF_900114015.1 Caulobacter sp. UNC279MFTsu5.1 | reverse complement strand
CGTCGAGGATCTGCTGCTGGCTCTCGTAGCGGGCCTTGGACTGGATCAGCCCGAACGCGGCCTTGGGCGGCAGCGGCGTCGCCCCCGTCAGCTTGCGGTAGCCGGCGTAGATCTCGTCATAGCCGCCGGTGATCACGAAGAACGACACCCGCTCGCCGACGTTGGACTGCCACAGGGTGCGGCCGTTGACGGCCGGATAGACGTGGGTGTCGGACGGGTTGTCCCACAGGACGCCGTAGCCCTTGCTGGAAACCAGGAACGGCACGCAGACCGTCTCGCCGTGCGGGGCGTCGTAGAAGTGCTTGCAGTCGATGGCCCGGCCCCGCAGGTCCAGGATCCCCTCCTGGTTCTGGCCCAGGCCGTAGAAGTGCTCGTCGGCGCTGGTCGAGAAGCTGGCCCCGGCCTGGTAGGTCCGCTCGCCGTTGACCACGTGCGGCGACATCTCCCAGCCGGTCATGGCCACCAGCTCCGAGCCATCGGCCTTGCGCACCTTGACCGACACCGGCGGCAGGGACGGGGCGAAATAGCGCTCCATCTGCGAGGGCGCGCCCGGCCAGGGCTGGGCCGCCACCTCCAGCGACAGGGTCCCGGACGTGAAGACGTCGGCCCCGCCCTTCTGGTCGTGGCGCCAGCCCTTGGCGTCGCTGTCGGCCACGAAGCCGTAGCCCGGCGCCGAAGCCGCCAGGTCCTTGTCCTGGCTGATCGTCACCCGCACGATGTTGGGCGCGTAGGTCTCCACCGAAACGTACGAGCCGTTGCGGTCCATCACCGCCAACGGCGCGGCCACGGCCGCCCCGGCCGCCACGCTCAGCGCCAGGCCCGACACCAGCCCAGCCGACCAGCGTCCCGCGACCTTGTTCAGCCGATCCATCGCTTGCTCCCAAATGTTACCGCTATCTATTGGGCGGCATGGCTAGAGACGCGGGCGGGCAGCGTCAACCGGATTGATCCTATCAATGGGCCTCGATCACGCCGGATCGCCTTGCCGGCCAGCGAGAGCGCCAGGCCGACCAGGCGGACGAAGAACACGATCCTGGCCAAGCCGCCGGCCACGTCGATGACGAAGCCCAGCATCCCGAACGCGATCACCAGGACCAGTAGGATCCGGCCAGCTTGGGCATCGGCGAATAACGTCCCTCTCGCGATAGAGGTCGCCGCGCCGGGCGTCTTGGGCGGCCAAGGCCGGGCCGTCGATGACGCGGCGGAGACGGCCGCCCAAAGAAAACGGCCCCGGAGGTTTCCCTCCGGGGCCGTCAACTTGCGCGTCAGAGAACTGACGCCGGCAGGTCCCCCATGCCCCATCCCTTTTTGGAAGGCTTGGGCATGGGGACGTGAATTACTTCACGGTGACCTTGGCGCCGGCTTCGGTCAGCTTCTTGGCGACTTCTTCGGCGACTTGCTTCGAAACGTTTTCGACGACGTTCTGCGGAGCGCCTTCGACCAGGTCCTTGGCTTCCTTCAGGCCCAGGTCCGGACGAACGCCGCGGACTTCCTTGATCACGTTGATCTTCTTGTCGCCGCCGTCGGTCAGGACGACGGTGAATTCGGTTTGCTCTTCGGCGGCTTCGGCCGGAGCAGCGGCGGCGCCGCCGACAGCGGCGACGGCGACCGGCGCGGCGGCCGAGACGCCCCACTTTTCTTCGAGCAGCTTGGAGAGCTCAGCGGCTTCCAGGACCGACAGGGTGGACAGTTCTTCAACCAGCTTTTCGAGCTTGGACATGTGTAAGTTCCTTAGAGGATGAGGGATTTATGCGGAGATGACCGTTACGCGGCGTCTTTGGTCGCATAGGCGTTGAAGACGCGAGCCAGTTGGCCAGCCGGGGCCTGCAGGACGCCGGCGACCTTGGTCGCGGGAGCCTGGATGAGGCCGATGAGCTTGCCACGGATCTGGTCGAGCGACGGCAGCGTGGCGAGCGCCCGCACCGCAGCTTCGTCCAGAACGTTCGTCTGGCCCAGAATGCCGCCGACCAGCTTCAGCTTGTCGTTTTCCTTGGCGTACTGGGTGACGATCTTGGCGGCCGAGACAGGATCCTTGCCATAGGCGATGGCGACCGGGCCGGTGAACAGGGCGTCGCCCTTTTCGCCGATCGAGCCGTTCAGCGCCTTCTGGACCAGGGTGTTCTTCACCACCTGGAACGTGCCCTCTTCCTTGCGGAGGCGGGCGCGCAGTTCAGTCATTTCCGCAACGGTCATGCCCGAATAGTGGGTCACGACGACAGCGCCGGCGTCGGCGAAGACGCTTTTCAGCGACTCGATCGACTCCTGCTTTTGAGCGCGGTCCATTGCGGTCTCCTACTCAATTACAGCGGCCGGACCATTCCGGCAGCCAAATGCGCGTCCCACGCGGGATCGCTCCCGCACGCGAGTTGCATCAGCCTGTTCCAAGGAAAGTCAGCCGCGCGTCCCATCCCCGAAAGGCGGTGTTGCGTGGTCTTGTCCATCCCTGTCTCCCGACGGCGAGGAAGGGCTCTTCCTCGATTATGGCGCTGGTGACCCCACGCCCCGCAGTTCTCAAACAGGATCGCCGCCGGGCGAGCCCAGCGGAGAAGGGGCGGCGTATAGACGGTTTGGGGAAGGATTTCAACACCCGCCGCCGTCCTTCTCCCCTTGCGGGAGGGAAATCCTGGCGCGGCCTCGGATTTCCTGGATACAGAAGGGACCACCAAAGGGGACCCCACGATGAAGCGCATGTTCGCGGCCGCGCTCACGGCCTTGATGCTCGGCGGTCTCGCCGCCCCCCTCCAGGCCGAGCCGCGCTTCGCGCCGATCCCCAAGGCGGTGATCGCCGACCCCGCCCGTGATCCGGCCCATCCGGCCGACATGGCCGCCTTCACCGTCCCGACCGGCGGCGTGCGGGTCAATGCGCTGATGTACCTGGCCTCGGGCGACCAGCCGCATCCGACGATGCTGATGCTGCACGGCTTCCCGGGCAACGAGACCAACATCGACCTGATGCAGGCCGTGCGCCGGGCCGGCTGGAACGTGATGCGGATCAACTATCGCGGCTCGTGGGGCAGTCCGGGCCGGTTCTCGTTCGCCAACGCCCGCGCCGACGGCGAGGCGGCCGTGGCCTTCCTCAACGATCCGGCCAATGTCGCCAAGTACCACATCGACACCCGCAGGATCGTCGTGGCCGGCCACAGCATGGGCGGTTTCATGGCCGCCGACGCCTCGGCCGCCGATCCCCGCGTGGCCGGGACGGTGCTGATCGACGCCTGGGACATCGGCAAGGAGAAGGCCGGGATCACCAGTCCGGCCGCCCGCAAGGCCGCGATCGAGGGCATGACCCCCGACACCGTTCCCCTGGCCGGGACCAGCGCCACGCTGCTGGTCCAGGAGATCGAGACCAACGCCGCCAAGCTGAACCTCGAAGCCCTCAGCGCCCGGATCGCCAACCGGCCGGTGCTGATGATCGGCGCCGACCACGCGCTGGGCCCGACCACGCGCAAGCTGGCCGCCGCCGCCCGCCAAGCCCAGGCGCTGAACCCCGCCAAGGGGTCGCTGACCGAAACCCACATGGACACCGACCACAGCTTCTCGGACAGCCGCATCGCGCTGGAAGCCGAGGTGCTGCGCTGGCTGGGCCAGTTCGATCCCGCCTCGGCCCAGGTCGGCACGCCGCAGGTCCCGCTGAAGACCGCCTATGACGAGGCCAACCCGTTCGCCAGGATCCTGCGCGGCGAGCTCGCCGCGCCCAAGGTCTACGAGGACGACCAGGTGCTGGCCTTCATGGACTACGCCCCGGCCGAGCCGGGCCACGTGCTGGTGATCTCCAAGACCTCCAAGGCCCGAAACCTGCTGGAGATCTCGCCCCGGGACCTGTCGCGGCTGATGGCCGTGGCCGCCCGGGTCGGCCAGGCCCAGGTCGACGGCCTGGGCGTCGAGGGCTTCACGATCGTCCAGAACAACGGCGTCGGCCAGAGCGTGCCGCACCTGCACATCCACGTCATTCCGCGGGTGGCCGGCAAGCCGCTGATGTTCGTCGAGAACGCCAAGGGCGACCCGAAGGCGATCGAGGCGACGGCGGCCAAGATCAGGGGGGCGATGAAGGCCCAATAATGATCCGCTCATCCCGGCGAACGCCGGGATGAGCGGATCAGGAAAGCTTGGCGGTCACCGCCCGCGCCGCCGCCACGCCCGTCGCGAAACAGGCCTGCAGCAGGTAGCCGCCGGTCGGGGCTTCCCAGTCCAGCATCTCGCCGGCCACGAACACGCCGGGCGCGGCCTTCAGCTCCAGGCCGTCCAGCGCCGCGAACGACAGCCCGCCGGCGCAGGAGATCGCCCGCTCCAGGCCCTGGACGCCGGTCAGCGCGATCGGCGCGGCCTTGATCGCCGCCGCCAGGGCGTCGGGCGCCACCGGCAGGGCCACGCCATGCGCCTCGCGCAGCAGGCCGATCTCGACCGGCGACAGGTGGGCGGCCTTGCGCAGCCAGCTCGACAGCGACTGGCCGCCGCGCGGCCTGGCCAGGCGGGCCGTCAGCTGGGCCAGGGAGACGTCGGGCCGCAGGTCGATCTCCAGCGTCGCCGAACCGCGCGCCTCGACCGCGTCGCGCAGGGCCGCCGACAGGGCGTAGACCGCTCCGCCTTCCAGGCCGTAACCCGCCGCCAGGGCGTCGCCGCGCGAGACCCGGCCCTCGAAGCCCAGGGCCACGTTCTTCAGCGGCGAACCGGCGAAACGCTCGCGGAACACCTGTGTCCAGGCCACGGTGAACCCGACATTGGCCGGCCGGAACGGCGCCGTGGCCGCGCCCCGCGCCGCCAGCAGCGGGGCCCAGGCGCCGTCCGAGCCGAGCCTGGCCCAGTTGGCCCCGCCCAGGGCCAGGATCGTGGCGCGCGGCCGCACGGCGCGCGGCCCGTCCGGCGTCGCGAAGGCCAGGTCGCCGGCCGCGTTCCAGCCGGTCCAGGACGTACGGAGGTTCAGCGCCACGCCCCGTCCCTCCAGCCGCGCGATCCAGGCCCGCAGCAGGGGCGAGGCCTTCAGCGCCTTGGGGAACACCCGGCCGCTGGAGCCGACGAAGGTCGCCTGCCCCAGCCCTTCGGCCCAGGCGACGAGGTCGGCCGGCGTGAAGGCTTCCAGCATCGGCCGCAAGGTCGGCGCGGCCTCGCCATAGCGGCCGACGAAGGCCTCGAAGTCTTCGGAATGGGTCAGGTTCAACCCGCCGCGCCCGGCCATCAGGAACTTACGTCCCAGGGTCGGCATGCGCTCGAACACCGCCGTCGACAGCCCGGCGCCGCTCAGCGTCTCGGCCGCCATCAGCCCGGCCGGCCCGCCGCCGATGATGGCGACGTCTGGAGTCTGGAGTTCGGTCACGCCGGCTCGATGTCGGTCAGGGCGAAGTCGTCGCCCTTGTAGAGCAGCGGCACGCCATGGGTCTTCGCGCAGGCATAGGCGAAGCAGTCGCCCATGTTGAGTTTGGCGGGATGACGGCCCTTGCCGAAACGAGCATGAGCCCCGATCGCGGCCGTTTGCTCAAGTTCACCGATCGGGACGGTGCGGGCGGTGGCGAGCCGTTGAAGCATCGTGACCTCGTCGGTCGCGTCTTGCAAATCCATGACGGCTTCCCGCGCGACAGCGCGGATGGTTTCCCAAGTGGCCATCGCCGATGTCAGGACGATTTCGGCTTCCGTCAACTTGAGGCGCAAGGCTTCGGCCTCAGGTTCGCTCAATAGAATGGCCGTCCAGGCCGAAGCATCGACAAACATCAATCGCCGCTGAGTTCGTCGAAGAAAGCCTTGTCGGCCTTCAGACCGGTTCGAGGCAAGGCGGCGATCCTGTCGCTTATCGCCCGCATCTTCGCCAATTTCTCGGCTTTTGCTTTTTCGCGCGTAGCCAGCGCCTCGGCCGCCGCTAGCTTCACCGCCTCCGTGATGCCGACATGGGCCTTCTCCGCCAGCTCTCTCACCAGCGCGTCGGTCTCGGGATCGCGAATATGAAAAGCCATGAAGCGTCTCCGTCTAGCCGAAACATAACATCGGCTAGACGCACCAACAACTCGGACGAGCCCAAACGCAAAGCGGGCGCTGGATCGCTCCAGCGCCCGCTCGCTTGGCTCAGGTGTCGAAGGCTCAGGCGCTGATCGACGCGACGTCGACCTTGAAGCCCGGGCCCATCGTCGAGGACAGGCCGATGCGCTTGACATAGACGCCCTTGGCGCCGGTCGGCTTGGCGCGGTTCAGCGCTTCGACCAGGGCCTTGACGTTGACCAGCAGGGCTTCGTCCGAGAACGAGACCTTGCCGATGCCGGCGTGGACGATGCCCGCCTTCTCGACGCGGAACTCGACGGCGCCGCCCTTGGCGTCCTTCACGGCCTGGCCGACGTTCGGGGTCACGGTGCCGACCTTCGGGTTCGGCATCAGGCCGCGCGGGCCCAGCACCTTACCGAGGCGACCGACCAGGGCCATCATGTCCGGGGTCGCGATGACGCGATCGAAGTCCATGAAGCCGCCGGCGATCTTTTCGTACAGATCTTCGGCGCCGACGTGCTCGGCGCCCGCCGCGGTGGCTTCGGCCGCCTTGGCGTCCTTGGCGAAGACGGCGACGCGGACGTCGCGGCCGGTGCCCGACGGCAGGTTCACGACGCCGCGGACCTGCTGGTCGGCGTGACGCGGGTCGACGCCGAGGTTGACCGAGATCTCGACGGATTCGTCGAACTTGGCCTTGGCGTTGGCCTTGACCAGGGCGATGGCGGCGGCGACGGCGTGGGTGGCGTCACGATCGCCGGTCCAGGCCTGGATGCGCTTGGGTTGCTTGGCCATGGTCTTAGGCCTCCACGATCTTCAGGCCCATGGCCTTGGCGGAGCCTTCGATGATCTTGGCCGCGGCCTCGAGATCGTTGGCGTTCAGGTCCTTCATCTTCTTTTCGGCGATCTCGCGCAGCTGGGTGCGGGTGACCTGGCCGACGGTCTCGCGACCGGTCAGCTTGGCGCCGGACTTCAGGCCGGTGATCTGCTTCAGATAGTGCGTCGCCGGGGGCGTCTTGGTGACGAAGGTGAACGACTTGTCCTGATAGACCGTGATGACGGTCGGCAGGGGAGTGCCCTTTTCGACGTTCTCGGTGCGCGCGTTGAACTCCTTGCAGAAGCCCATGATGTTGACGCCGCGCTGACCCAGAGCCGGGCCGATGGGCGGTGAAGGCGTGGCGGAGCCGGCCTTCACCTGGAGCTTGATATAGCCCAGGATCTTCTTAGCCATTGTATCCTCTCATGAAAGCCGAACGGGCGGCCTTCGCTGGTTGGCCGTGGTGCGGGCTTGGCGTCCCTCCCACGGATTTGATCCCGCCGCGAACGACGAGCACGCCCCGGGACGGGGTCCTGGGGCGAAGGCGCGGCATGTAGCAGGCGGGGGCATGGGAGTCCAGCGGCGCGGGCGCCCGTTCTCTCCAGAACAAGCCAATAGCATAGGACCAAAAATGACTGTCATCCCGGACGAGCGCGCAGCGCGAAGATCCGGGACCGACGCCCGAACGCATGCGCTTCCGGCGGTCCCGGATCTGCGCCCGGCTCCGCGGGGCTTGTCCGGGATGACAGCTCTTTTCTCAGCCAATCGATATGCGACCGCCCCCTCCCCCGAAAAAGAGAGGGCGTCGCGAGCCGAAACCTAGAACGTCTCGCCGACCATCCGCTCGCTCAGCGCCCACAACGCCTGGGCGCGGGCCGAGTCGAGGGCGTAGGAGCGCACGCCGGCGCGGATCTGCGACGCGTCCTCGACCAGCTCGGCCACGTGGCAGTCTTCGCAATAGCACCCGGCGACCTCTTCGACCGGCGCCACGACCCCGGCCCAGACGCTGGTGGCCGCGCCCTGCGGAATGGTCTTCCACTCGATGGGCGGAGCCCCCTCGGCCTCGGCCTGGGCGTTCAGGTCGTCGATCCATTTCTGGATGAAGGCCGGATCCAGGTGCCGGGCCAGCTCGGTCTGGATGCCGCCCGGATGGACCGCCGTCGCCCGCACGCCGCGGTCCTTGTGGCGGGCGTCGAACTCGACGGCGAACAGGATGTTGGCGGTCTTGGAGCGGCCATAGGCCTCGAACGGCACGTATTCGGTGGTCTCGAAGTTCGGATCCTCGAGGTTCACGTCCGAGAAGCGGTGGCCCGACGAGGCCAGCGACACGACGCGCGACCCCGCCTTCAGCAGGCCGGCGATGCGGTTAATCAACAGGAAGTGACCCAGATGGTTGGTGCCGAACTGGGTCTCGAACCCGTCGGCGGTCTTGCCGAACGGCGGGGCCATCACCCCGGCGTTGGCGATGACCAGGTCGAACGGCCGGCCGTCGGCGACCAGGGCGTCGGCGCAGGCCCGCACGCTGGAAAGATCCGCCAGGTCCAGCGCCACCAGCTCCAGCGAACCGCCGGCGGCGGCCGCCGCTTCCCGCACGACGCCGGTCGCGCCCTGCGCCTTGGCCAGATCCCGCGCGGCCCCGACCACCTGGGCGCCGCGGGCCGCCAGGGCGCGGGCGGTCTCGACGCCGAGCCCCGCCGAGACCCCGGTGACCAGCACGCGCTTGCCGGAAAGATCGACGCCGGCCAGGACCTCGTCGGTGGTGGATTTGGCTCCGAATTGTCCGCTCATGACCTTGGTTTCCTTGCAAGTCTGTTGTCGAAACCCGTCCGCGATATTAAATGGAGGACGGCTCCGGATACATATTCGGAGGCACACTCCGCTTTTCAAGGGCACGATGTCGAAAGAGTTGGAAATCCGGTCGCGCAAGCCCCGCGCCGACAGCCTGCGCAACCGCGACCTGCTGCTGGCGGCGGCCAAGGCGGCGTTCACCGAAGTAGGCGCAGAGGCCCCGCTGGAGGATGTCGCCCGACGGGCGGGCGTCGGCATCGGCACGCTCTATCGCCACTTTCCCGCCCGCGACGCCCTGGTCGCGGCGGTCTATGCGCGCGAGGTCGAGCAGCTGACCGCCTCGGCCGAGGCCCTGCTCGCGCAGCGCCCGGCGGGCGAGGCCCTGGCGGCCTGGCTGGACCAGCTGATCGACTATCTGGCCACCAAGCGGGTCGTGGCCCCGGCCCTGCGCGCCGATCCCGGCGAGGGCGAGCGGCTCTACGCCAGCTCGGGCGCCAGCATCTCCGCCGCCCTGCGCCGCCTGACCGAGGCGGCCAGCGCCGCCGGCGACATCCGCCCCGACATCGGCTTCGACGACGTCGTGCGGATGATGACCGGCGTCGCCCAGGGCTACGAACAGCCCGGCTGGGAGCCCAGCGCCCGGCGGCTGCTGGACGTGATGATGACGGGGCTGCGGGCGAAACATCCCACCGCGTGAGCGTCCGTAAGGCCGCTACATCGCCAACATCCAGACGGCCATGGCGATCATCATCAGGTTCTCGGTCAGCGACACGAAGCCCAGCGGCACGTTGCTGTCGCCGCCGACGCAGGCGCATTTCAGCGCGCGCTTGTCGAGATAGACGGCCTTGAACACCGACGCCGCCCCGACGCTCCCGATGAACAGGGCGACCGGGGCCGACAGCCAGGTCAGGGCCCCGGCGATCATCAGCACCCCCGCCCCGACCTCGGCGAACGGATAGATCCAGCCGTAGGGCGGCCAACGCCGGGCCAGCAGGTCGTAGCCCAGGAACATGGTGGCGAAGCCGTCGACGTCGCGCAGCTTCAACAGGCCCAGCACGCACATCGAAAAGGCGATGAACCACTGCAGCGCGTGCGGGGTCAGGGCCTGGCCGCTCGTGGCGTAGCTGGCGGCCAGGGCCATCAGGGCGGCGACGGCGAACACCGCCAGGACCGGCGTGTAGGTCAGAGCCTTGGGGTCGCGCACCTTCAGGCCGAAGTGGCGGCGAAGGTCGTCGTAGCCGCCGATCCGCCGGCCGTCGATGAAGGCCTGGGGCGTGGTCGCCACCCCGTGGGCGGCCTTGAAGACGTCGATCTCCTCCCGTGTCGTCAGCAGATGGTCCTCGACCGCATAGCCCCGACGGCGCAGCAGGTCCCTGGCGCGCAGGCCCCAGGGGCAAAGGTGCTGGTCGGTGGCCATCCGGTGGAGGACGGCGGTCCGGGGCGGCGTCGAGGCGGTCATGGCGGGGGTCTCCGGCTTGTCCGAGAACGGGACCCCGTCCATATGGGTTCCGTACCATGGTACGGAGTCAAGGGACGGATGCGACGATGAAGACGACGACGATCGCGGGCCTGGCCCGGGCGGGCGGCGTGGGCGTGGAGACCGTGCGCTACTACCAGCGGCGCGGCCTGCTGGAGCAGCCGCCCCGGCCCGACGGCGGCGGCTCGGCCGGCGGGGTGCGGCGCTACGGCGAGACGGACGCCCGCCGCCTGCGCTTCATCCGCGCGGCCCAGGCGGCCGGCTTCACCCTGGAGCAGGTCGCCGAGCTGCTGGCCCTGGACGCCGGCGACGACCACGCCCGGGCGCGCGGCCTGGCGCTGGAGCGCGTCGCCGCCCTGGACGCCAGGATCGCCGAGCTGCGGACGGCCCGCAACGCCCTCCAGCGCCTGGCCCACGCCTGCGGCGAGACCACGTCCGGCCCCTGCCCGATCCTGTCGGCGTTCGAGGGGGCGTGAGGCGGGACGCCTATGGGGCAGACAGCAAAAACCCCGCGCCGTTTCCGGCGCGGGGTTTTCGAAGCTTCGACTGAGAGAGCCGCCCTTAGGCGATCTTCTCGACCTGGCTGTATTCCAGTTCCACCGGGGTGGCGCGGCCGAAGATCGAGACGGTGACGCGCAGGCGGGCCCGCTCCTCGTCGACCTGCTCGACCGAGCCGTTGAAGCTGGCGAACGGGCCGTCGGTGACGCGGACGTTCTCGCCGACCTCGAACAGCACCACGGTCTTGGGGCGCTCGACGCCCTCCTCGATCGTGCCGATGATGCGCTGGACTTCCTTTTCGGAGACCGGCTGCGGCTTGGACGCGCTGCCCAGGAAGCCCGTGACCTTCGGGGTGTTCTTGATCAGGTGATAGGCTTCGTCCGAGAGGTTCATCTTCACCAGCACGTAGCCGGGGAAGAACTTGCGCTCGGCGTTGACCTTGCGGCCGCGACGGATCTCGACGACGTCCTCGGTCGGAACCAGGATTTCGGAGAAGCTGTCTTCCAGGCCGTGGCTCTTGGCCTGTTCGCGGATGCTCTCGGCCACCTTCTTCTCGAAGTTCGAGTAGGCGTGGACGATGTACCACTTGTGGTTCGGGTTGGACGCGGTGTCGGTGCTCATGATGTTTCTTATCCCGCGGCGGCGAACTTGAGGATCAAGTGCGAACCCAAGCCCAGGATCCAGTCGGCGAAGGTGAAGAACAGCGAGGCCAGCACCACCATGATGAAGACCATCACCGAGGTGATCCAGGTCTCCTTGCGGGTGGTCCAGGTGATCTTGCGGGCTTCGGCGCGGACTTCCTGCGCGAAGCGGACCGGGTTGATCGGCTTCTTCGGCGCGGCCGGAGCCTTGGCGGCGGCGCCTCCTTTAGCGACCGGCGCCGCCTGGGCGGAAGGCGCCAGCGCCGCGGCCGTCTTCGCGGCGCGGTTCTTGATCGCAGACGGGCTAGAACCCGGTTTCCTGGCCATGACTTAAGAGGCTCGCGACTTTCGATAGGTCAGCCCGAAAGCCGGGTGACCGATGACATATAGTGGCAGGAGTGGAGGGACTCGAACCCACGACCCTCGGTTTTGGAGACCGATGCTCTACCAGCTGAGCTACACTCCTGCGGAACCGCGATCCCCTTAGCGGAGATTCCGGCTTTCCGGCAATGAACATCGCGCCGGTAGGCTCTTTGAAGCCCGCCGGCGCGTTGGTCTCATCGCCAGAGCCGCGTCGTTTAGCAGGGTCGTTCGAGCCCGGCAAGCGGCCGGAGCACGATCCGCGCATTCCGCCGCTCGCGCGCTCGGAAGGATCAGCCGCCGACGCAGCGCGTTAGGTCTCCGCACCCGCCGAAGCCGGGAGGAAACACCCATGCCCACATCCGCCAGTCACGCCCCCGGCCGACCGTCCAACCGCGAGGTGGAGAACGAGAACCAGCGTCCCGCTCAGGGCGGGAACCAAGGCGACGGCAAGGCTCCGCGTCCCGCGACGGAGCCTCGCGGCGCGGAGGACAGTTCGGATTCGCCGAAGACCCGGACGGATCCGGGCTCCGGCGAAGCCTGAGCCTCAGCCGATCAGCCGGCCTTTTCCGCTTCCGGCGTGGGCGCCGGGGTAAGGGCGGCGCATTGGATGTTGAGGTACGACCACTTCACGTCCTTCAGCTTGCGGCCGCATTCGGTGTTCTCGCCCAGGTCACGCCCGGTGAGGGAGATCGCCACGCCCTTGGTGGGATCCGGCGCCGGACTGGCGCCCGAGACGTCGTAGTAGCCGCCGCCGGGGCCGCGAACCACCAGGCAGGACGTCGATTCCACCGGCCGCACGCAGCCGGAGGCGGTGACCGCCTTGCCTTGGAGAGAGACTTGTTGAGGTTGCTGACCGGTGTTGCCGGTTTCCTGCCCGCAGGCAGCTACGCTTAACGCTAACAGACTGGCCGCCGCGGCGGCCTTTACGAACCTTACCCGCATACGTTCCTCCGTATCATTGGCCTCCGCGCCGTCTTCGGGCTTTGGAAGCGGAGGAAGAGTGCGCCCCGTTTGGGGAGGCGGCAATCACAATTTTGACACGGTTCAAAAAACAGGCGCCCGCCATTTTGACGCTTTTGGGGAAGATTTTCTCAAAGCCCTTTCAGACCACCAAAGTTGACATCCGGCCGGCTCTGCTCACATGAGACGCAGTCGCTTCTGGGCCGTGGCGACGCCATCTCAGAATTCCGCGGTCCGCCGCGCGTCCAGGACTTGAAACGCACATTATGACGGCCATCGAAACCACCGCCCCCGCGCCCCCGAAGGAAGCCGCCTGGCACACCGAGACCGTGCTGTGGGTCAAGCACTGGACGGACCGCCTGTTCAGCTTCGCCATCACCCGCCCGGCCAGCTTCCGCTTCCGCTCGGGCGAGTTCGTGATGATCGGCCTGCCGCCCCGCGAGGAGCTGGGCGAGAAGAAGCCGATCCTGCGCGCCTATTCGATCGGCTCGCCGCACTTCGCCGAGGAGCTGGAGTTCTTCTCGATCAAGGTGCCCGACGGCCCGCTGACCTCGCGCCTGCAGCAGATCAAGGCAGGCGACCAGGTGCTGCTGGGCAAGAAGCCGACCGGCACCCTGGTGCTGGACGCCGTCCGCCCCGGCAAGCGCCTGTTCCTGTTCGGCACCGGCACGGGCCTGGCGCCCTGGCTGTCGGTGGCCCGCGACCCCGACGCCTACAGCCGCTTCGAGCAGGTGATCGTCGCCCACGGCGTGCGCGAGGTGCAGGAACTGGCCTATCGCGACCTGTTCACCGCCGAAATCCACGACGACCCCTTGGTCGGCGACGAGGCCAGGGCCCAGCTCGTCTACTATCCCACCGTCACCCGCGAGCCGTTCGAGCGCCAGGGCCGGTTCACCGACCTGATCGAGAGCGGCAAGCTGTTCGCCGACCTCGGCCTGGAGCAGGTGAGGTTCGATCCCGAGCACGACCGCGCCATGCTCTGCGGCTCGATGGCGATGATCAAGGACACCGCCGCCCTGCTGGAGGCCCACGGCCTGACGGAAGGCTCCAACGCCGAGCCGGGCGACTTCGTGATCGAGCGGGCGTTCGTGGGGTAAGGGCCAACGCCCTCGCCTTACTCGTTGTCATCCCGGACAAGCGCGCGGCGCGTAGACCCGGGATGACAGCCAACGTGTTGTCAGCTCAAGTCAGGGGCGCGATGCACTAGGGCTCAGGATTGAGGGAGTGCGGGCGTGGGCGACGAGCTTCGACTGAAGAACCTGACCGTCGACGAGGCGCGCGGCCGGATGCTGGCCGGGGCCGCGCGGCTGGGGGTCGAGGAGGTCGTCCTGGCCAAGGCCCTGGGCCGGGTGCTGGCCGCCCCGCTCTTTGCCGACCGCGACCAGCCGCCGTTCGACGCCTCGGCCATGGACGGCTGGGCGATCCGCCGCGCCGACCTCGCCGCCGGCGCGCGCTTCCGGATCGCCGGCGAGAGCGCCGCGGGCCGGGCCCACCCCCGCCCCGTCGAAGCCGGCCAGGCGGTGCGAATCTTCACCGGCGCGCCCGTGCCGCCGGGCGCCGACCTGGTGGTGATCCAGGAGAACGCCGCGCGCGACGGCGAGACGGTGGCCTTCACGATCGACCGCGACCCGCCGCCCGGCAACATCCGGCCGGCCGGCGGCGACTTCCGGTCCGGCGACCTCCTGCTGGCCGAGGGCGCGCGCCTGGACGCCTGGCGGCTGGCCCTGGCGGCCGCGGCGGGCTGGCCCAGCCTGCACGTCGCGGTACGGCCGCGCGTCGCCATCCTGGCCACCGGCGACGAACTGGTCCCGCCCGGCTACATGCCCGCCCCCGACCAGATCTTCGAGTCCGGCTCCTTCGCCCTGGCCGCCCTGGTCGAGGCCTGGGGCGGCCAGGCGACGCGGCTGAAAGCCCAGGCCGACGACCTGGACGCCATCGCCCGCGTCGTCGCCGAGGCTCAATTCGACCTGCTGGTCACGGTCGGCGGGGCCTCGGTCGGCGACCACGACCTGGTCAAGCCGGCCCTGGCCGCCCTGGGCCTGGCCCTGCGCGTCCAGACGGTCGCCGTGCGTCCCGGCAAGCCGACCTGGTTCGGGACCCTGGAGGCCGATGGCGCGGGAGGCCGCCGCGTGCTGGGCCTGCCCGGCAACCCGGCCTCGGCCCTGGTCTGCGCCGAGCTGTTCCTGCGGCCGCTGCTGGCCGCCCTGACCGGCGCCGACCCGGCTCTGGCGATCAGCGCCGGCGTCCTGGCCGCCCCCCTGCCGGCCAACGGTCCCCGCGAGCACTGGATGCGGGCCGCGCGGACCATCGACGTCGACGGCCGGGTGCGAGTCGCCCCCTTCCCCGACCAGGACTCCTCGCTGATCGGCGTGTTCTCCCGCGCCGACTGCCTGGTCCTGCGGCCGGCCGGCGCGCCGGCGGCGGACGTGGGGGACGTGGTTCAGTTGCTGCCTCTGGCGCGGGGCTGATCGCCTCCGGTGGCGACGACGCACGCGGAGCGTGCTAAGTCCCCGGGCGAAGCGGTTCGCGGCGGCCGCGGCGGGAGTTTGCGTTCATGGGTCGTCTGGGCAAGATCGCGGCGCACATGGTGCTGGCCTTCGCGGCCATGCTGCTGGCCCAGGCGCTGGCCGCCGGAACCTTGCCCGACGCGTCCGCCCTGGCCCTGGCCGCCCTGTTCGCGGGCGCGGCCCTGGCGGTCGAGATCCTGTTCCGGGTCGAGCGCTCGCCCTGGCGGTTCTTCGCGGCCAGCGACGGCCTGCGCCTGGCGCGCTCGGCCCTGCTGTCGGTCCTGACCTTCGCCCTGGTCGCCCGCCTGGCCGACGTGCGCCAGCCGGGCGGCCTGCGCACCCTGGCCGTCGCCTTCCTGCTGCAGACCGCCCTGCTGGCCGGACTGCGGATCGTGCGCCGCGCCGTGCACGAGAAGGCGCTGGTCGACGCCCTGACCCGCCTGCGCCCCGCCCCCGCCTCGCCCGCCTTGCCGCGCCTGCTGATCGTCGGCCCGGCCAACGAGGCCGAGGCCTTCCTGCGCGCCCCCGCCGCCCTGGGCGAGCGCTACGCCCCGGTCGGCGTCCTGACCCCGCAGGCGCGTGAGACCGGCGACGAACTGGGCGGGGTCTGCATCCTGGGCGCCATCGACGATTTCGACGCGGTCATGGCCCAGCTGCGCGACGGCGGCCTGCAGCCGTCGGCCCTGCTGTTCCTGACCGACGGCCCGCTCAGCGCCTTCGGGGCCGAGCGCCTGGGCCGGCTGAAGACCGAGGGCGTGCGCCTGCTGCGTCGCCAGGGCCTGGTCGACGTGGCCGGCGGCTCGGCCCTGCGCGAGATCAGCCTGGAGGAGCTGCTGAGCCGCGCGCCGGTGCGGCTGGATCCCGAACCGGTCCGCGCCCTGGTGGCCGGCAAGCGGGTGCTGGTCACCGGGGCCGGCGGCAGCATCGGCTCGGAGCTGGCCCGCCAGATCGCCGCCAGCGGCCCCGCCCAACTAGTCCTGCTGGACGCCGCCGAGGCCAACCTGTTCCACATCGACCGCGAGCTGGGCGAGGCCTGGCCCCAGCTGCCGCGCCGCGACGTGTTGTGCGACGTGCGCGACGCCGCCCGCCTGGAGCTGGTGTTCGCCGCCGAGAAGCCCGAGCTGGTCTTCCACGCCGCCGCCCTCAAGCACGTGACCCTGGTCGAGAACCACCCCTGCGAGGGCGTGCGCACCAATGTGCTGGGCAGCCGCAACGTCGCCGCCGCCGCCAGGGCCTGCGGCGCGGCCCACCTGGCGCTGATCTCCACCGACAAGGCCGTGGCCCCGGCCAGCGTGATGGGCGCGACCAAGCGCGTGGCCGAGGCCGTGGTCCGCCAGTTCGCGGGCGGGGACAAGACCCGGGTCAGCGTCGTGCGGTTCGGCAACGTGCTGGGCTCGGCCGGGTCGGTGGTGCCGATCTTCCAGCATCAGATCGCCCGCGGCGGGCCGGTCACCCTGACCGACGCCGAGGTCGAGCGCTACTTCATGACCATCCCCGAGGCCGTGCAGCTGGTGCTGCGGGCCGTGGCCCTGTCGGCCGGCGACGTGGAGCCCCCGACCGGCGTGCTGACGCTCGAGATGGGCGAACCGGTCAAGATCATCGACCTGGCCCGGCGGATGATCGAGCTGCAGGGCCTGATCCCCGAGCGCGACATCGCCATCAGGATCACCGGCCTGCGCCCCGGCGAAAAGCTGACCGAGGCCCTGGTCGACGTCAACGAGATCGCCCGGCCCAAGGCGCAGGGGGTCACCGAGGCCGCGCCCGTCACGCCCCTGCCGCCGATCCCGGCCGAGGCCCTGGCCGCCCTGGAGGCCGCCGCCCTGGCCGGCGACGAGTTCGCCGTCCGCGCCCAGCTGTTCGCCCTGGTCGAGACGTTGCGGACCGTGTCGCCCGCTCCCGCGGCTACAGGGAAGACGGCGTCCGCTCCGGCGCCCGCCGGCAAGACCCGGGACAAGGTCGTCGCGGCCCGGACGCAGGCCTGACCGAAACCCGTCTTCGTCATCGCCTATAGGGCGAGCGGGGAAGCCAGAATCAGCCTCCCATGCTGTGTGTCGCCGCGCTCGCCTTGGCGGGCCGTCTCATCCTTGGGACAACGGTAGGGGTTGGTGGGAACCTGGATGTTCGAACAGACGGTGGACGTCACCCGCCTGGACGGGTTCGTTCGGTATACGCGCGGGATCATCCGCGCCCGCCTGGTCCTGGTCGCCCTGTTCGCGGGCCTGCTGGCGGTCTATGCGCCGATGCGCATGACCCAGTTCGGCCTGGTCGAGCTGAGCATCTACGCCGCCCTGTTCCTGGCCACCGAGGCGGCCCTGCGCCATCCCGATCCGATCGGGGCCTTCCGGCGGCTGCGCTGGCAATCGATCGGCCTGGTCTTCCTGCTGTCGGCCAACGCCTGCGCCCTGGCCGTGAAGATCCGGCTGACCGGCCAGCCGATCATGCGGGTGGAGGCGGCCCTGCTGGCCATCTGCGTGCTGCTGTTCGCCGCCCTGCGCGTGCACACCAGCAAGCTCAGCTACGTCACCGCCGTCGCCCCACCGGTGGCGACCTTGCTGTGGATCGGGTTCGACCGCCGCATGTCGCTGGCCTCCAACCACTACGGCGCCACCGTGCTGCTGTTCGTCGTCGCCGTGCTGACCGCCACCTGGCGCCAGCAGGCCACCGACCGGGCCCTGGCCCAGACGCTGCGCGACCTGGCCCGCAAGAACGCCGACCTGATCGAGGCGGTCGCCGAGGCCAAGGCCGCCAGCCGCGCCAAGTCCGACCTGCTGGCCGTGGCCAGCCACGAGATCCGCACGCCGCTGAACGCCGTGCTCGGCTTCGCCCACGCCCTGCGCCGCGACACCTTCCTGACCCCGATCCAGGCCGATCTGGCCCAGGGCGTGATCGAGGGCGGCGCCCAGCTGACCCGCCTGCTCGACACCGTGCTGGACCTGACCAAGGTCCAGGCCGGCCAGGCGACCCTGACCCTGGCGGCGGTCGACCTGCGCCGCCTGATCCGCACGGTGGTGCGGGTGTGGAGCGCCCACGCCCAGGCTGTCGGCGTGCTGCTGAGCTTTGACGACGCCGATCCCGGCCTGGCCTACGAGGTGCTGGCCGACGAGGCCAAGCTGGAGCAGACCCTGGTCAACCTGGTCTCCAACGGGCTGAAGGCCTCACCGTCGGGCGGGACGGTGACGGTGCGGCTGGCCGGCATGATCAAGGACCGGATGCAGACCACCCTGGTCGAGGTGCGCGACACCGGCGCGCCCGTGCCGCTGGAGGACCGCCCGCGGATGTTCGTCGCCTTCGACCAGACCGAGCGCGGCCGAAGCCTGGGCGGCAGCGGGCTGGGCCTGTCGATCTGCGCCGCCAACCTGGCCCTGATGGGCGGCGAGATCGGCGTGGAGAACTTTCCCGAAGGCGACGCCCAGCCCGGCAAGCCCTCCCGTCGCGGCGCGGTCTTCTGGTTCGCCTTCGAGGCGCCGGTTCTCCAGGCCCCGGCCGCGGGAGCCGCGGCGGAACCCGCCGTGGCCAGACCGATCCGGGTGCTGGCGGCCGAGGACAACCCCGCCAACCGTCGGGTGCTGGCCGCCCTGCTGTCCGCCTCGCCGGTCGAGCTGGTGTTCGCCGAGAACGGCGCCCGGGCGCTGGACGCCTGGCGGGCCGAGGCCTTCGACCTGGTGCTGATGGACGTCAACATGCCGGTGATGGACGGGGTGGCGGCCGTGGCGCGGATCCGCCAGCTGGAAGCCTCGGCCGCTCCGCCCCGACCCCGCACGCCGATCTGGATGCTGACCGCCAACGTCTTCGACGACGACGTCGCCCGCTACCGGGCCGACGGGGCCGACGGCGTGCTGCGCAAGCCGATCGACACCCCGGCCCTGTTCGCCCTGCTGGCGCAGGTGGCGGAGGGGAAGGTTGGGGTGGATCCCGTCATGAGCCCGGCCCTTTAGATCCGCTCGTCCCGGCGACGGCGGAACCTGGATCCTAGGGGCCGTACACAATTGAGCTGTGGAATATCCGCAGGATATCAGAAGCCTAAGATCAGTTGTCATCCCGGAAGCTTCGCAGAGGCCGTCCAGGATCCAGGGGCCGGCGCATTGCGGTGGCCCTGGATCCCGGCTCTACGCTTCGCTTCGGCCGGGATGACAACCGTGGGGTGTCGCACTTCGAATGGGAATCCACATCCCGGCCTTCGCCGGGATGTGCGGGGGATGGGGTCAATGAAAATCCCGGCTCCGCTGCAGCCGCCCCGACGTCCGCATCCGCACCGTGGGGGCCGGGGCCTCGGGGTCATCCCTCATACGCGCCAGCTCGGCCGACAGGTCGGTGAAGCCCTCGGCCACCACGTGGATGACGCCGTCGGCGGCCTGGACCTTGCCGTGGACGATCAGGAACGAGGCGCTCATCACCGTGCGGCGGTGGGCGTCGAAACAGTCCTTCCAGACCACCGCATTGGCCACGCCCGTCTCGTCCTCCAGGGTCAGGAACACCACGCCCTTGGCGGTGCCCGGCCGCTGGCGGATCAGCACCAGCCCGCCGACCGAGACTTTGCGGCCGTCGCGGACGCCCTTCAGCCGCTCGGCGGGAAGGACGTTCAACCGGTCCAGCATCGGCCGGAAGAAGCCGCAGGGGTGGGCCTTCAGCGACAGGCTGGTGGTGCGGTAGTCCTCGGCCACCGCTTGCGGCAGGGCCATGATCGGCAGGGCGACGGCGTCCTCGAACAGCGGCAGGCCGGCCAGCAGCGGCGCCTGGCTGTCGACCTTGGCCTCGCCCTTCAGCCCCTTGACCGCCCACAGGGCGTCGCGGCGGCCAAGGCCCGTCGAGGCGAAGGCGTCGGCCTCGGCCAGCAGCTCCAGTCCGCGCTGCGAGACGCCGGCCCGGGCGAAGTCGGCGGGCGCGCGGGCGCCGCCGGCCCGGGCCGCGACGACCAGCGCCGCGTCGTCCTCCTTCAGCCCCTTCACCTGGCGCAGGCCCAGGCGGACGGCCTTCCAGAGCGGGCGGGTGTCTTCGTTGGAGAGCTTGTCGGCGGCGATAGGGCGCTCCTCTCCCGTGAAACGGGGGAGGTGGCGCGATGCGGATACGCATCGTGACGGAGGGGGCGTCCCGGCGACGCCTTGCCCGCCGGACGCCCCCTCCACCACTTCGTGGCCCCCCTCCCCCGTTCCGCTTCGCTCCTCGGGGGAGGAGCGTTGCGCGCCCTCCAGCGTGCAGTCCCAGTCGCTCGTCAGCACGTCCGGAGCCCGCACCTCGACCCCGTGCTCGCGGGCGTCGCGGACCAGCTGGGCCGGCTGGTAGAAGCCCATCGGCTGGGAATTGATCAGGGCCGCGCAGAACACGTCCGGCCAGGCCCATTTGATCCAGGCCGAGACATAGACCAGCTTGGCGAAGCTGGCCGCGTGGCTTTCCGGAAAGCCGTACGAGCCGAAGCCCTCGATCTGCTTGAAGCAGCGCTCGGCGAAATCACGCTGGTAGCCGCGCGACACCATGCCCTCGACGAACTTCGACCGGTACTGGCCCGGGTCGCCGTTGTGCTTGAAGGTGGCCATCGCCTTGCGCAGGCCGTCGGCCTCGTCGGGCGTGAACCTGGCCGCCTCGATGGCCAGGCTCATGGCCTGTTCCTGGAACAGCGGCACGCCGTAGGTGTTGCCCAGGATGCTGCGCAGCTCGTCGGGCGGGCCGTGCTCGGGCGACGGGGCGGGAAACTCGACCGGCTCCTGGCCGTTGCGCCGCCGCAGGTAGGGATGGACCATGTCGCCCTGGATCGGGCCCGGCCGCACGATCGCCACCTCGATCACCAGGTCGTAGAACCGCTTGGGTCTCAGCCGGGGCAGCATCGACATCTGGGCCCGGCTCTCGACCTGGAACACCCCCACGCTGTCGGCGACCGACAGCATGTCGTAGACGCCCTTCACCTCGGTCGGCACGTCGGCCAGGTCGACGATCGGCTGGCCGTGGTCGGCGCGCAGCATGCCGAACGCCCGCTGGATGGCGGTCAGCATGCCCAGGGCCAGCACGTCGACCTTCATCAGCCCCAGACTGTCGATGTCGTCCTTGTCCCACTCGATGAAGGTGCGGTCCTTCATCGCCGCGTTGCCGATCGGCACGGTCTCGTCCAGCCGCCGCTTGGTCAGGACGAAGCCGCCGACATGCTGCGACAGGTGGCGCGGGAACTGCAGCAGCTGGGTGGCCAGGGCGATGGCGCGGGCGATCTGCGGGTTCTGCGGATCCAGCCCCGTCTGCTTGATGTGCTCGTCGGGCAGGCCGTCGCCCCAGCTGCCCCAGACGGTGTTGGCCAGGACGGCGGTGATGTCCTCGGTCAGGCCCAGGGCCTTGCCGACGTCGCGGATGGCGCTGCGCGGGCGGTAGTGGATCACCGTGCCGCAGATGGCGGCGTAGTCGCGGCCATAGCGTTCGTAGACGTACTGCATCACCTCTTCGCGCCGCTCGTGCTCGAAGTCGACGTCGATGTCGGGCGGTTCGCCGCGGTTTTCCGAGATGAAGCGGGTGAACAGCAGCCGATGCTCCATCGGGTCGATCGCCGTCACCCCCAGGCAGTAGCAGACCGAGGAATTGGCCGCCGAGCCGCGGCCCTGGCACAGGATCCCCATCTCCCGCGCCTTCTGGACGATGTCGTGCACGGTGATGAAATAGTTGGGGTAGTCCATCTTGGCGATCAGGCCCAGCTCCGTGCGGAGGTTGTCCTGGACCTTGGGCGGAACCCCGCCGGGATAGCGCCAGGACGCCCCCTTCCAGGCCAGGTCCGTCAGGTGCTGCATCGCCGTCTTGCCGGGCGGCACGGGCTCGTCAGGGTATTGTTCCTTGAGGTCGCCGAGGTCGAAGCCGATGCGCTCGACGATCTCCAGCGTGCGCTCCACCGCCTGCGGCCAGCGCTCGAACAGCCGGGCCATCTCGGCCGGGGTCTTGAGGTGGCGTTCGGCGTTGGCCTCCAGGCGAAAGCCGGCCTCGGCGATCGTGCAGCCCTCGCGGATGCAGGTCATCACGTCCTGCAGCGGCCGTCGCTCGGGGCCGTGATAGAGCACGTCGTTGGTGGCGACCAAGGGGCTGCGGGCCTCGCGGGCCAGTTTGGCCAGCCGGGCCAGGCGCTTGAGGTCCTGGGCGGCGTAGGCCCGGCTGGCGGCCAGCCAGACCCGGCCGCGCAGGTCGCCGGCCATGCGGACGAGGTCGGCCTCGAAGGCCGCGTCCAGCCGGGCCGGCGGCACGACCAGGGCCAGCTGGCCGTCGGCGTGCTCCAGGAAGTCCTTCCAGAAGAGGTGGCATTCCCCCTTTTCGGCCCGGCGCTGGCCCACGGTCAGCAGGCGGGTCAGGCGGGCGAAGGCCTCGCGGTCGGACGGGTAGCAGAGCAGGCTGGGCGCGCCGTCCATGAAGTCCAGCCGGCAGCCGGTCAGGGCGCGGATCTCCAGACCCTTGGCCTTGAGCTCCTTGGCCGCCGTCCAGGCCCGCACCACCCCGGCCAGGCTGTTGCGGTCGGTCACCCCCACGGCGCTCAGGCCCAGGGCCTGGCCGGTCAGCATCAGCTCCTGGGCGTGGGAGGCGCCGCGCAGGAAGGAGAAGTTGGTGGTGGTCTGGAGCTCGGCGTAGCGGTGGGGGCTCATGGGCGTGAAACCCCCACAGTCGCTTCGCGACAGCTCCCCCAAAGGGGGAGCATCTGGCACGGCCTAGCTCCTCCCCCTCTGGGGGAGGTGGCCCGGAGGGCCGGAGGGGGCTCAGCCGAACAAGCCATGCAACCACCACTTCGGGACCGTCTCCCCGTCGCCGTACAGCCCGGCCCGGAAGATCCAGAACCGCTCGCCCGTCTCGTCCTCCACCCGGTAATAATCGCGCACCTTGCCCGGCCCGATCGCGTCGAAGGCCTGGCGCCACCATTCCTGGCCGATCCGCTCGGGCCCCTCGGCCAGGCGCACGCGGCGCGACTTGCCGCGCCAGCGGAACTGGACCGGCGGGTCGTCGGGCAGCTTGGCCGTCACCTCGATCGCCTCGGGACGGCGCAGCAGGCGGGTCGGCCGGGGACGGTCCGGATCCCAGGCGTCTTCCGATGGCGGATCCAGCGGCGCCTGGCGGACCACCGAGCGCTCCGGCACGTGGCTCTGATGCGGGTCGGCCCGCCACACCCGATCCTCGCCCAGGCGGTTGACCAGCCGGTCGACCAGCGGCGCCAGGCCCTCCTCCAGGCTGACGCCGCCGTCGGCGTCGAGGCTGGGCTGGGCGGTGGACAGGGCCTCGACGTCGGCGGCCCACAGGGTGACGATCTCGATCCCGAAGCCGGGGTCGACCTCGCCCAGCTTGGGCTTCAGCAGCCTGGCGATGCGGGCGGCGTCGCGGCCGGGGCGCGACAGGCCGGCCCGCACCGGCTGGTCCCTGCCGTCCAGGCGGTGGAACACCAGCTCGAACCGCCGCGCCCCCTGCCCTTCGGCCTCCAGCCGGTCGCACAGCAGGGCGCAGATGTCGCGCGTCACCCGTTCCAGGTCCTCCAGGGCGCTGATCGGCTCGAAGAAGGCTAGGCGCTCGAACCAGGGGGTGGCGGGGCGGCGGAAGGTCAGGGCCTCGCGCGCGTCGCCCAGGGCCTGGTCGATGCGCATCATCGCCGAGAGGCCGAACCGCCGGGCCAGCTGGGCGCGCGGCAGGGCCAGCAGCTGGCCGACCTGGAACAGGCCCAGGCGCGGCAGCTGGGCCTGGGCCGCCTCGTCCAGCCGCAGGGCCGCCACCGGCAGAGGCGCCAGCAGCGGGGCCTGGCCGCCGGGCGGGGCGATCGTGCGGTCCGGGGCGTAGCGGGCCAGGGCCCAGGCCGCGCCGGGGGTGTCGGCGATCGCCCCCCGCGCCGGCGCGCCCCAGCGTTCCAGACGGGCCAGCAGGTCGTCCAGCATGGCCGCCTCGCCGCCCCACAGGTGCGAGACCCCCTCGACGTCGAGGAACAGGCCGTCCAGCCCGTCGAGGGCCACGGCCGGCGAGAAACGCACGCACCAGTCGCAGAGGATTTCCAGCGCCGCGCGGTCGCCGTCGGGGTCGTGGTCGGCGGTCAGCAGGTCCGGAACCAGGGCCGCGGCGTCGGCCGCCTTCTGGCCGACATGCAGGCCCAGGGCCGCGGCCGCGTCGTCGACGGCCGCCAGCCGGCGGGTCCCGCCCTCCGTGGCGACCAGGGCGACGGGCGGCTGTGCGGCGGCGGTCCCCCTCCGGCCCTGCGGGCCACCTCCCCCAGAGGGGGAGGATCTAGGCGGCGTTGGCTGCTCCCCCTCTGGGGGCGCTGTCGGCGAAGCCGACTGAGGGGGCCGGGGCTGGTTCCGCCGCCACGTCGTGATCGGCCAACTTAGACACCAGACGGAAAGGATGCGGGCCATCGACGGCCTCCGCTTGTTCGAGGATCCAGGCGCCGGGACGGCCGCCCCGGCAGCGTTCCAGTTCGACCCGCCAGCGCGGCGGGCCCAGACCCGGCTGGCCGGGCGGCGGCTGGCTGGGGGCGGCGGCGATGCGCCAGCGGGTCTGGGCGGCCGCGCCCGACACTTCCCGAACCCTACCAACCGGCCCGCCATACGGCCGTCTTCGCAGCAGGATCCCGGTCGCGCCCCGCCGCTCGCAGGCCAGCTGCAGGCGGCGCCCGGCCTTG
Source organism: Caulobacter sp. UNC279MFTsu5.1 (assembly GCF_900114015.1). Classification (GTDB taxonomy): domain Bacteria; phylum Pseudomonadota; class Alphaproteobacteria; order Caulobacterales; family Caulobacteraceae; genus Caulobacter. The sequence goes on along the minus strand of NZ_FORN01000054.1, from coordinate 12,351 downwards.
AGGTCGGGGCTCTCGGCCTCGCCGATCGCGGCGGCGACCCCGACCGTGGCCAGGGCGTCCTCCAGCACCGACAGCACCTCGGCCTCGTCGCGAGCCCTGACCTGGATCAGCCGGCCGGTCGGAAAGCCCAGCCCGACCAGGCCCGGCGCGTGCAGGTCGGCGCGGCGCATCACCCAGACCACCGCGCCCTTGGCGGCCAGCGGCCGCAGCATCAGGGCCGTGAACGCCGCCGGCGCCGCGCCGGTCTCTTCCTCGAGGCCCGAACCGCCCACCTCGTGCCAGCCGCCGCGTTGCAGGCCGCCGGCCGGGAAGCAGCCGTCGATGCGCGGATCGCCGAACGGCAGGACGGGCGGCGCAGTGCGAGTCCCCGCCTCCAGGGCGGCGATCCGGGCTCTCAAAGCCGAAAGGGCGGGCTTCGCCCCGGCCATCTCCGCATCTCCAATGTTCGCTTTTTGTTCTGATCCTTCGGGACTGGAGAGTCAAGCCGAGCCGCTCATCCCGGCGAACGCCGGGATGAGCGGATCTATTAGAAGCCTAGAACCGCGCCGCGGCCCGCCACCATTTCGAAACCAGCATCGGTCCGAACGCCGCGCTGATGCCGCAGCCGTCGGCCAGCAGATCGAACCACGAGGCGTCGCGGCCGACGAAGGCCTGCAGGACCTCGATCGCCCCGCCGAACGCCAGCATGGCCAGGCCGATGCGGTGCAGCCGGCTCTGCGGCAAGGCCAGGCTGGCCAGGACGCTGAGCACGTAGAAGACTAGGAAGTGCTTGGCCTTGTCCCAGGGGATCAGGCCCAGGCTGTCGTTGTCGGGCAGCAGGGCCTTGGCCAGGGCGAAGGCGGCGGCGGCCAGGAAGACGATGAAGACCAGGCGGTTGATCTTGCGGGCGCGGAAGAACATCGGGACTCCTGGCTGGGACGCCCGCACCTAGCCGGTCCGGTGAGGCTTGAAAATGGCCAAACACGGCCTTCGCCACATCCCCTCGCCGGCTGCACGGGATCTGCACGTCGACAAACGCAAAAGCCGCGCCCGGTCGAGCGACCGGACGCGGCTTCGAGCGTCTGGAAGACCCCTTATCCGGCCCTTCGGGCCGCCTTCTCCCGCAAGGGGAGAAGGATCAGGATCAGAACGTCAGGGCTCGCGCTTCCTTGACGTGCGGCAGGGCTTGGATCTTGGCCAGCAGGGTCTCGTCCGGGGCCTGGTCGACGCCGACCAGGGCGATGGCGTCCTCGTCGGCCGAGACGCGGCCCAGGTTGAAGGTGGCGATGTTGACGCCCGCCTCGCCCAGCAGCATGCCCAGAGCGCCGATGAAGCCCGGCTTGTCCAGGTTGTTGATGTACAGCATGGCCGGCGAGAAGCCCGCGTCCAGCTCCATGCCCTTGACCTCGACGATGCGCGGGGCGCCGGCGATCACCGTGCCGGCGAAGGCGCGCTTGCCCTTCTCGGTGGTGATGGTGATGCGCATCAGGCTGTCATAGGTGGGGCTGACCTCCTGGCGGCTCTCCGAGACGGTGATCCCGCGCTCCTTCGCCACGGCGGGCGCGGAGACCATGTTGATCTCGGCCAGCATCGGCTTGAGGATCCCGGCCAGGGCGGCCGAGGTCATCGGCTTGACGTTCAGCTTGGAGACCTCGCCCTCGAAGGCGATGTCGATGGCGACGATGCCGAAGTCGACCATCTGGCCGGCCAGGGCGCCGATCTTCTCGGCCAGGGCCACGAACGGCTTCAGCTTGGGGGCTTCTTCCGCCGTGATCGACGGGCTGTTGAGGGCGTTGGTGACCGCGCCGGTCAGCAGGTAGTCGCTGACCTGCTCGGCGACCTGCAGGGCCACGTTCTCCTGGGCTTCGGCGGTGCTGGCGCCCAGGTGCGGGGTGGCCACGACCTTGTCCGAGCCGAACAGCGGGTTTTCCTTGGCCGGCTCGGTGACGAACACGTCGAAGGCCGCGCCGCCCACGTGGCCGTCGTCCAGCAGCTTGCGCAGGGCGACCTCGTCGACCAGGCCGCCGCGGGCGCAGTTGACGATCAGCACGCCCTTCTTGGTCTTGGCCAGGTTCTCGGCCGACAGGATGTTGCGGGTCTTGTCGGTCAGCGGGGTGTGCAGGGTGATGACGTCGGCGCGGGCCAGCAGGTCCTCCAGCTCGACCTTCTCCACGCCGATCTCGATGGCGCGTTCCGGCGACAGGAAGGGATCGTAGGCCACGACCTTCATCTTCAGGCCCAGGGCGCGGTCGGCGACGATGCCGCCGATGTTGCCGGCCCCGATCAGGCCCAGGGTCTTGGCGTAGAGCTCCACGCCCATGAAGCGGTTCTTCTCCCACTTGCCGGCCTGGGTGGAGGCGTCGGCGGCGGGCAGTTGGCGGGCCAGGGCGAACATCATGGCGATGGCGTGCTCGGCCGTGGTGATCGAGTTGCCGAACGGGGTGTTCATGACGACCACGCCCTTGGCGGTGGCGGCCGGGATGTCGACATTGTCGACGCCGATGCCGGCGCGGGCGATGACCTGCAGCTTGTGGGCGGCGGCGATCACGTCCTTGTCGAGCTTGGCGCCCGAGCGGATGGCGATGCCGTCATAGTCGCCGATCACGGCGATCAGTTCGTCTTTCGACAGGCCGACCTTGATGTCGAAGTCGACGCCGCGGTTCTTGAAGATGTCGACGGCGGCGGGGCTGAGTTTGTCGGCGATGAGGACGCGGGGAGCGGTCATGGTTCGGGTTTCCTTGCGGAGAATGTCGTGGGTGAAGGCCCCCTCCGGCCCTCCAGGCCACCTCCCCCAGAGGGGGAGGATCTGCCCGGTGCGAGATGCTCCCCCTCCGGGGGAGCTGTCGCGGAGCGACTGAGGGGTTCTACGGCGCTAGGTTAAGCGGCGGCCAGTTCGGCCGAGACCGTGGCGAACGCCCAGTCCAGCCAGGGCGTCAGGGCCTCGAGGTCCGAGGCTTCGACGGTGGCGCCGCACCAGATGCGCAGGCCGGCCGGGGCGTCGCGATAGCCGCCGATGTCGAGGGCCGCGCCCTCCTTCTCGAGCAGCGAGGCCAGCTTCTTGGCGAAGTCGGCCTGGGCGTCGTCCGGCAGGGCGGCGATCGTGGGATCGACGACCTTCAGGCACACCGAGGTGTTGGAGCGGATCTCCGGCGTCGCCGCCAGGAACTCGACCCACGGGGTCCTGGCCACCCAGTCGGCCAGCACGGCCAGGTTCTGGTCGGCGCGGGCCCGCATGGCTTCCAGGCCGCCGATCGAGGCGGCCCACTTCAGGGCGTCCAGGGCGTCTTCCACGCACAGCATCGACGGCGTGTTGATGGTCGCGCCCTCGAAGATGTCGGCCGCGATCTTACCGCCCTTGGTCATGCGGAACAGCTTCGGCATCGGCCAGGCGGGGGTGTAGCTCTCCAGGCGGGCCACGGCGCGCGGCGACAGGATCAGGATCCCGTGCGCGCCCTCGCCGCCCAGGGCCTTCTGCCAGGAGAAGGTCACGACATCGAGCTTGGTCCAGTCCAGGGCCTGGGCGAAGGCGGCGCTGGTGGCGTCGCAGATGACAATGCCTTCGCGGTCGGCGCTGATGAAGTCGGCGTTCGGGACGCGGACGCCCGAGGTGGTGCCGTTCCAGGTGAAGACCAGGTCCTTGGCCGGATCGACCTTGGCGGTGTCGGGCAGCTGGCCGTAGGGCGCGTCGAGCACCTCCACGTTCGGCAGCTTCAATTGCTTGGTGACGTCGGTGACCCAGTCCTTGCCGAAGGACTCGAAGGCCAGCAGCTGCACCGGGCGGGCGCCCAGCATCGACCACATCGCCATCTCGACCGCGCCGGTGTCCGAACCGGCGACGATGCCGATCAGGAAGTCGGCGGGGACCTCCAGAACTTCGCGCGTCTGGTCGATGGCGGCCTTCAGGCGGCCCTTGCCCAGCTTGGAGCGGTGCGACCGGCCCAGGACGGCGTTTCTGAGATTTTCGGGGGTCCAGCCAGGGCGCTTGGCGCAGGGGCCGGAAGAGAACTCGGGGCGAGCCGGGCGGATCGCCGGCTTGGCGAGGGTCGTCATATCGATGTCTCCCATCCTTACAGATGGACTGCATCCCGTTGGGGGGATGTGGCCCGCCGGCGACAAACCCTTTTTCGACGGCGAAGGCAAGGAGAGATTTTGCGGCGGAACGAACGAATCATCCGCGTGCGGCAATTATTTTGCGGCGACGCGCCGCCGCTTGCGCCAAGCCAGCAGGCATCCGACGGCCAGGCATAGAAGCACGCCCAGGCTGACGAGGTTGTTCACCATCGCGTAGAAGGTGTCGTACAGCTTGCCCGCCACCAAATAATAGGCATGAAGACTGAATTGCGCGGCCTGCAGAAGGACGGCGACGCCCAGCCAGGCGGTCGTGTAGCGCATCGCCATGACCAACAGCCCAGCGCCGAACAGGCCATCGACCAGGAAATAGCTCGGCTTCTGGATCGTCTTGTCCGGTATCAGGCCGATCAGGGTGATGGCCAGCGACATGACCACAACGAGTAGGGCGACTTGCCGTTCGACACGACCGCCCAAGCGCCAAGCCAAAAGGCTGACGCCCAGAATCAAGCTCCAACCGAATAGGATCAGGAGATCTAGATGCATGCCTTGGGCCTCTAACCGAAATTAGAGGCCCAAGGTATTAAACTATTTGCAATGTAACTTAGCTGGCGGCGCGCAGATCATGCTGAACGAGCGAGCCTTCCTTGCCGATCACGCCGATCAGCTTGGTCCGGATGCCGATGCGTAGGCGGACTTCATCCAGTTGAGCGTGCGCTTCGACCACGGCCGAGCGGGCGGCGGTGAGCGCGGCGACCGCGTCGCCCAGTTTAGCGGTGGCGCCGTTGGCGACCGTAGGCGACAGGCCCAGGTCCTTACGGGCCTGGATCAGTTCCGCCATCATTTCCATGGTCTCCACCATCGCGGCGTCGACAGCAGCCTCGGTGGCGAACAGCTTGTTAGCGACGCGTTGAGCAACGAAAGCCTTTTCCACACCCCATCTCCTTAATAAAAACCTAAGGAGGAAGGTAAACCAGATGTTAAGGGGGCGGAAATAAAAACAACCGCTAGCGTTAGTTTGTCGCGGGCGGGGGTCCGGGCGGAAGTGAACCGTTAGGAAGATCGCGCGAGAATAACGACCGAAAGCCAACCCGGACGGGTCATGATCGACGAAAGCCGCCGCCCCGAAGGCACGCCGCATGCACCGTTGCAGGCGCGAATCGCCAGCGTCGCGCTGACCACCACCGTGGTCGCGCTGCTGGCGGCGTGCGTTTGCTTCATGCTCCAGCAATGGAGCGTCGCCCGCCAGGAATCCCGGGCGAATCACGAGATCCTGGCCCAGATGGTGGCGGCGGGCGCCGCCGCGCCGATCGCCGACCACAACACCGTCGGCGCCTATCGGGCCCTCGAAGCGGTGGCCAAGGCGCCCAATGTCGTGTCGGTGCGCCTGACCGACGTGCAGGGCCAGACGGTCGCCCAGGTCGGCGTGGCCGGGGACGCCGAGGTCGACACCCTGGTCCGCCCGATCCGGCTAGGCTCCCGACAGGTCGGCGCCCTGTCGCTGTCGGCGCGCCGTCCCAGCCTGACCGACATCATGGCCCGCGACCTGGCCCTGACCGGCACCCTGTTCTTCGGCTCGGCCGGCCTGGCGATCCTGCTGGCCAACGGCCTGGCCCGGCGCATGACCAAGCCGATGGAGCGCCTGTCCAACGCCATGCGCGAGGTCGCCGCCGACGGCCGCTTCAAACCGGTGGAGCAGGCCGCCGACGACGACGTCTTCCAGAGCCTGACCGACAGCTTCAACCACCTGGTCGCGCGGCTGGAGGTCAACGACCACGACCTGCGCGGGGCGATGGCCGAACTGGTCAAGGCGCGCGACGACGCCAACGCCGCCAACGTCCTGAAGTCGCACTTCCTGGCCAATATGAGCCACGAGATCCGCACGCCGCTGAACGGCGTGCTGGCCATGACCGAGGTCATGGCCATGGGCGAGCTCAGCGCCGCCCAGCGCGAGCGCCTGTCGGTGATCCGCGAGTCCGGCGCCCTGCTGCTGTCGGTGCTCAACGACGTGCTGGACCTGTCGAAGATCGAGGCCGGCCGCCTGGACCTGGTCGAGCGGGACTTCGACCTGGCCAGCCTGGCCCTGTCGATCCGCGAATCCTACGCCGCCCAGGCGCGGGCCAAGAACCTGGAGTTCGGCGTGTTCGTCGCGCCGGAGGCCCTGGGCTCGTGGCGCGGCGACGTCGATCGCCTGCGTCAGATCCTCGGCAACCTGGTCTCCAACGCCCTGAAGTTCACCCTCGAGGGCAGCGTCTCGGTGCGCTTCGCCTCGGCCGACGACGGCAGCGGCCTGCGCGTCGACGTGGTGGACACCGGCATCGGCATCGACGCCGAGACCCTGCCCCGCCTGTTCACCAAGTTCGTCCAGGCCGACAGCTCGACCACCCGCCGGTTCGGCGGCTCGGGCCTGGGCCTGTCGATCTGCAGCGAACTGGCCACCCTGATGGGCGGCGGCGTCCATGTGCAGAGTCGCGAGGGCCAGGGCTCGACCTTCACCGTCGTGGTGGCCATGCCGCGCGGCGAGGCGGCCGTCGCCGCGCCGGTGGAAGCCGCCCCGCCGCCGATCGAATCGGAGCGCCGCCTGCGCGTGCTGGCCGCCGACGACAACCCGACCAACCAGAAGGTCATCGCCGCCGTCCTGGCCCCGCTGGGCGCCGAGGTCGAGCTGGTGGCCGACGGCGCGGCCTGCGTCGAGGCCTGGAAGCGCGGCGGCCACGACATCGTGCTGATGGACATCCACATGCCGGTGATGGACGGCGTCGAGGCGGCCCGCACCATCCGCGCGCTCGAGGTCAGCGAAGGCCGCAAGCGCATCCCCATCGTGGCCGTGACGGCCAACGCCCTGGTCCACCAGGTCGAGGGCTACATGGCCGCCGGCATGGACGGCCACGTCGCCAAGCCGATCGAGGTGACCAAGCTCTACGACGCCATCGAGACCGCCGTGGCCACAGCCCGGCGCGAGGGCTCTAAGGTGGTGGCGGCTTAAGAAGCCGCTCATCCCGGCGAATGCCGGGACCCAGATGGAATAGCGGTGTGGCGGGTTCCTCGGGCTCGGTGCTCTTCCAATCAGCCTCTCGACCATAGGATCTGGGTCCCGGCGTTCGCCGGGATGAGCGGATCTTTGAGCGGTTCACCTACCTGAACGCAGCACAACAGGCGGCTCAGACCCGCTTCAGCCTGCGTGTGGTCTCTTAGGGTCAACGTCGTCCCGTCGGACGCCGCAACCTTTCGAGAGGAACCGTACGATGAAAAAGATTCTGCTTTCGATCGCCGCGGTCTCGGCCATCGCCGCCGCGGTCCCCGCCGTCGCCTCGGCCCAGTCCTACGGCTATGACCGTGGCCCCGATCGCAGCTATGACCGCGACTACGACCGCGGCTACGGCTACGACCAGGGTTACCGCGGCGACCGCGCGGCCCGCCTCGACGCCCGCATCGACCGGGGCCTCCGCAGCGGCGGCCTGACCCGCAACGAGGCCTGGCGCCTGAGGAGCGAGCTGCGGGAAACCGCCCGCCTGGAAGCCCGCTATCGTCGCGGCGGCCTGACCGGCTGGGAGCGCGAGGACCTGGATCGCCGCTACGACCGCATCAGCGCCCAGATCCGCTACGAGCGCCACGACCGCGACTACGACTACGGCCGTCGCTACTAGGGCCTAGACGGGGGCCGGCTCCACCCTGAGCCGGCTCTCCACCATCGTGAAGCCGCGGCCGCGCAGGAGAACGCGCGCGCCGCGGTTTTCGCAGTCCAGGTCGCCGCCCCGCCCCGGATAGGCCTGGTGGAACCGCAGGCTCGCCGCGCTCAGCTTGTCGCCGTACAGCGGCATGAGGATGCAGTGGGCCGAGCCGGTGGTCGGGTCCTCGGGAATGCCGGCGGCCGGGGCGAAGAAGCGGCTGACCACCGCGTAGTCCCGGCCCGGATCGGCCTGGGCGGCGACGATCACCTGCCCCGGCCCGCCGCCGGCCAGGCCGGCGCCGACGGTCTTGAGCTGAACCAAGTCCGGCGCCAGTCCCCGCACCGTCGCCTCGTCAGCGACCACGACCAGCAGGTACTGGCCCGCCCAGACCTCCAGCGGCGTCACGCCCAGGGCCTTGGCCAGGTCGGGCCCGGCCTCGACCCGGCGCGGCGGATCGGCCGGGAAGTCCATCTCCAGCCCCGCGCCGCCGAACACGCCGTCGATCCGGCGCACGGTCAGCTCGCCCGACAGGGTGTCGAAGGTCAGCAACGGCGCGTCGACGCCCATCTCCTCAAACAGGGCGTGGGCGCTGGCCAGGGTGGCGTGGCCGCACAGCGGCGCCTCGATCGCCGGGGTGAACCAGCGCAGGCCGAACCGCGCCGGGTCGGCGGTCTTGAGCAGGAAGGCCGTCTCGGCCTGGTTATTCTCGGCGGCCAGAGCCTGCATCCAGGCGGCGTCGGGCCAGGTGTCGAACGGTTCGACCACGCAGGCCGGATTGCCCTTGAACGGGCCGGAGGCGAAGGCGTCGATGGTCCACTGGCGCATGGCGGGGGCTCCTGTTGGCGCCATGAGCAGTAGAGCCGGGACTTTCACCGATCAATTCGAACATTGTCCCAGGTGACAATGCATTTTCAGCTGTCATCCCGGACAAGCCCCGGCGAAGCCGGGGTGAAGATCCGGGACCGCCGGAAGCGCTGAGTTCACGCTTCGATCCCGGATCGGCGCGCTGCGCGCTTGTCCGGGATGACAGCTGTTTTGTTTAGGCTTCCACCGTGATCTCCGGCCAGCGGGCCTGGGCCGAGCCCGTGGTGCGCGCCCAGCCGCCGGCGCCCTTCACCCGCAGCGGGTTGGGCCGCAGGCGCAGGGCGAACAGGTCCTCCAGCCCGAACGGGGCGAACACCGACAGGCGCTCGTCGGCCTCCATCCGCACGCCCACGCAGAAGGCGGTGGCCACGAAGCGCTTCAGCGCCTCGGCGCTGGACTCGAGCGGCGGATAGGGCTCGTCGGCCCCGAACTTCTGCTCGAACCACAGGTGCACCCGGGCCTGGTTGCGCACCTCGACGAGCTCGCGCAGCGGCGGCTCGAACGCCGCCGCCACCCGTCGGATCACCACGTCCTCGGCCTCGTACGAGGTGTCGGAGGCGTCGTGATAGGCCACGTCGTAGTCCTTGATCCCATAGTCGGGCGCCCGGCCGGTCAGATGATTCCAGACCGGCTGGTAGACGGCGCCGGAGAACACCAGGGCGTCGGGCAGGTCGAGATCCCGGACCGTGCGCAGCACCTGCATCGTGGTGGGAACGCCGCGGATGATGTCGACGAGGCGGGCTTCCAGATCGCTCACCGCCGCCCCCCTTCCCCGCGAAGTGGCCAGCCATGGTCCAGCGGCCCGTGCCCCGCCCCGAAGCCCGGCGCGCGCAGCATGGCCTCGTGGACGTAGTTCCAGGCCCGGGCGACCGTCTCGGTCAGGCTCATCCCCTGGGCCAGGCCCGTCGCGCAGGCGCTGGCCAGGGTGCAGCCGGTGCCGTGGGTGTGGCGGGTGTCGATCCGCTCGCCCTCGAAGGCCGTCTCGCCCTGGCGGGTGATCAAGAGGTCGACGACCCGTTCTCCGGGCACGTGGCCGCCCTTCATCAGCACCGCGTGGGCGCCCAGCTCCAGTAGGGCCTCGCCGGCCCGACGCAGGTCGTCGGTGGTCTCGACGGGAAGGCCGGTCAGGGCCGCGGCCTCCGGGGCGTTGGGCGTCAGCAGGGCGGCGCGCGGGATCAGCAGGCGCTTCAGCGCCCCGATCGCCGGCGCGGCCAGCAGCGAAGCTCCGCCCTTGGCGACCATCACCGGGTCGATGACCGCGGGAACGCCTTTCGCGCTGTCCAGCACCCGGGCCACGACCTCGACCGTGGCGGCGTCGCCCAGCATGCCGGTCTTGAAGGCGTCGGCCCCGATGTCGTCGAGCACCGCCCGGGCCTGGGCCTCGACGATCTCCAGCGGGATCGGCAGCACGCCGGTCACGCCCAGGGTGTTCTGCACGGTGATCGCGGTGATCGCCGTGGCCGCGTAGCCGCCCAGGACGGTGATGGTCTTGATGTCGGCCTGGATCCCCGCCCCGCCGCTGGAATCCGATCCGGCGAGAACGAGCACGCGGCCTTGATGCGGGGCTTGGGTCATGGGTCGGTTTTAGCGGGGAGTCGGGGGTGAGGGTAGGCGCCGTGATGCGGGCTTTCTCGCCCCCGACGGGGAACCTTCACCGTATCCCGCGCGTATTCCCTGCCAAGTTGCGTTGGTTGGGGTTCCACGATGAGAAGATTGCTTCGCGCCGCGCTGATCGGCGCGGCCTGTTTCACGCCGGCCGCGGCCCTGGCCCAGGCGGCCGCCGGCGACCAGATCGACCCCGCGACCCTCGACCTGGCCAAGCTGATCGAATGCCGCACCTACGACGTGCCGACCTACAACGCCCTGGCCTTCTGGCTGGTCGGCGACGAGGCGGCCCAGGCCCGGACCCATTTCGGCCTGACCGAGGAGAAGACCGACAACTTCCTGCTCAAGGCCTATGCGCTGAAGGCGCCGATCACGGTGTTCGGCCGCCAGACTCGCCACATCGTCTTCACCAGTTCCGGCCCGATGGCGGTGCTCGACGAAGCCGATCCGCATCCGCTGGCCCGCCAGTTGGAGATCCAGCCGGCCATCGACCTGCCCGCAAAGTTCCTGGGCGAACGCGAGATCTCGACCACCACCGACAAGGGCGAGGCCGGCGGCTTCACCTACAAGACCCACGTCACCCTCAATGTCTCCACCGTCACCTCGCATCCCGGCAAGACGCTGGCCGGCTGCAGCTACACCTTCGAGATGATCGAAAATGCCCCGTAAGCCGCTCCTGTCTTCCGCGCTCTGCGCCCTGGCCCTGACCGCGGCCGCCGCGCCCGCCTTAGCCCAGGACATCTATATCGGCACGGTCGACGTCCGGAAGGACCAGCTGATCCTGACCCGCTGCGATCTGGTCCAGAACCGCTACGTGCTGCGCGACCGCGAGGGCGAGACCGACAAGCCGGTCGCCCGGCTGCGCGAGCGCCTGAAGACCCTGCAGGCCCCGGTCTATGTCGAGGTGATCGGCGAGTATGTCGAGGTCCAGGACGAGGACGGCAACGGCCTGGAGGTGGTCGACCTGGGGAACATCACGGCCGCCAAGTCCTGCCACCTGGTCGACGCCCTGCCGTCGCGGTAGGACCGAAGTTATCCACAGACCTGACGCGGATGCTCCCCCGCCGGGGGCGCTGTCGCGGAACGACTGAGGGGGTCTTTCGGCCTGCGCCGCTGGCCCCCTCCGCCCCTCCGGGCCAGCTCCCCCCGCTGGGGCAGGGCAATCGCATATGACCAGGAGCGGCTGTCATCCCGGACGAAGCGCGCAGCGCGAAGATCCGGGACCGACGCATGAACTCGGCGCTTGCGGCGGTCCCGGATCGGCGCCCGACTTGCGCCGGGCTTGTCCGGGATGACAGCTCTTTTAGCGGCCAATCCACGGACGACCGCCTTCATGATCGTCTACCGCCCGCTCGGCCACGACAGGGAATGGCCCGAAATTCAGGTGATGGCCAATCGCGGCGGACCGCCCTGGGTGTTGTTCCTGGAGGCAGCGGACCGGGAGCACCTCGGCGCAACGTCTCGAACGCGCGACGGCGTCCTGGCCGATCTGAGGCGGCGATGGCCTCACCTGCGGAACGTCCCGATCCTACCCAGCGGCGGGGTCCCCTTGCGCGACGACCTCCAGCTCACCCCGACCGGCTACAAGCTCGCCGCCCGCAAGGCCGAAGTCTACGGACTGCCGCGCGGCTCGCCTCTTGTCGGAAACTGAAGCCTTCCGGGCCGAGCCCGTGCGGGACCCAGGGCCCGCGACGCACGGCCTCCCGCCAGGGATGTCTCTGGCCTGAACAACGAGGCCCGAGATGACGATTCCAGGATGGGAGAGGCCGCCCCTCTCCATCCGCCTGCCTTGGGGACGCACGCGAAGCAGACGTTTGGAACGTCCGCGACGGGTGGGAAACGGACGTTAGCTATCCGTGCTATTCCCCTCGTCGTTGTCAGCTTCGCGCTGCGCGGCGGTAAGCTCGGACATGAGTTGATCGGCATCGACGGGCTCGCCGTCTACCGTAGCGGTCACGTTTCCACTGGCGTCTATCGCAATGACGGCTGGCTTGGGGCGTTCCGGCTCTGTGGGCGGCTTGCTCATCCGCCAACCATGCGCCACGGCACCGCGATGCGGAAGCCCCCAAGCGGGCATTCCCAACGACTAGGGTCGAAAATGGGAATTGACGCTTGCGCCGGAAGCGGACCCTTGACGTCACCGCCTGGGAGCAGACCTTCCGAC
>NZ_FORN01000072.1 GCF_900114015.1 Caulobacter sp. UNC279MFTsu5.1 | reverse complement strand
CTGAGTATATTGCGCCCCTTCCTGCGTCGGGGGTCTCAACCGCCTTCCGCATCTGGTGCGCATGGTGAGGTGGCCGAGTGGTTGAAGGCGCACGCCTGGAACGCGTGTATAGGGGAAACTCTATCGAGGGTTCGAATCCCTCTCTCACCGCCACCGCACTCTCTTTAAATTTGACATCGGGACCCCGCGCCCCCATCTGACCATCACCGGCCGCGAGACAGATCGCGCCGGACGCCTGACCACAGGCTTCTGATCTCCAGCTACGCGCTTCGCGCCGAACGCCTGGAGCGAAACGGAAACCCCCGCCCCTTCTGGTTCGGAACGGCCGCGAAACGGCCCGCATTGGCTTAGGCCATGCGCGATCTCGAGCAAGGAACAGGGCTTTCCTCGAAGCTTCTGGTCTCCACGAGCGTCCGCCACAGGGCGGCGCCTACCGAGCCCCACAAAGCCCGCCCTGAAGGCGCCGGCCAAGGCTCAAGACCCATCCAGAAAGCCACCATGACTATCCAAATCCATCCCACCCAAGCCCTGCCCGCCGTCTATGTGACCGAGGCCGACTTCGAGATCCTCTCCAACCTGGCCGAGGCCACGGCCGGCCGGGCGCCCGGCGGCCGCGTGCTGGCCGGCGAAATGGCCCGCGCCATGATCGTCGAGCCGGGCGAAGCGCCGCGGCCCTTCGTTCGCATCGGCTCGCGGGTCGCCTTCCAGGACCTCTCCAACGACCAGACCCGCATCGTCCACCTCAGCCTGCCGCGCGACGCCAGCATCGACGAGGCCCGCATCTCGGTGCTCAGCCCGGTAGGCGCGGCCCTGATCGGCCTGACGGCCGGCGAGGCCTTCCACTGGACCGACCCCGAGGGCCGGCCGCGCGGCGTTCGCGTGCTGGCGGTTCAAGACTAGCGCCGAGACGTCGGCCAGGGCTGTCGCCGCGTCCCGGCCCGGTGCTATGGCTCGGCGCATGACCCTCAAAGCGCTCCGCCTCGCCGCCCTGCTCGCCGGCCTCGCCGCCACCTCCGCCGCCTGGGCCAACGACACCTCGGCCGAGCTGGCGGCCGGCGGGCTGGTGCTGACCAAAAGCGACAGCATCGAGATGCGCTCGGAGGACCTCTACATCTCCGAACGGGCCGTGCGGGTGCGCTACGTGTTCGCCAACACCAGCGGCAAGGACGTCACCGTCCGCGTGGCCTTCCCGATGCCCGACATCGGCGGGCCGGGCTTCTTCCAGAGCGACGTGTCGATCCCGATCGACGACGCGCCCGCCAATGTCCTGGGCTTCTCGACCAAGGTCGACGGCAAGCCGGTGAAGGCCCAGGTCGAGCAGAAGGCCATCGCCACCGACGGCGTCGACCGCACCGCCTGGCTGGTCGCCAACCACGTCCCGCTGGCCGTCCATCTGGGCGGCGTCGACGAAGCCCTGCGCGCCCTGCCGAAGGTCAAGCGCGACGAGGCCGTCAAGCTGGGGCTCTATGATCCCGACGAGGGCGGCGTCTGGGTGCTGAAGACCACCTATCACTGGCTGCAGACCTTCCCGGCCGGCCGCCCGATCGTCGTCGAGCACGCCTATACGCCCTCGGTCGGCGCCACCGTGGCGACCAATGTCGGTACGGAATACGCCGGCGAGATCAAGGACAGGTACTGCATCGACAAGGCCCTGACCGACACCGTCGTCCGCGCCGCCAAGGCCGACAAGGACGGCAACGCGCCGTGGGTCGACCGCTGGATCGACTATGTGCTGGTCACCGGCAGCAACTGGAAGAAGCCGATCGGCGACTTTCGCCTGGTGGTCGACAAGGGCTCGCCCAAGAACCTGGTCAGCTTCTGCGGCTCGGGCGTCCGGAAGATCGGCCCCACCCAGTTCGAGATGCGCCGCACCGACTGGCGGCCGGAGAAGGATCTATCGATCCTGCTGCTGGTCTCGCGGGAGGCGATGTAGCTACTCCTCCACGAACGCCTTCAGCCGCCCCAGAGCGTCGTCCCACTGGCGCGACACGCCGTCGAGATAGGCGCGGGCCTCGTCGATGGTCTCCCGCCGCGCGGCGAAGCGGCTCTCGCGGCCCACACGCAAGGAAGCCACCAAGCCGGCGTCCTGCAGCACGTGCAGGTGCTTGGTGATCGCCTGGCGGGTCAGGGCGGTGTCGATGGACAGGGCCGCGATCGACCGCGCCCGGCCATCGCCCAGCCTGTTCAGCAGGGCCAGCCGGGTGCGGTCGCCCAAGGCCGCGAAGATCAGGACCGGATCGACGGTCCCGGGGCTAGGATTCAACATGGGCCTTGATGTTCTGGACCTGCTGCGTCCAGCCCCCGTCGTTCATCCGGAAGGCTTCCTCGCGGCGATGGGCGGGCACCTTGTCGAAGCCGGACTCGACGACGGTCAGCCGCGTGCCAGCCCCGTTGGGCGCCAGCAGGAACTCGACCAGGGTCGGCTCCTCCTGGTCGTAGTCGACGTCGGGATCGATCCCGTAGGGATGCCAGGTGAAGGCCAGACGCCGGGGCGGCTCGATGGCCACGATCTGAGCTTTCCAGGTCACGTGCTCGTAACCCGGATGGGTGATCTGGCCACGGGCCTGCTGGCCGACGACGAACGGCGCTTCCAGGTCGACCTTGAACCATGTTCCGAATTCCTTGTGGTCGCTGACGGCGCGCCAGACGCGTTCGACGGGCGCGTTCAGGTCGATGGTCTTTTCGATGCGATCGGTCATGATAGCAACCTCCTGGTTGCACATTCATGACTCCAACAGACCAAATAGGCAACCTAAAAGTTGCCCATTAGATTCCCCTCATCCCGACGAAAATCGGGATGAGGGGATGTGAGAGAGCGGAAACTAATTCGCATCCTCCGCCACCGGATCGGCGGCCGAGACCGCGCCGTCCTTGTTGGTGTCGTGGGTGACGAACATCCGCCAGCCGGAATACTCGAACTCGGCCGGGGTGATGCCGCCGCTCTTGTCGGTGTCCAGCACGCCGAAGCGCACGTCGGCCTGGCGCAGCTGGCGCACGCGCTCCTCCTCCTTCTTCTCGGCCGTGTCGGTCGAGGCGGCCAGGCGCTTGGTCAGGCGGGCGGTGAACTCGCCGACATATTCGGCGTGCGACAGGACGCCGTCATGGTTGGCGTCGATGCCAGCGAACTGCTTCTCGCGGCCGGTCTTGAACTCTTCCTTGCTGACCGAGCCGTCGCCGTTCAGGTCCTGCTCCTTGATGAAGGTGTCACGGGCGTGCGAGGCGGCGAAGGCCGGGGCGGCGACGCCCAGGGAAATGGCGGCGAGGGCGGCGGCCAGAAGGGCGATCTTGCGGTTCATCGGGCGGGTCTTTCTCAGCGCAGGGATTCGAAGGTCAGGGCGTAGGTGTAGGAATGGCCGACCGGGTCGGCCGAGGTCGGCGCCACGCGGTAGCGGGCCTGGATCTGGTAGACGCCGGAGCGGGCGACCTTGATCGTGAACCGGCCCTGATCGTCGCTGACCAGGGTGACCGGCGGGGTCTTGGCGTCGGCGTAGCGGTCGTCGCCGGCGTGCAGGGTGATCGCCTGGCCCCTCACCGGCTGGCCGTCGAACAGCACCACGAACCGAGCGTCCTGGCCGGTGAAGATGCTGCTGGGATGGGTGACGGCCACGAATTCCAGGCCCTTGCCGATCGGCGCCAGGGCGGCCGCGTTCGGCGCGCCGCGCGTCACATAGACGTCGGCCAGGGTCAGGCTCTGCATGTCGACCGGCGTGGTCCCGGCCGGGGCCTTGCTCGGGTCCTCGAGGAAGGTCCACTCACCCTTGACCAG
The DNA here is from genome assembly GCF_900114015.1 of Caulobacter sp. UNC279MFTsu5.1. Classification (GTDB taxonomy): domain Bacteria; phylum Pseudomonadota; class Alphaproteobacteria; order Caulobacterales; family Caulobacteraceae; genus Caulobacter. Next base: position 15,534 of record NZ_FORN01000072.1, on the reverse strand, counting down.
CACGGCCTTGGCGGTGCGGCCGGTGCGCTGGCCGGTGGTGATCCGATAGGTGCCGGGCTGCTCTGTCGCGACCTCGACCAGGGCCAGTTCGCGCAGGTTGACGGCGGTCAGCGGCTGGCGCGCGCCGTCCGGCCCGACCACCGCCCAGGCGTCGGACTTCATCGCCACCTCGGGACTGAAGAAGCTTTCGGTGAACGAACCCTGCACCGTCACCAGCTTGCGGTCGGTGACGTCGAAAGCGCTGGGCAGCAGATAGGGCGAGTGGGCCTGGGCCGCGCCGGCCAGGACGCCCGTCAGGGCGACCCCGGCCAGGAAGGCTGCGAACGTGAGCGAGCGGCGCATGGCTTTGAAGTCTCCGGATCCCGATGAAAGCGTCGCCTTCGGCTCTAATAGGAATGATTCTGAGAATCAATTGCATTTAGCTTGACCAAGCGATCCGAGCCTCGTAGGTCCACGGCCAACAGATGCGAATGGTTCGCATCTAATTCAGACCGGGGGTCCTCGATGTCTCGCCTCAAGCTCGCCAGCTTCGCCGCCGCCTCGGCCGCCGCCCTGCTCTGCGCCCAGACGGCGTCCGCGGCCGACACCGCCGACGCGGCGGTCGAGCTCGACAAGGTGACGGTCACCGCCACCCGTTCGGAGACCAGGCAGCAGGACGCCCCGGTGACCGCCAGCGTCATCTCCGACCAGGACATCGAGGACGGCCTGGTCAAGGACATCAAGGACCTGGTCCGCTTCGAGCCCGGCGTCTCGGTGCGCAGCGCCCCGGCCCGCTTCACCGCCGCCGGGGCCTCGACCGGCCGCGACGGCGCCGCCGGCTTCAACATCCGCGGCCTGGAAGGCAACCGCGTCCTGATCCTGGTGGACGGCGTGCGCGTGCCCGACGGCTACGCCTTCGGCGCCCAGAACATGGGCCGCGGCGACTATGTCGACCTGGACACCCTGAAGTCGGTCGAGATCGTGCGCGGCCCCGCCTCGGCCCTCTATGGCAGCGACGGCCTAGCCGGCTCGGTCAACTACTTCACCAAGGATCCGTCCGACCTGCTGAAGGACGGCAAGGCCTTCGGTCTGCGCGGCCGGGTCGGCTACGCCTCGGCCGACGAGAGCTGGACCAAGACCCTGACCGCCGCCGGCCAGACCGGCCGATGGGAGGGCATGATCGCCTACACCCGCCGCGACGGCGAGGGCCAGAAGACGGCCGGCAAGAACGACTCCGCCAACACCGACCGGACCACCGCCAATCCCGAGGACGACCGGTCCAACGCCGTGCTGGCGCGGGTGGTCTACGCCCTGGACGACCGGAACCGCTTCCGCCTGACCTACGACCACCTGGACCACGACACCGACTGGACGGTGCTGAGCGCCATCGCCAAGCCGCCGCTGGCCGCGACCAGCGTGCTGGGCCTGACCGCCTGGGACAGGGTCAAGCGCGACCGGGTCAGCCTCGACCATCGCTTCACCGGCGGCCAGGGCCTGATCCGCTCGGCCACCACCACGCTCTACTATCAGGACAGCACCACCCGGCAGTATTCAGCCGAGGACCGCAACACCGCCGCCGACCGCACCCGCGACGCCACCTTCGACAACGAGGTGTTCGGCGCGGCCCTGGAGCTGCACAGCCAGGCGGTCCTTGGCGGCGTGACGCACAAGTTCGTCTGGGGCGGCGACGCCTCGATCACCCGCCAGGAGGGCGTGCGCGACGGCACGATCCCGCCGGCCGGCGAGACCTTCCCCACCCGCGCCTTCCCGACCACCGACTACACCCTGGCCGGCGCCTATGCGCAGGACGAGATCGCCGCGGGTCCAGTGACCTTCTACCCGGCCGTGCGCTTCGACTATTACAAACTGGAGCCCAAGCAGGACGCCCTGTTCACCGCCAACGTTCCGGCCAGTCAAAGCGAAAACCACGTCTCGCCCAAGCTGGGCGTGGTGTGGAAGGCCACCGACCTGGTGACGGTGTTCGCCAACGCCGCCGCCGGCTTCAAGGCCCCCTCGCCGTCCCAGGTCAACAACGGTTTCGCCAACCTGGCCTCGAACTATATGTCGATCTCCAACCCCGACCTGAAGCCCGAGACCAGCCAGACCTTCGAGCTGGGCCTGCGCCTGAACCGGCCGACCTGGAACGCCAGCGTCACCGGCTTCACCGGCCGATACGACGACTTCATCGAGCAGGTGCAGGTGCGCGGCGCGTTCACCGCCGCCGACCCGGCCGTCTACCAGTACATCAACCAGTCCAAGGCCGAGATCACCGGCGCCGAGGCCCGGTTCGCCGCCGAGCTGGGCGGCGGCTTCACCCTGCAGGGCGCGGCGTCCTACGCCCGGGGCCATTCGGAGAACAACGGCAGGAAGGCGCCGCTGACCTCGGTCGATCCGGTCAAGGTGGTGGCGGGCCTGTCGTATCGCGACCCTGCCGGCCGGTTCGGCGGCGCGCTGAACGCCGTGCACTCGGCCCGCGAGTCGGCCGGACGCTCGGGCGTCAGCTGCAGCACGACGGTCGTCGTCAACGGCGCGCCCCAGACGCGGACCGGCTCCGACTACTGCTGGATGCCCAAGGAATTCACGGTGCTGGACCTGACCGCCTACTGGAACGTCACCGACAACGTCACCCTGCGCGGCGGCGTCTTCAACCTCACCGGCCAGACCTATGCCTGGTGGAGCGACGTGCGCGGCCTGGCCGACAACTCTGTCGTCAAGGACGCCTACACCCAGCCCGACCGCAACTACAGCGTCTCGCTGGCGGTGAAGTTCTAGGGTTCCAGCCGGGTCCATCCTCTTCGCCCGGCTTGAAGCACGGGTCGCGATCGTGTCGGCGGTCGCGGCCCGTTTTTCCTCCTTTTGTAAAAGCCCTGTCAGAACAATGCGGCTTGGCCGTCCGGCCCCGGTCGATTACGACGCTGCCATGGACGCCCAGACCCCCGCCGACCGCTACATCCTGATCCTGCAGTGCCCCGATCGTAAGGGCGTGGTCGCCGCCGTGTCCGGCTTCCTGGCCGATAACGACGCCTCGATCGTCGAGAGCAGCCACTTCAACGACGGTTTGGCCGACCAGTTCTATATGCGCACCGTGTTCCGGCCCGACGGCGACATGCCGGGAATCGACGACCTTCGCCGGGGCTTCGAGCTGATCGCCAAGCGGTTCGGCATGACCTGGGCCCTGCATGACGCCAAGGCCAAGCCCAAGGTGCTGATCGCGGTCTCCAAGTTCGGCCACTGCCTGTTCGACCTGCTGCACCGCTGGCGCGCCGGCCTGCTGCCGGTCGAGATCGTCGGGGTGGTGTCCAATCACGAAGACATGCGCTCGTTCACCGAATGGAGCGGCCTACCCTACTTCCACCTGCCCACCACCAAGACCAACAAGGCCGAGCAGGAACAAGCCTTCCTCAAGCTGGTCGATGACCTCAACGTCGATCTGGTGGTGCTGGCCCGCTACATGCAGATCCTGTCGCCGGCCCTGTGCGCGCGGCTATCGGGCAAGTGCATCAACATCCACCACTCGTTCCTGCCCAGCTTCAAGGGCGCCAAGCCCTATCACCAGGCCTTCGAGCGTGGGGTGAAGATCATCGGGGCCACGGCCCACTACGTGACGACCGATCTCGACGAGGGCCCGATCATCGAGCAGGGCGTCCACCGCGTGGACCACAGCCACACCCCGGACGATCTGGTCGCCCTGGGCCGCGACGTCGAATGCACGGTGCTGGCCCGCGCGGTGACCTGGCACGTCGAGCACCGCGTGCTGATCGCCGGGGCCAAGACGGTGGTGTTCGCCTAGGGGGACGCCGCTCAATCGAGCGGTGGAAAATCCAAAGCCTAAACCGGTTGTCATCCCGGAAGCCTCGCAGAGGCTGTCCGGGATCCAGAGCCGGCGCACCGCGGTGAGCCCTGGATCCCGGCTCTACGCTTCGCTTCGGCCGGGATGACAACCGTTGGGAGGCAATCGAGCCAAACCTTAGGGCTTCGCGACCAAGGTCCACGTCACCGCGTCCCGCGCTCCGCCACCGTCCACCGCGATGCGGTTCACGCCCGGCGCCAGGGTCACCGGCCAGGTGGCGACATGGTCGACCACCGGCGCCGTTCCCAGGTCGCGCCCGTTGAGCGTCAGCGAAACCGACGGGACGTTGGCGTAGACCTTCACCATCACCGCCGCCGAGCTCCGCGTCACCGCCCGGCGGCTGGTGACGTAGACCATCGGCGCGGTCGTCCAGTTGGCGCGGTACCAATAGTAGGCGTCCTTGCGGACCTTGCGGTCGTAGGTGACCAGGCCCTTGTCGTTGATCCCCGGATGGTCTCCCTCGTCGCGGCCGTCGGACGCCAGGTCGAAGCCGACCCAGACAAAGGTTCCCCACAGCCACGGCCTGTCGCGCAGGGCCCGCCAGTAGGTCTCGTGGAACAGGGCCTGGTACTGCTCGGGATGCCATTTGCTCTTGGCGACGGGGCGGCGCGGCGGGTCTTCCTGTTGCAGGACGCTGGCCCCGGCGCCGTATTCGCTGATCGCCAGCGGACGGTCGGGGCTCTTGGCGTGGACCGCCTCCACCCACGGACCGATGTCCTCGGGCTTGCCGTCGTACCAGCCGAAATAGCGGTTTTGGCCGATCAGGTCGGTGTGCAGGGCCTGGGGATCGGTCTCGGGCTTGCAGCAGTCGGCCAGCACGGTCGGACGCGACGGGTCCTCGGCCTTGGCCACGGCCTGCAGGCCCGACAGCAGTTTTGCCGTAGCCGCATCGGACCGGTAGAGCTCGTTGGCCAGACCCCAGGTCACCACCGAGGGATGGTTATAGTTCTGCCGGATCAGCTCGCGCAGCTGCTCGGCGGCGTTGGCGGCGAAGGCCGGGCCGTCGTCGGCGACGCTGTTGAGCGGGATCTCGGTCCACACCAGGAAGCCGTTGCGGTCGGCGTTCTCATAGGCCCGGCGCGGGTGCTGGAAATGCACGAAGCGCAGGCCCGTCGCGCCCAGGTCGCGCAGGATGGCGAAGTCCGCGTCGACCTCGGCGTCGCCGACCGCCAGGCCCTTGGCCGGCCGACCGGCGTGGAACAGGTTCACGCCGTGCACGCCGTAGGGCTGGCCGTTCAGCAGGAAGCCGCGCGCCGGATCGACGGCGATCGCGCGGAAGCCGACTGGCACGGTGACCTCGTCCTCGCCGACCGAGGTTACCAGCCGGTAGAGATAGGGATCGGCCCGTCCCCGCCACAGGCGCGGCGCGGCCACGTGGCCCGTCAGGGTCACCGGCGCGACGGCGCCGGGCGCGACGTCCACCTCGCCGGACAGGGTCGCCACCGTCTTGCCGGCCGCGTCCAGCAGGCGCGAGCGCACGGTCGCCCGCGCCGGCGCGGTCTGGTCGTTGCGCACCTTGACCAGCACCGTCAGGTCGGCGCCCTCGGCGCTGACCGCCGACGGCGTGGCGTAGACGCCGGGGCCGCCGTGGTCGAGCATGTCCACGTGCACCGCGTCGGTGACCACCAGGCGGGCCGGGCGATACAGGCCGCCGAACACCGTGAAGTCGCCGCCCAGCGGCGCGACGTCCACATGGCTGGCGTTGTCGACGCGCACCGCCACCCGATTGGCTCCGGCAACGATCAGGTCGCTGACGTCGAAGCGGAAGCCCGCATAGCCGCCGGCGTGCCGTCCCGCCGGGCGGCCGTTGACCCAGACCTCCGCGACCAGGGCCGCGCCGTCGAACTCCAGGAACGCCCGCTGGCCAGCCTTGCGCGCCGGGGCGACCAGGCGGGTCCGATACCAGGCCGGTCCGCGATAATAGCCGCCGCCGTCGGCCCCGTCGGCGGCGTTGTAGGTGTGGGGCAGGCTCACCGTCTCCCACGCGCGGTCGTCGAAGGCCGGGGCCTGGGCCGTCCTGGAGTCGCCCTTGGCGAAGGTCCAGGTCGTCAGCGGGATCGTCGCGCGGGGTGCGGCCAGGGCCGGGGCCGGCGCCAGGCACAGCGCCGCCAGGATAACCAGGGCTCGAAACGGCGTCTTGAAGACCATGGGTGCGGTCGCTCCGTGATGCGCCCGATCGATAGCACGAGATTCGACCGCACCGCCCATTGACCCGGCCCCTGGGTCCGCCCCGATAAGGGCGACGGTCAGCCGCCAGCGAGGTGATTCCGTGCGTTCCTCCGACCGTTTCCTGAACCCTTCCGAGGCCGCGCGCCGGCTAGGCGTCTCGGCCAAGGCCCTGCGGCTGTACGAGCAGCGGGGCCTGGTCGCGCCCCGGCGCACGGCGGCCGGCTGGCGGGCCTATGGGCCGGACGAGATGGCGCGGGCCGGCCAGGTCGTGGCCCTGCGCGCCCTGGGCCTCAGCCTGGCCCAGATCGCCCAGGTGCTGGGCGGCGACGCCCAGGCCCTGGAGCCGGCCCTGGCCGCGCACCAGGCGGCGCTGGAACGGCAGGGCCGGCAGCTGGCCGGCCTGGTCGAAAAAGTTTGCGAGCTGCGCGCCGGCCTGGCCCGGGGCCGGACGCCGGACGCCGAGGACCTGGCCCGTTTGCTGGCGCCGAGCGCTCGGCCCAGCGTCGCCTTCGACCTGCCCTGGCCCTGGGGCGGCGAGCCGTTCGCGCTGCGCGACATTCCGCCCCTGACCTACATCACCGGCCCGCTGGGCAGCGGCAAGACGCGGCTGGCCCTGCGCCTGGTCGAGGCCCTGCCCGACGCGACGTTCCTCGGTCTGGACCGGACGGCCGACGGCGGCGCGGCGGTCCGCGCGGGCCTCACCGCCGATCCGGCCCTGGCCGCGCGGGTCGAGCGGGCGCGGGCCTGGCTGGTCGAGGACGGGGCGACGCCGTCCGACGACCTGCTGGCCCTGCTGGCCGCGCTGGAGGTTGAAACCGTCGCCGCCCTGGTGATCGACACGCCCGAACAGGGCCTGAACCAGGCTTCGCAGGAAGCCCTGGCCGCCCGCCTGCGCCGCCGCGGCCCGGACGCGCGGCCGGTGTTCCTGCTGACCCGCTCCAGCGCGATCCTCGACCTGGCCGCCCTCGGGATCGGCGAGACGATCCTCTACTGCCCGGCCAATCACGCCCCGCCGATCCGCGTCGCTCCCTGCCCCGGCGCGCCCGGCTACGAAGCCGTCGCCAGCTGCCTGGCCTCGCCGGAAGTCCGGGCCCGGACGGCGGGGATGATCGCGGTGATGAGCCGGGCGGGGTGAGCTTCGGAGCCCGTGTTACCGCCAAGACCCTAACCCGCCGCCACCAGCCCCTGCCCTGTCGCCACTGGCAGCCACAGCGCCAGGTCGGCGATGACCGCGCCGGTCTCGCGGCCGCTGGCCTGGGCGGCGTGGGCGGCGGCGGCGTGGACGTCGTTCCCCGCCTCGCCGAGGGCCTCCAGCCAGGCGTGACGCCAGGGCGGCAGGACGTGGACCGCCACCCGCCAGCGGCTGCGCGCCACGGCGACCTGGGTCGGGCAAGGCGACGGCGGATCGATCGGCCCGCCGCGATCGACAGCGACCAGCAGCGGCCCTGGATCGAAGCCCAGGTTCAGCAACCGCACGCTGTCGGGACGTCGCAATCGCGCGCCGGGCGTCAGCAGCAGGTCGGGCGCCGGTCCGGCCAGCCGCTCCACCCCGACCGCCCGCTGGACCTCGGCCCGGACCCGGTCCAGGCGCGCCAGCTCGGCCGGCAGGGCCGACAGCGCGCGGGCCTCGTCGTCGTCCCCGGCCGGCCGCGTGGCCTCCAGATAGTCGGCGAAGCCCGCGCCCAGGCCGTAGAGGCTGAGATCGGTCGAGGGCCGCGCGGCGATGTAGCCGGCGGCGAACAGCTCGAACACCTGCTCGCCGGCCAGGGCCCGCAGGCAGGGAAACTCGGCGGCCAGGCATTCCATCAACCGGGCGCGATAGCCCCGGGCGTAGAGGGTCAGGCGTTGGGCGGCGGTCAGGCGGCCTTCGCCAACGACCACGGCCTCCAGACCCGACGGCGGCCGCCCCAGGATCGCCGCCTGCATCCACCGCTGCAGGCCGGCCAAGTCCGGTTCAACCATGGGCGCGGACCGCTTCGACGGCGGGCCGCCAGCCGTTCCGCGCCGCGCCCGCCTTGGCCAGCTCGGCCAGCAGGTCGGCCCAGGCCGGGATGCTGGCGTCCCACTCCAGCAGGGTGGAGACCCCGCCGGTTCGGGCCTGGACCTGGGCGTACAGCGGCCAGACCGCGTCCGGCACGGGCGCGTCGTGGGTGTCCATCAAGTGCGTGCCCAAGTCGCTGGGCCCGGCCAAATGCACCTGGACGATCCGCTCGGCCGGGAGGGCGTCGACATAGGCCGCCGGGTCGAAGCCGTGGTTGAAGGCGCTGACATGGACGTTGTTGACGTCCAACAGCAGGCCGCAGTCGGCGGCCTCGGCCAGCCGGGCCAGGAACTCCCATTCGGGCATCTGCGACGCGCGGAACTCCAGGTAGCTGCTGGGGTTCTCCAGGATCAGCGGCCGGCCCAGCCGATCCTGCACGGCCTTCACCCGGTCGATCACGTGGGCCAGGGCGGCTTCGGTCAGCGGCAGGGGCAGCAGGTCGTGAGTGTTGATCCCCGCCACGCCGGTCCAGCACAGGTGGTCCGAGACCCAGGCCGGCTTGAGCCGATCGGCCAGGGCCGCCAGCTTGTCCAGATAGGCCGCGTCCAGCGGATCGGTCCCGCCGATCGACAGCGACACCCCGTGCATCACCACCGGCCGGTGGGCGGCCACGACCTCCAGCACGTGGGCGGCGTAGCCGGCATGGTCGAGGAAGTTCTCGCTGATCACCTCGAACCAGTCGACGCCCCAATCGGCCGGGGCGGTCGCCATCAGGTGCGGGAAATGCGGCTCGCGCAGACCCACCCCGTCGCCCAGATGGGGCAGGCCGAGGCGGGGTTGCGTCCGAGGGGCCGCCATCAGGTCGACGGCGGAAAGACGAGGCGCAGCTTGTCCGGATCCGGCGGATCGGCCGGAACCGTCTTGCCGCGATGCTGCATCACCGCCTGATAGGCGCGATAGGCCACGTCGTGCACCTTCTCGCCGCGCTCGTAGAGCATCGGCTCGCCGAACGGCTCGGACCGCCAGTCGCCCTTGCCCGCGCTCCCCTCGACGAAATCGTACAGCTGCATCTGGCCGGTGTTGGGGAACACCTGCGAGGCCGAGATCGGCACGGCGCAGCCGCCGAACCCGCCGCACTTGTTGTCGCTGGGGGCCGAGTACAGCTTCTGGGGCGGCAGACCGCAGCCGCCCCCAACTCCAGCGCCTGCCCCGCCGCGCGCCACCACCGCCGAGCCGCAGTTACCGCCGCCGCCCACTGGTTGGACGAAGCCGCAGCCGCCCTGGGCATGGCAAAGGTTGGAGCCGCGGCAGGTGTGGAAGATCTCGACCGCCGCGCAACTGTTGTCGCCCGCCGCGTCCAGGTCCAGGGCCTGGCAGGCGTGGTGCAGCTTGTTTTCCTTGGCGTGGTCCAGGCCGATCGACAGGTCCGGCGTCAGGCCCAGCACCGCCCAGGCGATCGACATCCGGTCGCCCGAGCCGGCCATCGACGGGAACGGGAACAGCACCGGCCCGCTGGCCGGCGGGTTCCAGTAGTCGTTCAGCACCGTGGTCACCCCGGCGATCGCCCCGACCACCGCCTGGCTGAGCAGCTTGTGGCTGTCGGCCCGGGCCGAGGGTTCGTTCAGGGCGTTCAGCGCGGCGGCCAGCTCGTCGGGCGTCGGCAGCTTGTAGGGGTTGGACGGATCGTAGCCCGGCCCTTCCAGTTCCTTGGCGGTCCAGGCCTTGTTCCTGTCCAGCCACATCGGCCAGGTGACGACCTGGGGCAGCAGGGCCGCCACCTTCTGGAAGCGCTCGTAGTGATCCAGCGGATCGTTGTCGGACCGCGCCACGGCGTCGGCGGACGGGACCTGCTTTCCCGCGTCGTCATAGCTGGGATAGTCGGCGCGCAGGGCGGTGTTCGACGGCTGGTACTTGGGCTTGACAGCCTGCAGCAGCTGGGGCCGCCGCTGGATCTCGCTGCCCTCGCCCTGGTCGGTGATGGCGTCCATCATCGACACCATCTGCTCGAAGGCGATGGCCTTGTCGGTGGTGGCGATCGTGGTCTCAAAGCCCATGAACTCGCGCATCGGGTGGCCGGGCGAGGAGAAGCTGTTGAACAGGTCGTTCTGCACGGCCGTGGCCGTGAACATCGCGTCCCACAGGGTCGTGCCGTCGCTGTAGGCCAGGCTCAGATAGTCGTAGTAGCACTGGTACATCCAGCCGATGGTGCCGAACCGCGGCAGGGGCTGGCCGGGCTTCCAGTCGGCGAAGGGGGCCTTGGGGAAGTAGGCCTTCTCCTTGCCCGGCTTGATGTTAGCGCGGGCGTCGGCCTCGGGCTGCTCGATGGCGATGAACAGCCGCAGCAGGGTGTCCGACAGCGGCCCCACGTTCACCCGCACGTCCTCGTGATGGATCGTGTCCTTCAGGTCTATGATGTTGGGGATGACGCTGTTGGCCGGGCCATAACAGATCCAGCCGTGACGATCGTCCTGCAGGGCGGTGTCGGTGAAGCGGGGGTCGACGCCCAGCACCGTGGCCATGTTGGCGGCCATCTGCAGGTGCAGCATCTCCTGGATGAACACCGAGAACACCAGGTTGAAGGCCTGCTCGTTGGCCGTCACCGGATTGGCCGAGGTCTTGGCTCCGGGCCACAGGCGGCCCTGGTAGAAGTCGTTGCCCTGCCCCGTGATCGCGTGCATGCCCTGGATGGAATAAAGGCTGGTCATGTAGAGCGGGATCGTGAACAGCTCGACGTCGACCGCCGCCTGGGCGATCGCCCGCAAGGCCATCTTGTCGATCGTCTTGAGCGCGGGATCGCGCGGCGCCTGAGCGCTGGCGCTGAGGGTGCGGGTCACGGCGTCCTCCGATCTGAGCCCGGCCGGCGCCCGTCGAGCGGCGGCCGATACAACCGGGACAACGCGCCCGGCGGATCTTCATCTTAGGTTGAGGCGCGACCAGATCAATGCTTGAGATTGATCTGGTCGCGAACGCCTTACAGCAGGATGTCGGCCGAGGTGAGCGTGCCGGTCACGTTCAAGGCGATCACGAAATCGGCCACGCCGTCGCCGTTCACGTCGCCCGAGACATGGTAGTAGCCCGAGGCGTCCGGCGCGGCGATGGTCACCTGGCCCGCGACGCCGGAGAAGGCGGTCACGACCGAGAAGGCGTCGTTGGCGGCGGTGCCGGAATTGGCGTCGATGCCGCTCAGGTCCAGCTTGTCGCCCTGGGCGGAGCTGAAGTCGAAGATCAGGTCCGTGGCGAACGGCGAGCTTTCGCCGGCCGAGGTGTAGACGAAGGTGTCCGCTCCGGCGCCGCCGAGCATGAAGTCGGCCCCGCCGGCGCCGGTCAGGATGTCGTTGCCGTCCAGGCCGTAGAGGATATCGTTGCCCCCGGCCCCGACCAGGGTGTCGGCGACGCCGTGGCTGGCGCCGTCGCCCACCAGGACGAAGGCCTGGCTCGCCCCGCCGCTGGTGATCAGGTCGGTGGCCTTCAGCGAGGTTCCCGAGACCGCGACCACGGCCTGGCTGTTTCCGCCGCCGTCCGGGGCCGAATAGATGAAGGTCGTCCCCTCATAGCGCGCGATGGTGATCTTGCCGCCGTCGATCGCCGAGATGTCGACCTTGTCGTGGCCGGAGTCGAATCCGAAGATCACGTCGTAGGCGGCGAAGTTGGACTGCGAGATCGCCGTGTACTGGAAGGTGTCGTTCCCGCCGCCGCCATAAAGGATGTCGGCCCCGCCCCCGCCGTTCAGGATGGTGCTGCCCGAGCCGCCGACCAGGACGTCGGCGCCCGCGCTGCCGGTCAGAGTCTCGACGCCGCCGCCGGCGTAGAGCGTGTAGCCGTGGACCGCATTGCTGACGATCAGGTCGGTGAACTTGAGGTCGCCATTGACCTGGACGACGCTGGCCCCGGCGCCCGAGCCGAAATAGACGAAGGTGCTGGAGCCGAAGCGCGCGATCGCCACCGTGCCGGCGTCGACCGCCGAGATGTCCAGCTTGTCCTCGCCCGTCGCGAAGTCGGTGATGGTGTCCCACTGCGCGGAGGTCGAGTCGCCGACGGCGTAGAGGAAGGTGTCGACTCCCGCCCCGCCGGCGAGGGCGTCGCCGCCGCCGCCGCCGCGGATCCAGTCCGCGCCGCCCGCGCCGTTGATGGTGTCGGCCCCTGAGCCGCCCGTCAGAGTGTCGCCGCCGGACGAGCCGTTGATCGTGAAGCCGAAATTGGCCACGCCGGTGACGATGTCGGTCACCTCCAACCCCTGGCCCAGCGACTTGATCTGGCCCTCGGCCGTACCGTCCCCGTCCAGGTCGATGGACAGGATCTTGTCGGTTCCGTCCGTGGTCAGGGTCAGCTTGGTCGTGCCGGTGATCAGCGGCGTCAGCCCCAGGGTGTCGGAACCGTGGGTGAAGTCGGTGATCGTGTCGAAGGCCGCGACCGTGCTGTCGCCGATGGCCTCGTAGGCGAAGACGTCCGCCCCGCCGGCGCCCGTCAGGGTGTCGGCGCCGCCACGTCCCGTCAGGGTGTGGGCCGAGCCGTCGCTGATCAGGATGTTGGCGTTGGCGTCGCCGGTGGCCGAGCCGGTGACGCTCACCGTCAGCTGGGCCGTCGCCGAGGCGCCGGAGGGATCCTTGATCGTATAGTCGAACTTGTCGGTCACCACCTGGCCGACGACCAGGCCTTCATGGCTGGCGACATAGCTGTACGTGCCGTCCGGATTGATCGTCAGCTGGCCATAGGCGCCGTTCACCACCGTGCCGCCCGACACGACGGCCTGGTCCACGTGGGTGACGTTGTAGGCGACATTGGTCACGGTCAGCGCCGTGACGGCGTTGTCGATGTCGCTGTCGTTGGCGCGGACCGAGCCCGTGACCGTCAGGCGCTGCGCCACGGAGCCGGCGTCGTTGGCGGCCATGGGCCCGTCGTTGACATTGACGACCGCCGCGGTGGCGGCGCTGATCTTGCTTTCCGCCGTGCCGTGCAGGTCTGTATAGCTGGCCACCACGCGGATCGTCGCGCCGACGTCGGCGTCGCCCAGGGTGTAGGTCGACTGGTCGGCCCCGACATTGACGAAGCCCGAGCCGCTGTCGCGCTGCCACTGGTAGTGCAGCGCGCCCAGCCCGTCGGCGTCGGCCAGGGTCGAGGCGTCGGCCGTCAGCACCTGGTCTTCCGTGACCGCGCCGGTAATCGTCACCGCGCCGGTCGGCGCGTCGTTGACATTGGCCACGGCCGCGGTCGGGCCGCTGGTCTCGCTTTCGAACACCCCCTGGCCGTCGGTGTAGCTGACGACCACGCGGATCTGGGCGCCGACGTCGGCGTCGCCCAGGGTGTAAGTCGCCTGGTCGGTCCCGACATTGACATAGCCCGACGCGATCGTGCTGCGCTGCCACTGGTAGTGGAACGCGCCCAGCCCGCCGGGATCGGCCAGGCTGGAGGTGTCGGCGGTCAGGACCTGGTCCTCGGTCGTCGTGCCGGTGACGCCGACTCCGCCGGTATGCGGACCGTTGGCGGGGATGATCGTCGCCGTGGCGGCGCTGGTCGCGGACTCGGCCGTGCCATGGCCGTCGGTATAGGAGGTCACCACCCGGATGACCGCGCCGATGTCCGCGGCCGCCAGCGTATAGGTCGATTGGTCGAGCCCGACATTGACGAAGCCCGAGCCGCTGTCGCGCTGCCACTGGTAGTGCAACGTCCCCAGGCCGTCGGCGTCGGCCAGGGTCGAAGCGTCGGCGGTCAGGACCTGGTTCTCGGTCGTCGTGCCGGTGATGGCCACGCCGCCGGTGTGCGGGTCGTTGACGTTGGCGATCGACGCCGTGGCGGCGCTGGTCGCCGACTCTGCGAAGCCCTGGCCGTCGGTGTAGCTGACCACCACCCGAACCAGGCCGCCGACGTCGGCGTCGCCCAGGGTGTAGGTCGCCTGGTCAGCCCCGACATTGGCGAAGCCTGAACCCGTATCCCGCTGCCACTGGTAGTGCAGCGCGCCCAGACCGTCGACGTCGGCCAGGGTCGCGGTGTTGGCGGTCAGGATCTGGTCCTCGACCTGCATGCCGGTGACAGATACGCCGCCGGTGTGCGGATCGTTGACCGCGGCGACGGCGGCGCTGGCCGGCGAGGTCACCGACTCGGCCGTGCCCTGGCCGTCGGTATAGCTGACCACCACGCGGACCGTGCCGCCGACATCGGCGTCGCCCAGGGTGTAGGTCGCCTGGTCGGCGCCGACGTTGACGAAGCCGCTGCCCACGTTGCGCTGCCATTGGTAGTGCAGCGCGCCCAGGCCGTCGGCGTCGGCCAGGGTCGAGGTGTCGGCCGTCAGGACCTGGTTCTCGGTCGTCGCGCCGGTGAGCGACACGCCGCCGGTCGGGGCGTCGTTGACGTTGGCGATCGACGCCGTGGCGGCGCTGGTCGCCGTTTCAGCCGTGCCGTGGTCGTCGGTGTAGCTCACGACCACGCGAACCAAACCGCCAACGTCGGCGTCGCCCAGGGTGTAGGTCGACTGGTCGGCCGCGCCCGTGCTGACGAAGCCCGACCCCGTGTCGCGCTGCCAGTCGTAGTGCAGCGTGCCCAGGCCGTCGTCGTCCACCAGCGTCGAGACCGCGGTCAGGACTTGGTTCTCGGTCGCCGCGCCGCTGATCGACACGCCGCCCGTGGGGCTGTCATTGACATTGGCGATGGCCGTCGTGGCCGCGCTGGGCGCCGTCGTGAAAAAGCCCTGGCCGTCGGTGTAGCTGACGACCACGCGGATCTGGGAGCCGACGTCGGCGTCGCCCAGGGTGTAGGTCGCCTGGTCTGCCCCGTCGATGCTGGCGAAGCCCGAGCCGGAGTCGCGCTGCCACTCGTAATAGAGGGTTCCCAGGCCGTCGGGGTCGGCCAGGGTCGAAGTATCGGCTGTCAGGACTTCATCCTCGGCCGCCGTGCCGGTGATCGACACGCCGCCGGTGTGGGGATGATCCACGGGGACCACGGGGTCGGTGCCCGAAGAGGTCGCGGCTTCCGCCGTGCCCTGGCCGTCGGTATAGCTGACCACCACCCGGATCGTGCCGCCGACGTCGCTTCCCCCCAGGGTGTAGGTCGATTGGTCGAGCCCGACATTGACGTAGCCCGATCCCGTGTCCCGCTGCCACTGGTAGTGCAGCGTGCCCAGGCCGTCGACGTCGGCCAGAGTCGAGGTGTCGGCGGTCAGGACCTGGTCCGCTTCCGCAACGCCGGTGATGGCGACGCCGCCGGTGTGCGGGTCGTTGACGCCGGAGATCGACGCCGTGGCGGGGCTGGTCGAGGACTCGGCGAAGCCCTGGCCGTCGGTGTAGCTGATCACCACCCGGACCAGGCCGCCGACATCGGCGTCGCCCAGGGTGTAGGTCGACTGGTCGGCCGCGCCGACGATGTTGACGAAGCCCGAGCCGACGTCGCGCTGCCACTGGTAGTGCAGCGTACCCAGCCCGTCGACGTCGGCCAAGGTCGAGACCGCGGTCAGCACCTGGTCCTCGGTCGGCGTGCCGGTGATCGACGCGCCGCCGGTGTGTGGATCGTTGACCCCGGCGATGGCCGCGCTGGCCGACGAAGTCACGGACTCGGCCGTGCCCTG
>NZ_FORN01000051.1 GCF_900114015.1 Caulobacter sp. UNC279MFTsu5.1 | reverse complement strand
CAGGCGCTTCGCGTGGAGCCGTTATCCGGAAGCCTTCGGATCGCGGATTTTTAACCCGCTCCGATGGAGGCCCCCGACGGGCGGGGCGTTGGCGCGCCCCGGACCGCCTGGGCGATTTCAGCCCAGGCCTGCTGGCTCGATCCGTCTATCCCCGGCGCCGGAGTTTCGTCGCGACCAAGGCGAACCTGCTCCGAACCGACCTGGAACGTCCTTGTGGGACACGACGGACAAGCCTTCCCGCTCGTCCACCCCCGAAGGCCGCATCGGTCGCCGTACGTGCGCCCTCCCCATGCCTTCGGGTGGGATCATTATCCGCCAGCCTGGAAGGGTGGGCATCGGAAACGTGCGTTTTCCTGTAGGGCGCTGATTTCGTTCGCATCCGTTTCAGCGACCGCGGGGATAGACGCGCGGCCGATGGACACTTGGCTCACCGCATGGTTGAACAAAGCCAGACTTAGGGGCTCTGCAGACATGACGGACACGACCACGGGCTCGCGCCGCTTCGAGATCGGCCGGGTGATTTCCGGGACTTTCGCGGTCATCGGCCGCAACTTCGTTCCCTTCTCCCTGCTGGCGCTGCTGCTGGGCGGCCTGCCCAACCTGCTGATCAGCCTGGGCCAGATCTGGTTCGTGGGTCATCAGCAGACCTTCTCCCCGCAAGCGATAGCCGGCTCCTTCGTGGGCATGGTGATCATGATCGTCGCAGCCTTCGTGCTGCAGGCCGCGATCGTCCACGCCACGGTGGCGGACCTGAACGGCCGTCGCGTCGTCGTCCGCGAGAGCCTGAAAGTCGGCCTGAGCAACTGGCTGCCGCTGTTGGGCCTGGCCATCCTGATGGGCCTGGGACTGATGATCGGGTTCGTCCTGCTGGTCGTTCCCGGGATCATCCTGGCCGTGATGTGGTCGGTCGCGGTGCCGGCCAAGGTCGTGGAGAAGATCGGCGTGATGGCCGCCTTCCAACGCAGCCGCGACCTCACTCGCGACCGCCGCTGGGCGATCTTCGGCCTGTTCGTGATCTACGTGATCGCCGTGTGGATCGTGGAGATCGCGATCATGGCGGCCTTCATGCCCTTCATGCTGGCCAAGGGCCTGCCGACCCCGGAAACGACGGTCGGTTTCACCAGCTCCATCAACATCGTCTCGTTGGTCGCCTCCCCGCTGATCGCCACCATCAGCACCCTGGTCAGCACGGCCGGCGGCGCGACGCTCTATTCCGAGCTACGCGTCACGCGCGAAGGCGTCGGCCCCGAAGCGCTGGCGTCGGTGTTCGACTGATCATGGCCGAGACCGCTCGCACGCCGCTCGTCATGGGCGAGGTCTTCCGGGACGCCGGCCAGGTGTTGGCCCGGTGTGGACTCATCCTGCTGCCGCTGTCCGCGGCGCTCGTTTTCACGGGCACGGCCGGGGCCGCCTGGCTTCGCCAGCACGCGCTGGTTGTGACGCCGGGCTTTGCCGACAGCGCCGCTGGTCTTGCCTTCGTGAGCCTGACAAACGGGGTCATCAATTGGCTGGCCATGGCCGCGCCGCAGAGCCTGTTTATCGCGGCCGCGAGTTGGACCGTCGCCCAGGTCCTTGAGGGTGGCTCCCCGACCGCCGGCCAGACCCTCAGCCAGGGCCTGCGCCTTTTCCTGCCGGTGCTGGCCGTCCAGGCGCTCTATCTGCTGGGCGCGATGGCGGGCGCGCTGCTGCTGGTCGTGCCGGGGATCATCCTTGCGCTGATGTGGATTTTGGCCCCCTCCGCCCTGATCGTCGAACGACTGGGGGCGGTCCGGGCCTTGAAGCGCAGCCGCGCCCTGACCAAGGGACATCGCTGGGCGTTGCTGGGTCTGACGGTGTTCTACACCCTGGTCGTGGTCGCTCTCGAATGGGTGATTTTCCAGATCACAACGCCGGGAATGTCCTTCGTCCGGGCTGCAAACGCGCCGATCAACGCCTACGGAGTGGCGCCGTTGTTGACCGCCCTGGCCGCGCCGTTGAGCGTCGCGATCATGACCACGATCTACATGCACCTGAGCAAGGCTCATCGCGGCTCGGCCGACCTCACAGCCGAAGTCTTCGCCTAGCCCTTGTCGAACTTGTCCTTGCGGCGCTTGCCCAGCAGCAGCCGCGACTCCAGCCGGCCGCGCAGGGCGGCGTAGTAGGCGGCCAGAAAGTCGCCGTCCGACTCGTCGGGCGCGGCGCTCCAGCCGATCTTCAGGCGGATGCGGGCGGCGACCAGGGCGATGGTCTTGGTCTCGTAGCGGCGCAGCACGTCCTCCAGCACGTGCAGCTCCTTGACCCCGTAGGCGTCGAGCTGGGCCATGGTGAACCTGAAGCGCCCGACCGACGGCCGCGAGGTCTCCACCAGGTCCGGCGCCAGTTTGCGGGTCGGGGCCTTGACCACCCAGGTGCCGGCCACCAGGTCGCCCACCCGCAGGCGGTCGCGGTTGAACAGGGGGAACAGCATGAAGACCGCGCACCACGTCAGGCCGGCCAGGCTGATCCACGCCCCGACCTGGTCGCCCTGCACGGCCAGGAAGCTGATGGGCAGGTAGAGCTCGATCTCGCGCATGGCGTTGCGGGCGAAGATGGCGTCGGCGGTCAGGCGGCCGCCGTTGCGGGCCGCCACCCGCAGGCCCATGGCCCGCTTGCCCGGCGTGGCCGCGCCGGGGGTCAGCTCGAACAGCACGAAATAGAGGTTGCGCAGCACGAAGAACACCAGCACCGCCACCGTGCCGATCACCTCCCAGCCCTTGCCCTTCGAGCCGATCATCGCCAGGGCCGCCAGCAGGGCGAAGGCGATCAGCGCGGCCAGCATGATCAGCAGGTCGATCAGCAGGGCGGCGGCGCGCTCGCCCGCGTCGCCCAGGCGCAGCTTCAGGTCGACGCCCTCGGGCGTGACCAGCGAGCGGGCCCGCCGGTCGTCGCCGGCCGCCGGATCGGGGATGGCCATCGCCGCCCCGGCCTTGGAAGTCTTCCGCGCCGCTTTCATCGCACGACGCTCCGGCGGCGCGGCAGGTAGAGATAGGCCGGCCAGGCGACCAAGGTGGCCAGGCCGATCCCATAGCGCGCGAAGTCGTTCTGGATCACCTGCCGTCCGACGCCTTCCAGGATCCCGGCGCAAAACAGCATGACCACCACACCGCCCATCAGGGTCGCGGCCTGCCGGCCCGCCTGGGCCATGGCGGCGGGGCGGGAGAGATCGCCGGGAAAGGCCAGGGTCCAGCCGATCCGCAGGCCCGCCGCCCCCGCCAGGATCACCGCCGAGATCTCGGTCACCCCGTGGATCGCCAGCCAGCCGCCCGCCTCGAAACCCAGGCCCTTCATGCCGAACGCCGCCAGGAAGGCCCCCAGCATCGCGCCGTTATAGGCCATCAGCATCGAGGTCGGCAGGCAGAAGGCGAAGCCCAGGGCGAAGGCGAAGATCGCCACGCCGGAATTGTGGGTGAACAGGAAGGCGGCGAACACCGACAGGCCCTTGTGCTCGCCGTGGTCGTACAGCGTGGCTCGCATCGCCTCGACCGAGGCCGTCGGCCCGCGCCCGCCCGCCAGATCGCCCGGCACGAAGGCGCTGAACCAGTCGGGGTCGTGCAGGGTCAGGAAATAGGCGGCCAGCACCCCGACCAGGGTCAGCAGGAAGCTGGCCAGGGTCTCGCGCCACAGGGCCTTGGCCGCGTCGGGCCAGGCATGGCCGAAGAATCCGCCCAGCCGCTCGACGAAGTTCGACCGCGTGCCGTAGACCAGGAAATAGGCCCGGGTGCTCAGGCTCTCCAGATAGTCGACCAGGCCCTGGTCCAGCGAGGTGGCCCGGGCCACCGACAGCGACGACAGGGCCTGGCGGTACAGCACCGGCAGGGCCAGCAGCTCCTCATCGCTGAGCGCCTTGGCCGAGCCCTTGCCGACCTTGGTCAGCAGCGTCTCCAGCCGCCGCCAGTCGTCCTCGCGCTCGGCCCGGAAACGGTAGCTCTTCAGGTGCAGCTCGGCCATCAGAGCAGGTCCCGGCGCTTGAGGTCCAGATAGCTCGCCAGCAGGGCCGGCCCGACCTGGTCGGCCGGCGCCTCGACGATCTCCACGCCCATGCGGCGCAGGCGGGTCACCACCACGTCGCGCTCGCGCAGCAGCGAGGCGGCGACCACGGCGCGCGAGACGTCGTCGGCCTCCTCGGGCGCCTTGCGCTCGATCGCCTCCAGCTCCTCGTCGCGCATCATCACGAACAGCACCAGGTGCTGGCGTAGCAGGCGGCTGACGTTCTCCAGCATCAGCTCGGCGCTGGTGGAGTCGGCGATATCGGTGAACACCACGATCAGCGAGCGCCGCGACAGCTGGCCCGACAGCTGGGTCAGGCCCAGGGTGTAGTTGGTCTCCTCGGTCGAATAGTCGATCTTCGCGGCCAGGCGCTGCAGGGCGCCGAAGGCGTTGGGACCGGACGTCACGCCGCTGGAGACGTTGGGCCGGGCGTCGAAGCCGAACAGCCCGACCTTGTCGCCCATCTTCAGGCCGACATAGGCCAGCAGCAAGGTGGCGTTGAGGGCGTGGTCCAGCCGCGGCTTGCCCAGCAGCGACTGGCTCATCAGCCGGCCGGTGTCGATGGCCGCGACGATGTGGTGGTTGCGCTCGACATGGAATTCCTTGGCCAGCAACGCGCCGTGGCGGGCCGACTGCTTCCAGTCGATGGCCCGGCGGTTCATGCCGGGACGGAAGTCGGTCAGGGCGTGGAAGTCGCTGCCGCCGCCCAGGTCCAGCTGCAGGCGGTGGCCGACGGACGGGTCGCGCGAGAACAGCCGCAGGGCCTCTTCCTTGACGCCGGCGATGTCCAGCGTGACCGGGATCACCTTGTCCAGGGCGTCGTCGCGCTGTTTCCAGGTCAGGCCCAGCGGACCGCGCCAGCGGGCCGAGACGCGGTGCACTCTGCCCTCCCCGCGCCGCACCGCGGTCAGGGTCAGCGGCAGGGCGGCCTGGCGCTCGTGGGTGCGGGCCCGGCCATGGGCGGGTTCGGCGGTCAGGCGGTCGTCCAGGTCGACGGCGAACTCCACGCTTCCCGGCGCCACGCCGCGCGGGAACGAGGCCTGGAGCAGCGCGGGCTTGGTCGCGCCGCTGGACATCGAACCGGGAGCCGTCAGGCCCAGCTGCATCCTGCGCCGGCCGGGGGCTAGCAGGGCGTCGACGAACAGCAGGGCCGCGACCAGCGCGATCCAGGCCGGCCCCACCAGCCACAGCCGCGCCGAGACGAGCGCCGCCACCAGGGCCAGGGGCGCGCCCAGGACCATCAGGAACATCGCTCTGGCCGTGGGATAGATCCGCAACGTCCCGCCCCTAGCCTGCCCGGCTCATCGCGGGGCCTCGACCTGGTCGACCAGGCCGCGCACCACGTCGTCGACCTTGCGGCCTTCGATCTCGGCGGCCGGCGACAGGATCACCCGGTGGCGCAGGGCCGGCAGGGCCAGCGCCTTGACGTCGTCGGGGATCACATAGTCGCGGCCCTCCAGGGCGGCGCGGGCCCGGGCGGCGACGGCCAGCATGGCCGCGCAGCGCGGCGAGGCCCCGCCCGACAGTTCGCCGGTGTCGCGGGTGGCCCGCACCACCCCGACGATGTAGCGGACGATGTCGTCGGTCAGGCGCACCGACGCCACCGCCGCCACGGCCTCGCCGATCGTGGCCGTGTCGCCGGCCGCCGCGACGTCGAACGCCTCCGGCGAGGGCTGGCCGGTGCGGCCGCCGTGGCTGGCGACGATGGCCGTTTCCTCGGCCAGGCTGGGATAGGCCAGCACATGCTTGAACAGGAAGCGGTCCAGCTGGGCCTCGGGCAGCGGATAGGTGCCCTGCTGCTCCAGCGGGTTCTGGGTGGCCACCACCATGAACCGGTCGCTGAGCGCATGGCGCTCGCCGTCCAGGGTGACGTTGCGCTCCTGCATGGCTTCCAGCAGCGCCGCCTGGGTCTTGGGCGGGGTGCGGTTGATCTCGTCGGCCAGCAGCAGCTCGCAGAAGATCGGCCCCTTGACCAGGGTGAAGGCGCTGGTCTGGAAGTTGAACAGGTTGGCGCCCAGGATGTCGCCCGGCATCAGGTCGGGCGTGAACTGGATGCGGCCGAACGCCAGGTTCACCGCCTGGGCGAAGCACTGGGCCAGGAAGGTCTTTGCCGTGCCGGGCGGACCTTCCAGCAGCACGTGGCCGCCGGCGAACAGGGCCGTCAGCATCAGGTCGATGGTGTCATTCTGGCCCACCACGGCCTTGGCCGTTTCACCCCGGATCCTGCCGGCGAGCGCCTGCACCTCAGCGACGTTCACGGGTCATCTCCAGTCTCCACTGATGCCATTTGACGGCGACCTTCATCAGGTCGCCCAAGGAACGGACCGTCCGCGTTTCCTCGTCCAGGTGCGAGGCGCTGTCGACCGCGCCGAAGCGCTGGCCCTGGCGGTCCAGGAAATCGGTCAGGGCCTGGCCCTCCAGGCGCGAGCCGCCGTGCCGCTGGCCGCCCAGGGCCCGGATGGCGGCGGCGCGTTGCAGCTCGGCGTAGCGCGGGGCCAGGGCCGGCTCGCGCCGGGCCATGCGGATCAGGCCGGCGGAATTGTCGATCAGGGCGTCCTTGCCCAGAGCCAGGGCCCGCTCGCCGCGCCGCACGGCCCGGAACCGCGCGGCGGCGTGCAGGCCCATCAGCAGGGCGGCGACCGCCAGGCACAGGGTCGCCCCGACGAACGGCGGCTCGAAGGCCAGCTTCAGCAGGCTCTGCGACCGCGAGAAGCCGTCGAGCGTGACGTCGAAGGCGATGGTCCGCCCCCGGTCCTCCCTGAAGGTCCGTCCGCCGCCGACGGCGTCGTCCCGCAGCGCCCGCAGGATCCGCACGCCGCCGCGGGCCGTGCGGACATCCTTCAGCCCCATGGTGTTCAGCAGGTCGGGATCGGCCAGGTAGTAGGTCTCGGTCGGCAGGCGCCGCGCCAGGACGATCCGGCCCTTGGCGTCGGTGAGCACCGGCGCCAGGCCGGGGCCGGACAGGGTCTGCAGGTTCCTGATCGGCCCGGTCTCGAGCACCAACCCCTCGGCCAGGCCGCCCGGCGCGCCGGTCAGCCGCTGCGGCGCGGCGCCCTTGTCGATCGTGGTCGAGGCCTTGGGAATACCGACCGCCTTGAGCAGACCGGCCAGGTCCCGAGGCGCGACGGGCTCCAGGCCGCCCACCCAGCCGGGATGGCGGGGATCCAGTCCGCCGGTCCATTTGGGCAGCACCACCAGGGTGCGCGACGACAGCTGGGCCGCCTTGACGTAGGCGTCGCGCGAGACGTTCGATTCCGGCGTGAAGATGATCAGCGCCGGCTCCTCGCGCCTCAGGTCGCGACGGCTGACGATCACCGGCTCGTTCAGGCCGCGCAACAGGCGCACCATGCCGCCATAGCCGATCGCCGACCTCGACAGGGCGTGGGCTCGGCCGTCGTCGCCTGACTGCAGGTCCGGCGCGTAGGTCGACAGCACCATGAAGGCCGAGAAGGCGAAGACCCCGGCCACGATCATGCCCAGCACGACCTTGGGCGAGAACAGCCCCTTGTCGCCGTCGCGCGGGGCCTCGGCCGGGATCGCGGTCTCCACCGCGCTCATCGCCAGGCCTCGGCGAAGGCGAAGCCCTCATAGGCCTGGCGGCAGGCGGCGAACTCATCGGCGCCGACCGCGCGCCCGCCGAAGAAGCTGCGCTCCACCACCCGGGCGATCTGGCTGAACGTAATGCGCACCCGCTCGGGGACGCCGTCCAGCTGGGCGATGTCGCGGCTGGTCAGGGCCGGCTTGATCAGGTCGGGACGCTTGCCTTCGATGTCCTCGATGCTGCGGAACAGGATCAGGTGCACCGCCTCGGCGAAGCGGCCGGCGGCGGCCAGCCGGTCGGCGTCCTCAAGCAGGGTCCGAGCCTTGGCGGCGCTGGGCCGCCAGGCCTCGTCACCCAGGACCGGTCCCTTGTGCGGCTTCAGCGACGGCCAGCGCGTGGCGATCAGCTCGCGGCCGACGAAATACAGGATGACCGCCGCCCCGAGGATCAGGCAGCCCCAGAACACGTAGGTCAGATAGGGCGCGGCGGCCGCCAGGGCCTTGCCGACCGCCACCAGCCAGTCGGGAACGTGGGGCGGCTTGGGCGCGGCGGTCGGCTCGAACTGCAGGTCCTTGCCGCGCAGCAGGGCGTCGTGGGCGCGCGCGAAGGCGTCCGACGCGCCGTCGAAACCCGGCGACGCCGCGTTGCGATCCACACCAGCCCCCGACGCCAAACCCCAACTCCACATTGCCCCGACGACATTGCTAGACGATTCAACTTTCAGTGTCGCCTGCAACCGGCGCGCCGCGGACGACGATTGGCGGAGACATTGCTCCCGGCCCGGAGAATCGATTCGACGGGCGCGGCCCGCCGGGGCGGCGCGCCGACGCCCGCCACGATCGCGCCGCCTTGGGCCGGAACCTTGCGGCCAGCCTTCCGCCGACGCCGCCGAAGCGGTGATTTTAGCCAATCATTTCAAGGAAGGTTGGTGGGCCGGCTGGGATTCGAACCCAGGACCATTCGATTAAAAGTCGAATGCTCTACCACTGAGCTACCGGCCCGCATCGACACGGCGGGAGGCCGGTGGAAGCGGCGCGGACCATAGTCGGGGGCCGCCCGGCTCGCAAGCGCGCTTTCGCGCACCGAGGGAGATGACGAACGCGCCCCAGTGGCGTTAGGCTGGCGGCATGCGCAGTCTCGTGCTTCTCGCCGTCGTCGTTCCTTTGCTGGCCGCCTGCGCGTCCAAGTCGGAGCCCCCGCCCCAGAAGATCCAGACCACCTCGGACGCCAACAAGGACGGCATAGCCGGCGCGGCCCAGGCGCCGTTGCGCGACATGAACCTGGTGCGCACCAAGATCCCGCCGGTCCTGCTGGAGGCAATCGCCGATCCCTACGCCCGCCCGCCAGGCAAGAAGATCAGCTGCGACACCCTGATCATGATGATCACGCCGCTGGACCTGGCCCTGGGCGAGGATGTCGACAAGCGTCCGCCGGAGGACGACGAGGATCTTATGGACCGCAGCAAGCGCATGGCCGGCTCGGCGGCCTTCGGCGCCATGGCCAGCGCCGCCCAGGACCTGATCCCGATGCGCGGCTGGGTTCGCAAGCTGAGCGGCGCCGAGAAGCACGACAAGCTGGTGCAGCACGCGGTGGCCTCCGGCGCGATCCGCCGCGCCTATCTGAAGGGCCTGGGCGAGGCCCGCGGCTGCAACCCGCCGGCCACGCCCCAGCACCTGGCCAAGCCGGCGGCGCCGATCGTCGAGAAGCGCTTCCCCTGGCAGAAGGACGAGCCGGCGGCCGACGCTCCGGTCGTCGAGACCCCCGCGGCCGATGTGGCGACGGCGGACGCGCCGGCGGTCGACACACCGGCGGCTCCGCCGACGGCCAAGAAGAAAAAGCCGTTCTACAAGGTGTGGTAGCCTGGGTAGGCCCGCTTCAGGCGATGCCCAATGCTCGGCGAGGAAATCGAAACGGTGCGGGCCTTGCGCTCTCTCCCGCCGGTGGGGGGCGTATCTGGCAATGATCCTTTTCAGACGGTCGATGCGCCCGCTTGTCGGCCCCTTCGCCGCCCCCTATCCGCCCTGCTGACGCGCCGCGAAGTCTCGGCGGAACGCCTCGAACCGGCCCTCGGCGATCGCCGCGCGCATGGCCGCCGTCAGGGCCTGGAAGAAGGCGATGTTGTGCCAGGACAGCAGCACCTGGCCCAGAATCTCCTCGGCCTTGAACAGGTGGCGCAGATAGGCCTTGGAGTAGTCGCGGCTGGCTGGGCAGTCGCTGGCGGGATCCAGCGGGTCCTCGTCCTCGGCGTAGCGGGCGTTCTTGATGTTGATCGCCCCGTCCCAGGTCCAGGCCTGGCCGTGGCGACCCGAGCGGGTGGGCAGCACGCAGTCGAACATGTCGACGCCGCGATAGACGGCTTCCACAAGGTCGATCGGCTTGCCCACGCCCATCAGGTAGCGCGGCCGGTCGGCCGGCAGCATGGCCGGGGCGTAGTCCAGCACCTCGCACATCGCCTCGTGCCCCTCGCCGACCGCCAGCCCGCCCAGGGCGTAGCCGTCGAAGCCGATCTCCTGCAGGCGATCGGACGACTCCTGGCGCAGGTTGCGGAAGGTCGAGCCCTGCTGGATGCCGAACAGGGCCTGGGCGTCGCGCGTCCCGAATGCGGCCTTCGAGCGCTTGCCCCAGCGGGCCGACAGCTCCATGCCCTGGCGCGCCCTGGCTTCCTCGGCCGGCCACGCCACGCACTCGTCCAGCTGCATGACGATGTCGCTGCCCAGCAGGTCGGCCTGGATCTCCATCGACCGTTCGGGGCTGAGCACATGCTTGGAGCCGTCGATGTGGCTGGAGAAGGTGACGGCCTCTTCCGTGACCTTGCTGATCCCCGACAGGCTCATCACCTGGAAGCCGCCGCTGTCGGTCAGGATCGGCCTGTCCCAGCGCATGAACCTGTGCAGCCCGCCCAGCCGCTTCACCCGCTCGGCCGTGGGCCGCAGCATCAGGTGGTAGGTGTTGCCCAGGATGATGTCGGCGCCGGTGGCCTTGACCTGGTCGACGGTCATCGCCTTGACCGTCGCCGCCGTGCCCACCGGCATGAAGGCGGGCGTGCGGATGTCGCCGCGCGGGGTCTTCAGGACGCCCGTGCGCGCCGCGCCGTCGGTGGCGGAGATCTCGAAGGGAAAGGCGACCATCAGGCTTGCTCGGGCCCATTCTCGTTTAAGGGGGCGCGGAACAGCAGGCTGCCGTCGCCATAGGAATAGAAGCGATAGCCGGTGGCGATCGCGTGTTCGTAGGCCGCCTTCATCGTCGCCTGGCCGGCGAAGGCGCTGACCAGCATGAACAGGGTCGACTTGGGCAGGTGGAAATTGGTCATCAGCACGTCGGCGGCGCGGAAGCGGTAGCCGGGGGTGATGAAGATCGCCGTCTCGTCCGCGAACGGCCTGACGATCCCGTCCTCGCCCGTGGCGCTCTCCAGCAGGCGCAGGCTGGTGGTGCCGACGCAGACGATGCGTCCGCCGGCGGCGCGGACCGCGTTCAGGGCCTCGGCGACGTCGGCCGGCACCTCGCCGAACTCGGCGTGCATGCGGTGTTCGGCGATGACGTCGGTCTTGACCGGCAGAAAGGTGCCCGCCCCGACATGCAGGGTGACGAAATGCAGGGACACGCCCCTCGCCTTCAACCGCTCCAGCAGGTCCGGGGTGAAGTGTAGGCCGGCGGTCGGGGCGGCCACCGAGCCGTCCTCGCGGGCGTAGACGGTCTGGTAGTCGGCGCGGTCGCGGTCGTCCTCGGCCCGCTTGGCGGCGATATAGGGCGGCAGCGGCATCTCGCCATGGGCGGCCACGGCCAGGTCCAGGTCGACGCCGGAAAAGTCGAAGGCCAGCTCGATCTCGCCGCCTTCGTGCTTGGCGACCACGGTGGCGTCCAGCAGGCCGGCCAGGCAGACGCGGCCCTGATCGTGGCCGAAGGCGATGCGGTCGCCTGCCTTCAGCCGCTTGCCCGGACGCATGAAGGCGACCCAGCGGTCGGGCGCGATCCGCCGATGCAAGGTGGCCTCGACAGCCACCGGCGAGCCGTCGCCGCCGCCGGTCTCGCGGCCGGCCCGCAGGCCCATCAGCCGGGCCGGGATCACGCGGGTGTCATTGAAGACCAGGGCGTCGCCCGGCCGCAGGAAGTCGGGCAGATCGCGCACGATCCGATCTTCCAGACGGTCCCCCGGTCTGACGACCAGCAGGCGCGCGGAATCCCGCGGTTCGGCCGGCCGCAGGGCGATCGCCTCGTCGGGCAGGTGAAAATCGAAGTCGGACAAGCGCATGGGGCGGCTTCAAGGCCACGACGGGGCGTCGAGGTCAAGCGCCGGGCGCCGGGAGGTAGGCCAAGCTTTGATGGACAAACCGTCCCTCCGTCCCCCATCCTGGCTGTCGACGCCATCACCGGGGGGAGCCATGACCGTCATCGACCGCCGCCTGCCCGCCTTGCTGGCCTGCCTGGCCCTCGCCGCCTGCAAGCCCGCCGCCGAGGTCAAGACGCCCGAAACGGCGCCCGCCCCGTCGACCGCCCCAGCCGCGGCGCCCGCCGCGCCGGTGACGTTCTCGCACGACCCGAATCTGGACAGCCGGGGCGTCTATCTCACCGACGCCGCCGTGCAATCCGGCAACCTGAAGCTGGTCTCGCTGGACATCGGCCAGGCCGACGACTTCGCCGATTGGGAGGCAGGCAAGCGGCCGGCCACCTATGCGCCGATCTTCATGACCTTTGACGACGTCACCAGCCCGACGGCGGAGAACGAGCTGGGCCAGATCTACCGCACGGTGTCGATCCGGGTGATGCCGACCGCCTATCGCGTGGACGGCCGCGAGGTCAGCTTCCACGGCGTCGATCCGAACCTTGGCCAGGTGACCTTCACCGGCGCCTTCGATCTCAAGGCGTTGAAGGCCGCCAAGGCCGCCGGACCCGGAGAACCGAAACCTGTCCTGACGGGCGCTCTGCAGGTCGGCGCCCACCC
This sequence comes from Caulobacter sp. UNC279MFTsu5.1, assembly GCF_900114015.1. Classification (GTDB taxonomy): domain Bacteria; phylum Pseudomonadota; class Alphaproteobacteria; order Caulobacterales; family Caulobacteraceae; genus Caulobacter. The sequence continues at coordinate 28,797 of NZ_FORN01000051.1, read as the reverse complement.
CTTCCGCAACATCGTTTTCAAGTACTTCGGCGGCGACTAAGCCCCGCGCGGACGCCATGCGGTCGTGCTAAGGCCGGGGGCATGCGCCTGATCCTCCACCTCGCCAACCTGTTTCTGCGCGGCACCGCCCTGATGCTGTGCCTGATCAGCGCGGTCGCCGGCCTGACCTGCCTGGGCGGGGCGTTCAGCGACCGCCTCGACGCCCTGACCCACGCCGCCCCGCTGTGGCTGGCGTGCGGGGGCGCGGGACTGGCCCTGGCCGTCGCCTTCTCGCGAGACGGGGAGCGCAAGGCCCTCGCCGGCGTCGCCTCGCTGGGGGTCGTCGCCGTGCTGGCCCTGATGACGCCGGAACTACTCTCGGCCCTGCAACGGCCCGAAGAGCCGGCCAAGGACATGTCGCGGCTCAAGCTGGTCCAGTTCAACGCCTGGGCCGACAATCACGATCCCGACGCCACGACCGCCTGGCTGCTGAAGCAGAAGGCCGACGTCGTGGTGCTGGAAGAAGCCGGCGGCGCGGCCTGGCCCGTGGTGCGCGCGCTCAAGAAGGCCTACCCCTACAGCACGGCCTGCCGGTTCAAGTATGGTTGCGACACACGGATGTTCAGCCGCTGGCCCATCGTCGCCGAGCACGGCTTCCACCAGGACGATCGCAGCCTGGCAGGCGGCTGGATGACCCTGCGCCATCCGCGCGGCGACTTCACCGTCGCCGGAACCCATTTCGTCTGGCCCATCCCGGCGGGACAGTGGCAGGCGCAGAGCCGGACGCTGGTCGGCAAGCTGGCGGCTTTTCCCAGGGACAGTCTGATCGTCACCGGCGACTTCAATTCCACGCCGTGGTCGTGGAGCCTGCGCCGGCAGGACAAGGCCCTGGGCCTTGAGCGCCGAACCCGGGCCCTGGCCAGCTGGCCGACCGGCGCGTTCACCCGTGTCGCCAGCGCGCCCTTCCCCGTCCTGCCGATCGACCAGGTCTACGCCGGCAAGGCCTGGAAGACGGTCAAGGTCGAGCGCGGCCCCAGCCTGGGCTCGGACCACCGTCCCGTGGTGGCGATCCTGGCCCGCTGAGCGGCCACAAGCGAGCGCCCAGCAAAAAAGGCCCCGGTCTCCCGGGGCCTTTCCATTTCGAACGCCGTGACGCGCTCTAGGCGTCGGCGGCGATCTTGGCGCTGAGGATCTTGCCCGGATTGCGCGGCGGCTCGCCGGTCGGCAGGGCGTCGACGTTCTCCATGCCTTCGACCACCTGGCCCCAGACGGTATACTGGTTGTCCAGGAAGGTGGCGTCGTCGAACACGATGAAGAACTGGCTGTTGGCCGAGTTCGGATCGGGGGTGCGGGCCATCGAGCAGACGCCGCGCACGTGCGGCTCCTTGGAGAACTCGGCCTTGATGTCCGGCTTGGCCGAACCGCCGCGGCCGGTGCCGGTCGGGTCGCCGCCCTGGGCCATGAAGCCGGGGATCACGCGGTGGAAGACCACGCCGTCATAGAAGCCTTCGCGGACCAGCTCCTTGATGCGGTCGACATGGCCCGGAGCCAGGTCGGGGCGCATCTTGATCGTGACGGGCCCGGTCTCGAGCGTCAGCAGCAGGGTGTTTTCGAGGTCGGCCGACATGGTCATCCCTTGAGGATTGGAGGAGTCGCAAGGCTTCTAGCCCGCTTTCCGCGAGGGGGAAACCGCCGGGTTGCATCCCGAACGCGGATCAATCGCCACAGCCCGGCTGGCGGCCTAGCGGACGTCGACCGCCAGATCGACGTCGCAGACCGAGAAATCGGCGCCCCGCGCCGCGCGCTTGCGGGCGATCTCGGCCTTGAACCAGGGGCTGGCGGTGTCGACCACCCGGACGCTGGGACGCTCGGCCGGGGGGATGTCGGCCAGCAGCCGCACCTTGGTCATCCGGTCCTGCGGCTTCTCGACCGGCTCGCCGGTCTTGATGGCCCGCACCACGTCCAGCCCGACCAGCACCCGGCCGAAAGCGGTGTAGCGCTTGTCCAGCGACGGATAGGGCTGACGCATCAGGAAGAACTGGCTGTTGGCCGAGTTGACGTCCTCGTCGCGGGCTTCTCCGACCACGCCGGGGCAGTAGGTTCCCCAGGCCGAGACCTTCTTATCCGAGGTGACCTCGGCCCAGCTCCACGCCTGGCTGACGACCGGCAGCGATTTGAGCAGCCCCACCTCGGTCCCGGCCGGGGCGGCGGCGGCCGTGAACGGCGTCGATGCGTCGCGACGGAAGGTGAACTCGGCCTTCAGGTTGGACTTCTTCGTGCCGCCCTCCCCAGTGTCGTCCGGATCGCCGGTCTGGGCCATGAAGCGGTCGATCACCCGGAAGAAGGTGCGGCCGTCATAGACGCCCTCGCGGGTCAGCTCCTGGAAGCGCGCCACGTGGCCGGGCGCGACCTCGGGGATCAGCTCCAGGATCACCCGGCCCTTGTTGGTGTCGATCACCACCACGTCCTCGGGGGCCGGCGTGCGCCACTCGGTCGGCCCCGGGGGCGCGATCTTCGCGACCTTCGGCGCGGCCTGCGCCCCGCCGACCGCGACGAGGCTCGAAAGAACGGCGGCCGTGGCGATCAGCGGACGGATCATCATTTCACCTTCACCGGCACATCGACGTCGCAGGGCCCGAAGGCCCCGCCCATCTCGGCCCGCTTCTTCTCGACCAGAGCCGCGAAGGCGGCCGAGCGGGTGTCCATCACCTGGATGCTGGGACGCTGGGCGGCCGACATGTCGGACAGCACGCGGACGGTCAGCATCTTGTCCTGCGGATCGGGGACCGGCTCGCCGGTCTTGATCGCGCGGATGGCCTCGAGGCCGGTCAGGGCGCGGCCGAACGGCGTGTAGGTCTTCTCCAGCGAGGCGTAGTGCTGGCGCATGAAGAAGAACTGGCTGTTGGCGCTGTCGGGATCGTTGGCCCGGGCCATGCCCAGCACGCCGGGACAGAACGCGCCCCAGGCGGCCACCTTGCCGTCGGCGGTCATCGCCGCCAGGGCGCTGTTCTGACTGTAGACCGGCAGCGCGCCGACGAAACCCATCTCGGTCGTTCCGGACTTGCCGGCCGGCGCATAGCCGGGGCCGCGGCGGAACAGGAACTCCGCCGTCAGATTCGGCTGGTCCGAACCGCCGGTGCCGTCGTTCTTGGGGTCGCCCGTCTGGGCCATGAAGCCGTCGATGACCCGGAAGAAGGTCAGGCCGTCGTAGAAGTGGGCCTTGGCCAGGTCGCGCACCCGCGCCACGTGGTTCGGCGCGGTCTCGGGCGACAGCTCCACGATGATCCGGCCCTTGTTGGTGTCGACCACCAGAATGTTCTCGGGGTCGGGCGTCCGCCAGTCGGAGGCCTGCTGGGCGCTGGCGGCGGAGGCCGCGGTGAGCGCCAGGACGGCGGCGATGGACGCAAGCTTCATGGAGATCCCCGATAGACTGTCCCGACGGCGTAGAACGCCGCCGCGCGCACGACAAGTGGCGGCGCTTTAGAGCCGACGATTCCGGCGAGTTTCCGGCGCACGATCTCTCGTCCTCACGCGGCAGGCCGCTGAGCGTATGGAAAGGGACGCGGAGCGCCGGACGACGTCCGGAGTGTTTGAGTAGTAACCGTTTCGACGAAGCCCGAACGCTCCGCGCGACCGTTATCCGCAAGCCCGCCGCGCTAGGCCCTGTTGGAGCCGCGCCTTGGCGCCTGCGACGGGCGGGCCAGGCCAACGCGCCTGATCCCGGACCGCGAGCGTCATCCGCCCGCCTGTTGCAAAGTCGGCCCTCGCGCCACGCCGTTTTAGTGTTCCATGCCCGGCCGGCCCTGGAGACGCGAGGTTTGGCGCCGTCCCTACGCACGCGGACGCCGCCGCCGACAGAGCTTCCCGCTCGATCGCCCCCCGCCGCCGCATCGGTCGCCGGCCATGCGCCCTTTCCCTGCGTCGAGGTGAGACCAGGATACGGCCAGTCAGAGAGGGTGCGGGGCATAAAGTTTTAGCGCCGCGATTTCAGCGGCTTGGTCGTCGCATTGACGGGGACATGCCCTTGCGGCGTGTCCCCAACCGCCCGGCTCCGTGCGAAACCTGGGGACACCGAACACCCACCCCTTAAGCGCGTAAATTATAATTATTCCCCTATTGCGAGCATTCAATCTCCACCCTAACGTGCTCCACATTCGGATCATGGAGGGCGGGTCATGCGGGCGTCGGTCATCGGTACAGTCGGAGCCGCCGCGGCGCTGCTCGTCGGCCTGGGCGCGGCCTGGGAGGGCGGCGCCTTCACCCAGAGCGTCACCGGCATCTTTCCCATGGGCCACGAATGGCTCACCCGCATGGCGGCGATCGAGGTGCTGGGCGTTTCGCCGGTGACGCCGCCGGACTTGCCCGACCCCAACGACCCGCGGATCGGCTGGCGTCCCGGCAAGGGCCTGGCCTGGAACACCACCCTGACCACGCCCGGCGCGCAGGACGAGGCGCGCCGCATCAAGAGCCAGCCGTCCGGCGACACCCGATACGCGCCGCGCTACAAGCCCGTGCTGGACGCCATCATCGGCGAGCGCTGGGTCGACCTGGGCGGCTACAGCGTCGCCCAATCGCGGAAATGCTGGGACGCCGTGGCCCAGGAGCCGGCGGACATCCAGTATGACCATTTCATGCGCCGCTATGATGACGCCGGTCCGCAAGGCGGCGTTCGCGCCGCCAAGAGCTCGCAACAGCGCTTCGTCGACTATTTCGTCGCCGCCGCCACGGCGCCCAAGACCACGATCTCGGTCTACGACGGCGGCGTCACCTCGTCGGCGGTTTCGGTCGACAAGAACTACTTCCTGTTCGGACGCGCCGCGCACCTGTTCGAGGACTCGTTCAGCTCCGAGCACACCGTCCGCATCGCCGACGACAATTTCGTCAAGGTCCGCCAGGTGAAGAGCTATCTGTGCGCGCTGGGATCGGAACAGCACAGCCACGCGATCTCGGCGATCCTGGACTATTCCAGCGGCGACGTGATCTGGCGGAGCACGATCGACGGCCGGCTCAACCCGAGCTGGAACGCCTACAAGGCCAGCAACATGAAGCCGGTGGCCCTGGTGGCGGCCGAGGCGACCAAGGATCTGTGGGCGGCGTTCGTCCGCACCATGGGCCTGCCGCCCAGCCAACGCGAGGCCGCGGCCCGGGCCGAGGCCAACACCCTGGTCGAACACTGGCTGAGCTACGACGAGAAGGAGATGCTGACCTGGTACGACGATCCGGCCCATCGCGACGCGACCTACGTCCTGGCCGCGGGACAAACCGGCAAGGGCAAGACCCAGGCGCAGTGCATGGCCGACCTGGACGTTGGCACGACCGACCAGCAAAGCCGCGTCCGCCAACTGGAGACCACCCAGCGTCAGTGCCTCTACAACGCCATCCCATGGTCGGGCTATTCGGACCAGTTCGATCCCCAGCTGCACATCTGGTATTCGTGGCGCTGGCGCAACGGCGCCCTGGCGCCCATGAGCGATCCGCCGGCGAACTGGCGGATCCCCAGCCAGGCCGCCGACACCGGGACCCGGGTGCGCATCAAGAGCCTGGCCAACCAGAAATACATGATCGCCCCCGACGGCGTCGTCCCGGACTCCCTGATCTACAATCGCGCCGGGACGCCGCTCGATTTCGTGGCGGTCGGACCGCAGAGCCGGGCGATGTTCCGTTCGGCCGTCGATCCGCTTCTGTTCCTGGACTACCGGGCCGCGACGGGCGCCGTGAAGCTGTACGCGCCGGGCGTGGCCGAGCCGGCGAGTTACGACCTCAAGCCCGCGGGCCAGGGACGGTCGATCCGCAACACCTACTGGAACCAGTATATCTGGCTGAACGGCGACGAGCCCTATCTGACGCGTAAAGGCGACCCCAAGAACCTGAACGCGCAGTGGAGCATCGAGGGGCTGCATTAGGGCGGATCCACATTCGGCCGCGCGCCCCAACCCGTCCGTCATTCTCGCCCCTGTGCGGGACGGACGGACCAGGGAGGCCGGCTTGGGGGCCGACTGGTCCGCCCGAGACCGCCGAAGGTCGAGCCGTCCTAAGCCGCCCTACTTCGCCAACTTCCCCAGCAGCTGCTCGGCCACGCCCGGCGGGACGAACTTGTGGACGTCGCCGCCCAGGGCCGCGATCTCCTTGACCAGGCGCGAGGCGATGGCCTGGTGGCGCGGATCGGCCATCAGGAACACGGTCTCGATCTCGCGGTCGAGCTGCTGGTTCATGGCGGTCATCTGGAATTCGTATTCGAAGTCGGCCACGGCCCGCAGGCCGCGCACGATCATCTGGGCCCCGACCTCGCGGGCGAAATGCATCAGCAGGCTATCGAACGGCCGGACCTCGATCTGCGCGATCCGGGTCAGGTGGGCCGTCTCGCGCCGGACGATCTCGACCCGTTCCTCCAGCGAGAATAGCGGCCCCTTGCCGATGTTCACCGCCACCCCGATCACCAGCTTGTCGACCAGCTTGACCGCCCGCCCGATGATGTCGAGGTGGCCGTTGGTGACCGGGTCGAAGGTGCCCGGGTAGAGACCGATCCGCATGCTTTTCCCTCACCCGGGCCTGAGCCCGCTGGCCCCCTTGCTTGGGTCGCTTACGAGGTCTCGTCCGCCTCGTTTTCGTCGCCCGTGTTGTCGTCCCCGCCGGCTTCGGCGAGGCGCTCGACGCTGACGACATGTTCGTCGGCGGCGGTGCGGAAGATGGTTACGCCTTGAGTATTCCGCGCCGCAACACGAATTTGCGAGACCGGCACCCGGATCATCTGGCCGGCGTCGGTGACCAGCAGGATCTGGTCGCCCTCCTCGACGGGGAACGAGCCGACCAGCTTGCCGCCGCGCTTGCTGAGGTCCTGGGCCGTCAGGCCCTGGCCGCCGCGGCCGGTGCGGCGATAGTCGTAGGCGCTGGTGCGCTTGCCAAAGCCCTCCGACGACACGGTCAACAGGATCTCCTCGGCCGCGCCCAGCTCGGCGATGCGCTCGGGGGTCAGGCTGGCCTCGCCGCCGTCCTCTTCGCCCTCCTCGGGAGCCGCCGGCGCCTCGTCGCCCTCCTCGCCCATCGCTCGGGCCAGGGCCCGCTGGTGCTTGAGATAGGCGGCGCGCTCGGCCGGGGTGGCGTCGACATTGCGCAGCACGCTCATCGAGATGACGCTGTCGCCTTGCGCCAGGCGCACGCCGCGCACGCCGGTGGAGTCGCGGCTGGCGAACACCCGCACCTCGTCGGCCGAGAAGCGGATACAGCGGCCCGAGGCGGTGTTGAGCAGGATGTCCTTCTGGCTGTCGCAGACGGCCACGCCGACGATGCCGTCGCCCTCATCCAGCTTCATGGCGATCTTGCCGTTGCGGCGCACGTCCACGAAGTCGGACAGCTTGTTGCGGCGCACGCTGCCCGAGCGGGTGGCGAACATCACGTCCAGGCCGTTCCAGGTGGCCTCGTCCTCCGGCAGGGCCAGGATCGAGGTGATGGTCTCGCCCGGCTCGATCGGCAGCAGGTTGACGAAGGCCTTGCCGCGACTGTTGGCGACGCCCAGCGGCAGGCGCCAGACCTTCATCTTGTAGACCTTGCCGCCCGAGGTGAAGAACAGCAGGGGGGCGTGGGTCGAGGCCGAGAACACGCGGGTGACCGCGTCCTCGTTCTTGGTGGCCATGCCGGCCTTGCCCTTGCCGCCCCGGTGCTGGGTGCGATAGGCGGCCAGCGGCGTGCGCTTGACGTAGCCGCCCAGGGTGACGGTGATGACCATCTCCTCGCGGACGATCAGGTCCTCGTCCTCGACATCGGCGTCGCCGTCGACGATCTGGCAACGGCGCGGAATGGCGAACTTGTCCTTCACCTCGACCAGTTCCTCGCGGACCACGGCCATGATGTTGGCGCGGTCCGACAGCAGGTCGAGATAGCCGCGGATCGCCTCGGCCAGGGTGGCGGCCTCGTTGCCGATCTCGTCGCGGCCCAGGCCCGTCAGGCGCGACAGAGTCAGGGCCAGGATGGCGCGGGCCTGCTCGTCGGTCAGGCGGATCAGGCCGCCCTCTTCCTGCACGGTGCGCGGGTCGGCGATCAGCTCGACCAGCGGCAGCATGTCGCCGGCCGGCCACGACTTGGCCACCAGCCGCTCGCGGGCCTCGGTCGGGTCCTTGGACGAGCGGATGATGTGGATGAACTCGTCGATATTGGCGACGGCGATGGTCAGGCCGACCAGGACGTGGCCGCGGTCGCGCGCCTTGCCCAGCTCGAACTTGGTCCGTCGGACCACCACCTCCTCGCGGAAGTTGACGAACAGCTCGATCAGCTGGCGCAGGCCCATCTGCTCGGGCCGGCCCCGGTTCAGGGCCAGCATGTTGACGCCGAACGAGCTTTGCAGCGCCGTGAAGCGGTAGAGCTGGTTGAGGATCACCTCGCCCGAGGCGTCGCGCTTCAGCTCGACCACGATGCGCATGCCGTCGCGGTTGGACTCGTCGCGGATGTCGGACACGCCCTCGATCCGCTTGTCGCGGACCATTTCGGCGATGTACTCGACCAGGTTGGCCTTGTTCACCTGGTAGGGAATGGCCGTGATGACGATGGCCTCGCGGCCGGCGCGGATCTCCTCCACCGTGGCCAGGCCGCGCATGACCACCGAGCCGCGCCCGGTCAGCAGCGCCTGGCGCGGGCCGGCCCGGCCGATGATCTCGCCACCGGTCGGGAAGTCGGGTCCCGGCACTAGGTCCAGCAGCTGGTCGGTGGTGACGTCCGGCTGGTCGATCACCAGCAGGCAGGCGTCGATCACTTCGCCCAGATTGTGCGGCGGGATGTTGGTGGCCATGCCGACGGCGATGCCGCCGGCGCCGTTGACCAGCAGGTTGGGGATCCGCGACGGCAGGACGACGGGTTCCTGCTCCTTGCCGTCGTAATTGTCCTGAAAGTCGACCGTGTCCTTGTCCAGGTCGGCCAGCAGCGACATGGCCGGCGGGGCCATGCGGCATTCGGTGTAACGCATGGCGGCGGGCATGTCGCCGTCGACCGAGCCGAAGTTGCCCTGGCCGTCGATGAGCACCAGGCCCATCGAGAACGACTGGGTCATGCGCACCAGGGTGAAGTAGATCGAGGCGTCGCCGTGCGGGTGGTACTTACCCATCACGTCGCCGACCACGCGGGCCGACTTGACGTAGGGCCGCTCGGGCGTCTGGCCCTGCTCATGCATCGAGAACAGCACCCGGCGGTGCACCGGCTTCAGCCCGTCGCGGGCGTCCGGAAGCGCCCGGCTGACGATCACGCTCATCGCATAGTCGAGATAGGAGCGGCGCAGCTCGTCCTCGATGTTGATGGGGGTAACGTCCCCACGGGACGCCGGCGAGGCCGGGGACCCGGGGATGGTGTTTTGATCGTCGCTCAAGGGAATTTTTCGCCGTCAGAATCGAACACGGAACCGTCAAAAACAGTTAGCATTCCCCTAGCCAAGACGCCACCTTCGCAGGCCCAACCCTTGGATTTCCGGGAGTTTCAGATGCGTTTGACCGCCCTCGCCCTGTCCTTTGGCCTGATCGCCGCCGCGCCGGCGGCCCACGCCGCCACCGCCCAGCTGAAAGGCGCCGACGGCAAGACCCTGGGAACCGCCACCTTGATCGAGGCGCCGCACGGCGTGCTGCTGCGCATCGAGGCCAAGGGCCTGACGCCGGGCTGGCACGGCCTGCACTTCCACGAGAAGGGCGATTGCGGCGCGCCCGACTTCAAGTCGGCCGGCGCCCACGTCCACACCACGACCGCCGTGGTCCACGGCCTGCTGAACCCGGACGGCAACGACAACGGCGACCTGCCCAACCTGTTCGCGGCCGCCGACGGCTCGGCGACGGCCGAGCTGTTCTCGCCGCTGGTGTCGCTGAACGGCGCGGGCGGCCGCCCCGCCCTGCTCGACGCCGACGGCTCGTCGATCGTGATCCACGCCAGCCCCGACGACTACAAGACCCAGCCGATCGGCGGGGCCGGGGCGCGGGTGGCGTGCGGGGTAGTGAAGTAGGCGCAGTCCGATAGCGCATCTGGTTTGGGACCGGAGAGTCTCATTTTCAACCGCTCATCCCGGCGAACGCCGGGATGAGCGGATTTTGAGATAACCTAGGTCGCCTCGCCCTCGGGCGGCGCGGCCTTCTTCCCGGTCAGGGCCACCAACGCCACGCCGGCCAGGGTCGCGGCCGCGCCGATCACCAGCTGCGGCGACAGGGCGTCGCCCATGAACGCCACGCCGATCGTGCACGACACCAGGGGCGTGAGCAGGAAATACGGCGTCACCCGGCCCGCCTCGCGCCGCTGGACCAGCCAGAACAGCAGGGCGCTGGCCCCGATGGTCGAGACCACGCCGGCGAAGGCCACGCAGGCCCAGGCGATCGGGGCGGCCGTCCGCACCCGTTCCACGACATTGTCCTCGAAGCCGAACGACAGGCCCAGCAGCGCTGGCGCGGCGACGGCGGCGGTCAGGGCCTGGACCTGCAGCGGCCGGGCGCCCGGCGTCTGGCGCACCAGCACCGTGGCCACGGCCCAGCAGGCGCTGGCGACCACGCCCAGCACGATGGCCGGCAGGTCGGCCGCCCCGTGCGGGTCCAGGCTCATCCAGGCCACCCCGACGAAGGCCGTGACCAGGCCGGCGACGGCCAGGGGCTTCATGGTCTCGCCCAGCATCTTCCAGGCGAACAGGGCGGTGAACGGGATCCACAGCTGGGTGGCCACCACCAGCGGGCTCAGCGACTTGGCCAGGCCGAAGGCGATGTAGATGATCCCGAAGTGGATCGGCCCCGACAGCAGGCAGATGGCCAGCAGCCGCCTGGACCACGGGAACGGGGTCTTGAGGAACGGCAGCAGGAAGGCCAGGGCCAGGGCGAAGCGCAGCGCCCCGACCATCATCGGCGGCAGCTGCGCGGTCGCCACCTTGGCCGCGGCGTTGTTCAGGCCCCAGGTCAGGATGATGGCCGCGATGGCCAGGCGCTCGAGCGCCGTCAGGGGCGTGCTGGACGACATGGCCTCGCTTGGATCAGACCCCGCCTGTTCCTTCAACCCCGCCGGCGCCCACAACCTTGCGAACAGCCGCCGTCAGGACCTCAAGGTCGGCGTCCGGCGTCGTGAAGGCCGGGGTCAGGTAGACGGTCCTGCCCATCGGCCGGATCCACGCCCCCTCGGCCGCGAACGCGTCGCACAGGGCGCCGACGGCCACCGGCGCGTCGAACGCCACCACCCCGATCGCGCCCAGCACCCGCACATCGACCACGCCCGGCGCGCCGCGCACCGGCTCCAGGCCCTGCGCCAGCGCCGCCGAGACCCGCGCCACGTCGACCCGCCAGGCGCCGTCCTCGAACAGGTCCAAGGAGGCGTTGGCGGCGGCGCAGGCCAGCGCGTTGCCCATATAGGTCGGGCCGTGCATCAGGGCCGCGCCGGCGTCGTCGGACCAGAACGCCTCGAACACCCGGGTCGAGGCCACGGCGGCCGACAGCGGCAGGGTCCCGCCGGTCAGGGCCTTCGAGAGCGTGACGATGTCGGGCTCGACGCCCGCCGCCTGCATGGCGAACAGTTCGCCCGTACGGCCGAAGCCGGTGAAGATCTCGTCGAAGATCAGCAGCACGCCGTGCTTGTCGGCCAGGCGGCGCAGGGTCCGCAGCACGCCGGGCCCATGGAACAGCATGCCGCCCGCGCCCTGGACCAGCGGCTCGGTCAGGATGGCGGCGATCTCCCCGCCCCGCTCCGCCAACAGGGCGTCCAGGGCGGCTTCCGAGGCCTCATCCACCGGCAGGTCGGCGATCACCTGCGACGGCATCACGCCGGAGAACAGGCTGTGCATGCCCTCCTCCGGGTCGCAGACGGTCATCGTCGCCAGGGTGTCGCCGTGATAGCCGCCCCGGAACGACAGGAACTTGGTCCGCCCCCGGTCGCCGCGATTGATGTGGAACTGCAGCGCCATCTTCATGGCGATCTCGACGGACACGGAGCCGGACTCGGCGAAGAAGACATGGCTCAGGTCGCCGGGCAGCAGGTCGGCCATGCGCTTGGCCAGACGATAGGCCGGCTCGTGCGCCAGCCCGCCGAACATCACGTGCGGCATGCGCTCCAGCTGGTCGCGGACGGCGGCGGCGATGTGCGGGTGGTTGTAGCCGTGGCAGGCGGTCCACCACGAGGCCAGGCCGTCGACCAGCTCGCGCCCGTCGTCGAGAATCAGCCGCGAGCCGCGCGTCGCGACGACCGGCAGCGGCGGCCGGGCGGTCTTCATCTGGCAATAGGGCCGCCAGACGTGGGGCGCGCCGGCGGTGAGCCAGTCCGGACTTTCGGCGGTCATCGGGCGATCCTTCGTTGCCTAGCCCAATTGCGTATTTGGGGCGCACTGCCTATGCCCTCCCGCCGTGGGGGGCAAACAGGAACCGCGATGCACAGTCTCGACACCTACGCCGCCGACAAGATCCAGCGCCTGGAGGCCGCCAGCCTGCTGCGTCGGCTCAAGCCCACCCGGCGCGCCGCCGGCGCCGTGGTCGAGCGCGACGGCCGCAGGCTGCTGTCGTTCTCCTGCAACGACTATCTGGGCCTGTCGCAGCATCCGGCGGTCAAGGCCGCCGCCCAGGCCGCGATCGAGACCTATGGCGCGGGGTCCGGCGCCTCGCGGCTGGTGACCGGCGACCATCCGCTGCTGTCCGAACTGGAGGCCCGGCTGGCGCGACTGAAGGGAACCGAGGCCTGCGCGGTGTTCGGCTCGGGCTATCTGGCCAACACCGGCCTGATCCCCACCTTCGCCGGCAAGGGCGACCTCGTGCTGGTCGACGAGCTGGCCCATGCCTGCATCTGGGCCGGGGCCCAGCTGTCGGGCGCCCGGATCATCCCGTTCGCCCACAACGACACCGACCACCTGGCCGCCCTGCTGGCCGAGCATCGGGCCGGCGCCCGCCACGCCGTCGTCGCCACCGACGGGGTGTTCTCGATGGACGGCGACATCGCCCCGCTGGACTGGCTGTCGGCGGTCTGCGAGGCCAACGACGCCTGGCTGCTGTCGGACGATGCGCATGGCGTGGGCGTGCTGGCCGAGGGCCGCGGCTCGGCGGCCCTGTTCCCTGAGGCCCAGATCCCATTCCAGATGGGCACCCTGTCCAAGGCCCTGGGCTCGTACGGCGGCTATGTCTGCGGCTCGCAAGCCGTGGTCGACCTGCTGAAGACCCGGGCCCGCACCCTGGTCTACACCACGGGCCTGCCGCCGGCCGCCGCCGCGGCGGCCCTGGCCGCGCTCGACCTCATCGAGGCCGATCCCGCCCTGACCGCCCTGCCGCTGGCCAAGGCCCGGGCCTTCACCAAGGCCGTCGGCCTGCCGGCCGCGACCAGCCCGATCGTGCCGGTGATCATCGGCGAGGCCCAGGACGCCCTGGACGCCTCGCGCGCTCTGGAGGCCAAGGGTTTCCTGGTGGTCGCCATCCGCCCGCCCACCGTGGCGGCCGGCGCGGCCCGCCTGCGCATCGCCTTCAGCGCCGACCACCCCGACGCCGAGATCGCCCGCCTGGCGCAGTTGGTGAAGCCCTATGTGAAGGCCCGCGCCTGATGCCGGCCCTGTTCATCACCGGCACGGGCACCGACATCGGCAAAACCCATGTCGGCTGCGCCCTGATCCGCGCCCTGAAGGCCCGGGGCGCGGTCGTCGACGCCTTCAAGCCGGTGGTCAGCGGCTTCGATCCCAGGGACGCGGCCGTCAGCGACCCGGCCCGGCTGGCCGCCGCCCTGGGCGATCCCGGCGCCGTGTTCCGCATCGCCCCGCGCCGCTATCGCGCCCCGCTGGCGCCCAACATCGCCGCCCGGCTGGAGGGCCAGGTCCTGGCGTTGGACGACATGGTCATCGACGCCGTGGCCCGCGCCGCCGAGCTCCGCGACGGCCTGTTGCTGGTCGAGGGGGCCGGCGGGGTGATGTCGCCCCTGACCGACGGCGAGACCAATCTCGACATGATCGCCGCCCTGGGCGCGCCGGTGCTGCTGGTGGCGGGATCCTATCTGGGCACGATCAGCCACGTCCTGACCGCCCTGGTCGCCCTGCGCGCGGCCAAGGCCGAGGTGGCGGCGGTGGTGATCAGCGAGAGCCTCGACGCCCCCGACCTGGCCCAGACCGCCCAGGCCCTGACGCCGTTCCTGGACGGCGCGCCGCTGTTCCTCGCGCCCCGCGCCGAAGCCTGGGACGCCGCCGCCCTCGCCGACCACCTGCTCGTTCACCTGGGGACGCCATGACCCTGCGCACCGCCCCTCTCCGCATCGCCATGATCGGCCTGGGCGACATCGCCCGGAAGGCCTACCTGCCCGTGCTGGGCCCGCGCGCCGACATCGCGCTCAGCTTCGTCACCCGCAGCGCCCGGACCTTGGCCGAGCTGGGCGCGGCCTGGCGGGTCGAACGGCTGCACGACGAGCTCGACACGGCCCTGGCCGAGGGCCTGGACGGCGCCCTGGTCCATGCGGCCACGGCGGCCCATCCCGACATCGTCCGCCGCCTGCTGGAGACCGGCGTGCCGACCCTGGTCGACAAGCCGCTGGCCGACAACGCCGCGGCCAGCGAGGCCCTGGTCGACCTGGCCGAGACGCGCGGCGTCTCGCTGATGGTCGGCTTCAACCGCCGCTTCGCCCCGATCTACCGGGACGCCGCCGCCCTCGACCTGCCGCTGGTGGTCATGCAGAAGAATCGCGCCGACCAGGCCGACGAGACCCGCCGCGTGGTGTTCGACGACTTCATCCACGTGGTCGACACCCTGCGGTTCATGGCGCCGGGCGCAGGCGAGGCGCGGGTGCACGGCCGGGTCGCGGATGGCCTGTTGCAGCATGTGGCGCTGTCGCTGTCAGGCGCCGGCCGCGACGCCCTGGGGATCATGAACCGGGTCAGCGGGTCGAACGAGGAGACGCTGGAGGTCTCCGGCGCCGGCGCCAAGCGGCGGATCGTCGACATGGCCCAGGTCGTCGACCAGTCGGCCCAGGACCATCTCACGCGGCGCGGCGACTGGATCCCGGTCGGCCGCCAGCGCGGGTTCGAAGGGCTGTGCGAGCATTTCCTGGCCGCCATCCGCGACGGCCGCCGGCTCTCGGCGCTGGACGCGCTGGAGACGCACCGGCTGTGCGAGACGGTGGTGGGGGCGTTAGCGGGTTGAGGCGTCTCTCTCCCGGCCGAAGCGATATCTTTTGATCCGCTCATCCCGGCGAATGCCGGGACCCAGATGGAATGGCGGTGTGGCTGACGCCAAAGGCTCGGAGCTTTTCCAATCAGCCGCCCAGCTATGGGATCTGGGTCCCGGCATTCGCCGGGATGAGCGGATAGTGGGGATCCGGAATCCCAGTTTTTGCTTCCTACGCCGTCTTCCGCCACGCCGTCGGCGACAGCCCGAACGCCCGGCGGAACGTGGCGTTGAAGTGCGAGATGTCGTTGAAGCCGATGTCCAGGGCGATGCGGGTCACCGGCTCGGCGGTGTCGGTCAGGCGGTCGGCGGCGGCCCGCAGGCGCGCGCCGATCAGGTACTGGCGCGGGCTCTCGCCGGTCACCGCCCGGAACAGGCGGATGAAGTGGAAGCGGCTGACCTGGCCCATGGCGGCCAGGGTCTCTAGCCCGCAAGGTTCGGCATAGGCGACGTCAAGGTGGCGGACCACCTCGCGGATGCGCCGGCGCTCGCCCGCGGTCGGCGGGGGCCGCCGCGGACGGCGTCCCAGGGTCAGGGCGCGGGCCGCCAGGTCGATCACGTCCTCCTCGTCCAGGCGCAGCCCGCCCGCCGCCCGTCGCACGGCCCCGTAGAGCGGCGCGGTCTCGCGCGACGGGGCCAGGGCCGAGACCGCGAAGTCGGCGTCGTCCAGCCCGCAGTTGTCGGCGACCTCGGCCAGCAGGCCCGGCTGCAGGGCGATCACCGCCCGGCGGTTGCCGCCGGCGTCCAGGTGGCGGCAGTCGAAGGCCTCGCCGGCGTTGCCCAGCAGGATCGCCCCGGGCGTGGCGCGAGCCCTGCCGTGGCGGCCCGCATAGTCGAAGGTCCCGGCCACCACCACGCCGATGCAGGGACCCGCATAGCACTTCTCGATCGGGGCTTGGGCGTCGGTGGCGCAGCGCGCCTCGCCGGCGCCATACAGCGGCGAGCGGGCGGGCAAGGCGGGGCCGTGGGTCTCGACGCGGAACATGGGCGCCTCCGTCAGGGTGACGACCATAGAACCTGTCTCGAGGCCTCCGCGCAACAAACCCCAAGTCAGGCGGCGGACGGCGCGCCAAGCTCGCCGTCTCTGAACGGGAGAGTTCATGAACCGCAACGGCGTCGTCTACGGCCTTGGCGCGACAGCGCTGGGAATCATCGGCCTGGTCTTCGGCGACTTCGCGCTGCAATGGCAGCCCGTGCCCACAGGCCTGCCCGGGCGTCACGCCCTGGCGCTGCTCAGCGCCGCGATCATGCTGGTCCTGGGCCTGGGCGTCCTGTGGCCGCGCACCGCCCGTCCCGCCTCGGCGGCGTTGGCCCTGGTCTATCTGGGCTGGGCCGCGCTGCATGGCCCCGAGACCGCCGCCGCGCCCGCCCGCATCGCCACGTGGCTGGGCGTGGCCGAGCCCCTATCGCTGTCGGCCGGAGGCCTGGCGCTGATGGCCCTGTCCGCCCAGCCGCCGAACGACCGGCTGAGGCTGGCCGCGCGGCTGGTCTACGGCGTCTGCCCGCTGGTGTTCGGCTTGAGCCATTTCGCCTATGCCGACTTCACCGCCAAGATGGTGCCCGGCTGGATCCCCTACCCGCTGTTCTGGGCCTATGCGACCGGCGTTGGTCACCTGGCGGCGGGGCTGGCGATCCTGTTCGGCGTGGCCTCCCGGCCGGCGGCGACCCTGCTGGCGGCGATGATGGCCAGTTTCGTGGTGCTGCTGCACATCCCGCGCGTGATGGCGGCGCCAGGCAGCCATCTGGAATGGACGATGACGGCGGTCGCCCTGTCGCTGACCGGCGCGGCCTGGGCGCTGCGCCAGTCGCTGCCGAGACCGCCCGAGCCCTCAGGCGCTCTGGCGTTCGACCGGGTTGGGTTCGACGGCTAGGGCGGGCGTCGCGCCCGCGCGGCGGAACAGCTTGCCCAGCGCCGCGAACAGGCCCTTCTCCTCGACCCGGTGATAGGGCGAGGTCGCCGCCAGCTGAGCCGACAGCCGCGCGTGGGCCTTGCCCAGGTTGTGGTACGGCAGGCGCGGCAGCAGGTGGTGCAGGGCGTGGTAGCGCAGGCCGACCGGCGCCCACAGGAACGGCAGCAGGGCCGGCGGCGGCACGTTGACCGAGTCCAGGAACTGGTCCTCGAAGCTCATCCGCTCGCCGTCATTCTCCCAGTAATGGGCGACCAGGGTGCGCAGCTGGTTGACGAAGGTGGCCAGCGAGAACAGCGCGAACCAGGTCAGCACCATGCGGATGGGCGCGATTCCGGCGACCGTCAGGGCCATGACGCCCCAGCACCACAGCCAGCAGCCCACCTCCTGGGCCAGCCAGTCGGGCCGGGTCCGGTCGTTGTCCTCGCGCACGAAGTCGGGATTGATCACCAGGGCCGACAGCCTGGTCCTGACGAACCGGCGCACGGCCGGGACCACGAAGGACAGCGGGACCAGGATCCCCGAGCGCAGGATCACGCCCAGCGGGGCCAGCAGCGAGATCGCCGCGAACAGGCCCAGCCTGAACGGCGAATAGCGGCCCAGCGGCAGGTATTCGGGGTCGCGGGCGGTGCCGAAGCGGTCCTTGGCGTGGTGCAGGTTGTGCACGCCCTCGTACATCATCGACGGCGTCATCAGCGGGACGCCGATCAGCAGGTTCCAGCCCAGCCGGAAGCCGGGCACGTCCTTGGGCCGCAGGTGGCTGATCTCGTGGATGAAGCTGAGGCCGCGATAGAGGGCCAGCAGGCCGACCAGGCCCGCGACCAGGCCGATGGCCAGGCTGTCGGTCGTGGCCGCCAGGGCCAGGCCGCCCCAGGCCGCCGCGACCGTCAGGATCAGGTCCAGCCAGTAGATCGCGCGGCTGGGCGTCGTCAGGTCCGCCGTCAGGCCATGCGCCTGGCGGACCAGGCCGGCCTCTGCTTTCGGGGATGATCCCACCTCGTCCTCGCGCCCACGCATCTACAGCGCCCCGACTTGGCGCCGCGACCCTCGAAATTCAATCCGCATGACGGGTGAACGGACGAAAATCGCTCAGAGCCTCTAGCGCAAAATGGCCGGCGTCGAAACGCCGGCCTTTGTCGCAGGTCCAGGAAACCTGGCCCTGGAACGGTTATGCACGCCCATCGGGCCGCAACGGCGGACAAGCCCCTGATCGGACGAAGGTCTTTCGCCTTCGCCAAGAGAAAATGACAACAGCTCGCTGTTTTGGTTCCGTTCGATCGCGGTGCGAGCCCTTCCGCTCGCGCGCGCCGCCCGGACAGCACGCCATCTTCGGCTACAGCCGAAAGGAAGCCGACGCCGCGTCGATCATGGAAACAGGCGGACGGCGCCAACGCCGTCCGCCTGCGGCCCTAGAAGGTCGCCCGCATGCCGACCAGGAACTGGCGGCCGGGCTTGTAGTAGGTGAACGTCGCGTTGTCGTACTGGAAGTGCGAGCGCAGCTTTTCGTTGGTGATGTTGGTCACGTTGAAGGTCAGCTGCGGCACGTTGCCCAGGCCGAAGATCTTCTGCAGGTCGAAGCTCGAGGAGAAGTCGGTCTGCTTGTAGTCGTCGGAGAACAGCGCCGCCGCGGTGACGCCGTTCTGGTTGGCGCCGCTGGACTGCGAGCCCTTCCGATAGACGTGGCTCAGACGCAGGCTGACGCCGTTGTGCTCGTAATAGCCCGTCAGGTTGTAGGTGTACTTGGCCACGCCGAACGCGGTGGCCGGACCATTGCTGGTCTGGTCGACGATGGTGGCGTTGGCGTTGACGCCCAGGCCCTCGACGCCGAACCGGCTGGTCAGGAAGTCGAGCGGCTGGACCCACTGGAATTCCAGGCCGTTGATCGTCAGCTTGTTGGGCACGTTGATCTGCGACTGGATCTGGACCTGCGCCGCGGTCGGGCCGCCGCGCGAATTGATCGCCGTCTTCTGGGTGTCATTCAGAGTGTCGTAGGTGATGCCGTACTGGGCCAGGTACGAGAACGGCTGGGTCACGACGTTGTTGGTCGTGAAGCCGGTCAGCGATTTGCGGAACGCGTTGACCGCGATCACGCCTTCCTGGCCGGTGTAGAACTCGAAGCCCAGGTCGATGTTCTTCGAGAAGTACGGCTTCAGGGCCGAGTTGCCGATGGTGGCCTGGTCGGCCGACGGCGCGCCGAAGCTGACGCCAGGCAGCTGGGCGGCCGGATCCGGACGGGTCATGGTCTCCGACACCGCCGCGCGGGCGACGGCGTGCTCGCCTACGTCGTAGGCGATGTTGGCGGCCGGCAACCACTTGGAATAGGTGTTCTCGGTGTAGACGAAGTTCACGATGTTCGGATAGCGCGAGCCGTCCGGCAGGGCGCCGCCGGCCGGGCTGTTGCGCGGGTCCGCGACCGAGACGCGGCCGCCGATCGTCTGCTTGGTGTGGATGTAGCGAACGCCGACATTAAAGCGCAGGTCGCTGTCCAGCACCTGGGTGACGCCGTTCAGCTCGGTATAGGCCGCGCTGTTCTTTTCGTTGATGTAGCCGCCGCTGGCGCCGGTGTTGGAGCCGCCCGTCTCGGGCGTGGCGGCGTGCAGGGCGTCGTAGTTGGTGGCCTTCTTGACCTTGTCCCAGTCGACCGTGACGAAGCCGGCCGGGCCGGGCTTCAGGTAGCTGGCCAGGTTGGCGGTCGGGATCAGCGAGCCGGCGTAGGTGAGCGTCCCGGTCTGGCCGGCCGTGTAGCCGGCGCCGTAGCCCGGGTAGGTCGGATAGCCCGCGGGCGCGGCGCCCGGCTGGTTCAGGCCCTGGCAGGGCGGCTGGCCGTTGGGCGACGGCAGGTTGATGCTCGGGTTGTTGCCGCAAGTCGCGTTCTGCCACGGCTGGGTATTGTCGTAGCCGCGGATGGTGCGCGAAATGTCGTCGTAATTGCCGCCGAACTTCAGGTTCAACTTCTCGTCGCCCCAGGTGACGACGGCGCGAGCGCCCTTGGTCTCATACCAGCGCTTCTCGTCCTGCATGTTCAACCGGCCGCCGGTCCAGACGAAATTGGCCGGGTTGTTCAGGTCGATGCTGCTCTTGATCGTCGGAATGCCGTTCGGGTTGTAGGTGTAGTCGACGGTCGTGCCGGCGCCCAGCGCGGTCACCGGGCCGAAGGTCGGGCTTTCGCGGTGGAAGGTGCTCTTGGTGTAGTTGGCCTGGGCCTCGACCTTCAGGTTGTCGGTGATGCGCCATTCGCCGCCCGGATTGATCCCCCAAAGCTCGGTCTTTTCGAGATAGGGACGGAATTCCAGGAAAAACTGCGAGTTGGCGTAGGTGCCCTGGGTGACCGTGCAGCCGGTGGAGCAGTCGGTCTTGTCGTACTTGGTGTTGGTCGGAATGATCGCGCCGTTGCGCACGATCCAGGCCATGTCCTCACGCAGCAGGTCGTTCTTCTTGTAGCCGTACATGCCGTCGACGTAGAAGTTCAGGTTGTCGTTCGGCTTCCATTCCAGGCTGGTCACGGCGTTGAACCGGTCGCGGCGACCGTACTCCGCCGAGGGGCGGCCCAGGCGCGGCAGCAGGCCGTTGTCGATCTGCTGGATCGAGGCGCCGGGATTGTGAGCCAGCAGGAAGGCCTGGTCGATGGTCTGACCGGCCACCAGCCCGCCGCCGGCGCCGACCGGCACCGTGCCCGGGATCGTCCAGTTGCCGCCGCCCGTCGGGTTGCAGCCCGTCGCCGCGCCGCACTGGGCCGCCGACAGGTTCGGGTTGGTGAAGCCGATCGTCTCGTAGCCGCGCGTATCGGTCTTGAGCCGCTGGCCGGACATCCCGAACAGGACGCCGAAATTGTCCCAGGTCTTGCTGGCGATCAGCGAGCCCTTGCCGCCCCAGTCGGCGCCGTCCGGCTTCACCCCCTGGACGTTCATGGTCAGGTGCTGCCCGGGCCGATCGAACGGCCGGGCCGAGCGCATGTCGATGTTACCGGCCGCGCCGCCTTCCAGCAGGCTGGCCGAATAGCTCTTGTTGACCGTCAGCTTGGTGAACAGGTCGGTCGGGAAGAAGCTGAGGTCGACCGAGCGATCGGTGCCCTGCGCGTCGGTGGCGCCCGACGAGGCGACCGCGATCGAGGCGCCGTTCAACGTGACGTTGGTGAAGTTCGAGCCCAGGCCCCGGATGGCGACGTTCGTGCCCTCGCCGGTGATGTCGCGGGTTATGGTGATGCCGGGGATGCGGTTGAACGACTCGGCGATGTTGGAGTCGGGAAACTTGCCGATGTCTTCGGCGAAGATCGAATCGGCGAAAGCGGTCGCGTCACGCTTGGCGACGGTCGATTGCGCCAGGCTGCGGCGATAGCCGGTGACAACGATCTCGGTGACCGCGTCCGCGTTGGGCGCGTCGGCGCCGGCCGGGGGCGTGGTTTGCGCATGCGCCTCGGCGGCGATCAACCCGGACAGCATCGTGGCGCCCAGCAGCGCGGCGCGACGTAGACGCGCACCCATACGTACCCGTTGCATTGATAATTCCCCTCTAATGGGGCCCGCCGAACGACGAGCCCTTCTCGCTTTTTTGGCGCCGACGGCTCTGTTAGCGCTACCAAAGCCTCGCTTAAAACCGCTCGCGCGTCAATATCCTGGAACAGCTTTGGCCTGACCAAGATCAGCATTGGCCGGACCATTTGTGTGACAAACTCAAACTTATGTTTTCAATGGATTTTCTGGAAGACATCGACCGATCCCCGCCTCTTTGGCGCGCGCGGCCGACGAAACAGACTCGAGCCATTCACAAAATCGCCGTTCACAGTCCAGGCCAATTACCCCGCACCGCCCAGGTTAGCGTGAACATGAAGTTCCAACCCGGATGCGCCGTGGGGGTCCGAACGACAGATCGCGCCTAGTCAGAGTATTCTGGCGGAGTCAGCAGCCTGAGAGGTCAATCGTGCGCTTAAGCCCTTTTTACCGTGGCCTTGGCGGCGGCCTCCTGGCCAGCCACTCCCAAACCGCCACGCCCATGGCCAGGACAAGCGGTCCACACGCTCGGACCACCCAGTTTGGCGTTCACGGGTTCCTGAACTTCGCCGAACTCGCCCGCCGATGACGATCGTCGTGCTGAGGATCGACATCGCACCAGACGGCCGCCGCGTCATGAGCCCTCATTCCCCCGGTCAGGCGGCCGTCGCCACCAGGGCGGCCAGGTCGCCGGGCGCGGCGTCGATGCCGGGTCGGAGGCGCGAGAGCGCCCCGGCGACGGCTTATCACCCTCACTCGGTCCGTCAGGGCGTCCGGTCTCCAGCCGGGCTGCGCTAGAAGCAGACTCGGAAACCGCTCCAGGAAGCGGACCCTTCAGCTCCGGCACACGACGAACAGCGCGACGTCGGCCGGGGGTCACTTCGCCGGCCGCGTTCCCCATCAGTCATCGAAGAGGCAGTCCTCGCAGAGACCGTATTCGCCACCCGCAGATCGGTGCTGTTCGAACGGCCGGTGGCAATGGATGCACTGCGGGCGCTCATCAGGACCGGATCGAAGTCCAAGTCGCTTGAGCCTCTCGTCACGCTCCAGCTTCCAGCGGTCCTCGTCCATTTGAGTCCCCTAAACCAGCGTTCGACCGTTCGGTGTGGCGTCAAGGAGCGCATTATCAAATGACAGCTAAGCTCGGCCTTAGCCGGATTGCGATTGGGTATGAAGAGGCTCCGCCCGCAGAGGCCACACAAGCGGCAGCTCTGCACCCCGCAGTTGATCCTGTGCGCTCACGCTATTCGCAGCGACGGTCCTGGGCGGTCTCTACGGCCCAGTACTTGCGTCTCACCTGAAGGCAGCGGCACCACCTACTTACTTAGCCGGCGCGCCTTCGGCTGCGGAGAGCCCAAAAGGTCCCCGCGCTGCGCGCTTGGCCCGTCCGGGACTACTGGTCGCGCAGGCGGCAACACCTAGCCATATCGTGCCGACCGAGGCCGGTAACAGAGCCGCGCGCTGCTCGGCCTTCGGCGCTTGAGCGTCAGAAGCGGACTCAAGGACCGCGGCAACAACCGGACATTGGGCCACCTGTCGCTGCCAGCCTTAATTCAGATGCGCGAAAGGTCAGCTAGTCGTGGGCCTTTTGATGCGCGGTCGCCAGGAGCGCGGCGGCCTGCGCCTTGCGCCCGCGATCGGCCACCTCGCGGCCTATGCGGACGGGCGCGTTGACGGCGCGCAGAAGCGCGATCTCGGCCCCAGCGTAGTCGCCCTGACGCATCAGGAAGTCGCCGTAGAAGAAGTTGGAATCCACGCCGTTCGGATTGGCGGCCACGGCCTTGGTCAGGTAGGCTCGCGCCTTGCCCGCATCGCCGAACCCGATCGGGAAGCCCGGCACCTGGGCGTAGAGCGATCCCAGGCTGGTATAGACCGAGCCGTCGCCGAGAGCTGCGGGATTAATTTTCTCAGCCCGTTCCAGCATGCCGCGCGCGCTCTTGGCCAGGGCCAGACCGCCCATGCCGCCCTTGGCGCCGGCCTCGGTGGCCGTGGAGATCGCCTCCCAGACTAGCGGTTCGGCGCGGTTGGGATACTGCTTGGCCAGAGCGTCGGCTTCGGCCGCCAGCTTGGCCGCCTCGGCCGCCTGGCTCGACTTGTCGTGAACCTCGTAGTTCACGTGCGCCCAACTGCGCGCCAGCCCGTCAATGCGGGCGTCGAAGGCCGGGTCGGCGGCCAGGGCGGGCCCGCCGGTGAGACAAACGGCCGCGACCACGGCCAGCATGGAAAGTTTCATGATCAAAGGCTCCAGATAATCAGCGGGTGAACAGCCGCGCGGCCTTGCGGTCGTTGGCTGAAAGAGCGCCGTCGACGAGGCGCGGGAAGATGGCGTTGATCCGGACGAACAGGCTTTCAGGAAAGCCGAAATAGACGTCGCGCTTGCGACCTCGGACAGCCTCGACGATCCGTGCGGCGATCAATTCAGGCGGATCCATGTTCATTTGGGTGAGCTTGGCGAACTCCATCACCGCCGGCGAGTTCAAGGCCGTCTTCACGGCACGCGGCGCGACATAGGTCACGTCGACGCCCGTGCCCGACAGCTCACGCCGCAACGCCTGGCTGAAGCCGCGAAGTCCGGCCTTGGCGCTGGAGTAGGTGACGAAGTGGGCGAAGTTGATCGAGCCGAAGATCGAACCGACATTGACGATCTGGCCGCCGCCCGCCGCCTTCATCCTGGGCAGGACGGCCTGGGTCAGCCGCACCGGCGCGATCAGATTGACCATGTAGCTGGCCATCAGGTGCTCGGGCGTCTGACGCTCGAAGGGGCCGAAGTGTTGAATTCCCGCCAGGTTGATCACGATATCCCAATGACGCCGCGCGACAGCGGCGGCGGCGGCCTCGATCCCCTCGGGGGTCGAGATGTCGTGCTTGAGGAAAGCCGCGCCATTGGCGGGTTGGGCGCGGTCCAGCACGACGACCCTCGCCCCCTCCTCCATCAGTTGCGCCGAGATCAGCGAGCCCAGGCCGCCGGCGCCGCCGGTCAGCAGAACGTTTTTGTCTCTAAACATAGGCCACCCGATCATGCGGGATTGAGCGGAAGACGTCGGCGAAGCGGTCGAAGATCGCCTTGGCGACCTCGATGATCGCGGCCTGATCATCGGGATCGGTCACCTCGTCCATTAGCTTCTGGAAGAAGACCAGATGCTCCATGTCCAGCGAGCCGTGCGAGGTCAGGTAGCTGAAGCATTCCGGACCCAGGTTCAGGTTCCTGGCCACCGCCTCGGCGCCCTGGGTGGCCAGGCGCACGCTGGTCCCCTCCAGCACGAAGACCATGCCGAAGAAGCCCATCGGATTGACCTTGGCGATGTAGTCGTAGGCGAAGGCGACCATGCGCTGGGTGGCCTCGCGCGGCTCGCCCAGGCGCACCGCCTCGGGATCGCCCCCGCAGTGGCGGATGTCGTTGAGGATCCAGTGCTCGTGGCCGGTCTCCTCGGCGATGTATTCGTCCAGCGCGTGGCGGAACCGGTCGTGGGCGTCGTCGAGGCGCGCCCGCGCGGCCTGCATCAGCGGCACCGTGTGCTTGACGTGGTGATAGGCCTCCGTGAGGTAAGCGACGTAGGTTTCGCGGGAAATGCGGCCGGCCAGGCCGTCTTGGATCTGCGGCACGCCGGCCAGGGTCTGCTGGCCCTCGACGGTTTCGGCGACCAGTCTCTGGAAGAACATCAAGTCGGGCTCCTATTGCGAGGCTTCGATGAAGTCGCGGTGACGCGACAGCAGGACCGCCCGACGCGGGCGGCCGTTGTTGGTGAGTTCGCCGGCGGCCAGGTCGAACGGCGCACGGACCCGCCAGCGCTTGACCTGGGCGTAGTCGGGCAAGGCCTGGTTGGCCCGGGCCACCGCCTGGGCGATCGCCGCCTCGTCCATGTCGGGCAGCAGCGGCACGATCAGCGCGCCGAGCGCGGTCTGGGCCTCGCCGAACACTACCGCCTGACGGATTTCGGGCTGCGCCAGCAGCTCGCTCTCGACCCATTCGGGCGCGACGTTGCGGCCGAAGGCGGTGATGATGGTGTTGCCGCGGCGGCCCTCGATGCGCAGGAAGCCGTCGGCGTCGAACGCGCCCAGGTCGCCGGTATGGACCACGCCCGTGTTCGGTTCGCCGCCGGCGTAGCCGAGGAACGGATGAGGCCCGACGACGATCTCGCCGTCGGGGGCGATCTCGACGGTCAGGTGCGACAGGGGCCGCCCCACGGCGCCGGCCTTGCGGGCGGCCGGGGTGTTGAGCGCCACGACCGAGGCGCATTCGCTCAGGCCGTAGCCTTCGTAGACCGGCAGGCCCAGGGCGTCGGCCTGGCTCAGCAGCTGCGACGAGACCTTGGCCCCGCCCACCGCCACCAGGTTCAGCGCGGGGAAGCGCGCGCCGGTAAAGGTCATCACCATCAGCAGGGCCCGCAGCAGTTCGGGCACGACGATCAGGCTGGTCGCCTCTTCTGCCGCGATGGCGCCGGCCAGGGCGGCCAGGTCTGGCCTGAAGGGATTGTCCAGGCCCAGCGCCGCCGAAGGCAGCACGTGATAGCGCCCGCCGGCGATCAGGGTGGTGTACAGGCCCGCCACGTTCTCCAGCAGGATCGACAGGGGCAGCAGCGGCAGGTGTCGGCCGGCATAGTCGGCGCCGATCGCCTCGACCAGGGATCCGGCCACCGCCTCCATCTGGGCCTGCGACAGGCAAACGCCCTTGGGCTGGCCCGTCGAGCCCGAGGTGTAGGTGATCTTGGCCGTGCTCGCCGGCAACGGAACCGAAGGAGTCAGGCAAGGCGTCACGGCGAGGGGCGCGCCCGCCACGACGATCTGCCCCTCCCCCTCCGCGAACTCGATCATTAGGGTCGCGCCGGCGTCGGCAAGCGCATGATCGCGCTGGATGGGGGTGAAGAAGCCGGGCAGCGGCAGGCTGGGCCAGCCCAGGCGGATCAGCGCCAGGTCCAGGATCACCCAGGCCGGTCCGTTGGGCAAGCGCACGGCCACAGGCGACCCGGGACGGACCAGCGGCGCGAAGGCGAACAGCGCCGTCGCCGTCCGGCTCACCGCCTCGCCCAGCTGGGCGTAGGTCCAGGTCGCCGACGGGGTGCTCAGCGCGATCGCCTCGGGCGAGGCGGCGGCGTGGGCGTCGATCACCCGCAGGACCCGGCTCATCGGCCGGCCCCCGGGCAAGCCCGGTGAAGACGGGAGCGGATGTTCTCGACCTGGACGGGCTCGACCATCAGCATCTGGCTCAAGGGCCGCAAGGCCGGGCCGATCGCGCCGGCCAGCACTTCCGGATCGCGCTCGTAATAGGCGCCCCACTCGGTGGCCGCTTCGCCCAGGCGGGACGGCTCGGCGCGGGTCAGGACCTGGGTCTCGAAACCGACCCGGCCGAAACTCCGGCGCAGCTGTCGCGTGGCCGTGGCCACGGCGTGGGTGCAGCCGTTCTGATCCAGATGCCGCGCCAGGGCCAGGAACAGGAACATCGAGGCGCCGACGCTGCCGGAGCCCAGATTGCCGATCTCCGCCACGCCGCCGCGTCCCACCGGCTCGCCCAGCTTGCGGGCGATCGCCGCCTCGACCGGTTCGTCGAGATATTGCTCCAAGAACAGCGGCTCCTCCGCCGCGAACCGGAAGCCGACGGCGGCATGGATGCGGCCCTCGCCGTCCTGCACGCTCATCAGCGTCGGATAGTGCCGACGGATCACGCCCTTGAACGCCGAGGCGTAGGCGGCCTCGAGATAGGCCTCCACCCTCAGGCGCTCCGGGCGCATCAGGTGATGGATCGAGATCACCTTGGGCGCCAGCCCGGTGAAGCGCCGCATGCGCGCCTCGTCGAACCGCAGGCTGCCGCGCATGGCGCCGTCGTCCAGCATCATCACTTCCAGCAAGGCCGATCTCCAGGTCCTGGCGAGCGTCGGGGCGCCCTTCGATCAGCCAAGACGACGTGACCTCGAAACCTCCTCAAAGGGATTGCGATTGCGCCCGGAGACGGCATCGGAAAGACTGCGCGGGTCGCCGGATTCCCAGCGGCGCGCCACGCCGGCCGGAGCTTGATCGAGTCCTTGGACGACAGCGACGTCCATCCTCTACTCGCCTGCTATCTCGAACGGCGGGACGAGCTGGTGCGGTATTTCCGCGTGCGGCTGCGATCCGAGGAAGCCGCCCAGGACTTGGTGCAGGACATCTATCTGAAGATCACCCCGCCGCCGGTCGCGCCGATCGACAATCCCGCCGCCTATCTCTACCGGCTCGGCTCGAACCTGATGCTGGATCGGATCAAGACCCAGCGTCGCGCGGGCCAGCGCGACGCCCAGTGGCGTGGCGCGAGCGGTCCCAGCGCCACGGACTGGGAGACGGCCGACGAGCCCCGCGCCGACGACGCTTTGGCCGCCCGCCAGCGTCTGGCCCAGATCGTGGCGGTCGTGAACGACCTGCCGCCGGCCGTCCAGGAAGCGTTCCGGCTGCACAAGCTGGAAGGCCTCAATCACGCGGAGACGGCGGCGGCCATGGGCGTGTCGCGGTCCAGCGTCGAGAAGTACATCATGACCAGCCTCAAGCGCATCCTCGCCAAGGTGGGTCGATGAGGTTCGGAAACAGTCTCAAGAAAGTTTGGAGGCGCCTTGACGTTTATGGCGTCATTGGGGCGAGCAACGAGGTCTGGACCTCAGGGAACGGTAGGCACCGATGAGCGGCGCGGACGGCATGAAGGCGATTGACGCCCTGCGCGACGAGGCCGTCGCGTGGCTGGTCCGGGTGCAGTCGGACCAGGCCTCGGCCGACGACTGGGCCGCCCTGACCGCCTGGCTGGAAGCCTCCGACGACCATCTGGCCGCCTTCGAAGAGGTTGAAAGTCTCGCCGCCGAACTCACCGAGCGCGCATCCGAGATCGCTCCGGCCGTGAAGCCGGCCGCCTCGCGGGTCGTCCCGCTGCGCCGCCGCGCCCTGCCCGTCTGGTCCGCCGCTGCGGCCGCCGCCGCGATCGCGATCGTCGTCGGCCCGATGGTCTGGCGCGGCTATCGCGGGACGCCGACGGTCTACCAGACGCGCCTCGGCGAGACCCGTGAGGTCGCGCTGGCCGATGGCACGCACATCCGAATGGACGCGGCCTCGATCCTGGAGGTCCAGCTGGGTTGGCGCGCGCGGCGCATTCAGATGGACGACGCCCAGGCGACCTTCGACGTCGCCAAGGATCCGAACCGCCCCTTCCTGATCTCGGTGGGCGACCAGCAGGTCCGCGTCGTGGGCGCCGAGTTCAACATCCGCCACTATGACAAGACCGTGCGGGTGACCGTCCGTCGCGGCGTCGTCGAGGTGCGCCAGCCCGCCCTGGGCCCGACGCCGGTGGCCCGCCTCGTG
>NZ_FORN01000049.1 GCF_900114015.1 Caulobacter sp. UNC279MFTsu5.1 | reverse complement strand
CGCGGGCTTCCGGATAACGACCGCGCGGAGCGATCGGGCTTCGTCGAAACGGTATTCTTTTTCCAAACTTCGGACGTCGTCCGGCGCTCCGCGACCCTTTCCGTACGCTCAGCGGGTTTCCGCGTGAGGATGAGAAGCCGTGCCGGTGAACACTTGCCCCCACCTGACCGCTTCGCGGTCTGTCCGCCCCAAAAAGGGGGCGGAGCCCGAGATCATCAGTAAGGCAGCTGCTCCGGCGCCGGGGTTCCGGCCGGCGGGACTTCGGCGGCGGGGCCTTCCGGCGTGGCGGACGGGTCCAGCAGGGCGCCGATCGGGTCGTCGGTGGCCGGGCCCGGCGGCTCGATCACCCCGCCGGGAATCGGCGTGGCCTTCAGGCGCGGCAGGGCCGCGGCCATGAAGTTATGCCAGATCTCGGCCGGGGCGCCGCCGCCGGTGACCCGCTTCATCGAGGTGTTGTCGTCCTTGCCGGTCCACACCGCGGTGACGAAGCCGCCCGTGTAGCCGACGAACCAGGCGTCGCGGTAGTCGCTGGTGGTGCCGGTCTTGCCGGCGATGTCGTAGCCCGCGACCTTGGCCCGCGCGCCCGTGCCGTCGGCCACCACCTGGCGCATCATCTGGTTCATGTACTGCAGCGACGGCGAGGCGATCACCGCCGGGCGCGGGCTCTTGTCGACGCTGTGGTCGTACAGGACCTTGCCGCTGGTGGTGCGGATCCGCTCGATGCCGTAGCCCTTGGCCTGGAAGCCGCCGTTCGAGAACGGGGCGTAGGCCTGGGCCATCTCCATCGGCGAGACCTCGACCGCGCCCAGGGCCATCGACGGGTCCAGCTGGATCTTGCTGGTGATCCCCAGCCGGCGGGCGGTGGCGGCGACGTTGCTGGTGCCGACCTCGCTGGCCAGGCGCGCGGCGACCGTGTTGATCGACTGGGCCAGGGCGGTCTGCAGGGTCATCGGACCCAGGTACTTGTTGGTGTAGTTCTTGGGCTCCCAGTTGCCGATTTTGACCGGCTCGTCGACGACCATGACGCTGGGATTGCGGCCCTGGTCCATGGCGGTCAGGTAGACGAACGGCTTGAAGGCCGAGCCGGCCTGGCGGCGGGCGCTGGTGGCGCGGTCGAACTGGCTCTCGCTGTAGTCGGCGCCGCCGACATAGGCGCGGATGCGGCCCTCGCCGTCCATGGCCACCAGGGCCGCCTGCTGGACGCCCTGGGTCTTGTGGCCGTCGACCCCGACCTGCACCGAGCGCTCGGCGGCCACTTGGATCGGCAGGTCCAGGGTGGTCTCGACCACCAGGTCCTCGGTCGGCTCGCCGACCAGCGAGCGCACCTGGGCGTCGACATAGTCGGTGAAATACTGGGCGCGCTGGTTGGCCAGAGTGGCCGAGACGCGGACCGGCTCCTTGAAGGCCTCGTCGCGCTGCTCGGCGGTGATGGCCTTCATCCGCACCATCTCGTCCAGCACGATGGTGGCGCGGCGGGCGGCGCGGTCGCTGGCCGAAACCGGCGAATAGCGGGCGGGCGCCTTCATCAGCCCGGCCAGCAGGGCGGCCTCGCCAACGGTCAGCTGCGAGGCGGGCTTGTTGAAATAGCGCTGCGAGGCGGCCTCGATGCCGTAGGCCCCGGCCCCGAAATAGACCCGGTTCATGTAGAGGGCCAGGATCTGCTTCTTGCTGAACTTCAGCTCCAGCCAGACGGCCAGGATCAGCTCCTGGGCCTTGCGGCGATAGTTCTGGGCCGGGCTGAGGAACAGGTTCTTGGCCAGCTGCTGGGTGATGGTCGAGCCGCCGCGCTGCGGGCCGCCCTCGTGGCTCAGGTTCCAGACCAGCGAGCGGGCGATGCCCCAGGGGTTGAAGCCGATGTGGTGGTAGAACTGGCGGTCCTCGATGGCGACGAAGGCGGCCGGCACGTATTCGGGCAGGGCGTCCAGGTCGACGGGCGGGGCGTACTGGCTGCCGCGCACCGCCAGCAGGGCGCCCGAGCGGTCGAGATAGTTGATCGAAGGCTGGCGCTTGACGTCGTACAGCTTGGAGGTGTCGGGCAGGTCGCTGGCGAACACCGCGAAGAAGGCGACGACGAAGATCAGGCCCCAGACGCCGAGCACGATCGTCCAGTAGAGCAGCGCCTGCAGGGGCGTGCGTTGCGGCTTCGCCGGCTTGTTCCCGCCGAAGGTACCGTTGGCCATGTCGTCCTTGTCCCGAAAGGCGCGGATATCCCGGGGGCGCGCCGAAATCCGTTTAGCCGAAGCTCACAAAAGGCGCGACAAGATTGACGAGAGATGAACGCCCATTCGCCCACCTTGCGCCCCGCGCGTGTTCATGGTTCGTTTCAGCTTCCGATCGTACCGCGAACACGCTGATGAGCCGCCTTGCAGACCCGATGAAGCCGATGTCCGCTTTCAAGCCGAATTTGAGGGCGGGATCGTGGCGCCGCGCTTGGCCTGGCCTCCGCGCGCTGTCAAAAGACGCTCGTGTACGATCATCCTGATTCCGCCTACGCCGCCCATTCTCATGGGGGGTCCGCTTCGCTCGACGCGGCGCGCGAGGTGCTGCGCCGCACCTTCGGCCACGCGGACTTCCGGGGCCTGCAGGCCGGGGTGATCGGCGAGCTGCTGGCCGGGCGCAGCGCCCTGGCCGTGCTGCCCACCGGCGGCGGCAAGAGCCTGTGCTACCAGATCCCCGCCCTGGTCCGTCCGGGCCTGGGCCTGGTGGTCTCGCCGCTGATCGCCCTGATGGCCGACCAGGTGGCCGGCCTGCAGCAGGCCGGGGTCGCCGCCGAGCGCCTGGACTCCAACACCCTGCCGGGCGAGCGGGCCGAAATCTGGCGGCGGATCGACGACGGACGCCTCGACCTGCTGTACCTGTCGCCCGAGGGCCTGATGCAGCCGTCGATGCTGGAGCGGCTGTCGCGCCTGCCCCTGGCGCTGGTCGCCGTGGACGAGGCCCACTGCGTCAGCCAGTGGGGCCACGACTTCCGCCCCGAATACCGCATGCTGGGCCGACTGGCCGAGGTGTTCCCGCACGCCCCGCGCCTGGCCGTCACCGCCACCGCCGACGCCCGCACCCGCGACGACATCCGCAGCGAACTGCGCCTGCAGGGCGCGGCCGAGTTCGTCGACAGCTTCGCCCGCCACGAACTGGCCCTGAACGCCGAGCGCAAGAAGGGCAAGGGCCACGACCGGGTCATCGAGCTGGTCACCGAGCGTCCCAACCGCGCCGGCGTGGTCTACGCCGGCAGCCGGGATAGCACCGAGAAGCTGGCCGAGAAGCTGATCGCCGAGGGGATCCCGGCCCTGGCCTACCACGCCGGCCTCGACAAGGGCGTGCGGGCCCGGCGGCTGGAGGAGTTCCTCGAGGCCGACGAGGCGGTCATGGTGGCGACCATCGCCTTCGGCATGGGGGTCGACAAGCCCGACGTCCGCTTCGTGATCCACGCCGACCCGCCGGCCGCCATCGAGGCCTACTGGCAGGAGATCGGCCGGGCCGGCCGCGACCGCCAGCCGGCCGAGGGCATCACGCTCTACAGCTCGGCCGACCTGGCCTGGGCCGTGCGCCGCATCGAGGCCCAGAGCGCGCCCGACGAGGTCAAGGCGGTTCAGCTGCGCAAGCTGCGGCAGTTCTACGCCATGCTGGAAGGCGTCACCTGCCGCGCCGCCGCCGTCCGCCGCTATTTCGGCGAGGAGGGGGTCGAGCGCTGCGGGGTCTGCGACATCTGCGTCTCGCCGCCCACCGGGGTTGATGCGACGCAAGCCGCCCAGAAGGCCCTGTCGGCCGCCCACCGAATGGGCGGACGGTTTGGGCGCGGCCGCCTGGTCGACCACCTGCTGGGCAAGACCAAGGACGTGACCCAGGCCGAGGCCCAGATGTCGACCTTCGGCATCGGCAAGGAGTTCAGCCCCCAGGGCTGGCGCGACCTGATCGACACCCTGGTGTTCGAAGGCCTGCTGCGCGAGGACCCCAACGACGGCCGGCCGCTGATCGGCCTGGGCGACGGCGAGGGCGTGCGCCAGGTCTATCGCGGCGAACGCCCGGTCTCGCTGCGCCAGCAGCCGGGCGCCGCCGACAGCCCGGGCCGTTCAGGGGCTGGCAAGACCGCCCGCAAGCGCCAGGCCCTGACCGTGCCGCTGGAGGACCAGGCGCTGTTCGAGGCCCTGCGCGGCTGGCGGCGCGAGGAGGCGGCGCTGCAGCACGTGCCGCCCTATGTGATCTTCCACGACGCCACCCTGGCCGAGATCGCCGCCGCCCGTCCGGCCACCCTGGGCGCCCTGGCCAAGGCCGGCGGCGTGGGCCAGGGCAAGCTGGACCGCTATGGCGAGGCGGTGCTGAAGGTGGTGCGGGACAACTAAGTGGCGCCGGCGAGGGAAACGTTTCGCGGCGCGATGTGTTAGGCTGGTTGGCGCCTCTATCCGCAGGAATTCGCATGACCGACTTCACGATCAAGACCCCGGCCCCCAAGGCCTCCGCCAAGACGACGGCCAAGGCCGGCGTGAAGCGCGCCAAGGCCGCCGTGGAGAAGGCGGTGGAGACCGTGGCCGAAAAGACCGAGGTCGCCCGCGCCTACGCCGCCGAGAAGGCCGAGGTCGGCAAGACCTGGAGCGTCGAAAAGGCCAAGGTCGCCCACCACCAGGCCGAGGAGCATCCGGTCGCCCTGGCGGTCGGGACCTTCGTGGCCGGCCTGGTGTTCGGCTTCCTGCTGGCCCGCAATTTCGATCGCTAGCCCTACAGCGACAGCCGCTCGGCGGTGACGCCGGCGGCGCGCAGGGCGGCCATCCTGGCGAAGGCCAGGGTCAGCGCCT
The DNA here is from genome assembly GCF_900114015.1 of Caulobacter sp. UNC279MFTsu5.1. GTDB lineage: Bacteria > Pseudomonadota > Alphaproteobacteria > Caulobacterales > Caulobacteraceae > Caulobacter. Next base: position 40,428 of record NZ_FORN01000049.1, on the reverse strand, counting down.
TGCGCCGCGCCGGGGCCAGCGGCGCGACCGGCGCCTCGCGCACCACCGCGCCGCCGAAGCCGTCGGCGACGATCAGCCCCGGCTCGTCGGGCAGGATCCTTTCGGGAAAGTCCGGCGACACCGAGAAGTAGAAGGCGTCGCAATAGGGGGCGTATTCGGGCCACTTGCGATCGACCCGGAAGTCCTCCAGCCCCGACTTCACCTCGACGATCAGCACGTCGCCCTTGGGGCCCAGGGCCATCAGGTCGGCGCGGCGGCCGTTGGGCAAGGTGACCTCGGCCAAGGGCGCATAGCCCAGCGAGACCAGGAACCGTCCGGCCCCGCGGGTCACCAGGCCGGTGGTCTCGGGCCGCGAGGACCCCAATGGCGGCTGTTGAAGATCGATGACGACGTCCATGCCGGAACCTTGTTCCAGCTTTGTTCGGGGATCAAGAGGTCAGTAATGGTAGCGGCATTGCGCCAATTCCAGTCGCTGGTCATCACCTGAACCGGCGACGCGGTAGACCAGCCGGTCCTCCAGCGTGATGCGTCGCGACCACCAGCCCTTCAAGTCGCCTTTCAGCGGCTCGGGCTTGCCCGTGCCCTTGAACGGCGTGCGTTGGCATTCCTTGATCAGGGCGTTCACCCGATCCAGCGTGGTTTGGTCGCTAGCCTGCCAGTGCAGATAGTCTTCCCAGGCCTCCTCCGAGAAGACGAGCTTCACGGCTCGATCAGCGTCCGCTCGAACCCTTGTCCGGCATCCAGTTGGGCGATCGACCTGCGCAGGCGATCGGCGTTGGCCGGCGACGACAGGAGATGCAGGGTCTCCTCCATGGCATGCCAGTCCGACAGCGAGACCAGCACGACGGACTCGGCCTTCTGGCGCGTGACCACGACCGGTGCGCGATCCTCGACCACCCGGTCCATGACTGCCTTCAGGTTGGCGCGCGTGTCGGAATAGCTGATCACGTCCATTGCTGATCCTCCAAGGCCCCCAAATATGTACAAATTTACGTACACATTCAAGTCTGCACGCCCTCGAATCGGACGACCCCGCCATCGGGCGGATCGCGGTCGTCTTGGAGGAGCGCCCAGACGCTAGGCCGGCGGCTGCTGCGGGTATTCCAGCTTGGCGTAGCCCAGGATCTTGACGCGCTCCAGGGCCCTCGCCTTGGCCGTCGGGTCCATCACCGCCTTGCGCGACAGCAGCCAGACGAAGTTGCCGCCCGGGGTGGCCATGATCGCCCACGAATGGTCGTCGGCGCAGTCGAGCACCCAGTATTCCTGCTTCTTCAGCCCGCCCAGGAAGCTCATGGTGAAGCGGGTGTTCTGGGAATTGGCGATGATCCTGCCGGTGGTGTCGAACGCCTTGGCCGCGCCGCCGGCCGAGCCCTTGCGGCAGACCTGGTGCACGGAGAAGCCGTCGCCGCCCTTGCCGGTGAACTCGGTGGTCGGGGCCTCGCAGTCGCGCTGGCCGGCGTTGGGCGTGCGGGCGATCTCGTACCACTTGCCCGTATAGAAGCTGGCCGCGATCGGCCTGGCCGGCGGCTTGGCGGCCGCCAGGGCCTGGGTCGAGAGCATCGGGGTCGCGAGCAGGCCCGCGGCGATCAGGATCTTAAGTCTGCGCATGACGCCTATCTTGCCCCACAAGGCGCCAGAAACGCAAAGCGCCCCGCCGAAGTTCCCTTTCAGGTTTCGGTCGGAGCGCTCGCGGTCGGGTGGACCGGCCTATTCGGCGGCGATGGTCGCCGGCGTGGCCCGGTCCCTGAAGTTGATGGCCTGCAGGTGGCGGATGCCCTCCTCGGCGATGTCGTCGCCGACCATCCGCTCGCCCTCGCCCTTCAGCTCGTCCAGGTCGACGTACATGGCGTAGAAGGCCTTGGTGCGCTCGGTGATGATGCCGGCGTTCAGCAGCGTCTTGACCAGCACCCGGAAGATGTTGGTCTGCTCCTTCATGTGCTCGCGACGCACGTCGTCGGTCATGATCTTCCCGTACTCCTCGACCACCTTGTCGGGATCCAGGCCGAACTCGGCGTAGAGGTCCAGCTGCTGGTGCGGCGAGACTAGGTTGAACAGCAGGGTCTGGAAGCAGTGCGCCGCCCAGTCCTCGATGATCGCGTGCTCCTCGGGGCTCAGCTTGGGCACCGTGCGGTCGGCCCAGATCTTCCCGAACTTGTGGTGGAAGGCCTCGTCGGTCATCACCAGCTGCAGCATCTTCTTGCCCAGCGGGTCGTGGATCTGGGTGTAGAAGGTGGCGAAGGCGCCCATGGCCAGGCCCTCGACCAGCATCTGCATGCCGATGATCTTCTTGTAGACCTCGGGCGCGGCGATGATCTCGACCAGCAGGGCCTTCAGGGCCGGGCCGCAGGCGACCGGCTTGCCCCAGCGGGCCTTGATGTACTTGGCGAAGGCGGTGACGTGGCGGGCCTCCTCGCGGGTCTGGTTGGCGGCGTATTCCTGGGCGCCCTGGTCCTTGAGCACGTGGCACAGGCTGGCCGACAGGTTCAGCGCCCCCTGCTCGCCGTGCAGGATCGACGAGAAGCTGCGCAGCACTGACTGGTTGATGAAGCGGATGCGCTGCTTGGGATCGCTGAGATGGTCGGAGACGTAGTCGGTCGACAGGGCGATCACCAGGTCCTCGGGAACCAGCGCCTGGTTCTCCATGTCGAACGGCTCGTCGTAATCGATATAAGCCTTGTCCAGCGGATCCCAGAAGTGGTCGTGGGTCGCGGAAATGATCTTGTCGAAGGCGGTCGAGCGGTTGCTGTAGCGGTCCAGTTCGAGCATCGACTCGAAGTCGTCCGGCGCCACCGCGTCGTACATGGCGTCCTTGGTGATGTTCTTGTCCGTCACGGGAAGCTCCTCGCCTATGGGTCTGGACAGGATCCGTCTGACGCGGGTCTCTTGCCCATCTAAACACTGTCAACTCAAAGAGCCGGCGGGGTCAAATTAAAAATGACGACTGCGTCATGTTTGCAGCAAGCGCCCGGAGGGGCTGGAGAATCGCCGCCATGGGCCTGAACGTCTTCGTCCTGACCGGGGCCGGGATCTCGGCCGAGAGCGGCCTGGGCACGTTTCGCGACGCCAGCGGGATCTGGACGCGGTACGACCTCAGCGAGGTGGCCACGCCCGAGGGCTTCGCCCGCGACCCGGCCAAGGTGCGGGCCTTCTACAACGCCCGCCGGGCCAATCTGGCGGGCGCGGCGCCCAATGCGGCGCACGCGGCCCTGGCCCGGCTGCAGAAGGGCCTTGCGGCGCGCGGCGGGCGCCTCTTCCTGTGCACCCAGAACGTCGACGACCTGCACGAGCAGGGCGGCTGCGTCGATGTGATCCACATGCACGGCGAATTGCGGGTGACGCGCTGCCACGCCTGCGGGACGACCTGGCCGGACCTGGCGCCGCTGCGCGCCGACACCGCTTGCGCTCGCTGCGGCGAGACCGGAACGGCCCGGCCGCACGTGGTCTGGTTCGGCGAGACGCCGCTGTTCCTGCACGGGATCGAGGACGCCCTGGAGGACAGCGACCTGTTCGTCGCCATCGGCACCTCGGGCGCGGTCTACCCCGCCGCCGGCTTCGTGGCCCAGGCCCGGCGGCTGGGGATCCGCACCTGCGAGCTGAACCTGGAGCCCTCCGACAACGCTCGCGCCTTCGACGAGCGCCGCTACGGCCCGGCGACGGAGGTGGTGCCGGCCTGGGTGGACGAGGTGTTGGGCGGGTAAGGTTCGGGTTTCCCTACCCCTCCAGCCCCGCCAGGACCTTCGGGTCCTTCTTGGCCAGTTCGACGATCCGCTCGATCAGGGCGTCCTTGCTCTCCAGCGCCAGGCCGTCGCGCAGGCGCGCCAGACGGTCGCGAACATAGCCCCGGCCCGTCGCGTCCAGCAGGTTGGCGGCGACGACCACGGCCGCCTGGTGCTTGCAGGCCCCGAACTTGTCGAAGCCGGGGCAGGTGCAGGCGCCCTCTCCGTCCGGGGCGCGCAGGGTGACGACATAGAGGTCGCCGGCGCTGCCGGTCACATGGCCCGTGACGGCGTCGTCCTCGATCGCCACCAGGTCGACGGCCCCGGCCTCGGCCATGGCCGCGCCGCTCTCGAACCAGCGCTCGTCCATCCGGCCGCGCCAGGCGCCCTCGTCAAGGAAGGGGAGGTCGATAAGGCTGTCGCCGTGGCTCATGCTTCCTCCTCGAGGCGATGGATGTCGTCGTCCGGCAGGCCGAAGAGGCGGCCGATCTCGGACTGGGGACGATCCCCATACCGTCATTGGCGCGATCGGCCCATGGCTTTTCGACCGCCTTTCCCGCGCGGTCTCGCCCGGCGGGGCGCTCGCGATGGCGCGCCCGAGGCGCCGGGGACCGGGTTCTGCTCCCTGCGACGGCGCCGGGCCCGGCGCAGGGGCTAAGTGCCTGGCGACCTGTTGCCGGTCCTCTCTGGGGATCGGAACCTCGACCCAGCCTGGATCGTCATCGTCGAGGGGCCGTTGAAGCAGAGCCGCGCCGAGATCGTCGCCTTCGTTGGCGGCCAGATCCTTCCGCACGAGGCCGACGTGCGAGCCTGGCTGCGCCGGTCGGGCAGCTCGGCCGCCGACATCGACGACGTGGTCCAGGAGACCTATTGCCGCCTGGCCGGGCTGGACAGCGTCGCCCACATCACCAGCGGCCGCGCCTATTTCTTCCGGACGGCGCGCAACATCGCCATCGAGAAAATTCGCCGCGCGCGCATTGTTCGCATCGACTGCGTCACGGAAATCGACGCCCTGAACGTCGTAGATGATGAGCCTTCTCCGGAACGCGTGGTCGCCGGGCGTCGCGAACTGGGGCGGGTGCAGCAGCTGATCGAGGGATTACCCGAGCGGTGCCGACAGATCTTCACGCTTCGCCGGATCCACGGCCTGTCGCAGAAGGAGACCGCCCTGCGGCTGGGGGTGACCGAGAACGTCGTGGAAATGCAGTCGGCGCGGGGCTTGCGTTTAATCCTGCGCGCCTTATCGGAAGCGACGGCGCAGGATCGTCCGGTGGTCGGCAAGGCTCATGAACTCCATTCCGTCCGCAAGCGAGATTGACGAGGAGGCCGCCGACTGGGCCGCCCGCGTCGACGCGCGCGGCCTGGACGTGGACCACGACCCCGAGCTGCGGGCCTGGCTGAAGGGCGACGCGCGCCGGGCCGGGGCGCTGCTGCGCGCCCAGGCGGCGATCAGCTTCCTGGATCGCGGCCGGGCCCTGGCCGGCGCCGCGCCGCCGGTCGAGGCCGTTCCCGCCGAGCGCCCCAGCCGCCGCGCCCTGATCGCCGGCGCGGGCGGGATGGCCGCCGCGCTGGTCGGCGGGGTCGGCCTGTGGCGCGCGCGGCCCCAGCGGCTGGAAACCCGCCTGGGCGAAATCCGGCGGGTGCCGCTGGCCGACGGCTCGCTGGTGGCGATCAACACCAAGACCGCGCTGGACGTGGCGATGAAGCCCCGATCGCGGCGGATCGTCCTGAAGGAAGGCGAGGCCTGGTTCCAGGTCGCCAAGGACCCCGAGCGCCCGTTCGTCGTGGCGGCGGGTCCCGTCCGCGTCCGGGCCGTGGGCACGGCCTTCTCGGTGCGGCGCGGCGACGAGGCCGGGGCTGGCGTCGACGTGATGGTCACCGAAGGCGTGGTCGAGACCTGGGTCGAAGGCGATCCGTCGCCGCGGCGACGGGTGGCGGCCGGCGGCCGCATCGTCCTGGCCAGCGCCGTCTCGCCGACGGTGGCGCAGTCGCCGTCCGAGATCGAGCGCAGCTTGGCCTGGCGCAACGGCGAGATCGCCCTGGATGGCGAGAGCCTGGAGCAGGCCGCGCGGCTGTTCAACCGCTACAACAGCCGCCAGATCGTCATCGAGGATCCGGAGCTGGCGCGGGAACGCTTCGTCGGCCTGTTCCAGACCAACGAACCCGAAAGTTTCGCGGCCGCGGTCGCGGCCACGCTGGGCGCGGTCGTCGCCGACGACGCCGGATCCATTCGGATCAGCCGCGCTCATATTTCCTGAGCTCACATTTCAACCATTTCTTATATTCGAGAAGAATATCGCTCATTCGCCATGGCGATATGAGTAAATCTGCGCCTCCATGCATGTATACTGGCTTAGTATAGACAGACCCCATCGCCCTATTGTCCCGCGACCTTCGAAGCGGGGATGCTCATGAGAATTCAAAGCGACGAACGCGCGGCGGCCAAGACCGCCGCGCCGACGAAGGGCCTTGCCGACGCGCATGCGAAACGGGCGCCCGACGCCGAAGCTGGCGCAAAAGCGGGCGTGTCGGGCCGTGATCGGATCAATCGCGCCGGCGACTGCCGGAAATCGGCGTCCGACCCCTCGTCCTGTCAGGAGGCCGCGAGCGGCGGACTTCGCAACGATGGGGGATTGTCGATGCGTGACTGGACGAAACGTTCCGCCAGACGGCGGCTGCTGTGCGCGGCTTCGGCCCTCTGGGCGCTGAGCGCGGGCGCAGCCCTGGCCCAGGCCATGCCGTTTCGGATCGACGCCCAGCCGGCGGCGGCGGGCATCCGCCAGTTCGCGCGCCAGGCCGGCGTGCAGATCCTGGTCCAGTCCGACGCCGCCCAGGGCAAGCGCACCGCGTCGGTGCGCGGGGCTCTGCCCGTCGACCGCGCCCTGGAGCAGCTGCTGTCGGGCACCGGACTGACGGTGATCTCCAACGACGGCAAGACGATCATCCTGGCGCCGCCGCGCACGGGCCTGATCCGGACGGGCTGGTCGAACGCCGCCGCGGGCGTCCCGGCCCCGGCGCCCGAACCGGTCCCGCCGCCCGAGCCCGAGGCGCCGGCCATCATGGACGAGCTGATCGTCACCGGCACCCGCTCGACCTCGCGCACGGTCACCGAAAGCATGGCGCCGATCGACGTCATCTCGGCCGCCGAACTGACCAGGAGCGGCAAGCAGTCGACCCGCGACCTGATCTCGACCCTGGTGCCGTCGGCCAACACCTCCAACAGCGGCGCCGGCGCCAGCTTCGCGATCAAGACCGTGTCGCTGCGCGGCTTGTCGGCCGACCAGACCCTGGTGCTGGTCAACGGCAAGCGCCGGCACAACACCGCCATCCTGTTCGTCAACGGCACGACCCAGAACGGCCAGTCGCCGCCGGACCTGGACCTGATCCCGTCGGCCGCGATCGAGCGGATCGAGGTGCTGCGCGACGGCGCCTCGGCCCAGTACGGCTCGGACGCCCTGGCCGGGGTGATCAACGTGATCCTGAAGAAGAGCCCGCAAGGCGGCTCCCTCAGCGCGCTCTACGGCAAGACCGCCGAAGGCGACGGCGAGACCGGCCAGATCTCCGGCAATCTCGGCCTGAAACTGGGCGAGGCCGGCTATCTGAACCTGACGACCGACGTGCGGATCACCGACCCGACCGATCGCGGCGACAAGACGCTGAACACCACCCAGATGTACTTCCCGCTGAACGCCCAGGGCCGGCCGGTGCGGGTGGGGACGGCCGGTTCGACCCCGGACCCGCGCGAAGCCACCGCCAACCGCCACACCAGCCACCCCGGCTCGCCCCAGGTGCAGCTGTTCTCGCTGGGCTACAGCGCCGGCTCGCCGATCACCGACGACATCGACCTCTATTCGTTCGGCACCTTCTCCAGCCGCAACACCGCCGCCTGGCTGACCTTCCGCAACCCGAACGCCGCCAACAACAACATCGCGGTCAATCCCGACGGCTACACCCCGCGCCTGTTCCTGAAGGACCGCGACTTCCAGGTGGCGCTGGGCGCCAAGGGCGCGGACCTGCTGGGCTTCGACTGGGACCTGTCGACGACCTTCAGCCGCGACGACGTCGACTATTACGAGAATTCGTTGAACGCCTCGCTGGGCCCGGCCAGCCCGACCTATTTCTACATCGGCGCGCTGAAGTTCCAGGAGTGGACCAGCAACCTGGACCTGACACGCGAGGTCGAGACCGGCGTCTTCGCCGCGCCGCTGTTCGTGGCCCTGGGCGCGGAATATCGCGACGACAAGTTCGAGATCGTGGCCGGCGAGCCGGCCTCCTACATCAACGGCGGCTATGTCGCCCCGGCCGGCAGCCCGCAGGCGGGCGTGGTCTTCGCGGGCGGCTCGCAGGGGGTGACCGGCTTCCCGCCGTTCTCGGCCGGGTCGTTCTCGCGCGACAACGTCTCGGCCTATCTGAACGTCGAGCAGAAGGTGACCGACAAGCTGGAGTTCGCCCTGGCCGGCCGCTTCGAGCACTATTCGGACTTCGGGAACGCCAAGACCTTCAAGCTGTCCAGCCGCTACGCCATCCTGCCGGGCCTGGCGATCCGGGGCACGGCCAGCACCGGCTTCCGGGCGCCGTCGCTGCAGCAACAGCACTACGCCTCGTCCAGCACCATCGGCGTGATCGTGCCGCCGGCCACGACCACCCAGCTCTATCCGGTGCAACTGCTGCCGCCGGACAACCCGGCCGCCATCGCCCTGGGCGCCAAGCCGCTGCGGCCTGAGAAGTCTGTCAACTATTCGATCGGCGTCGTGGCCCAGCCGCTGCCGCGGATGAACGTCACCCTGGACGTCTACCAGATCAAGATCGACAACCGCATCCTGCAGAGCGGCACGCTGGGCCCGAACGCGGCGGTCAGCAACGCCCTGGCCAGCCAAGGCCTGAACCCGCAGCAGGCGGCCTTCTATTACGGCAATTTCGCCGACACCAAGACGCGCGGCGTCGATGTCGTGGTCGACTACCGCACCGATCTTGGCGACCTCGGCTCGGTGCGCTGGACCCTCTCGGCCAACCACACCAAGAACCAGTTCACCCGTGTCGTGCAGCCGCCGCCGGCCCTGGCGGCAGCGGGGATCGTCTATATCGACCGCGTGAAGATCGGCGACCTGACCGTCGGCACGCCCAAGGACAAGATCATCCTGGGCGCCGACTGGACCCTGGGCAAGTTCGACACCAACCTGCGCCTGACCCGCTACGGCCAGGTCATCCAGCGCACGGCGCTGGCGACCAACGACGAGACCGTCAGTCCCAAGCTGATCGTCGACCTCGACCTCAGCTATGCGGCGACCGACAAGATCACGGTCAGCGTCGGGGCCAACAACCTGCTGGACGCCTATCCCGACAGCGTTCGCGCCGCCAACCGGGGCACCCCCGCCTTCGCCTACTACAACCAGTACGCCCCGTACGGGATCAGCGGCGGCTTCTACTACGCCCGCGTCGCCGCCCGGTTCTAGGCTTGCCGCCGGCCCGGGCGCGCGTCCGGGCCGGTCCTCTCGGAGTTCACGATGACCAAGAGTTCCAGGCGCGGCGTCAGCCGCCGCCGGCTTTTCTCGATCGGCGGCGGGGCGATCGCCGCCTCGGGGGTCGCCGCCCTGACACCGCCCGGCGCGGCGGCGGCCGACCAGCCGCTGGCCGCCGACACCCGCAAGGTCACCGCCACCGAGGGCACCAATATCTGCGCCACGGTCTCGCCCGACGGCAGGACCGTGGCCTTCGACGTCTACGCCATGCTGTGGCTGGTCCCGATCGAGGGCGGCGCCGCCAGGCGGCTCACCGACGAGGTCTACGAGATCGCCCAGCCCGACTGGTCGCCGGACGGCAAGACCCTCGCCTTCCAGTCCTATCGCGACGGCAATTTCCACGTCTGGACCATCGGCGCGGACGGGGCGGGTCTGAAACAGCTGACCAAGGGCGCGTTCGACTGCCGCGAGCCGCGCTGGTCACCGGACGGCAAGACGATCGCCTTCTCTAGCGACCGCGGCGGGCGCTACGGCGTCCACCTGCTGAACGTCGCCAGCGGCGCGGTCACCGCCTTCAGTTCCGGCCCCGGCGACGAGTTCGAACCCTCCTGGGCGCCGGACGGCAAGAGCCTGACCTTCACCGTCGACAAGGTCCGCATCGACGTCCAGGGCCTGGACGGGACGCGGCGGACGGTGGCCAAGGTCAAGGCCTCGGCCGACCGCTTCAACGCCGCCTCGGTCTCCAGCCCGGCCTTCACGCCCGACGGCCAGGATGTGGTCTTCACCGCCATCGAGAACGGCAAGGCCGAGCTGCGCAACGCCGCCGGCGTCGTGGTCGGGGGCGAGGACGTCTTCCCGTTCCGCGCCTCGTGGCTGAAGTCCGGCGAGTTCCTCTACACCGCCGACGGCCAGATCAAGCTGCGCAAGCCGGGCGGCGAGGCCAAGGTCGTGGCCTTCACGGCGACCGTTCCCGTCCTGACGCCGCGCTACACCAAGAAGAGCCGCGACTTCTTGTCGGCCAGGACCCGGCCGGTGGTCGGCATCGGCAGCCCCACCCTGTCGCCCGACGGCCGCCAGGTGGTGTTCCGGGCGCTGAACGACCTCTACCTGCTCGACATCGGCGGCGGCCCGGCCAAGCCGCTGATCAACGACGCCTTCAGCAAGGTCGACCCGGCCTGGTCGCCGGACGGCAAGACCCTGGCCTATTCGACCGACAAGGGCGGCTCGCTGGACCTCTGGCTGCGCGACATGGCCACCGGCGCCAGCCGCCAGCTGACCCGGTTCGACGGGGCGGCGGTGTCCAGCGCCTGGTCGCGCGACGGCAAGTCGATCGCCTTCCTCAGCCAGAACGGCGGGCTGTTCGTCGCCGACGCCGCGACCGGCGAGACCCGCCGCCTCTATGGCGACCTCTGGGAGCCCGGCAAGCCGAGCTGGGGACCAGGCGACAGGACCATCGCCTATGCCGCCTTCAAGCCCTATTCGGCCCGCTTCCGCGAGGGGCTCAGCGAGATCCTGACCGTCGACGTGGCCAGCGGCAAGGGAACCTACGCCCCGATCCTGCCCGACCGCTCGCTGGGCACGCGCGGCGACGACGGCCCGGCCTGGTCGCCGGACGGCAAGGCCCTGGCCTATGTCTTCGCCAGCCGGCTGCACGTCTCGCCGGTCGACGAGACCGGCAAGCTGCTGGGAGCGCCCAAGGCGCTGAACGACGAGGTCACCGACGCCGTCAGCTGGAGCGGCGACGGCAAGAGCCTGATCTACCTGTCGGCCGGCCAGCTGAAGCTGATCGCGGCGACCGGCGGCGCGCCCAGGACAGTTCCGCACGGCCTGACCTGGGCCAATGTCCGGCCCAAGGGACGGATGGTGGTCCGCGCCGCCCGCCTGTGGGACGGCCGGTCGCCGACCTTGCGCGAGAACGTCGACGTCCTGATCTCCGACGGCCGCATCGCCGGCGTCGCGCCGCGCGGCGAGGTGGCGGCGGACGTCCAGGTGATAGACGCGCCGACCGGCACGGTGACGCCCGGCCTGATCGACATGCACACCCATCGCCAGATGCAGGGCTACGGCTATGGCGACCGGGAGGGGCGGCTGTGGCTGTCGCTGGGCGTGACCACCACCCGCTCGCCCGGCGGCCCGGCCTATCACACGGTCGAGGACCAGGAGGCCATCGAGTCCGGCAAGCGGATCGGCCCGCGCTACTACGCCACCGGCGAGGCGATCGACGGCTCGCGGATCTTCTACAACTTCATGCGGCCGGTCACCGAGCCGGGCCAGATGGCGCTGGAGCTGAAGCGGGTCGAGGCGCTGTCATACGACCTGATCAAGACCTATGTCCGCCTGTCGGGCGAGCGCCAGAAGGAAGTCATCGCCTGGGCCCACGCCAAGGGCCTGCCGCTGACCTCGCACTACCACTATCCGGCCCTGGGCCTGGGCATGGACGGCATGGAGCACCTGGGCGCGACCAGCCGCACCGGCTACTCCCGCACGGTCAGCGCCCTGGGGAACATCTACCAGGACGTCAACGCCGCCTTCGTGGCCAGCAAGGCGGCGCGGACGCCGACCCTGTTCACCTCGACGGCCCTGCTGGGCGACGACCGCTCGCTGGTCGACGACCCGCGCGTCAAGGCGCTGTATCCGCCGTGGGAATATGCTCGCCTGCTGGAGCGGGCCAAGCAGATGGCGGCCATGGACCGCACGCCGATCCTGGCCTCACTGGCCCGCAACGTCGCCGAGGTGGCGCGCACCGTCCGGGCCGGCGGCCGCATCACCACCGGCACGGACTCGCCGATCGACTTCAACGCCGTCAGCCTGCACATGAACCTGCGGGCCATGGTCCGCTACGGCATGACGCCGTTCGAGGCCCTGGTCACCGCCACCAGCGCCTCGGGCGACTATCTGGACGAGCCGCTGGGGTCGATCGCCACCGGGAACTACGCCGACCTCGTCTGGGTCGACGGCGATCCGCTGGCCCGGATCGAGGACGCCGCCAAGGTCGTCAAGGTGATCAAGCACGGCCAGGTCCACACGATCGCCGATTTGATCGGTCCGTTCGCGGACCCTGCGCGGCATGCGTCGCTGGAAGGCGGCCGACGCTTCGTCTGCGAGGCCGCGGCCGAATACTGGTGGCACGAACCCGACTTCCTGGCCCAAGCTCGCGCTTCGTGCTGCGACGGGGCCTGCGGCTTCACGCCGACCTTCAGCCTTCAAGTCTAGCGAGGGGACGACCATGGGGATTTCGCGACGCCGGTTTCTGACGTCGGTGGGCAAGGCCGGCGGCTACGGGGCGCTGTACACCACTATGATGGGCATGGGCCTGCTGGCCGCGCCGCGCGCCTATGCCGGCGCGCCCAGGCTGGGCCTGGCCGGCGGCAAGGGCGCTTCGGTGGCCATCCTGGGGGCGGGCGTCGCCGGGCTGGTCGCCGCCTACGAGCTGCGCAAGGCGGGCTACGCGGTCACGGTGCTGGAGGCCCGCGACCGGCCGGGCGGCCGGGCCTGGTCGGTGCGGTCGGGGTCGAAGATCGTCCAGACCGGGCGGCCGGACCAGGTAGTCGACTGGGCCAAGGGACCGAACGACTATTTCAACGCCGGCCCGGCCCGCATCCCGCAGTGGCACCACGCCATCCTCGGCTACTGCCAGGAGCTGGGCGTGCCGCTGGAGGTGATGGTCAACGCCAACCGCTCGGCCAAGCTGGACTTCGGCGGCCAGGTGGTCACCGAGCGCCAGGCGGTCAACGACACCCGCGGGGCCTTCACCGAGCTGCTGGCCAAGGCCGTCGACAAGGGCGCCCTGGACCAGGAGCTGACCGGCGTCGATAAGCAGAAGCTCCTGGGCTACCTGTCGGCCTACGGCGACCTGTCGAAGAACACCTACGAGGGCTCGACCCGGGCCGGCTTCCTGGCCTCGCCCGGCGGCTACGACCATCCGCCCAAGGGCGGGCCGCCGCTGCGCATGGCCGACATGATGAAGGCGCGGTTCTGGGGCGCCAGCCTGATCTTCGAGGAGATCATCGACATGCAGGCCACCATGCTGCAGCCGGTCGGCGGCATGGACCGGATCTCCTACGCCCTCTACGAGCAGGTGAAGTCCGCGGTGAAGTTCGAGGCCGTGGTCAAGGAGCTGCGCAAGACGCCCAAGGGCGTGAAGATCGTCTATGCCGACAAGGCCGGCGCGCAGACGCTGGAGGCCGACTTCTGCCTCTGCACGATCCCGCTGCCGGTGCTGGCCAAGATCCCGTCCGACTTCAGCCCGCGCGTGAAATCGGCGATCGCCGCGGCCGAGTACCACCATGGCACCAAGGTGGCCTGGGAGAGCCGGCGGTTCTGGGAGCAGGACGACTTCCAGTACGGGGGCCTCGGCTGGACCGACGAGGCCAACGAGCTGGTCTGGTATCCCAGCGGCGGCATCGGCGAGAAGACCGGCATCCTGGTCGGGGCCTATTCGATCGGCTTCTCGGGACCCGACAATCCGGCCAAGTACGCGGCCATGTCGTTCGACGAGCGCTTCGCCCTGTCGCGCAAGGTGATCGACAAGTTCCACCCCGGCCACGGCCAGGAACTGGCCAGGCCCTTCACCGTCTCGTGGAAGCAGACGCCCTACAGCGAGGGCGTCGCCGTGGGCTGGAAGGAAGAACAGCGCGCCACCGACTACGCCGAACTGTGCAAGCCCGACGGCGCCTTCTACTTCGCCGGCGAGCACATGAGCTACATCAACGCCTGGCAGGAGGGCGCGGCCCTGTCGGCCCACGAAGCCCTCCGGCTGATCCAGGCGCGGGTCTCGGCGGCTTAAAACAACGGTTGTCATCCCGGACGAGCGCGCGGCGCGAAGATCCGGGATGACAACCGCTAGGTCCCCTACGACTGCTCGACGTGCTCGATGCCGGCGTCGCTGAAGCCGAAATGGTGGGCCGCTTCGTGCACGAAGACGTGCTCGACCAGCGCCTGGAAGCCGACTTCGCCCTCGCACCATTCGTCCAGGATCGGACGGCGGAAGAGCCGGATGCTCGAGGGCGACGGCGCCACGTCGAACACGCTGCGCCGCGGCAGGTCGACGCCCTCGTAGACCCCGGTCAGCTCGAAGGCGTCTTCGATCTCCAATGCATCGAGCGTCTCGTCGTCGGCGAAGTCCTCGACCCGGATCTGGACGTCCCCGACCGCCGCCTTGATCGCCAGCGGAAGGTTGGCCAGCGCATGGGCGGCGAGCGCCGCGAAATCCGCCAGCGACGGCGATCGGACCCCGCTCCAGCCTTCCCCGGGCCAAGCGCCGGACGGCGCGACCTGGCCCAGTTCGTCCGCCACCACCTGGGCGACCAGCTCGCCCAGGGCGATGTCGCCGCGCTCGCACCATTCGTCGAGGATCGGCCGGCGATAGAGAACCAGCGTCGGCGGGCCAGGATGGCCGCCCTGGAGCAGGCCCGTCAGCGCGAACGGATCCTCAACCCCTTGCTCGTCCAACACCGCGTCCGTGGCGAAGTCGTCGATGCGGAAGGCCAGCGCGCCGGCTTGGCGGCGGAAGTCTTCGGGCAGGTCGTCGAAAGCCCGGCGCGCCAGGGCGGCGAAGTCGTCCGGCGACGGGGCCAGGGTCGCGGCCAGGGGATCGGTCCAGGTCATGGTCGCTAGATAGGCCGCCGTCGTCGCCTCGGAAAGGCCGTGACGGCGGCGCTCATCGCGCTCTGGCCACGCGCGGCCTAATCTGTGAATCTGATTCGCTAACCACGTCAGCAGCCCGGGGGCCGACGACAAGCCTGATGACCTCGTCCGACTTGATCCTGGCCGCGACGGCCGGCGCGGTCTGCCTGGCCCTATGCGCCACCCTGTGGGCCATGTCGCAACGACGGCGGTTCGAGGACCACCTCGCCCGCCTGAAAGCCCGCGCCACGGCGCTGGAGACGCGGCTGATGGACAGCCAGGGGGCGGCCGAGGCCTTCGAGACCGCGGTGGTCGTCCTGCACGACCACGGCGTCGACCTGGTCTCCGGCGGGGACGCCCTGGCCGAATGCGCCGGGATCCTCGACGTCGCCGCCGACGCCCAGGCCGTGGTCGTGGCCCTGACGCAGGCCGATCCGTCCCACGCCCACAAGCTGAAGGCCCTGTTCGAGCAGGGCGAGGCCTGCGCCTTCGAAACGCGCGGCGCGCGCGGCGGCGTGGTGGTCGAGGGCCGGGCGGCCGGGACCCGGGCCTGGCTGCGCCTGGCCGCGGCCGCCGCCGACGAGACCGGCCTGCCCGACGCCCATCGCTTCGCCGCCTTCATGAACGGCCTGGTCGAGCCGGCCTGGATCTCGGGCGCCGACGGCGCGCCGGTCTGGGGCAACGCGGCCTATCTACGGGTCGTCGGGGTCGAGACGGCCGCCGACGCGGCGCGCGACAACAAGTCGATCGACCGGGCCGCCGACGCCCTGGCGATCGAGGCCGCCAAGGCCGGCGAGCTGCGCGAGCTGGTGCGCTGGGTGCCGCTGGACGGCCGCCGCCGCGCCCTTCGCTTCTCGGCCCAGCCGTTGGACGGCGGCGGGGTCGGGGTGTTCAGCAGCGACGTCACCGAGGTCGAGGACATGCGCGACGCGCTGAAGAAGCACGTCGCCGCCCACGACGAGACGCTGAACCACATCGCCGACGGCGTGGCGATCTTCAGCGCCGGTCGGCGCCTGGCCTTCCACAACACCGCCTTCGCCGAGCTGTGGGGCCTGGAGCCGGCCTGGCTGGCCGAGCGCCCGACCCACGGCGAGGTCTTGGACCGCCTGCGCCAGCGCCGCAGGCTCCCCGAAACGGTTGACTATGCGCGGTGGAAGGCCGCCGAGCTGGCGCGCTACGAGGACCTGGGGCCCCAGCCCGACGAGATGTGGGACCTGCCCGACGGCCGCACCCTGCGCGTCGTGCGCCAGCCCCACCCGCTGGGCGGCATGCTGCTGCTCTATTCCGACATCACCGGCGAACTGCGGCTGAAGGCCCAGTACAACGCCCTGATCCAGGTGCAGCAGGCCACGTTGGACAAGCTGAACGACGCGGTGGCGGTGTTCGGCTCGGACGGCCGGCTGCGGCTGCACAACGAGGCCTTCGAAAGCTTCTGGAACGTCTCGGCCCAGGCCCTGGAGGCGGCGGTCGACTTCGAGGGCGTGGTCGAGCTGTGCGTGCCGCGCCTGCACGACCTGAGCTTCTGGCGCGAACTGAAGGGCCGGGTGGCCGATCCCGACCCGCAGATGCGCGCCCCGACCTCGGGCGAGACCCGCACCTCGGACAACCGGATCGTCGTCTATCAGAGCCGCCCGCTGCCGGACGGCGCGACCCTGATCGCCTTCGCCGACGTCACCGACACCCGCGCCCTGCAGAACGCCCTGGACGACCGCTCGGCGGCCCTGACCGAGGCCGAGCGGCTCAAGCGCGACTTCGTCGGCAACGTCTCCTATGAGCTGCGTACCCCGCTGACGACGATCATCGGCTATTCGGAGCTGCTGGAGCGGGCCGACGGCCTCTCCGAACGCAGCCGCGGCCACGTGGCCTCGGTGCGCGCCGCCGCCACCCAGCTGGCCCGCTCGATCGACGACGTGCTGGACATGGCCCAGATCGACGCCGGCGAGATGGCGCTGGAGATCGAGGACATCCGCGTGGCCGGCCTGCTGGCCGACGCCCAGGAACGCTCGCTGAAGCCCGCCCAGCTGGGCGGGGTGACGCTGTCGGTGGAATGCGACAAGGACGTCGGCCTGATCCGCGGCGACCACAAGCGGCTGTCGCAGATCCTGGACCACCTGATCGAGAACGCCCTGCGCCAGACCCCGCCGGACGGGGTGGTCACCCTGTCGGCGCGGCGCGCCCTGGGCGAGGTGCGGCTGGACGTGTCGGACACCGGCCGCGGCGTGCCCTTCCACGTCCAGGCCCACATCTTCGACCGCTTCGTCGGCCGCGACCGCGGCGGCCCGGGCCTGGGCCTGGCCCTGGTCAAGGCGCTGGTCGAGCTGCACGGCGGCTGGGTGGCGCTGGAGAGCGAGCCCGGCGCGGGCTCGACCTTCACCTGCCATTTGCCGGAGACCCAGCAGCCGGGAGCGGCCCAGCCGGAGTTCGGGTTCTAATTTCCTTCTCCCCTTGCGGGAGAAGGTGTCAGCGAAGCTGACGGATGAGGGGTCGTACAAACGCAAAACGCCGCGACAGCGGAAAGGCTGGTCGCGGCGTTTCTGGTCTTCAACCCCTCGCCCGACCCCACTCCGTGGGGCCATCCTCTCCCGCAAGGGGAGAGGGAAACAGGATCAGTGCTGGCTTTCCGGCAGCCGCACCACCAGCCCGTCCAGGGCGTCGCTGACCTTGATCTGGCACGACAGGCGGCTGTTGGGCTCGACGTTCTCGGCGAAGTCCAGCATCGACTCTTCCATGGCCGACTTGTCGCCCGTCTTGGAAAGCCAGGCGTCGTCCACATAGACATGGCAGGTGGCGCAGGCGCAGGCCCCGCCGCAGTCGGCGTCGATGCCCGGCACGTTGTTCTTCACCGCGCCTTCCATGACCGTCAGGCCCGGCTTGACGTCGATGACGTGTTCTTCGCCGTCGTGCTCGATATAGGTGATCTTGGCCATGGGTCCCCTGGACTGGTTTGCCTGTCGTATTTTTGAACGGTCGTTTTACGCCGCTACTTCCTTCATGGAAATCGTCGGATCCGCCAGCTTCTCGACGCTGACCGGCGTGCGCCTGGCGATCAGCTGCTTGCCGGCCATGAATTCGGGCGGGGCGTTGACGGCCTCGACGGCCTGGACCAGGTCGCCCTTCAGGTGGAAGACGGCGAACCGGGCGGCGGCCACGTCGCCCCGCACCACCTGGCGGTCGGCGTCGAACGGCAGGCCGGCGATCTGCAGTTTCAGGTCGTACTGGTCGGACCAGAACCACGGGATCTCGTGCGGCGGCATCGGCCGGCCGGCGATGGCGGCGGCGGCCTGCTTGGCCTGCTCTAGGGCGTTGGGCACGCTTTCCAGGCGGAACTGGCGATCGTAGGTCGGCAGCGGCCGGTGGGTCAGGTCGCCGATGGCGAACACGAACGGGTCGGCCGTGCGCGCCTCGATGTCGACCACCACGCCGTTGGTGCAGTCCAGCCCCGCGTCGCGGGCCAGCTCCTCGTTGGGGATCGCCCCGACCCCGACCAGGGCGACGTCGCAGGCGATCACCGAGCCGTCGGCCAGCCGCACGCCGGTCACATGGCCGTCCTCGCCGTCGAAGCCGGCCACGTTGGCGTCGAGCACGAAGCTCACGCCGCGCGCGCCGTGATAGTCCTGGAAGAAGCGCGACAGGGTCTCGCAGGCCACCCGGGCCAGGACGCGCGGCTCCCGCTCGATGATCGTGGCCTGGCCGCCCAGGGCCATGGCCGAGGCCGCCGCCTCCAGCCCCACATAGCCGCCGCCGACCACCGCCAGCCGCTTGCCGGGACCCAGGGCGCTCTTCAGGGCCTCGGCGTCGGCCGCCGTGCGCAGCGCCAGGACGCCGGCCAGGTCGGCGCCGGGGATCGGCAAGGCCCGGGCCCGGGCCCCGGTGGCCAGGATCAGGTAGTCGTAGGGCAGGGTTTCGCCCGAGGCCAGGGTCACGGTCTTGGCGCCGCGATTGATCGAGGTCGCCACGCCGCCCAGGCGCAGGGAGACGCCGGCCTCCTCGTACCAGCTGCTGGGCTTGAGCTGCAGGCTGTCGGCGTCGGCCTCGCCCTTCAGCCAGGCCTTGCTGAGCGGCGGGCGCTGATAGGGCAGCAGGGGCTCGTCGCCGATCAGCACGATCGGGCCGGTGTGGCCATACTGGCGAAGGAACGCCGCCGCCGAACCGCCGGCATGACCGGCCCCGACGATGACGACGCGGCTGTTCAGATCGCCCGTGCCTGCTTCACTCAACGCCATCGTCCTCCCGTTCGAGCAAAGATGACGACCGCGTCACCTTTTTGCAAGCCGATCGGCCTTGGGCTCGAAGACCGGTCCCTAGCGCAGGGCGGGCCGGACTTCTACGGCGATGGAACAGGCCTCGTCCCGAGCCCGTCGAAGGACGAGGCGAGAGCGCGTCGTCCTAGACGACGCGCTCGACCAGCATCTTCTTGATCTCGGCGATCGCCTTGGCCGGGTTCAGGCCCTTGGGGCAGACCTGGGCGCAGTTCATGATCGTGTGGCAGCGATAGAGCTTGAACGGGTCCTCGAGGTTGTCGAGGCGGTCGCCCGTGGCTTCGTCGCGGCTGTCGATCAGCCAGCGATAGGCGTGCAGCAGGGTGGCCGGGCCCAGGTACTTGTCGCCGTTCCACCAGTAGCTGGGGCACGAGGTCGAGCAGCAGGCGCAGAGGATGCATTCGTAGAGGCCGTCCAGCTTGGAGCGGTCTTCGGGCGACTGCTTCCACTCGGTCTGCGGCTCGGGCGTCACGGTGTGCAGCCAGGGCTCGATCGAGGCGTACTGGGCGTAGAACAGCGTCAGGTCGGGGATCAGGTCCTTGACCACCGGCTGGCTGGGCAGCGGGCTGATCTGCACGGCCTTGCCGGGCGTGTCGGCGTGGCCGTGGGTGCAGGCCAGGGTGTTGCGGCCGCCGATGTTCATCGCGCACGAGCCGCAGACGCCCTCGCGGCACGAGCGGCGGAAGGCCAGCGTCGGGTCGATCGTGTTCTTGATATAGAGCAGGGCGTCCAGGACCATCGGGCCGCAGGCGTCGACGTCCACCTCGTAGGTGTCCCAGCGCGGGTTGCGGCCGTCTTCCGGATCGTAGCGGTAGATCTTGAACGACCGCGTGTTCTTGGCGCCGGCCGGGGCGGGCCAGTGCTTGCCGTTCTGGACGGTGGAGTTCTTCGGGAGGGTGAGCTGAACCATCGATCGTACCCTCAGTACACGCGCTGCTTGGGCGGGATGTAGTCGATGTCTTTCGACATGGTGTAGCTGTGCACCGGCCGGAAATCGATCTTCACCTGGCCGGTGCCCTGGTCGAGCCAGGCCAGGGTGTGCTTCATCCAGTTGGCGTCGTCGCGCGTGGAGAAGTCCTCGCGGGCGTGGGCGCCGCGGCTTTCGGTGCGGTTGACCGCCCCGGCCACGGTGACCACGGCCTGGCCGATCAGGTTGTCGAACTCCAGGGTCTCCATCAGGTCGGTGTTCCACACCAGCCCGCGGTCGCTGACCTTGATGTCCTTGGCCTTGTCCCAGACCGCGCCCAGGCGCTTGACGCCGCTTTCCAGGCTCTCGCCGGTGCGGAACACCGCGGCGTCCTCCTGCATGGCCTTCTGCATTTCCAGGCGCAGGGCCGCCGTCGGCGTGCCGCCATTGGCGTTGCGGAAGCGGTCGAAGCGGGCCAGGTGGGCGTCGGTCATGCTGTCCTTCAGCTCCGGCTGGGTGGCCATCGGCTTGAGGATCTCGGCGCAGCGCAGGGCCGCGGCGCGGCCGAACACCACCAGGTCGATCAGGCTGTTGGAGCCCAGGCGGTTGGCGCCGTGCACCGACACGCAGGCCGCCTCGCCAACGGCCATCAGGCCGGGGATCACCTGGTCGGGATTGTCGCCCGACTTGGTGACGACCTCGCCGTGATAGTTCGTCGGGATGCCGCCCATGTTGTAGTGCACGGTCGGCAGCACCGGGATCGGGGCCTTGGTGACGTCGACGCCGGCGAACACCTTGGCGGTCTCGGAGATGCCGGGCAGGCGCTCGTGCAGGATCTTCGGGTCCAGGTGGTCCAGGTGCAGGAAGATGTGGTCCTTGTTGGGGCCCACGCCGCGGCCTTCGCGGATCTCGATGGTCATGGCCCGGCTGACCATGTCGCGCGGGGCCAGGTCCTTCACCGACGGAGCGTAGCGCTCCATGAAGCGCTCGCCCTCCGAGTTGGTCAGGTAGCCGCCCTCGCCGCGGGCGCCCTCGGTGATCAGGCAGCCGGCGCCGTAGATGCCGGTGGGGTGGAACTGCACGAACTCCATGTCCTGCAGCGGCAGGCCCGCGCGCAGGGCCATGGCGTTGCCGTCGCCGGTGCAGGTGTGGGCCGAGGTGGCCGAGAAGTAGGCGCGGCCGTAGCCGCCGGTGGCCAGGATTACCATCTGGGCCTGGAACCGGTGCAGGGTGCCGTCGTCCAGCTTCCAGGCGGTGACGCCGCGGCAGACGCCGTCTTCCATGATCAGGTCGAGCGCGAAGTACTCGATGAAGAACTCGGTGTCGTGGGCCAGGGACTGGCCGTACATCGTGTGCAGCATGGCGTGACCGGTGCGATCGGCCGCCGCGCAGGTGCGCTGGATCGGGCCCTCGCCGAAGTTCTTGGTCATGCCGCCGAAGGCGCGCTGGTAAATCTTGCCGTCGACGGTGCGCGAGAACGGCACGCCCCAGTGCTCCAGCTCGTAGACCGCGGCCGGGGCGTTGCGGGTCAGGTATTCGATGGCGTCCTGGTCGCCCAGCCAGTCCGAACCCTTGACGGTGTCGAACATGTGCCAGCGCCAGTCGTCCTGGCCCATGTTGCCCAACGAGGCCGAGATCCCGCCCTGGGCGGCGACCGTGTGGCTGCGGGTCGGGAACACCTTGGTGACGCAGGCGGTCTTCAGCCCGGCCTGGGCGCAGCCGAGCGCGGCGCGCAGGCCCGAGCCGCCGGCGCCGACGACGACGACGTCGAACTTGTGGTCGATGAACTTGTAGGCCGACATCAGAGGGCTCCGGTGAAGGCGACCTTGAGGATCGCCACGACCCCAAGAGCGCCGCCGAGGACGCAGACGAAAAGATTGGCGAGGACCAGCACGGTCTTGGTCGTGAAGTCCGGGACGTAGTCCTCGATCACCACCTGCACCGCGCCCTTCAGGTGGATCAGGGCGACGACGATCAGCAGGCTGAGCAGGACGGTGTTGTGCGCGATGGCCACCCATTCGGCGGCGCCGTCGAAGCCCAGGCTCGCCAGCCGCAGGCCGGCGAACAGGCCCCACAGGGCCAGCGGGATCAGGGCTATGCCCGACACGCGCTCGGTGACGAAATGGCCGACGCCGTGGTGCGAGGCGCCCAGGCCGCGGGCCCGGGACATCGGCGTGCGGAAGCGGGCGGAGGACGAAGGACCAGCCATGATCAGAGCGCTCCGGTTTGGGCGGCGATGACCCAGACGACGATCGCGCCGACCACCGCGAAGGCGATGGCGCCGACGCCGGTCATGTCGGCGGTCTTGGGGGTGAAGCCCTTGCCCATGTCCCAGAAGGATTGCCGGACGGTGTAGGCGACGTTGTAGAGCAGGGCGACCGTCAGGCCGAACAGGACCAGCTTGCCGAGGAACGAGCCGAGCAGGCCGGTGTAGCAGGCGTAGGCGTCGGGACCGGAGGCCAGGGCCACGGCCCAGCCGGCCAGCAGCAGGACGCCGACATAGAGCGCGAACACAGTGGCGCGGTGCAGGATCGAGCAGGCCATGGTGATGTGCCAGCGCCAGACTTGCAGGTGCGGCGACAGGGGGCGGTCGGGAAGTCCCCCGCGGGTGTCGGTCATGGTTGCGTCCAACCTTTGGCTTTGTGCGTTGCGGGATGCTTTTAAGCGCGACTCCGGGGGTGTCAACGCGGCCGCCCTTGTTGAGAAACGTTCTCAAGGCATGAGGATGGACGCGATGGAATCCGTAAGCTGGGGCGTCGGCCAGGGCCGGGCCGATCGACGTTCGCCGACCACGTTCAACCTTTCGTTCAATCCTGAACGGTAAATAAGCCGTTGACGGGGTTAGGGTGCGTTCAATGGCTGCGGGGATTTCAACGGGCGCGCCGGCGGCTGGCCGCTGGCGACGCCGGCTCGGCGCGGCGTGCGACCTGCTGCGGGTCTCGGGTCGCGACACCGGCGGGATGGGCGCGCGGCTGGTGTTCTCGGCCGTCGTCTTCTGCGCCACCCTGCCCTATTCCAACGATCCCGCGCCCTTTCTCTGGATGGCGGCGATGGCCGCCCTGGCCGTCGCCGAGGCGCGCGCCTCGGACGGGGCCGCCGACCTCTTCGCCTGGATGCAAAGCGCCGGCTACGCCCTGGCCGGCTTCTATCTGACGTTCTTCCAGATCGGCGCGGCCCAGACCTTCGGCGTTACCCTCTACGGCGTGGTCATGTTCGAGATCCTGGTGCGCGACTACGCCCGGCCCCGGCGGCTGCTGACCAATCTGACGCCGATGCTGATCTCGATGGTCGTGGTCCAGTTGGGGGCGGGCGTGCGGCTGGTCGAGCGCGACCAGCCCTGGCGGATCGCCACGGTGCTGGCCACCACCTATCTGGTGTTCCGCGTCTTCCGTTCGCTGCAGATCGACCTGACCCGGGCGCGTCGCGACCTGGCCGAGGCGCGGGGGCGGGCCGAGGCCGACGCCCGCAGGATCCGCGAGGCCCACCGCATCGCCCTGATGGCCGAGGGCATGGCCGGGGTCGGTCACTGGCGCGTCGACCTGGCGAGCGGCGAGACCACATGGTCCGAAGGGGTGTTCCGGATCTATGGGCGGGAGCCCTCGGCGGGAGTCCCCAACCTGGGAACCCAGATGGCCCATTTCGACGTCGCCGACCGTCGCCGCTGGCGGGCCGGCCTGAAGATCGCGGCCAAGACGGGCGAACCCTTCGAATTCGAGGCGCGCCTCAGGCGGATGGACGGCGCGGCGCGCCACGTGGTCTGCCACGCGGCGGTCGAGCTGGGCGCTGACGGCGAGGCCGCCACCCTGTTCGGCGCCCTGATGGACGTGACCGAAGCCCGCGCCCGCGAGGTCGCCTTGCTGGACGCCAAGCTGCGCGCGGAAGCCGCCGCCGAGGCCAAGGCCGAGTTCCTGGCCAATATGAGCCACGAGATCCGCACGCCGCTCACGGCGATCAACGGCTTTTCAAGCCTGTTGAGCGACCTCCACGACCTGCCGCCCGACGCCGGCCTCTATGTTCGGCGGGTCAAGACGGCGGGCATGACCCTGCTGACCGTGGTCAACGACATCCTGGAATTCTCCAAGCTGGAGTCCGGCCACGTGGCCCTGTCGCCCCAGCCGTTCGCCGTGGCGCCGTTCCTGGACGATGTGATGGCCCTGTTCGCCGAGCAGGCCCGCGCCAAGAGCCTGGCGCTGTCGCTCGACCTCGACCCCGGCGTCCCCGCGGCCCTGGAGGCCGACGCCAACCGGCTGCGTCAGGTGATCGTCAACCTGGTCAGCAACGCCATCAAGTTCACCGAGACCGGCGAGGTGCGTCTGAGCGTGCGCCATGCTGACGGCGTGCTGCGCGTATCGGTGCGCGACACGGGCTGCGGCGTGCCCGAAGACAAGCGCGACGGCCTGTTCCAGCGCTTCTTCCAGATCGACGGATCGAACAGCCGCCGCTACGGCGGCACGGGTCTGGGCCTGTCGATCTGCAAGGGCCTGGTCGAGCTGATGGGCGGCTCCATCACCATGGAGTCCGCGCCGGGCGGCGGCTCGATCTTCGCCTTCGACATCCACGCCCAGGAAGCCGCGCCGGCGCCGACGGGCGTCAGCGCCGAGCGGGCCGGACCCGTCGCCCGCGCCCAGATCCTGGTGGTCGACGACGTGGCGGTGAACCGCGAACTGGTGCGCGCCATGTTGCAGGCCGTCGGCCACGAGGTCTCCGAAGCCGCCAGCGCGTCCGAGGCGCTGCGCCTGACCGCCTGCGAGCGGTTCGACCTGATCCTGATGGATCTGCAGATGCCCGAGGTCGACGGCTTCGCCGCCGCCCGCGCCGTCCGCGCCCAGGACAGCGCCAACCGCGACACCCCGATCATCGCGCTGAGCGCCGACGTCCTGCCCGAACATGTGGAGGCCAGCGCCCAGGCCGGCATGAACGGCCACATCGGCAAGCCGATCTCGCCGTTGGAGCTCCTGGGCGCCATCGAGCGCTGGAGCGGCTCGCGGGCGCCGGCCGATGGGGCGGTGGATCGGGAACGGAAGATCCCTCTCTCCTAGAGAGGGAGGGATCAAGAAGCAGCCCCCTACGCCCGAAACAGCGTCAGCGCCGCGTGCTGCAGCAGCATGATGGTCTTGGCGTCGCGGATGCGGCCGTCGGCGACCATGGCCAGGGCTTCGTCGATCGACAGCTCCAGCACCTCGATGTCCTCGCCCTCGTCCGGGTGGCCGCCGCCGTCGCCGATGCGCATCGCCGCGTCGTACTCGGCGACGAAGAAGTGCAGGATCTCGGTCACCGAGCCGGGGCTCATGAAGGCCTCGAAGACCTTGGTCACCACGCCGAGGCGATAGCCCAGCTCCTCCTCGACCTCGGCGCGGATTCGCACCTCCGGCTCGGCGTCGTCCAGCAGGCCGGCGGCGGCCTCGATCAGCAGGTCGTCATGGCCGTTGACGAAGGCCGGATAGCGGAACTGCCGCACCAGCAGCACGGTGCGCCGGGCCAGGTCGTAGGGCAGCAGCACCGCCCCGTTGCCGCGGTCGTAGACCTCGCGACTCTGGGTCTGCCAGGTCCCGTCGCGGCGCTTCCAGTCGAAGGTGGTCGTCTTCAGGACGTACCAGTTGTCGGAGAGCAGCCGGGTCTCGTGGACGCGGACACGGTCTTTCACGCTCATGACACTCTCCTAATCCCGCACCCGCGCCACGTAGTCGGCCGAGCGCATCTCCTGCAGGCGCGACACCGTGCGCTCGAACTCGAACGCCCCGTCGCCGGCCGGGTACAGCGCCTCGGGCTCGCCGTGGGCCAGGGCCACCAGCTTGGCGTCGGCCTCGTAGAGGGCGTCGACCAGGGTGTTGAACCGCCTGGCCGCGTCGCGCCGCTCGGGCGTCAGCAGCGGCACGTCCTCGAGGAACAGGGTGTGGAAGCGCTCGGCGATGGCCAGGTAGTCCTGCGGCCCCAGGGCCTGCTGGCACAGGCTGGCGAACGAGGCGCGCAGCAGGCCGCCGGCGGCGCGCGGGAAGCGCATCTTACGGCCGAGAACTTCCACGGTGGCCCCCGTCTCCTCGGCCCCGTCCAGCATGTCGGTCCACAGGCGGTCGAATTCGGCGAGGCTGGCCTTGTCGTCCGGGGCCAGCCAGGTGCGGGCCGCGCGCAGCCGGTCCAGCCGGAAGTCCACCGGCCCGCGCACGGCCACGACTTCCAGCTTCTCCTTCAGCATCTCGATGAAGGGGACGAAGAGCTGGCGGTTCAGGCCGTCCTTGTAGAGGTCGTCGGGCGGGCGGTTGGAGGTGGCGACCAGGGTCACCCCCTGGGCGAACAGGGCCTCGAACAGCCGGCCCAGGATCATGGCGTCGGCGATGTCGGTGACCTGCAGCTCGTCGAAGCACAGCAGGCGGGCGTCGGCGGCGATCAGGTCGGCGGTGGGGGCGATCGGGTCGTCGCCCCGGTGCTGGCCGAAGCGCGCCTTGCGCTCGGCCGCGTCGCCCTTGCGCCAGGCGTTGATGTGCTCGTGGACCTCCGCCATGAACACGTGGAAGTGCACGCGGCGCTTGCGGTTGACCGGGGCGCTGTCGAAGAACAGGTCCATCAGCATGGACTTGCCGCGCCCGACCGGCCCCCACAGATAGACGCCCTTCTGGCCCTTGGGCTTGCGGCCGAACAGCGAGAAGCCCGGCTCGCCGGCGTCGTTGAGGTCGGCCTCCAGCCGCGACAGGGCGTCGACCGCGGCGGCCTGGGCGACGTCGGGCTTGATCTCGCCCTGGGCCAGGCGTTCTCGGTAGGCGGTGCGGACGGATGTGGGCATCGGCGCTCCGGTTAGCGCGGCGCGGCCGGCGGGGGAAGCCCCTACGCCCGTCCCGGCGCGCGCAGGCGGCCGCGCATGAACTCGACCAGGGCCCGCAGGGCGGCCGAGGCGCCCAGGCGGCTGGGATAGTAGAGGTGCCAGGCCGTCGGTCCGGCGAGGTAGGGGTCCAGCACCCGCTCCAGCCGTCCGGTCAGCACGTGCGGCATGGCCAGGGGCTCGGGCTGGTAGGTCAGGCCCAGGCCGTCCAGCGCGCCCTTCAGCAGGAAGTCGAAGTCGTTGACGCTGATCGGGCTGTCGACCGCCACCTCGAACTCGCGGCCGTCCTCCTCGAATTCCCAGCGGTAGTTGTTCAGGCGGGTGGTCTGCAGGACGTTCAGGCAGGGATAGCCCTTCAGGTCGCGCGGATGCCCCGGCCGGCCGTGGCGCGCCAGCAGGGCGGGCGAACCGACCACGCAGAACTGGAACGGGTGCGACACGCGCACGGCCACCATGTCGGGCGCGATCATCTCGCCCATCCGCACCCCGACGTCGAAGCCCTCCTCGATGATGCTGATCTGGGCGTCGTCGACCACGATCTCCAGCCGCACGTCCGGATAGGCGCGGCAGAAGTCGGTGATCACCGGGGCCAGCACCATCCGCAGGGCCAGGCGCGAGGTGGTCACGCGCACCGTGCCCGCCGGACCCTCGCCGAGCGACCGCGCCGAGGCGGTGGCGGCCTGCATCGCCTCGACCGCCGGCTGGGCGCCTTGCAGGTAGCGCCGCCCCGCCTCGGTCAGCCCGACCTCGCGCGTGGTGCGGGCGAACAGCGCCACGCCCAGCCGGGCCTCCAGCTGCTTGACCGCGTGGCTGACCGCCGCCGGCGTCACGCCCAGGTCGGCCGCCGCCGTGGTGAAGCTTCGCCGCCGCGCCACGGTGGTGAACGCCACGACGCCGTCCAGCAGGTCGCGCTGCATTATCAAATCCTGTTTGAAACCGCATTCAAACTATCAAGGATTATCGCGGACGGGTCGAGCTCTCATCTTCCAGCTCACGGGGACGCCGACAGCGACGCCTACCCCGAGACATCAAGGAGAAATCGCATGTCCGCCAACCTCGAATCCAACATCGCCGGCAAGGTCGTGGTCGTCACCGGGGCCAGCAGCGGCCTGGGCGAAGCCACCGCCCGCCACCTCGCCGCCAAGGGCGCCCGCCTGGTGCTGGCCGCCCGCCGCATCGACCGGCTGGAGGCCCTGGTCGCCGAGATCACCGCCGCCGGCGGCCAGGCCATCGCCGTCCAGACCGACGTCACCGTCAAGGCCGAGGTCGAGGCCATGATCGCCGCCGCCGTCCAGGCCTTCGGCCGCGTCGACGTTCTGATCAACAACGCCGGCCTGATGGCCATCGCCCCGATGTCGGCCGCGAAGACCGACGAATGGGACCGGATGATCGACATCAACATCAAGGGCGTGCTGTACGGCGTCGCCGCCGCCCTGCCGGTGTTCGAGGCCCAGGGCTCGGGCCAGTTCGTCAACATCAGCTCGATCGCCGGCCGCAAGGTTTTCAGCCCGGGCGGCACGGTCTATAGCGGCACCAAGTTCGCCGTCTCGGCCATCTCCGAGGGCCTGCGCCACGAGGTCGGCGGCAAGATCCGCGTCACCGTGATCTCGCCCGGCGTGACCGACAGCGAACTGCGCCACGGCAGCTCGGACCCCGAGGCCCTGAAGGGCCTGGAGGACTTCTACCAGATCGCCATCCCGGCCGAGGCGATCGCCCGCGCCATCGCCTACGCGGTGGAGCAGCCGGCCGACGTCGACGTCAGCGAGATCGCCGTCCGCCCGACGCTGCAGGATTTCTAAACGTCCAAGCGCTCGCCTCCAGCCATGAAACGTGGCTGGAGGCGACGTCGTTGTTTCCCTGACATCGTCAGAAGGAGACCGACATGGCCCAACCCGAAGACCGGACGATTCCCTCCGACCTCGCCCCCGAAGGGGCGACCGCGGCGCTCTATGACGACGCCGACAACCTGGATCTTGACGCTGGCGCGGCCCCCCACGACGGCGACCTCGACCACCGCCCCGGAACCAAGACCCGCCAGGCGCGGAAGGCCGAGATCAGCAACCGGCCGGTTTAGACCCCCAGGTCCTTCCGCACGAAGCGGTAGGTCTCGCGCCGCTCGCAGGCGCAGGCCTTCATCGTCCCGTCCTTGGTCCACCAGACCAGCAGCGGATAGGCGAAGTTGACGCCATTGGCCTTGAGCAGCGGCCGCAGGTCCTCGACGGTCTTGCGGCCGGCCTCGATCACGGCGGTGCGGGCGACGTCGCCGTCGGCGGGGGCGATCCCCTTGGCCGTCCAGGCCTCGACCGGCGTGGCGTCCCACCTTTCCGACAGCGCCCAGCTGCGGTTGACCCACAGCTCGGCGACGGTCGCCCGCTCGGCCGGGGTCGACTTCGGCACGCCGTTGCGGTCGGCGCGGGCGATCTCGATCAGCCGGGTGTCGACGCCGGCCTTGTGCAGGCCCGGATATTCCTCGTACTTGAAGCGCACGCAGTCGGGACAGGTGCGGAAGCTGACCATGTAGAGCTTTTGCCCCTTCAGCCCCGGCGACACCCAGCCGGCGGTCTCCAGGATTTTGGCGATCTCGGCCTGGTTCCTGGTGATCGTCTTGGGCCGCCAGCGCAGCTCGACGTTCCAGTAGGTCAAGGCGCCCGCCCCGACGGCGGCGACCACGACGACGGCGACGAACCAAAGGCCGAAACGCTTCATGCGGGAATCCCCTCTCTACCGCCCCAACCTCCGACGTCGCGGCCGGTCCGTCAAATTTCCCGCCTCGCCTTGGAACCGCGCGGCGGCTTCTCTAGAGTCGGCGGATGAGCACCTCGCAGGCCGTCGATCCGGCCCGCCCCCACATCATCGACACCCTGATCGCCGAGCGGGCGCCCAAGCTGTGCGGCTCGCCGGCCTGGCCGCTGGCGCGCGGGCCGCTGCACGCCCTGCTCAGCTACGGCAAGGCCCGGGCGCTGGCGCAGGCCGTCGCCCCGATGGGCGGCCACGAGGCCCTGGCCTACGTGTCCGACCTGCTGAGCCTGGACGTGACGGTCCAGGGCCTGGACAACCTGCCCGCCAAGGGCGCGGCCCTGGTGGTCTGCAACCACCCGACCGGCATCGCCGACGGGGTGGCGGTCCATGACGCCCTGAAGGCCCGGCGCGCCGATCTCGTCTTCTACGCCAACGCCGACGCCGTGCGGGTCTGCCCGCGGCTGGACGAGGCGCTGATCCCGGTCGAGTGGGTCGAGGCCAAGCGCACCCTGACCCACACCCGCGGCGTGCTGGAGCGCACCCGCGCGGCGCTGAAGGCCGAACAGGCCCTGGTGATCTTCCCGGCCGGCCGCCTGGCGACCAAGGTCCAGGGCCGGCTGACCGACAAGCCCTGGCAGGCCTCGGCCGTGTCGATCGCCCGCTGGAGCGGCGCGCCGATCGTCCCGCTGCACTTGACCGGCCCGTGGTCGACCCTGTTCCACCTGTTCGACGGCCGGTTCCAGGAGCTGCGCGACATCACCCTGTTCCACGAGATGCTCAACAAGCGCGGACGGCGCTTTTCCCTGATCGTCGGCCGCCCGATCCCGGCCAAGGCCCTGGACCCCGACGCGGCCATGGCCACCGGGGCGCTCAAGCACTTCGTCGAGCGCGTGCTGCCCGCCAACCCCGACGCGGTGCTGCGATGATCGAGATTTCCCTGCCCGACGAGGCCGCCACCCAGACCCTGGGCCAGAGGCTGGCCCAGGCCCTGCGCCCCGGCGACGCCGTCTGCCTGACCGGCCCCCTGGGGGCGGGCAAGTCGACCCTGGCCCGGGCCCTGGTCCGCGCCCTGACCTCGCCCGACGAGGAGGTGCCCAGCCCGACCTTCACCCTGGTGCAGTTCTACGACGGGCCCGACTTCCCGGTCGCCCATTTCGACCTCTACCGCCTGACCGACCCGGACGAGGCCTACGAGATCGGACTGGAGGAGGCGCTGGAGGACGGCGCGGCCGTGATCGAATGGCCCCAGCGGCTGGAGGGGCGCCTGCCGGCCAACCGACTCGCTATAGACATCGTCCCCACGGGCGACGATGGGGAGGCGCGGCGCGCCACCCTCGTCCCGCACGGAACCTTCGAAGGACGCAAGCTTGAGCTCTGATCGCGAAACCCCCAAGGCGGCCTTCCTGGCGGCCCACGGCTTCGGCGACGCCCGCCGCGAGCCGCTGGGCGGCGACGCCTCGACCCGCAGCTACGAGCGGCTGCATAGGGGCGACCAGAGCTTCATCTTCATGGACCAGCCGCCGTCGGTGGAGACCGCGCCCTGTCCGCCGGACGCAACGCCGCAACAGCGCGCGGCCCTGGGTTACAACGCCCTGGCCCGCCTGGCCGCCGGCCGGGTGGACGCCTTCGTGGCCTGCGCCGGCTGGCTGAGAGCCCAGGGCCTGTCGGCCCCCAAGGTGCTGGCCGCCGACCCGGGCGCGGGCCTGGCGGTGCTGGAGGACCTGGGCGACGACCTCTATGCCCGGCTGATCGCGGCAGGGACCGACGAGGCCCCGCTGTACGACGCCGCCATCGACGGCC
Source organism: Caulobacter sp. UNC279MFTsu5.1 (assembly GCF_900114015.1). Lineage (GTDB taxonomy): Bacteria > Pseudomonadota > Alphaproteobacteria > Caulobacterales > Caulobacteraceae > Caulobacter. The sequence continues at coordinate 9,109 of NZ_FORN01000049.1, read as the reverse complement.
TGCTGGCGATCCACGCCGCCCCGACACCCGGCGTGCTCGACTTCGACGGCTCGACCTGGCCGCTGCTGACCTATGACGACCTGGCCCTGAAGACCGCCCACGACATCTTTGTCGAATGGCAGCCGAAGTTCCGCGGCCTGACCTTCGACGCCGCCGCCCTGGCCGAATGGGAGGCCCTGTGGGCGCCGATCCGGGCGCGGGGCGAGGCCGGGGCCACCGTGTTCTGTCACCGCGACTATCACGCCGAGAACCTGATCTGGCTGCCCGCGCGCGACGGCGCGGCCCGGGTCGGGCTGCTGGACTTCCAGGACGCGGTGCTGGCCCATCCGGCCTGGGACCTGTCGATGCTGCTGCACGACGCCCGCCGCACCGTCTCGCCCGAGCGCGAGGCCGCCGGCCTCGACCGTTACCTGGCGGCCCGCCCCGACCTCGACCGCACCGCCTTCCTGGCCGACTATCACGCCCTGGGCGCGCTCAACATCGTGCGCATCCTGGGCATTTTCGCCCGGCTGGTGACCCGCGACGGCAAGCCCCGCTACGCCGACTTCATTCCCCGGCTCTGGACCTATCTCGACGTCTGTTTCGCCAATCCGGCGCTCGCGGGCCTGAAGGCCTGGTTCGACGTCCACGTGCCGGCGGAGGCCCGTCGATGACCGTCGCGCCCTCGCAGGCCCCGAAAGTCGCCATGGTCCTGGCCGCCGGCCTGGGCACCCGCATGCGGCCCCTGACCGACGACCGGCCCAAGGCCCTGGTCGAGGTCGGCGGCAAGGCGCTGATCGACCATATGCTGGACCGCCTGGCCGCCGCCGGGGTCGAGACCGCCGTGGTCAATGTCCACTATTTCGCCGACCGGCTGGAGCAGCATCTGGTCCGCCGCGCCGCCACCCACCCGCTGCCGCACATCGTCATCTCCGACGAGCGGCCCCAGGCCCTGGAGACCGGCGGCGGCGTCAAGCACGCCCTGCCGTTGCTGGGCGAGGACCCGATCTGGGTGGCCAATATCGACTCCGTCTGGATCGAGGACGCCTCGGCCATCAAGGCGGTGGCCCGCGCCTGGGATCCGGCGGCCATGGACGTCTGCCTGATGCTGGCCTCGACCAAGGCGTCGCTGGGCTTCCACGACAGCGGCGACGTGTTCCTCGGCGAGGACGGGGCGGTACGGTTCAAGGCGGCCGGCGAGACCGCGCCGCTGGTCTATGTCGGCGTCCACATCTGCAAGCCGCAGGTCGTGGCCGACGGTCCGGACGGACCGTTCTCGCTGACCCCGATCTGGAAGGCCCTGGCCGCCGATCGCCGCGTGCACGGCGTCGCGCCGTCCGGGGTGTGGATGCATGTCGGCGATCCCGACGCGCGGGAGGTCGCCGAGGCCCGCCTGGCTGGACGGACCTGAAGATGGCCGGCCCCTTCGATCATCCGGGGCCGCGCTGGTTCTCGATCCCCGCCCACCGGCCCTTCGTCGAGGACCTGGCGCGCGGGCTGCTGGAGGCCCTGGCGCCGCTGGGTCCCGAGGCCCTGCCCGCCGCCACCGTCCTGACCCCCACCCGGCGCGGGGCCCGCGCCCTGGCCGACGCCTTCGTTTCGGCCGGCGGCGGCAAGGCCCTGCTGCTGCCGCAGATCCGGCCGCTGGGCGACCTGGACGAGGGCGAGCCGCCGTTCGAGCCGGGCGAGCTGAGCCTGGACCTGCCGCCCGCCGTCTCCTCGCGCCGCCGCCGGTTCGAGCTGGCCCGACTAGTGGCCGATCACGCCCACCTGCTGTCGTTCCAGCCCCAGGCCGGCCAGGCCCTGGAGATGGCCAAGGCTTTGGCCGAGTTCCTCGACAGCTGTCAGATCGAGGAGGTGGTCACCGACGACGGCCGGTTGGACGGCCTGGCGGAAGGCGACCTGGCCCGGCACTGGCAGGTCTCGGCGCGGTTCCTCAAGGCGGTGCTGACCGCCTGGCCCAAACGCCTCCTCGAGATGGGGCTGATCGACGTCAGCGACCGGCGGGTGCGGCTGCTCAACGCGCTTTCTGACCAGTGGGAGACGAACCCGCCGCAAGGCGTGCTGGTCGCGGCCGGCTCGACCGGCACGGCGCCGGCCACCGCCCGCCTGCTGCGGGTGATCGCCGGCCTGCCGCGGGGCGCGGTCGTGCTGCCCGGCCTCGACGACGGCCTGGCCGACGACGCCTGGGACAAGATCGAGGGCCTGCCGGGCGAGCAGCATCCGCAGGGGGCGATGAAGCGCCTGCTGGTCGGGGCCGAGGTGACGCGGGCCGACGTCCGCCCCTGGTGGCCCGAGGCCGACAGCCGGGGCCGCTGGCGCCGCCGCCTGATCAACGAGGCTCTGCGTCCCGCCGAGGCCACCGCCGACTGGCTGGCCCAGATCGACCGGCTGCGAGCCGAGGCCCCGGGCCTGGACCCGATCAAGGAAGGGCTGAAGGGCCTGTCCCTGGTCAACGCCCGCACCGAGGAGGAGGCCGCCGTCGCCTGCGCCCTACTCCTGCGCGAGGCTCTGGAGACCCCCGGCCTGACCGCCGCCATGGTCACGCCCGACCAGGAGCTGGCCCGGCGGGTCAACGCCCGGCTGGCGCGCTGGGGCGTGATCCCCGACAGCTCGGCCGGCGCGCCCCTGGCCGCCAGCGCCGCGGCGATCCTGGCCCAGCATGTCGCCGGTCTCGCCGTGGAGTCGCTGGATCCCGTGCGCCTGCTGGCCGTGGCCAAGCATCCGCTGCTGCGCGCCGACGCCCAGGCCGCGCGCGACCTGGAGCGCTACGGCCTACGCGGCCCGGCCCCGCGCGACGCCGCCAAGCTTCTGGAGCGGTTGGAGAAACATCCCGACGCCAAGGCCCTGGTCGAGCGCGTACTGGCCGCCGCCCACCGCGTCGCCAGGCCCTATGTCGCCAATCCGAAAGCCGGGCAGCCGGCCGCCGCCGCCCGGGCCCTGGTCGAGGCGCTGGAGGCCCTGGCCGACCCGACCGACCTGTGGGCCGGTTCGGCCGGCGAGAGTCTGGCGGGCCTGCTGTCGTCGCTGATCACCGACGGGGTCGCCCTGCCGCCGGCCTCGGCCCAGGGCTTCGCCGACCTGCTGGACCGGCTGGTCAACGAGGAGACCCTGCGCACCGGCGGCGCCACCCATCCGCGCCTGCGGATCTTCGGGGCCATCGAGGCGCGGATGGTGCGGGCCGACCGGCTGATCCTGGCCGGCCTGGAGGAGGGGATCTGGCCGCGCGGCGCGCCGATCGACCCGTTCCTGTCGCGGCCGATGCGCGCCAAGCTCAACCTGCCGCCGCCCGAGCGCCGCATCGGCCTGACCGCTCACGACTTCGCCCAGGCCGCCTGCGCGCCCGACGTGGTCCTGGTCCACAGCGAACGCCGCGGCGGGGCGCCGGCCGTCGAGAGCCGCTGGCTGTGGCGGCTGAAGACCCTGGCGCGCGGCGCCGGCCTTTCCCTGACCGAACGGCCCGACGTGCTGGCCTGGGCCCGCGACCTGGACGCCCCCGGACCCTACGACCCGATCCGGCGCCCGGCCCCGACCCCGCCGGTCGCCGACCGTCCGCGTCGGATGGCCGTCACCCGGGTCGAGGCCCTGACCCGCGACCCCTACGCCGTCTGGGCCCGCGACATCCTCAAGCTCTATCCGCTGGACCGCCCCGACGAGCCGGTCGAGGCCCGGGCGCGCGGCACGGCGATCCACGCGGCGTTCGAGACCTTCGCCCTGGAGCACCCCGGCCCCGTGCCGGCCGACGCCGCCGAGATCTTCGCCGGCCTCTATCTGGGCGAGCTGGAGAAAGCCGGCATGCCGGCCGCCGCCCTGGCCCGCGAGCGCGCCCTGGCCCGCGAGGCGGCCCTGTGGGTCGCCGAGCTGGAGACCCGCCGCCGGGCCGGGGCCGAGCGGATCGTGGTCGAGGCGGCCGGCGAGCTGACCTTCGACATCGGCGGCCGGCCGTTCACCGTCACCGCCAAGGCCGACCGCATCGAGCCCACCGCCGACGGCCTGGCCCACATCCTCGACTACAAGACCGGCGCCGCGCCGTCGAAGAAGCAGGTCGAGACCGGCTTCTCGCCGCAGCTGACCCTGACCGCCGCCATCCTGCGCGAGGGCGGCTTCCCGGACCTCGGCCCGCGCGAGCCGGGCGAGCTGACCTATCTGCGGGTCACCGGCCGCAGGCCGGCCGGCGTCGAGGAGGTGCGCGCCGCCGCCGGGGCCGAGGCGAGCGAGGCGGCGGTCAAGGCGCTGAACGGCCTGCGGACGCTGATCGAGCGCTACGACAATCCGAGGCAGCCGTACCTCTCGCGGGTGGCCCCGCAGTTCGTGCACGACCACGCCGGCGACTACGGCCACCTGGCGCGGGTGTTCGAATGGTCGACCAGCGGCGACGACGGGGAGGGGGTGGAGTGAGGTCCCTCCTCACGCAGATCCTCTCCCTCTGGGGGAGGTGGCCCAGAGGGCCGGAGGGGGTTCATCCCCGCCGGCTCAGCAATACCCCCTCCGTCAGCTTCGCCGACACCTCCCCCAGAGGGGGAGGATCTTGATGACCATGTCCGACGCCCCGACCTTGCAACCCGACCCCCAGCGCGTCGCCGCCGACCCGGCCATCTCGGCCTTCGTCACGGCCAACGCCGGCTCGGGCAAGACCAAGACCCTGATCGACCGGGTCGCGCGCCTGCTGCTGGCCGGCTCGGCGCCCGAGGCCATCCTGTGCGTCACCTACACCAAGGCCGCCGCCGCCGAGATGCAGCGGCGGCTGTTCGAGCGGCTGGGCGAATGGTGCGTCACCCCCGACGTCAAGCTGCGCGAGCAGCTGGGCGCGCTGGAGGGCCGCGAACCGGCCGGCTTCGACCACCGCGAGCTGTCCAAGGCCCGGGGCCTGTTCGCCAAGGCGCTGGAGACGCCGGGCGGGCTGAAGATCCAGACCATCCACGCTTTCTGCGAGAAGCTGCTGCGGCGCTTTCCACTGGAGGCCGGGGTCTCGCCGGGCTTCCAGGTGATGGACGACAGCGCCAGCGCCGCCATCGCCCAGGGCGCCCTGCGGCAGGTGGCGGCCTATGTCACCGACCACGACGATGCGTTCGCCCAGGCCTATGCCCGGTTCTCGACGGCCCTCGACTTCGCCAGCTTCGAGGCGATGTTCGCCGCCTTCGAAAGCCGGCGCGGGGCGATCGGGGAGTATCTGGGCGCGGACCACGGCCCCTCGGGTTTCATTGGAGATGTCTGGAACGCCTGCGGCTTCCAGGCGCCGTCCAGCGCGGGCCGCATCGCCGACGAAGCCATGGCGGAATTGGATCCGGACCTCTGGGAAGCCTGCGCCAGCCTTTTGGAATCGAGCGGCAAGATCCGCGACACCGAACACGCCGAGCGACTGAGGCGGACGCTGGCGACAGGCGCGTTCGAGGACGCCCTGGCGGCCATCTTCACCGACAAGGGCGAACCCAGGAAGCACTACGCCACGACGACGACATTCAAGCCGCGCGAAGACCTGCGCGCACGCCTGCTCGGCGAACAGGAGCGCCTGGAAGAGGCCCGTGAATGGCTGAACGCCGCGCGCGTCGCGGAAGACAGCATCGACGCATTGCTGCTGGCCGGCCTCTACATCGACGAACACAACAAGGAGAAGGCCGCGCGCGGCGCGCTCGACTTCGCCGACCTGATCGACAAGACCAAGGAACTGCTGACGAAGAAAGTCGATGCTGCTTGGGTGCTCTACAAGCTGGACGGCGGCATCGAGCATATCTTGCTGGACGAAGCCCAGGACACCGCTCCGGAACAATGGGAGATACTCGGAGCCCTCACCTCCGACTTCTTTGCGGGGGCCGGTGCGGTTCGATGGCGGACTCAACACCAAGAAGCTCAGAATGCTCGCACGCTATTCATCGTCGGCGACCCAAAGCAATCGATCTACTCGTTCCAGGGTGCCGATCCGGCGAAGTTTCTGGTCGAGACCCAGAACTACGTCGCCCAGATTACGGCGGTGGACCTGCCGAATTTCGCCATCACGTTGGACCGGTCCTATCGTTCGACCCGAGATGTCCTGAGCTTCGTGGACGCCCTTATGAGCGCTCCGGGGATCCGCGAGGCGGTAGCGGGGCCAACAGCGGACGTCATCCAACACAAGGGCTTCCTGCCTCACGCCGGCTGCGTGGATCTTTGGCCGTTGGAGCGCGAACTTCCTGGTGAGGAGCGGGAGGCCTGGGACGCGCCGCTCGACGCTCAGGGAGAGCAGAGCGCCAACCGTCGTCTTGCCGAAAAGATCACCGCCGAGATCAAGGCTTTGATCGCCCGAGGCGACGAGGTGCTCGACAAGGAGACAGGAAAGCCACGTCGAGCTCACCATGGCGATATCCTAGTGTTGGTGCGCCGCCGCAAAGCGCTGTTCGAGGAAATATTGCGCGCTCTTAAGCGCGGTGAAGTGCCGGTGGCCGGGGCCGACCGCCTGAGCCTGTCGGCCCACATCGTGTTCGACGACCTCTTGGCCCTGGGCCGCTTCTGCCTGTTCCCCGACGACGACCTGACCCTGGCGGCCCTGCTCAAGAGCCCGTTCTGCGGCCTGTCGGACGACGACCTCTACGCCCTGGCCAGGGGCCGGCCCGCCACGCTGTGGAAGGCGTTGAGCGACCGCGCCGCCGAGCAGCCCCGGTGGACCGCCGCCCACGCCCTGCTGCGCTGGGCGCTCACGGAATCGCGCCGCAAGCAGCCGTTCGAGTTCTACGCCCTGCTGCTGGGCCGGGTGGACGACACCACGCGCTCCAACCGCGCCAAGGTGCTGACCCGCCTGGGCGAGGAGGCCGCCGAGGCCCTGGACGAATTCCTGGCCCAGGTCCTGGCCGCCGAGCAGCGCGGGGTGCGCGACCTCGAAGCCCTGGTCGCCGACTTCGCCAGCCTGGACATCGTGGTCAAGCGCGAGATGGAGGGCGCCCGCCACGAGGTGCGGGTGATGACCGCCCACGGCTCCAAGGGGCTGGAGGCGCCGATCGTCTTCCTGCCCGAGACGACGATGAAAGGCGGGGCGCGCGGCTCGCCGCTGATGCGCACGGCCGAGGGCGGCTTCCTGTGGTCCGCCAGCAAGGCCAACGACTGCGAGGCCTCGGCCCGGGCCCGCGAGCTGCGCGAGAAGAAGGACGCCGAGGAGGCCCTGCGCCTCTACTACGTGGCCCTGACCCGGGCCCGCGACCGGCTGGTCCTGTGCGGCCGGATCGACGCCCGCACCAAGGCCGAGAACGTCGGCGGCTGGTACGCCGCCGCCCAGGCCGCCTTCGCCCACGCGGACATCGCGCCCCGGGTGCGCGAGATCTCCGACGACGGCCGCCGACGCTTCGGCCCCGACCCGATGCGGGCCGAGGCCCCGGCCCCGCGCGCCGCGCCGGCCCCCGTCCCGACCCCCGCCTGGACCCTGGCCCCGGCCGCGCCCGAGACGCCCGCCGCCCGCTACGCCGCGCCCTCGACCCTGGAGGACGAGGCCCGGGGCAGCGCGCCCTCGCCCCTGGCGGCGGTGGCCGGCCTGGGCCGCTACCGGCGCGGCGAGATCATCCACCGGCTGCTGCAGCTGCTCCCGGACCTGGAGCCGGCCGCCCGCCGCGCCGCCGCCGGCCGCCTGCTGGCCGCCGAGCGCGACCTGACCGACGACCAGCGTGCGGAAATGGCGTCCGCCGCCTTCGGGGTGCTGGAGGATGATCGGTTCGCGGCGGTGTTCGGCCCCGGCTCGCGGGCCGAGGTCTCGGTGGCCGGCGGGGCGTCGACACTGCCGCCCGCCCTGCGGATCGCCGGCCGGGTCGACCGGCTGGTGGTTACGCCGGATCGCGTGCTGGTGGTCGACTACAAGACCAACCGCCCCTCGCCCGACCGCATAGAGCACGCCGATCCGGCCTATCTGTCGCAGATCGCCGTCTACGCCGCCGTGCTGGCCGAGGTGTTCCCCGATCGGCCGATCGAGGCGGCGATCGTCTGGACGGACGGTCCCAAACTCATGGCGGTTCCAGAAAAGGTGATGGCCGCCGCCCTGGCCCGGCTGTTCTAGATCATTGCCGAGGGGGGCCCGGCCCCCTAAATCTTGACGCAAGACGGGGAGCGAATCCCCGATGACGACAGTTTTCTAGCGCGCCCCTAACCCTCCGGGCGCAGATGGAGCCAGACGATGAGCACCGTGACGGTGACCGACGAGTCCTTCGAAAAGGACGTCCTGCAGGCCGACAAGCCGGTCCTGGTCGACTTCTGGGCCGAATGGTGCGGCCCGTGCAAGCAGATCGCCCCCGCCCTGGAGCAGATCTCCGAGGAGCTGGCCGACCACGTCACCGTGGCCAAGGTCAATATCGAGGACAGCCCCACCACTCCGTCGCGCTACGGCGTGCGCGGCATTCCGACCATGATGCTGTTCCGCGGCGGCCAGATGGCCTCGATGAAGGTCGGCGCCATGCCCAAGGCCAAGATCCTGGAATGGCTGAACGAGGCCGGGGTGCATCAGCCGGCCTAAGCGTTCGCCGCTTTTGAGTTTGATTGGCGGCCGCCCGTCTCGCGCAAGCGAGGCGGGCGGTCTGCGTTTGGGGGATGATGATTAAGGTCGCCTGGCGGCCGCTCTACTGATCTTGCCCGGCGCCCTAGAGCGTTTCCCGACCTGATTGCATCAGGCCGGCGCTCTAGGTTTTTGTTTTAGCGCATTTTCTTCACGCGAACCGGTGTCCACTTCGCTCGAAAATGCCCTAGTCGCCGAGCAGCGCCGCGTTGCCCCAGGTGACGACCGTGGGCGCCTTGTTCTTGGCGGAATTGCCGCGCGCCACCAGCTCGACGATCTTCACGCCGGCTATGTTGGCGCTCAGGGGCTGCGCCGCTTGACCGAAACGGGTCGGCTTGGACGTCGCCAGGAGCTTGCCGTCGCCATAGACGGAGAAGGTCACGGCGTCGTCCGTATCGAACGTCGAGTCGTCGACTCCGACTTCGGCGACGAAGCGACGGAATTGACCGTCGGCCCGAACCTCGAACCGCGAGTTGGCGAGCACGCCCAGGCCCGTCCCGTACGCTCTGCCGTCGACGCGCAAGGTCTGCCGGTAGGGCGTGGCGTCGGCCTGCGCGCCGCCCCATCCGGTATAGGCCGGCGGCTCGCCGTCGTCGGTCGTGCCGCCCCAGGGATTGCGCATCCGAT
>NZ_FORN01000077.1 GCF_900114015.1 Caulobacter sp. UNC279MFTsu5.1 | reverse complement strand
TGTTGATACCGTTTCGACGAAGTCAGGCGCTTCGCGTGGAGCCGTTATCCGCAAGGCCGGGGCGCGCGGGCCTTTTCCGCCCTTCACCCCACCCGGTGGTTCCCGCTGGATCTGTGCACCGCTTGATTTCAGAGGCGGGAGTGAGCCAAGCCAGGACCGGAGCGAACCCCGCGACGGGCGGAGCCTTCCAGCGAGAAGACCCCGATGGGCGAGCTTACGTCCCTCGCCCTCTGATTAAGCTGGCCGCCCGCAAACTCACGCGCCGCCGACAAGCCCCGCTCGTCCACCCCTGAAAGCCGCATCGGTCGCTGGCCTCGCGCCCTCCCCGTGCCTTCAGGTGAGGTCATTATCAGGGTGGTTTGAAGGGGTGGGGACAGATCGGGGTCGAGAAAGTTCAAGGCGTTGAAATCGTTGAACCTCACTCGCTATCCGCCGAGGATAAGTCGCCCATTTCGCCTTTCCCTCCCCCAGAGGGCGGGGCGATCGCATATGGGTTCACCGCCAAAGACGCTGTCATCCCGGACAAGCCCGGCGCGAGCCGGGCGCAGATCCGGGACCGCCGCAAGCTCTGAGTTCACGCCTCGATCCCGGACCTTCGCGCTGCGCGCTTGTCCGGGATGACAGTCGTATTTGGGCCTAGGCGATAGCCCTGCTCACTCGCGGAAGAGGGTGAGAAAGAGCGCCCCTAAAGCGGCGCGCAGACGTCTTCCAGCCAGGCGCGAACCTCCGGCTCGACCAGCGGACCGATCTCCCGCGCGACCCGCGCGTGATAGGCGTCGAACTGGGCGATTTCCTCGGCCGACAGCAGGCTCTTGTCGACCAGCCGCCGATCGATCGGGGCCAGGGTCAGGGCGTGGAAGCGGTGCATCGGCCGGTCGCCCGTCCCGACGGCCTCGGCCGGCATGACCACCTCGAGGTTCTCGATGCGGATGCCGTACTCGCCGTCCTTGTAGTAGCCCGGCTCGTTGGAGACGATCATGCCCGGCTGCAGGGCGATGGTGTTGGGCGCCTTGCTGATCCGCTGCGGACCCTCGTGGACGCCCAGATAGACGCCGACGCCGTGGCCGGTGCCATGGTCGTAGTCCAGGCCGTGGCTCCAGAGCGCGGCGCGGGCGAAGGCGTCGATCGCCGAACCGGTGGTGCCGGCCGGGAAACGCAGGCGGGCGATGGCCAGGTGGCCCTTGAGGACCAGGGTGTTGCGGGTGACCATCTCGGCCGTCGGCTCGCCGATGGCGACCGTGCGGGTGACGTCGGTGGTGCCGTCCAGGTACTGGCCGCCGCTGTCGACCAGCAGCAGCGAGCCCAGGGCGGCGCGCTCGTTGCTGCGCTCGGTCGGGCGGTAGTGGGGCAGGGCGCCGTGGCCGTTGGCCGCGCCGATGGTGTCGAAGCTGAGGTCCTTGAGCACGCCGGTCGCCTCACGGAAGGCCTCCAGCTTGGCCACGGCCTCCTTCTCGTCGGGCGGATTGACCTGGCCCTCGGTGGCCAGCCAGTGGAGAAAGCGGGTCAGGGCCGCGCCGTCGCGCCGGTGGGCCTCGACCGTGCCGGCGATCTCGACGGCGTTCTTGCAGGCGCGGGGCAGGGTGCAGGGGTCCATGGCGCGGACCACCTGGGCGCCGGCCGCCGCCAGGGCGTCGAAGTACCAGACCGACGATTGGGCGGGATCGACGACGACCTTCTGGCCCGCCAGCTCGGCCAGGGCGGCGTCCAGGGTCTCGGGCGCTTCCAGCGACACCTGGTTGCCCAGCCAGGCCGGAAGCTCGTCCGTGACCTTGGCCGGATCCAGGAACAGCCGCGCCGTACCGTCGGCGCGCAGCACGGCCTGGGACAGCGGCAGGGGCGAGCGGATGACGTCGCCGCCGCGGATATTGAACAGCCAGGCGATCGAGGCCGGGGCGGTGATCACCGCCGCATCGGCGCCCAGGGCGGCGACGGCCGAGCCGACGCGGGCCCGCTTGGAGGCCGACTCCTCGCCGGCGTACCGGACCGGCTGAGGCACGACCGGCGCGGCGGGCTGGGCGGGACGTTCCGCGCCCCAGGCCTCGTCGATCGGGTTGACGGCCACGGGCTTCAGCGCCGCGCCGGCCTTGGCGGCGGCGGCCCTCAGGCCGTCCAGCGCCTGGGGGCTGTGCAGGCGGGCGTCGTAGCCGATCACCGCGCCCTTCGAGGCGGTCTCCAGATAGGCGGGCACCCCGCCCTCGACCAGGTCGCGGATCTCGAACACGCCCTGGTCGACCTGGTCGCGGACCTGCAGGGTGTAGCGGCCGTCGACGAAGACCGCGGCGCGGTCCTTGAGGATCACCCCGGCCCCGGCCGAACCGGTGAAGCCGCTGGCCCAGGCCAGGCGGTCGTTGGCGGCCGGCAGGTATTCGTTCTGGTGCTCGTCCTCGTGCGGCACGAGGAAGCCGTCCAGGCCCTGGCGCGCCATGGCGGCGCGGATCAGGGGAACGTGACGGGGGCCGAAGCCCGGGTCGGTGGATTCATCGAAGGTCTGGCGCATGCCTTCGATTTAGTCCCGCCCCTTCGCCCTGGGAAGGGGCGGGTTGAGATCGTCGGCCTAGTTGACCGGCTGCGGCTGCTGGGCCGGCGGCGGGTTGAGGTTGGGATCGGCCGACGGCGCGAGGGTGTCGTCGCGCGACTGGGCGGCGCGGGCGGCGGCGTCGTGCGCGGCCTGGGCCGCGTTGGCGGCCGTGGCCTCGGTCGAGCGGCGGGCGCTGTCGGCGGCGGCCCCGGCGTCGCGGGCGGCCTGCTGGGCGACGATCGTGGCCTGGGCGGCCCCGGTCTGGGCGTTTTCGACGGCGGCGGCGGTGCGGCCCTGTTCCTGGGCTTGGGTGATCTGGTCGTCGCTGGGCGTGCGCGCCCCGACGGTCAGCATGAAGGCGATGGCGACCACGGCGACGATGGCCACGGCCCCGGCCACGAACCAGCCGGTGGCGCCGCCTTCGCGACGGACGCGCACGACGCGTTCGGGCGGCGGGGCTTGGGGATCGACATAGGTCATGACGTTGCTCCTGGAGCGAGGATGTCCCGCCGGGAGAAACGTGGGGAGGGGGAAGGGTGTTCCGAATCTCCAAACCCTCTCCCAAGGGAGAGGGTGAGTCAAAGCCCTAAGGCCGCTGCAGGACCAGCGCCGCCCAGGCGTCGCGGTGGATGCGGTTGACCACCTTGAAGCCGCGCGAGACGTAGGCGGCCTTGACCATCCGCTCCTGGGTGCGCAGCAGGCCCGACAGGATCACCGTGCCGCCGGGGACCAGGGCGTTCTTGATGTCCTGGGCCAGGCTGACCAGCGGCCGGGCCAGGATGTTGGCGAACACCAGGTCGTAGGGGGCGTTGTCGGTCACCAGGCGGTTGGAAAGGCCCGAGGCGTGGACGAAGCGGGCGTTGGCGCGGTTGACCTTGGCGTTCTCCTTGGAGATCCGCACGCTGGGCTTGTCGATGTCGGTGCCGACGGCGATCCTTGATCCCGTCCGCGCGGCGGCGATCGCCAAGAGCCCGGTGCCGGCCCCGACGTCGAGCACCTTGTTGAACTTGCGGGCCTTGATCAGCCGGTCATAGGCCAGCAGGCAGCCGACGGTCGTGCCGTGGTGGCCGGTGCCGAAGGCCGCGCCGGCCTCGATGCGCAGGTTGACGGTGCTGGCCGGCAGGCGGCCGCGGTCGTGCATGCCGTAGACGAAGAACCGCCCGGCCCGCACCGGCGGCAGGCCCGACAGCGCCATGGCCAGCCAGTCGGCGTCGGCCAGCTGCTCGCGCACCACCTTCAGCGGATAGCCGGCCAGCAACGCCAGCAGGCCCGCGTCTTCCTCGTCGGTGGTCGGGAAGGCGTCGATGCGCCAGATCCCCTTGTCCTCATCCTCTTCCAGGATCGAGTAGGTCGCACCCTCGAGGCCGGGGCGGTTGTCGATGGCGTCGGCGGCGGCTTCGGCGTCGGCGCGCGCGCCGCGGGCGACGATCTGCTGGGGCGTATAGTCGGTCATGCCGCTCCAGTAGCGGCCTATGCGCCGAAAGGCGAGACCGTGCGCTTGCCAAATGTGGGCGCGAAGGCGGGACGGCGGGCCGACGCGGGCGTCCAGATCTCGGGTTCAGGGTCCGCGGAGGCCAGGCTCCAGGCCAGGGGCGGCGCGGCGACCAGCGGACGGCGGGCGGCCTTTTCGGACGGCGCGCCCGGCGCCCACACGGGTCCCAGCAGGCGCGTCACCGCCGCGCAGGCCAGGGCCCAGACGATGCCGTTGCGCTCCAGGATGAAGCTCTCGGAGAAGGTGGTCATCAGGAAGATGGCCAGGAACAGGGTGGCCCAATAGCCGTCCTGCACCCGGCGGAAGCGGAACAGGGCCACCAGCAGCGGCCCGCCCAGCACCAGGGCGCACAGACCCACCCCGATCCAGCCCAGCTGGGCCAGTATGTCCAGCCAGCCGTTGTGGGCGCTGGGCACCAGCCAGCCGGTCTCCTTGCGGATCCAGTTGGCGGGGACGGAGTCCAGGGTCCAGAACACGCCGTAACCGTAGCCGGTCAGCGGATGCTTGGCCGACTGGCGCAGCAGGGCGGCCCAGATGTCGGTGCGGCCGGTCAGGGAGGGATCCTTGCCCAGGGCCTTGAACAGCAGCTCCGGGGCCAGCCACATGACCATGGCGGCGGTCACCGCGACCGTGACGCCCAGCCAGACGACGATCACCGCCGTGGCCGGGCCGCGCCGCATGGCCGCCAGCAGCATCGAGCCGCACAGGCCGATCATCAGGGCCAGCAGCGAGGTCTTGGACTTGCTCATCAGCAGCATCGCCGCGCACAGCACGATGGTGAAGACCATCTGCTTGCGTCGGGTCGAGCCGGCCAGCAGCGCGGCCATCGCGGCCAGGGCGCCGTAGACCATCATCGCGCCCATCTGGTTCTTCTCGTACCAGAGGCCGCGCCAGTCGCCGGCGTTGATGTCGTGCTGCACGCCCATCTTCGGATAGGCGACGGCGGCCAGGAGGCCGGCCGCGGCCAGGAGCAGGAAGGTGACGGCGATGATCTCGGCCATCCGCCGCCCGTCGAAGCTGGACGCGAAATAGAGGCCGAACAGGGTGGTGAAGGCCGCCGCCAGGGCCCGGCGGTTGGTGGTGGCCGGGTTCAGCGACCAGGAGGCCGAGGCGTAGACCCAGAAGATCAGCAGGCTCAGCATCAGGGCCGGAAGCCAGAACCGCATCAGGCGCGGCGCGCGCCAGACCGCCAGGCCCAGGATCAGGGCGTAGACCGGCAGCCACATCAGCCGCAGGACGGGAATGTTCTCGCCGCCGGCCTGCAGCGGATCCAGCAACGGCCCGATCAGGGCGTTGGACAGCATGAACAGCACGAAGCCGCAGGCCAGCGCTTCCAGCTTGCGCCAGAGGTCGGGCCGTTCAGCCTGCTGGTGTTCCGCGTCCGCCATTCCGATCCAGGTTCTGGCGCGAAATGGAACACGCGCCGTGGGTTGGAGCGGTTGGCAGCAAGGGCGGGGCCGGGATGAGCGGTGTTTGGGTGGACTAGTACGCCGCGGCGATCGCCATGGGCGCTTCCGGCGCGTCGATCGCCTGCGGGGGCTCGGGCGCGGGCGGCGCGTCCTCGGGCAGGCGGGTGTCCAGGATGTCGCCGCCGGTCGACGGCCAGGTCCGCTCCGCGGCCTCGACCTCGGCCAGCTGCACGGACGGGGCCTGGACCTGGGGCTCGGGCGCCGGCTCGGTCCAGGACGCCGGGACATAGTCGGGGACCTCGTACGAGGCCACGACCACGGGCGGCTGGTCGGTCTGCGGGGCGGGCAGGAAGTCGGTCCCGACCACGTAGTCGGGAACCTTGCCGCCGGGCCAGGCGACCGCCGGGGCCTCGGGATAGGCGGGGCCAGAGGCGAACAAGGTCTCGGCCTGGGGCGCGGTCTGCGGGCCGGTCCTGAGGGCCAGGCCGCCCGTCAGCCCCGCCGCCAAGGCGGCGACGGCGCCGACCAGCGCGGCGCGATGGGGGCGAAGGTCCGAAGCGTCCATGCCGACAAGAGCGCGCGGAACGACAAAACGTTCGATCTACGCCGTGCGAAGGTCGTCCGCGACGGGCGCCGAAACCGGCATCCGCTTTCGGCCGTCACGCCTTAGGCTGGCGACTCGCCAGAGGGGAACACGACATGCCACGCCGCCACATGCTCCGCGACCGCGCCTCGGGCGGCCATGCGCGGGTCACCTATGTCGAGCTGTTCTTCGACCTGGTGTTCGTGTTCGCGGTCACCCAGCTGTCGCACGGCCTGATGGCCCATCCGACCCTGCTGGGCGTGGTCGAGACCGGCCTGCTGCTGATGGCCGTCTGGTGGGCCTGGATCTTCACCGCCTGGGTCACCAACTGGCTGGACCCCGAGCGGGCGCCGGTGCGGATCATGCTGTTCGCGGTGATGGTGGTGGGCATGGTCATGACCATGTCGATCCCCAAGGCGTTCGGCGAGCGCGGCCTGATCTTCGCCCTGGCCTTCGTGGCGATCCAGCTGGGCCGCAGCCTGTTCACCGCCTGGGCGATGCGCGGCCATCCGTTCCAGAGCCGCAACTTCATCCGGATCTCGGCCTGGTTCGCGACGTCGGGCGTGTTGTGGATCGCCGGCGGCCTGGCCGGGGGCGGCGCGCGGCTGGCGCTGTGGGGCGGGGCGCTGGCCCTGGAGTACGTCTCGCCGGCCCTGGGCTTCTGGACCCCCGGCATGGGCCGCGCCCGCGCCGAGGAGTGGGACGTCGAGGGCGGCCACCTGGCCGAGCGCTGCGCCCTGTTCACGATCATCGCCCTGGGCGAGTCGATCCTGGTCATGGGCGCGACCACCGCGACCCTGGCCTGGACGCCGACGGTGATCGCCGCGTTCCTGGCCTCGTTCGCCGGCAGCCTGGCCATGTGGTGGATCTATTTCTCGTTCACCGCCGAAGCCGCCAGCGAGGCGATCAGCCACGCCAAGAACCCCGGCCGGGTGGCCCGCGAGGCCTATACCTACATCCATCTGCTGCCGATCGCCGGCGTCATCGTCACGGCCGTGGCCGACGAATGGACGATCCACCATCCCGTGGGCCATACCGACCTGAAGACGGCGCTGGCCCTGATCGGCGGGCCGTTCCTGTTCCTGCTGGGCGGCGCTCTGTTCAAGCGGGCGGTGTTCCGGATCTGGGCGCCGGCGCAGGTGGTCGGCCTGCTGGCGCTGGCGGCCCTGGCGCCGGTCAGCCTGGCGGTCGGCCCGCTGGTCCTGTCGATCGCCACGACCGTGGTCCTGCTGGGGGTGTCCGTCCGCGAGGGACTGGTGCACCGCGCCCGGGCGAAGGCCTAGACGCCCAACGCCGCGTTGGTCGCCCGCACCAAGCCGTCGATGACGCCGGGCTCGGTCGAGGCGTGGCCCGCGTCCCAGACGATCTCGAACCGGGCCTCCGGCCAGGCGCGGTGCAGGGACCAGGCGCTGTCCAGCGGCGTGACGACGTCGAAGCGGCCCTGGACGATCCAGGCCGGGATGTGGCGGATCCGGTCGATGTTCTTCAGGATCCAGCCGTCCTCCTCGAAGAACCCGCCATTGGCGAAGAAGTGGCATTCGATCCGCGCGAAGGCGATGGCGAAGTCCTCTTCGTTGAACTTCGGGGGGCGGGCTTCGGGCCCGCGAAGCGAGATGGTGTCGCCCTCCCACTGGCTCCAGGCTCCGGCCGCCTCGGCCTGGACGCGGCGGTCGGGATGGGTCAGGCGCTTGTGATAGGCGGTCATCAGGTCGCCGCGCTCCTCGACCGGGATCGGGGCCAGGAACCGCTCCCAGGCGTCGGGGAACAGCATCGAGGCGCCGTCCTGGTAGAACCAGCGCAGCTCCTTCTGGGTCAGCAGGAAGATGCCGCGCAGCACCAGGCCCTCGACCCGTTCGGGGTGGACGATGGCGTAGGCCAGGGCCAGGGTCGAGCCCCAGGAGCCGCCGAACACGGTCCACTTCTCGATCCCCAGGTGCACGCGCAGCCGCTCGATGTCGGCGATCAGGCTCCAGGTGGTGTTGTCCTCGAGGCTGGCGTTGGGGCGCGAGCGGCCGCAGCCGCGCTGGTCGAACAGGGCCATGCGCCACCGGCTGGGATCGAAGAACCGCCGCATGGTCGGATTGACCGCCCCGCCGGGGCCGCCGTGCAGGATCACCGCCGGCTTGCCGCGCGGGGCGCCGCACTCCTCGTAATAGATCTCGTGCGGACCGCCCGTGCCCAGCCAGCCGAACGAAAAGGGCTCGATGTCGCGAAACAGGCCGCGGCGACCGTTGGCGGACATGGGCGGGGCGGAAGCGTTGCGATCCATGATGCAACCCTAAACCGGTTTCGGGCCGCGAGGGAACGGCGCGAGCGGGTCATTCGCCCATGCTTGCGGCGCGCCCCGCATCGCCGCTCGCCGAACCCCGGCCGGGGACCGTCGCAACCCGCGCCGCTTTTGCCTATTCTCCCGAGTCATGAACAACCCCGAAGACCTCAGCGACGAAGAACTGCTCGACATGCTGACTCCGCGCCAGTTGGCCGAGCTGGACCGCGCGATCGCCGAGATGATGGGCCCCGAAGGCCTCGACAAGGTCATCTCCCTGCAGGTGATGGCCCAGCTCTACACGGTGCGCGCCGCCGAGCGCGACGAGACCTCGGCCCTGGCGATGCTGCAGATGGCGGCGGCGATGCGCCGGCGCGCGGAGATCCTGGCGGCGGACAAGGGGTAGGGGGATACCCAATTGGGCGGCGGAATTATCCGAAGGATATCAGTGGCCTAGAACTGGTTGTCATCCCGCAAGCCTCGCAAAGGCCGTCCGGACCCAGGGGGGCTGGGCGAAGGCGGTGCAGTCGCCCTGGATCCCGGACAAGCGCTGCGCGTTTTCCGGGATGACAACCGCGGTCTCATGGATTCGGGAACCGCCGCCCTAGCCAGTCGATCAGGATCGCGTTCACTTGGTCGGGCTTCTCTTGCTGGGTCCAGTGGCCGCTGCCCTCGACCAGCACCTTCTCCAGGTCCGAGATCTGGTCGCCCATGCGGTCGGCCAGGGACGGTGGCAGCACCACGTCGTGCTCGGCCATGATCATCAGGCACGGGATTCCGTCGATCCGTGTCGGCAAGTGCTCGGCCCGCTCCCAGTTTCGGACGAAGTTGCGGTACCAGTTGATCCCGCCGGTGAAGCCAGTGCGCTGGAACGTCTCGACGAAGACCTTCAGCTCCTCGGGCGCCAGCAACTGGCTGGAGTCGTCGGCGACGTCGTAGCGGGCCAGGCCGTCCTGCAGGGCCAGCGAGCGCCCGCTGGTCTCGCCGCTGGTGAAGGCGGCCTGAACGCCGGTCGGCTTGCGCATGAAGTAGCGCATGGTCCTGTCGACGTCGGCGGCCAGCTGGGCGTCGGCCACGCCGGGTTTCTGGAAGTGGACGATGTACATGTCCTCGCCGAACGCGTGACGGAACATGGTGATGGGGTCGACCGGCAGGCGCGGCAGGAACGGGGTGTTGACCCCGACCACGCCAGCCACGCGGTCTGGATGCATCAGCGGCATTTGCCAGACGACCAAGCCGCCCCAGTCATGACCGCAGAACACCGCCTTGCCGACGCCCAGGTGGTCCAGCAACCCGACGAGGTCGCCGGTCAGATGGGCCATGTCGTAGGCCTCGACCGCCTCGGGACGGTCGGTCAGGCCATAGCCGCGCTGGTCGGGGACGATCACCCAACGCCCCGCCGCCGCCAGGGCCGCGATCTGCCAGCGCCACGAATAGGAGAATTCGGGAAAGCCGTGGCACAGCACGATCGGGACGCCGACCCGCGGCCCGGCCTCGTAATAGGCCATGCGGATCCCGTTGATCTGCGCGAACGAAGGTTCGGGCATCGGCGGCGCGAGCTGGGTCATGGCGTTTCCTGCTTATGTTATTGGTGATCACTTTGCCGGCCGGCGTCGCGCCGGGCAAGGCCGCGATTCGTACGGTCAAGGACTTACCCCTGTGGAAAACAAGCGTAAAAGCGCGGCCATGACCGACGACGTCCAGTCCGCGCCCGCCGCCACGCCCTGGCGGCTCGTCCTGATGCTGGGCGCCCTGACCGCCTTCGCGCCGATGTCGATCGACATGTACCTGTCGAGCATGCCGGAGATCGGTCGGACCTTGCACGCGGGGGCCGACGACGTTCAGGCCACCCTGGCGGCGTTCTTCGCCGGCATGGCGATCGGCCAGTTCCTGTACGGCCCGGCCTCGGACCGGTTCGGGCGGCGCCCGCCGCTGCTGCTGGGCATCGGCCTCTATGTCGTCGCCTCGGTGGTCTGCGCCACGGCGGCGTCGATCCAGGTGCTGATCGCCGCCCGCTTCGTCCAGGCCCTGGGCGGCTGCGCGGGGGCGGTGATCGCCCGGGCGGTGGTGCGCGACAAGTTCAACCACGCCGATACGGCGCGAGTGCTGTCGCTGATGACCCTGATCATGGGCCTGGCGCCGGTTCTGGCCCCGCAGTTCGGCGGCGTCGTCCAGTTCCTCGCCGGCTGGCGCGGCGTGTTCTGGACGCTGGTGGTCTTCGGCCTGCTGATCGGTTTGTGGATCGCGCTGAGCCTGGCGGAGTCGCGGTCCGAGGCCACGGCGGTCCAGGCGCGTTCGGAAAACCCGTTCCGCGCCTACGCCGCCCTGCTGCGCCAGAAGCGGCTGGTCGGCTATGGCGTGGCCGGGGCCCTGAACGGCGCGACCCTGTTCACCTACATCTCGACCGCGCCGGATCTGGTGATGGGGACCTACGGCCACTCGCCGCTGGTGTTCAACATCGTCTTCGCCTTCAACGCCGTGGGCATCATCGGGGCCAGCCAGGTCAACCGCCTGCTGCTGCGCCGCGCCACGCCCGACCAGGTGCTGGTGCGGGCCAGCATCGCCTCGATCGTCGCCGCCCTGCTGCTGGTCGCCGTCGCCTACAGCGGTCTGGGCGGTCAGTTCACCGTCCTGCCGCTGCTGTTCGCGGCCCTGTCGAGCTACGGGCTGATGGCCGGCAACACCATGGCCGGGGCGCTGAGCGTCGATCCCAGCCGGGCCGGCTCGACCTCGGCCCTGATGGGCGGAGCCTCGTTCGGGGCCGGCGCCCTGGCCTCGTGGGCCGGCGGCCTGCTGCACGACGGCACGGCCAGGCCGGTGGCGGCGGTGATGTTCGCCTGCCTGGTGGGCTCGAGCCTGGCGATCTTTGGCCTGGCGGTCCCCAAGGACCGGCGGGGCAAGGCGCCAGCCTAGATTTCGCGATCCGCGATCGTTCCCGCTCGCCAGGCCAGCAGCAGCCAGCCGGCCAGGAAGCACAGGCCGCCGAACGGCGTGACCATGCCCAGGACGCGCGGCGCGCCGAACGCCAGGGCGTACAGCGAGCCCGAGAACAGCACGGTTCCGGCCAAGAACAGGGCCGGGATCGTCAGCCCCGCCCCGCCGCCGACCTTGTCCTTGCCGACTTGGCGCACCGCCAGCCAGCCGAACACCGCCAGGGCGTGGGTCATCTGGTACAGCGACCCGGTGTGCAGCAGCTCGGCCGCCCGCGCGTCCCTGGCGCCGTGGGCGGCGAAGGCCCCGAACGCCACGGCCAGGAAGCCGCTGAGCGCGGCCAGGCGGACGACGAGGGCCGGGCCGCGCGTCATTTGTGCTTGTTGTGCGCGGCCAGCTCGTCCTGGGTGATGTCCAGGAACGACGGGGCGGCGGCGTTGTAGGCCTGGGTCTTGTGCAGGTCGATGACCACGCTGCGGTGGCCCTCCCAGATCATGTGCAGGGCGACGTACAGCACGATGGCCAGGCCGACGAAGCCGATCCAGCGGTGCTTGTGCAACAGGTTGGCGATGGCGGTGGCGGCCACGCCCATCAGGATGATCGACAGCAGCAGGCCGAACACCAGGATGGCGGGGTGCTCGCGGGCCGCGCCGGCCACGGCCAACACGTTGTCCAGCGACATCGAGACGTCGGCGATCAGCACCTGCAGGAAGGCCTGCTTGAAGCTCTTGGCCGGCTTGGCGCGAGGCTCGGTGGCCGGGTCGTCGTCCAGGACGGCGCGGGCGTTCTCCTGGTCGTGGGTGATCTGCTCGCGCAGCTCGCGCCACATCTTCCAGCAGACCCACAGCAGCAGCACGCCGCCGGCCAGCAGCAGGCCGATCACGCCCAGCAGCCAGGTGGTGATCAGGGCGAAGCTGATGCGCAGCACCACGGCCGCGCCCAGGCCGTAGAGGATGACCTTCTTGCGGTCCTTGGCCGGCAGGCCGCCGGCCGCCAGGCCCACGGCCACCGCATTGTCGCCCGCCAGGACGAGGTCGATCATCAGGACGGAAAGGAAGGCCGCGAACGGACCGTTCAGTCCGCCCACCTGGGCGAGGAGCGCGTCAAACATGCGGCCTCAATGCGTCAGGCGGGCGGGTCTGGCAAGCATCCCTTAGTGGGCGGGCTCGAGTTCCTTGTGCGCGGCGTGGACGTCGCCATGGGGGGCGGCCTCGGCGACGACGGGACCATGGTCCTCATGGCCGTGGCCATGATCGTCGTGAGGGGCGGCGAGGGGCGCGTCGGCATGATCGACCGCCAGGGCCTCGGGTCCCGGCGTCGGGGCGACATGGTGATCGTCACGGCCGTGGTCTTCGTGCGCCGGGGCTGCGAACGGGTTGTGCTCCATCGCCTGACCATGGTCGCCGTGATGGCCGACCGCGTCGGTCACGACCGCGCCGGCGACGGCGCCGCCGGCGGCCGCGACCATCGGGTTGACGTAATTGACCTCGGCGGCCTTCGGGGCCTCGAAGTCCATCTCGTTGCGGCCGTAGTCGGTCAGGGTGCGGAACTTGCGGCGGCGCTCGGTCCGCGCCCTGGCGGCCGAGGCGTTGCGCGAGATCGCCACCAGGATCAGCAGGGCCAGCAGCACCAGCGCGCCGCCCAGCAGCGACTTGCCCGGCACCTTGCCGACGCCCGGCAGGTCGATCGTCTCGTAGCGGCCCAGGCTGGGCATGAAGCCCTGGGTCTTTTCCTTCACCGCCTCTTGGATCGGGGCGACTTGCTTGGCGATCGAACCCAGGGTGAAGCCTTGAGCCGGCTTGGTCCCGTTCAGCGCGACGCCGAACTCGGTCTTCAGCGGACCCTTGGCCTCGGCGGTCGGCTTGACCTGCCAGGCGAAGGTGGCCGGCTCGCCGGCCTTGACCACGGCGGTCTGGCGGCCGTTCGGGGTGATCTCGTAGCCCTGGCCCTGCAGGTCGGCATAGGCGCTGGTCTTCCTGGCCGCCTTGGTCAGGCCCAGCTTGGCGGCTTCGGTCTTGATCAGCTCGCCCAGGGTGGCGGGCAAGGATAGGGTGACCTGGCCCTCCTTGCCCTGGGCCAGGCTTTCGGCCGTGGCCAGGGTCGCGCCCCTGGTGGCTTCCGGCGCGACGGCCGCCTGCAGGGTCTGCAGCTTGGTCGTCGGCTTGGCCGGGACGGGCTTGGCGGCGACGGTGGGCGGGGCGAGCGGCGCGACGATCGGAGCCTTGGCCGGGGCCACGGCGGGCTTGGCGGCGGTGATCGGCTTCAGCGGGGCCGGGGCGGGCGCCGCGGCGACCGGCTTCGGCGCGGGCTTGGCGACCGGCGTCGGCCTGGCCACGGGCGCCGCGGCGGCATGGGCGACGGGAGTGGCCGCGACGTGGACCCGGCGGGCCGGGGCGACGGGCGCGCGCGACACATGGCGGACCGTGCGATGCGCGTTCCTGGGCGAACCCTTGGGATTGGCGATCGGCGCCATGGCGGTGACCAGGGTCCCGTCGGGACGGCGCCACGTCCGCAGGGTCGACCGGGTCGTGGTGACCGGGACCGGCGCGGTCGCGGCGGTGGGCGGGCCGCCCAGCAGGCCGTCGGCCGGCGAGGCCTCGGACGCGGGCGGCGCGCCCATCAGGTCCGGCGTCTGGGCGGCGGCGTAGCCGGGTTCGGTCGTGGCGGCGGGCGGCGCCTCGACGGGCTCGCGCGCGCCGCAGCCAGCGATCATCAGAACGCTCACCGCGCAGCCGGCCAGAGCCGCCGAACGGACTTTGTTGTGCAACATCGGGTCCCCCGATCCCATGTCCGAACTCTCCGCCAAGCAACGCCGCGCGGCCTCAGGCTTGAGAGAACCACGTCATCGCGACGAAATCAAAACGGTTAACGGGGATTCACGAACCGGTTTCATCCCTGGGGCGAACTTTTGACGCCTCGTAGAGCGCCACCGCCGCCGCAGCGGACACGTTCAGGCTCTCGAAGCCTCCGGGCATGGCAATTTTTCCCATCACGTCGCAGTGTTCGGCCACCAGCCGGCGCACGCCTTCGCCCTCCGAGCCCAGCACCAGCACCGTGGGGCGTTCGTCCAGCACCTGGTCGAGGGTCTGCTCGGCCTCGCCGGCCAGGCCCACGGCCCGCCAGCCCAGGTCGGCCAGCTCTTCCAGGGCGCGGGAAAGATTGACCACGCGCACGTGGGGGATCTTGTCCACCGCCCCGACGGCGGTCTTGGCCAGCACGCCGGTCAGGGCCGGGGCGTGGCGGTCCTGAAGAATCACGCCCCGGGCCCCGAAGGCGGCGGCCGAGCGGAAGATCGCCCCGATGTTCTGCGGGTCGGTGATCTGGTCCAGCATCACCAGCAGGCCCTGGGCCGGCGTCCCCAGGTCGTGGACGCTGAGCATCTCGGGCTCGTCGATCTTCAGGGCCAGACCCTGGTGCACCGCCCCGGCGGGCAGCTGACGGGCGATGTCGGCGCCCTCCATGATCTGCAGGAAGGGCGCGCGGCTCAGATTCGGCGCGAGTCGTTTGGCGCGATCCGGGGTGGCCAGAAGGCGTTTCGGAACGGGCCTGGCGGGGTTGGAAAGCGCGGCCTCGACGGCGTGAATCCCCCAGATCCAGTCCTTGGCGTCGCCCTGGCCCTTGGAAAACTTGTTGTTTTCCCGAGGCTTGGAACGAAAATCACGTCCGGGCGAAGAAGGCTTTTTCCGGTCGTTGCGTTCGGAATGAGAGGACACTATAAGACGCGCTCCGATTTGGGGCCCTGAGGGTTTCCAAGAGCCAGGGCGGCGCTGCTTTAGCACCGTCTCACAGGTCTCGAGGAAGCTTTTGTTCCTTTTTCGTGACGGGCGGTCCGCCGCCGGTTTCGAGGATGGAAAGGCCGCTTTGAAGGAACTCTGTCGCGCGCTGGGGGAATGTCCCGAGTGGCAAAGGGGGGGGACTGTAAATCCCCTGGCGTACGCCTTCGTAGGTTCGAGTCCTACTTCCCCCACCACGCGCGACGAGAGCTCCCAAGAAGCCTGGGCCCCGAAGAAGCCAGACCCGGGAGCCGATCGCGACCCCGCTAGCTTGGCGGGTATAGCACAATGGTAGTGCAGCAGCCTTCCAAGCTGAGGATGCGGGTTCGATTCCCGCTACCCGCTCCAGCTCCCAACACATGAATTCCCTGAAACAAGCCCGCCGGCGCGAAGGTAGAGACGATGGCCAAGGAAAAGTTCGAACGTAACAAGCCGCACTGCAACATCGGCACGATTGGTCACGTTGACCATGGCAAGACGACGTTGACGGCCGCGAT
>NZ_FORN01000093.1 GCF_900114015.1 Caulobacter sp. UNC279MFTsu5.1 | reverse complement strand
CCGGTCTCGACCGAGGTGACCTGGCCATCGGCGGCGTAGGTGGTGCGGCTGGCCCGGTAGAGCAGCGCGCCGGTCCCGTCCGGGTCGGGACCGATGACGCCCGTCTTCCAGCGCGAGGCGTCGTAATAGGTTCGGGTGGTGTCGGCCGATCCGGCCAGCGGGCCGTCGGTGCTGATCACGTCGCCGCGGGCGTCGTAGGCGTAGGTCGTCGTCGCGACCAGGGCGCTGTCGCCCGACCGGGTAGTGGTCGACAGCAGCCGCACGTTGTTGGCGCCATTGCTGGACTCATAGGCATAGGTCGTGACGACCTCGTCGGCCGTGCCCGCGCAGCTGGCCAGGGTCTGGCAGGTCGAGGTCTGGGTCACCCGCCAGACCGGCGCGGCGGCGGCCTGCATCACCCCGCCGCGCACGTACATCGCCGTGAACTGGCCGTAAGTGTAGCGGGTCTGAGGGCGCACCGCGCCGGAGGTCGGGGCCGGGGCGGTCACCGTCAGCACCCCGCCATGCACCGGATCGTAGGTGAAGTCGGTCTGATTGCCGCGCGCGTCGCGTATCCAATCGGGTTTGTCGCAGATGTGCCGGGTCGCGCATAGCGAACCGGCGGCGATGTTGTAGCTGGCCCGGACCACAGTCGCCCCTGCGACGGTGTTGGGATCGGCGCTGGCCGGCGTGCCTTTGGGCAGGCGCCACCGGGCCGTGACGTTCATGTAAGCGCCGTATTCCAGAGCGACGGCGTCGCCTTCCGGCGCGATCACCCGGGTCAGGAAGCCCAAGCCCCGGGCGGTGGAATCGGCATTGTAGATGAACGTCGTGGTCTTGCCGGGGCCGTTGTCCGGATAGATCGTGTCTGTGAGGATGTTGTGATTGCTCATCCGCGAGGTGACCACGCGCTTATGGCCGAGCGGATCGGTCACTGTCGTGGTCAGGATCCCATCCTTGTCGTTGGGATAGGGATCGAAGGCCTCGCTATAGGAATAGGTCCAGGTCCCGACCCCGTCGGTGACCGAGGTGACGCGCGCCGGACTCCAGGCGTTGGGCGTTGGCTTCACGATGTAGGTCCTGGGCGCTCCGCCGGCGGGACTGGTCAGGGTCACAGTGATCACGCCGCTACCCGGCGGCAGACTGCTCGTCGTCTGCAGCACGCGCCCGAGGTTGACCTGGTGGGTATAGGTCGGGCCCGAGCAGGTCGTGGCCGAACAATCACCCTGAGTGAGATTGGCCGCCGCCGGCAGCCAGTCAAAACCGCCCCCGTAATCATTTCCGGTCAAGGCGTAGCCGAGGCTGCTCTCGATCTTGTTCAGCGCCGTGCCATACGAAAAGGTCAGCACCTCTCCGGTGGGATAGGTGACGCTCCTAGCCTTTCCAAACACTGTTGTACGGTTGAGGCCAAGCGCGACCTTGTCAAACCTGGCCATCGTGCCGTCGGGCAGCTTGTAGACGAAATCGTTTCCGTCGATCGTAATCTCGCCAACCGCGCCGTTCATCGGGTCGAGCATGGTCTGCGGCGTGCCGCTGAAGACCTCGGTCCTGCCCAGCAAGACCACGGTCGTGGTGTCGGACATGTCATCCGGCGCAATCTTGATGAACGACTCTGAAAGCGTCCAAGCCACGCCGTCGGTCAAGCGGTGCGAGGTCTCCAAGCCTCCGGGACCCTGCGGACCGACGCTGTTGATCAGTTCGGTCTTCGACAGTTCGCCACTGAGCAGATCGACCCAGTTGTCGTCCACCGACCTGTGCGTCGGCGGGACCGGACGGTCTTGGGCCAGGGAGCCACCGCAGACCGACGCGCCCAGCAGACACGCCACCACGAAACACATGACGCGCGAGGCGAATGTTCCCGACTTCATTTGCCCCTTACCCCCCTGAACACTCACCGAATTTCCGCGTCCCGCTCTTGAAGATTGAAGACGCCATCAAGAGCAGGCCCGCAGCCAAGGGGATCGCAGGCCCACGCATGGCGCGCCCATCTCGCTATTTGGCTCTTCCCCCCGCCTGCTCCCACGCCGAGACGTCCTTGGCTCCCGCCTTGGCCGTCGTGATGTTGGACCGCCATGTTCAGCGCGCCCCGATCTTGTCGACGCGGACATAGGCCCGCGGCCAGAAGTAGGTCCTAAACTCGATCGGATGCCCCGCGCGCGAGGCGTCCAGGGTGAACGGCAGGCCGAAGGTCTGATGCTGCATCGTCTGGGCCCAGGCCCGGCGGGTCAGGGTGCGGTCGGTGATCACGTCGCCCTGGGCGGCGTCATAGACCTCCAGGCGAACGATCGGCTGCTCGTCATAGTCGTTGTTGTCGATCATCAGGGCCCACAGGGCGGTGTGCTCGCCCGCGGCCAGGGAGCCCACATACGGCCCATAGGTCATGAAGCCGGCGGCGCTGGCGGTGCTGGCGGCCCAGCCATCCCCTTCGGCGAAGCCGACAATATGGCCGATGGCCGCCCCTTCAGCCTCCCAGCTGGTCGTCGCCGCGCCGGCCTGGGCCCCGACCGGGGTGGGCAGGGCCAGGCCGATCCGGTCGAGCTTGACGGAGGTCGACGGGACGTAGCGGGTGTAGAACTCCAGGTAATGCCCCTTGCGCGCGGCCGGCAGGGTGAACGGAACGGTGAAATACTCCGACTGCGAGGCGACGGGCCAGTCGGCCAGGGTGATGGTCCGGCTGGCGATCGTGTCCCATTGGTGGAATCGAAGACGCTCAGCACGACGACGGGTTGGCTGGCGGGCAAGGCCGAAGCGCCCCGGGTCAGTTTCCAGACCGCGACATTGTCCCCGACCGGGGTGTTGGTGGCGTAGGGGCCGTAGGTCAACAGGCCGTCGGCCGTGGCCGGGTCGGCGGACCAGCCATCGCCGTCGGCGTGGCCGACCTGGTGCCAGGCGATCTCCTCGGCTTCCCAGGACTGCA
>NZ_FORN01000048.1 GCF_900114015.1 Caulobacter sp. UNC279MFTsu5.1 | reverse complement strand
TGGGAAGGGTGCGAAGCGCCCGGGCCTCGCCCGGATGGTTTGCAGTTGTAAGTACCGTTTCGACGAAGTCAGGCGCTTCGCGTGGAGCCGTTATCCGGAAGCCTTCGGATCGCGGATTTTTAACCCGCTCCGATGGAGGCCCCCGACGGGCGGGGTGTTGGCGCGCCCCGGACCGCTTGGGCGATTTCAGCCCAGGCCTGCTGGCTCGATCCGCCTATCCCGGCGCCGGAGTTTCGTCGCGACCAAGGCGAACCTGCTCCGAACCGACCTGGGACGTCTCCGCGGAGACATGACGGACAAGCCTTCCCGCTCGTCCACCCCCGAAGGCCGCATCGGTCGCCGTACGTGCGCCCTCCCCGTGCCTTCAGGTGCAAGCAGTATGCGGCCGGTCTGAGAGGGTGAGGACAGATCGGGGTCGAGAAAGTTCAAGCCTCTGAAATTGCTGAACTCTGTTGGCTATCCGCCGAGGATGGACGCCCAACCGGGGACGCGCACTCATGGACCGCCCTGCAAATCGGCTGACGCGCGGGCGTGAGCGCGCGTCCTCGGCTTCACCCCTCCAGCGTCGTCTTCATCGCCGCGCAGCCCAGGTCCATGAAGCCCGCCACCCGCTCGGCGGCGTCGTGCGGCAGGATGTCGGCGGTCCAGACGATGCGGCCGCCCTGCCCTTGCGCCAGCACCTGCATCGCGCCGTTGTGGTGGGTCAGCAGCGCGCTGCCGACCACCGACCAGACCAGGCGGCGGGTCCCGTCGTCGACGGTGACGATCAGCTCGCGGGCGACCAGGCCATTGGCGAAGGTGACGGTCCGCGCCCCCTCCTCCACCTGGCAATCGGTCAGGACCCCGGGGCAAAGCCGCTGGTGGACGTGGCCCCAGTCGCGCACGGCGTCCCAGACCGGACCCGGCGCCAGGGCGACATCGACGGACTTGGTGATCGTGGCCATGGGAAATCTCCTCTCGCGGTTTCCCCGATCCTGGCAAGTTCGCGCCGGCCTGGCTGGCGGGATCCGGACCCGGTCATCGCAGCCGCGACCGCGCCGTGGGCGCCAGGCGCAGGCGCTGGATCACCCCGCGCTTCGACGCCAGGCCGAAGCCGTCGCCCAGGCCCGCCCGCTCGGCGCGGACCAGGTGCTCGGCGTGGGCCTCGGCGTCGGCGAAGCGGCCGATCCATACCAGCACAGGCTCGCCCTCGCGCACCGGCAGCCGGGGAAAGCTGTTCTCGGCGGCCTCGGTGACCATCCAGCCCAGGACCGCGGCGCCGGCCGCCTCGAGGGCGGGCCGGACCTCGCCTTCGAACCGGGCGGCGAGGTCGGCGGGCGGCGGACCGTCCAGGGCCTGGATCGCCAGGCCGATCAGGGAGGCCGGCCCCAGGTCCGCGCCGTCGGGCCGGCGCGGCGGCAGGTCGAGGCGCGCGGCGGCGACCGGCGGCTTCAGCAGCAGGACGTCGTCATTGTCGTCCAGCGTGGCGTTGGCGGCCTGGCGATGGGCCTGCCAGACCGGCCCGCCATAGAACCCCTCCAGCGCCGCCTTGCGCGCGGGCATGCTCTCGAAGCCGCGCATCCAGACGAAGTGGCCGGGCGCGTCCAGGTCGCGGAACTGGCCCAGCAGGCTCATGCCATGGGCCTCCTGGCTCTCGACGAACTCGCGCTCGAAAAGGGCGATCAGGTCGTCGCGGCGGCCCGGTTTCATCCGGTACTGGCGCAGCTCGATCACGGTCTGGGCGGTCATGGCGGTCCCCTTCGCTGTGGCGGCGAGGATCTAAGGTCAGCCTGCTGACATCCGCTGTCAGCTACCGCCAGACCAGCCCTGGGATCACGCCGCCTTGGCCAGCGTCACCAGCTGGGCCAGGATCTTCTCGGCCGCGTCCAGCCGCTGGGCCGGGGTGTCCCACTCGCCCTTGACCACCACCTTCTGGTCGGGGCGCACCTTCCAGACGACGTTGTTCTTGGCCACGAACTGCATCAGGGCCAGGGGGTTGGCGTAGACGTCGTTGCGGAAGCTGGCCACCGCGCCCTTGGGGCCGACGTCGATCTTGGCGACATTGGCCTCGCGGCACAGGCCCTTGATGGCCACCACCTTGAGCAGGCTGTCGGTCTCGGGCGGCAGCGGGCCGAAGCGGTCGATCAGCTCGGCGGCCAGGGCCTCGCGGTCGGCGGCTTTCTCAGCCTCGGACAGGCGGCGGTAGAGGGACAAGCGCACGTTCAGGTCAGGCACGTAGTCGTCGGGGATCATCACGGCCGCGCCGGTGTTGATCTGCGGCGACCAGCCCCGGTCCTCCAGCAGGGCCTCGGCCCCCTGGCGTTCGCGCAGCTCGGCGACGGCGTCCTCTAGCATCTGCTGGTAGAGCTCCACGCCGATCTCCTTGATGTGGCCGCTCTGCTCGTCGCCCAGCAGGTTGCCGCCGCCGCGCTGGTCCAGGTCGTGGCTGGCCAGCTGGAAGCCGGCGCCGAGACTGTCCAGCGACTGCAGCACCTTCAGGCGCTTCTCGGCCGACAGGGTGATCTGCTTCTCGGCCGGCGTGGTCAGATAGGCGTAGGCCCGGGCCTTGGACCGGCCCACCCGGCCGCGGATCTGGTAAAGCTGGGCCAGGCCGAACATGTCGGCGCGGTGGACGACCAGGGTGTTGGCCGAGGGGATGTCCAGCCCGCTTTCCACGATCGTGGTCGCAAGAAGCACGTCGTACTGGCCCTCGTAGAAGGCGGTCATCACGTCTTCCAGCTGGGTCGGGGCCATCTGCCCATGCCCGACCACGTACTTGACCTCGGGCACCTGGGTGCGGAGGAACTTCTCGATGTCCTCCAGGTCCTTGATGCGCGGCACCACGTAATAGGCCTGGCCGCCGCGATACTTCTCGCGCAGCAGGGCCTCGCGCAGGGACACCGGATCGAACGGGCTGATGTAGGTGCGCACCGCCAGGCGGTCGACCGGCGGGGTGGCGATGATCGACATCTCCCGGATGCCGCTGAGCGCCATCTGCAGGGTGCGCGGGATCGGCGTGGCGGTCAGGGTCAGCATGTGCACGTCGGCGCGAAGCTCCTTCAGCTTCTCCTTGTGCTTGACCCCGAAGTGCTGCTCCTCGTCGACGATGACCAGGCCCAGGTCCTTGAACGACACCTGCTTGGACAGGATGGCGTGGGTGCCGACCACGATCTCGAACTGGCCGTTGGCCAGGCCCTCGCGGGTCTCGGCCGCCTCCTTGCCGGTGACCAGGCGCGACAGGCGGGTGACCTTGACCGGCCAGCCCTGGAAGCGGTCCTTGAAGGTCTTGTAGTGCTGGCGGGCCAGCAGCGTGGTCGGGCAGACCACGGCCACCTGCTTGCCGCTCATCGCCACCACGAAGGCGGCGCGCAGGGCCACCTCGGTCTTGCCGAAGCCGACGTCGCCGCAGATCAGCCGGTCCATCGGCTTGCCCGAGGAGAGGTCCTCCAGCACGTCGGCGATGGCCGACAGCTGGTCGTCGGTCTCCTCGTAGGGGAAGCGGGCGCAGAACTCGTCGAACACCCCGTGCGGCGGGTCGGTCTCCTCCACCGACTTCAGCTGGCGGGCGGCGGCGATCTGGATCAGGCCCTCGGCCATGACCCGCAGCCGCTCCTTCGCCTTGGCCTTGCGCCCCTGCCAGGCCGCGCCGCCCAGCTTGTCCAGCTGGACGTTCTCGCCGTCGGTCCCGTAGCGGGTCAACAGGTCGATGTTCTCGACCGGCAGGTACAGCTTGGCCTCGCCGCCGTACAGCAGGTCCAGGCAGTCGTGCGGCGCGCCCTGGACGTCCAGGGTCTTGAGGCCCTCGTAGCGGCCGATGCCGTGGTCGATATGGACGACCAGGTCGCCCGGCGTCAGGGCGCTGGCCTCGGCCAGGAAGTTGGCGGCGCGGCGCTTCTTGCGCGGCCGGGCCAGGCGGTCGCCCAGGATGTCGGTCTCGGAAATGACCGCCAGGTTCTCGGTCTCGAAACCGTGGTCCAGCGGCAGGACCACCCGCTGCGGGGTCTTGGGATCGTTGGCCTTGGCCGCCTGCCAGTAGGCGGCGTAGGGGATCTTCTTCAGGCCGTGGTCGGCCAGCATGGTCCCCAGGCGCTCGGACGAGCCCTCCGACCACGAGGCGAACAGCACGCGTTTCCCCTGCTCGGCCAGCGTCCGGGCGTGGTCGGCGGTGGCTTCGAACAGGTTGACGCTGTCCTGGGCTCGCTCGGCGGCGAAGGCGCGGCCCAGCTTGGCGCCCAGGTCGACCACGTCCAGCCCCTGCGGCTGGAACGGCGTGAACTTGCGGTTGGGACGGTCCTCGACCGCCTGGTCCCATTCCCGGGCGGTCAGGTACAGGGCGTCGGGCGCCAGCGGGCGGTAGGCCGACTTGCGGTCGGCCGAGGCGCGGGCGTCGTAGGCGTCGGCGATCATCGCCAGGCGCTCGTCGCGGCTTTCCGTGACCTGGTGATCGACGCCCAGCAGGGCGCCGTCCGGCAAATAGTCGAACAGGGTCGCCATCCGCTCGTAGAACAGCGGCAGCCAATGCTCCAGGCCGGCGCGGCGGCCGCCCTCGCTGACCGTGGCGTACAGCGGATCATCGCCGGGCGCCCCGAACTGGCGGATGTAGCCCGCGCGGAACCGCGAGACGCCGTCCTTGTCGAGCAGGGCTTCGCTGACCGGCAGCAGCTGGATCTCGCGCAGCTGCCGGGTCGAGCGCTGGGTCTCGGGATCGAAGGCGCGGATGCTCTCCAGGGTGTCGCCGAACAGGTCCAGGCGCACCGGCTCCTCGGCGGCCGGCGGGAAGACGTCGATGACGCCGCCGCGGATGGCGAACTCGCCCCGCTCGGACACCGTCGACGCGCGGCTGTAGCCGTTGATCGCGAAATAACGCTCCAGGTCCGCCACATCGACGCTGTTGCCGACCTTGGCTGAATAGCTGGCGCGCAGCAGGACCGACTTCTCCGGCACGCGCTGCAGCAGGGCCGGCGCGGCGGTGACCAGCATGGCCGGCTTGTCCTGGCCCAGGCCCTCGGCCAGGCGGTGCAGGGTGGCCATGCGGACGGCCGCCACTCCGGCCGACGGGCCGATGCGGTCGTAGGGCAGGCAGTCCCAGGACGGGAACAGCACCGCCTCGATCTCGGGCGCGAAGAACTTCAGGGCGTCGATGAAGGCGCTGGCCCGGGCGGTGTCGCGGGCGACGAAGGCGGTCAGGCCGCCGCGCGCGCGGGCGATGTCGGCCATGACCAGGGCGTCGAAGCCCTCCGGCGCGCCGGCCAGGGTCAGGCCTCCCGAGGCCTTGGCGATCTGTTTGGCGTCGTAGGCCATGGAAACTCTTCAAGGACAGGTCAGCGACAACGCCGCCGGTGTTGATGCTGTTGCTCAGGACAAGGTCCTGGGTCTCGATCGTTTTCTAGTTCCGCTCATCCCGGCGAACGCCGGGACCCAGATGGAATGACGGTGTGGCTGACGCCAAAAGCGCTGAGCCTGTCCAATCAGCCACCCAGCTTTGGGATCTGGGTCCCGGCGTTCGCCGGGATGAGCGGATTTTATGTGGCGTATCTCAGGCCCCATCCCCCACCGGCCGCGACGCATGAGCTTCGTAGCGGAAGGTCTTGATCAGGTTCAGGACATCGGTGTCGAACCGGGCCGGAGTCGGCTCCTGGCCGACGATCCAGGCGTAGATCTCGCGATCGGACTCCTCCATCAGCGTTTCGAAGGTATCGAGCTGTTCGGGAGTCAGGTTCGGGCCATGGGTGTCCGCGAACGGCCCCAGAATGAGGTCCGCTTCTCGAAATCCGCGATGCCAGGCCCGGAACTTCAGCCGCCGGAGGCGGGAGTCGTGATCGATGGTCATGTGACCGGGGATATAGAGCGCCCGGCCCCGGCGCGCTACCCGTGGATGATCGACCGGCCGTCCCGTCGAACCGGCGTCCTTCACGCCGATCGGGCTCGGGCGCGATGCGCGCCCGAGCCGACAGGGTTTCGCTCGTAAGCGGCCTTCAGCGCCAGGCGCCCGCCGCCTCGGCGGCATAGTCGGCGAACGGCCGCGCCGGACGCCCGGCCAGGCGTTGGACGGTGTCGGCGACGGCCGCGGCCGCGCCGTCGCGGATCGCCTCCTGGTCGCGCAGCAACATGGCGGCGTAGTCGGACGGAACGCCGGCCCCTTCCAGCATCGCCAGGAACTGGGGCGAGGTGGTCGGGCGGACGGCCACCGGACGGCCGGCTTCCTCGGTAATGACCCCTGCGATCTCGGCGAAGCTGATCGGCGACGGACCGGTCACGTCATGGACCTGCCCGGCGTGGCGCGCGCCGTCCGTCAGCACCGCCGCGGCGACCGCCGCGATGTCGATGGCGTCCACCATCGCCGCCTTGCCGTCGCCGGCCGGATTGGGGATCGCGCCGCCGCGCACGGCCGGCAGCAGGAACCCCTCGGAGAAGTTCTGCATGAAGCTCGACGGACGCAGGATCGTCCATCCCAGGCCGCTGTCGGCGACCAGGGCCTCCAGTTTGCGGCGCCCGCTTCCAGGCGGCTCGGAGGGAAAGCCAGCACCCATCGAGGAGACCAACACCACCCCGCGCACGCCTGCGCGGCGGGCGGCGGCGAGGAACGGCGCCACGAGGGGCGCGGGATCCTCGACCATCGCCGGAGGGACGAGATAGATGGCGTCGACGCCCTCCACCGCCGCCGCATGGGTCGACGGGTCCTGCCAATCGAAAACGAGGTGGTCCGCGGACGGGCGCCGGCTGGCGGCGCGGACATCGACGTTCTTTTCCTTCAAGGCCGCCGCCAGCCGCCGCCCTGTTTTGCCGGTCGCCCCCGTGACCAGGATAGTGTCGCTCATGATCGATCCCATATCTGTTGCATGACGCCGATATCGACCGCCCGCCCCGTCCCCTCAACGCACCGCGAGGTAACCGCATGACCGACCTGGCCATCGTTGCGGGGCCTCGTGACCCGCGGTTCGGCGTGCCCGATGCGGCCCGGGATTGTCCGCTGGAGCAGGCGATCCACACCGTCAGCGGGCGATGGAAGATGCTGCTGCTGCGCGCCCTCTTCCTGGGGGGCGAGCAGCGCTTCAACGCCCTGCTGCGCGCGGCGCCCGGGATCAGCGCCAAGGAACTGACCCGCAACCTGCGCGAACTGGAGCAATCCGGCCTGGTCGTCCGCGCTTTCGACAAGGGCGGAGCGACCTATGGGCTGTCGCCGCTGGGCGAGACCATGCTGCCGGTGTTTCGCGAGCTCGGCGCGTTCGGCGCGCGGCTGCGGGCGCGCCAGGATGAGGCGCGACGGGTTTCGCGAGCGATCGAGGCCTGAGCCACGCCGCGCATTGACCCCGGCGGGCCAGCCCTATAGGCGCGGGCCATGGCGTCGCTGATGATCCAGGGCTGCGGTTCCGACGTGGGCAAGTCGACCCTGGTGGCGGGCCTGTGCCGGCTGTTCGCCAATCGGGGACTGATCGTGCGGCCGTTCAAGCCGCAGAACATGTCCAACAACGCCGCGGTCACCGCCGACGGCGGCGAGATCGGCCGGGCCCAGGCCCTGCAGGCCATTGCCTGCCGCACGCCGCCGACGGTCCACATGAACCCGGTGCTGCTCAAGCCCCAGAGCGACGTCGGGGCCCAGGTGGTGGTGCGGGGCAAGGTGGTCGGGGCCTACAAGGCCCGGGCGTTCCAGGGTCTCAAGCCCGACCTGCTGGCGACCACGGTCGAGAGCTATCGCCTGCTGGCCGCCGAGGCCGACCTAGTGCTGGTCGAGGGGGCCGGCAGTCCGGCCGAGACCAATCTGCGGGCCGGCGACATCGCCAATATGGGTTTCGCCCACGCCGCCGACGTGCCCGTCGCCCTGGTCGGCGACATCGACCGCGGCCACGTGATCGCCGCCCTGGCCGGGGCGCACCTGGTGCTGGACTTAGGTGATCGCGACCGCATCAAGGGCTTCATCATCAACAAGTTCCGCGGCGATCCTTCGCTGTTCGACGACGGTCGCCGCGAGATCGTCGCCCGCACCGGCTGGCCGGACCTGGGCATGGCGCCGTGGCTGGCCCCGGCCCGCGCCCTGCCCGCCGAGGACGCCGTGGTGCTGGAGCGTCCGACCCGCGCCGACGGCGACAGGCGAGTGCGGATTGTCGCGCCGATGCTGTCGCGGATCGCCAATTTCGACGAGTTCGACCCGCTGCGGGCCGATCCGGACATCGACTTCGCCTTCCTGCCGCCCGGGACGCCCGTACCCGGCGACGCCGACCTGGTGATCCTGCCTGGGACCAAGGCCACCTTGGCGGATCTCGCCTTCCTGCGCGCCCAGGGCTGGGACATCGACATCCTGGCCCATGTGCGGCGCGGCGGCCGGGTGCTGGGCGTCTGCGGCGGCTACCAGATGCTGGGGCGCGTGGTGTCGGACCCGGAAGGGATCGAGGGCGCGCCGGGTTCGGCGCCGGGCCTGGGCCTGCTGGACGTCGAGACCGTGCTGCTGGGCGACAAGGTGCTGCGGGCCGTGTCGGGGCGGCTGCTGGACGGCGACGCGGCCTTCGCCGGCTACGAGATGCACATCGGCCGCACGACCGGACCCGGCGCGGCGCGGCCGATGCTGGCGCTGGACGGCGGGCCAGTCGACGGCGCGGTCTCGGCCGACGGCCGGGTGGCCGGGGCCTATGTCCACGGTCTGTTCGAGCGCGGCGAGGCGCGCGCGGCCCTGCTGGCCCCGCTGGGCCTGGCGATCACGCCGCGCGACCACGCGGCGACGGTCGACGCGGCGCTGGACGAGATCGCCGCCATGCTGGAGCGCTCGCTGGACATCGGAGCGATCGCGCGGATCGCCGGCCTATGAGCGGGACGGTTCGCCTGCGTTCCTGGCGCGCCGAGGATCGCGCGCTTGGCGAGGCGCTGTTCGACAGCAATACGCCCCGCTACTTCGCCGTGGTCGAGAAGGCCGATTTCCTGGCCTTCGTGGACGACCTGCCCGGCCCCTACTTCGTGCTGGAGACGCTGGACGGCGAGGCGCTGGGCTGCGGCGGCTACGCCCGCAAGCTCGACGCCCCGTCCGTCGCCGCCCTCTGCTGGGGCATGGTCCGCGGCGACCTGCACGGCCGCCGGCTGGGCGAACGCCTGCTGGCCGAGCGCCTGGACCGGATCGCCGCCGATCCGGTGTTCCAGACCGTGGAGATCAAGACCACCCAGCACAGCCGGGGGTTCTTCGCGCGCTACGGCTTCGTCGAGACCGCCCATACGCCGGACGGCTTCGCGCCGGGCATGGACCTGGTGGTGATGACGTCGCCGCTGGACGCTTGGCGCGCCCGCCGGGAACGCGGTTGAGATCGGGTTTCGCTGGCGCCGGGCGTTGAGCCGGTCAAGATGCGCCAGACGATTCCATCGCAAGGCCCAGCCGCATGACGACCGCCCGCCCCCGGCCGCTCTCCGCCATCCGCGACTTCCTGCGCAGCGAATCCGCCGGCGGGTTGCTGCTGATGGGCTCGGCCGCCCTGGCGCTGGTCGTCGCCAATTCGCCGCTGGCGGACGGCTACTTCCATATCCTGCACATCTACGTCGCCGGCCTCAGCATCGCCCATTGGGTCAATGACGGCCTGATGGCGGTGTTCTTCCTGCTGGTCGGGCTGGAGATCAAGCGCGAGACGGTCGACGGCGAGCTGTCCAGCTGGTCGCGGCGCGTGCTGCCCGGCGTGGCGGCCCTGGGCGGGATGATCGTCCCGGCCCTGATCTATGTGGCGGTCAATCTGCAGGCCCCGGCCAACCTGCGCGGCTGGGCCATTCCGGCGGCCACCGACATCGCCTTCGCCCTGGGCGTGCTGTCGCTGCTGGGGTCGCGCGTGCCCGGCTCGCTGAAGATCTTCCTGGCCGCCCTGGCGATCATCGACGACCTGGGCGCGATCCTGATCATCGCCGTCTTCTACACCGATCACCTGACCCTCTGGGCGCTGGGCGGCGCGGCCGTGACCCTGGCCGTCCTGGTGGCGATGAATCGCCTGAAGGTGATGAAGATCTGGCCCTATCTGCTTGTCGGTGCTGGACTTTGGTTCTTCTTCCTGAAGTCCGGCGTGCACGCCACCCTGGCGGGGGTGATCCTGGCCATGACCATTCCGATCACCAAGTCGCCCGCGCGCCCCGACGACGAGCATTCGCCGCTGCACAGGCTGGAGCACGGGCTTAATCCCTGGGTGGCCTATCTGGTCGTTCCGGTGTTCGGCTTCGCCAACGCCGGCGTCGCCCTGGGCCGGGTGGGCCTGGCCCAGCTGGTCGCGCCCGCCACCCTGGGCGCGACCCTGGGCCTGTTCCTGGGCAAGCCGATCGGCGTG
This sequence comes from Caulobacter sp. UNC279MFTsu5.1, assembly GCF_900114015.1. GTDB lineage: Bacteria > Pseudomonadota > Alphaproteobacteria > Caulobacterales > Caulobacteraceae > Caulobacter. The sequence goes on along the minus strand of NZ_FORN01000048.1, from coordinate 35,097 downwards.
GGGCTGTTCTGCCTGGCGGCGATCAAGCTGGGCTGGGCCCAGCGGCCCGGCGGCGCGTCGTGGACCCAACTGTTCGGCGTTTCGGCCCTGTGCGGCATCGGCTTCACCATGAGCCTGTTCATCAACAACCTGGCCTTCGACGCGCCCCTCCTGCAGGACGAGACCAAGATCGGCGTGCTGGCCGGCTCGCTGCTATCGGCGCTGCTGGGCTGGCTGGCCTTCAGCCTGGCGTCGCGCCAGCGGGATCCCCACATTCCAAGCCAAGCCTGATCCGGGAGCCCATCATGCGCGCCGCTCTTGTCTCCACCGTCTCCGCCCTCCTCCTGCTGGGTGCGGCCCAGTCCGCCCTCGCCGCCCCGGCCGTTTCGGAGGTCAAGGTCTCCATCGGCCCGAAACTGGCCGAGAAGGCCGACGACCTGGGCCAGCGGGACCTCGACATCCTGTCCAGCGAGCTGCAGCGCGCGGTCGAACGCCGGCTGCCGCCCAGGCCGGGCGGCGGGACTCTCGAACTGGTGATCGAGGAGGCCAAGCCCAACCACCCGACGCCGCAGCAGCTGGGCAATACGCCGGGCCTGTCCTATCAAAGCTTCGGGGTGGGCGGGGCGCGGATCAGCGGCCGCTATGTCGATCCGACCGGCAAGAGCACGCCGATCGCCTACGCCTGGTGGGAAACCGACATCCGCTGGGCCCGCTACGGCTCGACCTGGCATGACGCGGAGGACGCCTTCGACCGCCTCGCCGATCGTCTGGTCAAGGACCAGTTCAGCGACAAGCGCTGAAACCCGCGTTTCCGACGGCCCTTGCCAGCCGCCGCGACACGGCGTCTGATCACCGTTCATGAAGGCGGGGACAACCCGCGCTCGGCGAGGAACGCATGACCGGACGGCGCTCATCCTGGACCCTGGCGGCCTTCGCCGCGCCCTGCCTGCCCCTGGCGGCGCTGGGCCTGCCGCTGGTGGTCTATCTGCCGGAATACTATGTCAGCGACCTGGGCCTTTCCCTGTCGGTGGTGGGCGCGGCCTTCCTGCTGGTGCGGCTGGCCGACATCGTCCTGGACCCGATCCTGGGCGGGGTCATGGACCGCACCCGCACCCGGCTCGGCCGGTTCAGGCCCTGGCTGGCGGCCGCCGCCCCGGTGCTGATGATCGCCGCCTACGCCCTGTTCATGGCCCGCCCCGGGGTCAGTCCCGTCTATCTTTGGGCCGCGCTCGTCGTCTGCTACGCCGGCTATTCCATGGCTGTGCTGTCGCACACGGCCTGGGGCGCGGTGCTGTCGCCGGACTACCAGCAGCGCTCGCGGATCTACGGCTGGTGGCAGGCGGGCAACGTGGTCGGCATGATCCTGGTGCTGCTGCTGCCGCCGCTCCTGTCGATCGTCTTCAAGGGCGACCACGCCGCCGGCATCCACGCCATGGGCTGGTTCATCATCGTCCTGCTGCCGCTGACCTTCCTGCTGGCCATCGGCGTGGTCGGCGAGACCAATGTGCCCCCGGTCAGACACGAGGCGGGCCTCAAGCAGTATCTGGGCCTGATCCAGCGGCCCTCGGTGCAGAAGCTCCTGATCGCCGACCTGTTGATGGGCCTGGCGCCGGGCGTCGCCGGGGCGCTGTTCTTCTTCTTCTTCGAGCGCATCAAGGGCTTCGACAAGGCCTCGGCCGGCGTCCTGCTGCTGGTCTATTTCGTCGCCGCCCTGCTGGGGTCGCCGGTCTGGCCGGCCCTGGCCCGGAAGGTCGGCAAGCACAAGGCCCTGGCCATCGCCTCGGTGGTCTATGCGGCCGTCCAGATCGCCTCGGTCTTCACCCCCGGCAACCAGGGCGGATTCGGCTTCAACGCGCCGACCGTCGTCGGCATGGGCATACTGGTCCTGGCCGGCCTGCCCTATTCGGCCGCCCCGCTGCTGGTGCGCTCGATGATGGCCGACATCGGCGACGAGGAGCGGCTGGCCAGCGGCGTCGACCGCACCGGTCTGCTGTACGCCGTCGTCAACGGCACGGTGAAGCTGGGCTACGCCCTGGCGATCGGCGTCTTCCTGCTGCTGTCCTGGCTGGGGTTCGATCCCAAGGTCCCCAGCGTCCAGGGCGACACCGCCCTGATCGCCATGTACGCCGTGGCCCCGGCGGTGCTGGGCCTGCTGGTGTGCGCGGTCATCCTGCGCTATCCGCTGGACGCGACCGCCCATGCCGAGATCCGCCGTCAGCTCGACGAACGGGACGCGGCCGAGCCCCTCCCCAGCCCGACCCCGGAACCGCATGTCGCCCCCCTCGCCGCTCCAAACCCCGCCGCTGAATGATCCTCGCGAGAAGGATCAGCATCCGCTCTTCACCCTGATCGACATCATGGCCAGGTTGCGCGATCCCGACGGCGGCTGCCCGTGGGACCTGGAGCAGACCTTCGCCACCGTCGCGCCCTACACCGTCGAGGAGGCCTACGAGGTCGCCGACGCCATCGAGCGGGGCGATCTCGCGGACCTGAAGGAGGAACTGGGCGACCTGCTGCTGCAGGTGGTGTTCCATTCGCGCATGGCGGAGGAACGCGGCGTGTTCGACCTGGCCGGCGTGGCCTCGGCGATCAACGACAAGATGGTCCGCCGCCACCCGCATGTGTTCGGCGACCATTCTTACGAGAACCAGGACGCCCAGACCGCCGGCTGGGAGGCGCTGAAGGCCCAGGAGCGCCAGGCCAAGAAGAAGGGCGGCGTGCTGGACGACGTGCCCGCTGGCCTTCCGGCCATGACCCGCGCCGTCAAGCTGACCAAGCGCGCCGCCCGGGTCGGCTTCGACTGGCCCTCGACCGACGAGGTGCTGGACAAGCTGGCCGAGGAGGTCGCCGAGCTGAAGGTCGAGATCGCCGCCGGCGACAAGGCCAAGGCCCGCGAGGAGCTGGGCGACCTGCTGTTCGTGGTCGCCAACCTGGCCCGCAAGCTGGACGTCGAGCCCGAGGACGCCCTGCGCGCCACCAACGCCAAGTTCGTGCGCCGCTTCGCCTTCATCGAGGCCGAGCTGGCCAAGGACGGCCGCACGCCCGACCAATCGGACCTGGCCGAGATGGACGGCCTGTGGAACGCGGCCAAGGCGGCCGAGAAGACCGCCTAGAGCGCCTCGACCAGCGCCCTCACCCTAGCGGCGTCCTCCGCCGTCGCCGGATTGTAGACGATCATGCCCAGGTCGGGTCGGCCGTCGACCGCGAAGGCCGAATATTCGAACGCCAGCGGCCCGGCCGTCGGATGGCGCAGGCGCTTGAGGCCCTCGCCGTAGTGGCTGACGTCGTTGTCGGCCCACAGGCGCGAGAATTCCGGACTGCGGGCCCGCAGCTCCTCGACCAGGGCCGCGACCGCCGGATCGCCGTCGGCGCCGGCGCGGGCCACGTCGGCGCGGAACGCCGCCGTCACGAAGCGCGCCACGCCGTCCCAGTCGGGGTTGGCGGCGCGCACCGCCGGATCCAGGAAGATCCGCCGCAGGATGTTGCGCTCCTCCAGCGGCAAGGCGGCGTAGTCGGCCAGCACCACCGTGGCCGCGCGATTCCAGGCCACCACGTCCCATGTGGCGGTCTTGATCATGGCGGGGATCGGGTCGAGCGCGTCCAGCACCCGCTGCAGCCGAGGCGTCACGCCCTCCGACCGCCGGTAGCGGACCTCGGGCGGCCGCCCCAGGCCCAGCAGGAACAGGTGTTCGCGCTCGATGTCGGTCAGCAGCAGGGCTCGGGCGATGCGGTCCAGCACGTCGCCGGACGGCGCCCCGCCCCGCCCCTGCTCCAGCCAAGTGTACCACGTGGCGCTGATATTGGCCCGCTGGGCCACCTCCTCGCGGCGCAGGCCGGGCGTGCGGCGACGCGGCCCGCCAAAGCCCAGGGCCGAGGCGTCCAGCCGGCCGCGGCGGTCACGAAGGTAGGCGCCGAGACGCGCCTCGGCGGGCGGCGTGAGGGAGGTAGTCATTATACCGGTATAAGGTCCCAACTTTAACAGGATAACTCTAGACGCTGAAATGGGCCGATCAAAGTCCTGGAGTGTTTCCATGCGTGTTTTCGTCACCGGCGCGACCGGCTTCGTCGGATCGGCCGTCGTTCAGGAATTGGTCGCCCATGGCCATCAGGTGCTGGGATTGGTTCGGTCGCGGAGCGGCGCCCAGGCGCTGGAGGCGGCGGGCGCCCAGGCCGTGCACGGCGACCTGGAGGACCAGGACGGCCTGGCTCGCGCCGCCGCTTCGGCCGACGCGGTGATCCACACCGCCTTCAACCACGACTTCTCGCGCTTCGCCGAGAACTGCGATCTGGATCGCCGGGCCATAGAGGCCCTGGGCGCGGGGCTGGAAGGTTCGAGCAAGTCGTTGCTGGTCACCTCGGGCACGGCGCGGCTGGCGCCCGGCCGGCTGGCGCTGGAGACCGACCTGCCCAAGGAAGGCGTTGACGGCTATCCCCGCGTCTCGGAAGCGACCGCCGCGGGCCTTCTGGACAGGGGCGTCCGCGCCTCGGTCGTGCGGCTGGCGCCGTCCACCCACGGCGCGGGCGATCATGGCTTCGTGCCGCTGCTGATCGACATCGCCCGCCGGACGGGCGTGTCGGCCTATCCGGGCGACGGCCAGAACCGCTGGTCGGGCGTCCATCGCCGCGACGCCGCCAAGGTCTATCGCCTGGCCGTCGAGCGCGGAGCCGGCGGCGAGCGCTACCACGCCGTGGCCGAGGAAGGCGTGCCGTTCAGGGAGATCGCCGCCGCCATCGGCCGTGGGCTCGGCCTGCCGGTCGAAAGCCGGCCGCCCGAACACTTCGGCTGGTTCGCGATGTTCGCCGGCATGGACGCGGCCACCTCCAGCGCCTGGACGCGCCAGGTCCTGGGCTGGGAGCCCGTCGAGGCCGGCCTGATCGCCGATATCGAAGGGGCCGGCTATTTCGACCCGCCGGGCGCGGGCTAGAACGCCGGCCAGTCGTCCAGGCTGTCGATCTCGCGCCACGCCCGGACGCAGGCGTTGACCGGGTCCTTGCCGATGAAGATCGCCGCCTCGGCCCAGCGGCGGCGCAGCAGGCCGACCAGCGGCTTGCCGCCCTGGTTGATCCAGCGGCGCATCTCGTCGGGCACGGCGGTCTTCTCGCCGGCGTTCAGCTTGCGCAGCATCGTCGAGGCGCGCAGCGCCCCGTCGCCGAGATTGTAGGTCCACGAGATCAGGGCCGCGGCCTCGTGGACCAGCAACGGGGTGCGGACGCGGGTGTGCACGTCCTGGGCCGCGCGCTTCATGTCGCGCATCAGCAGCTTGACCGCCTGGGCCTCGGTGATGGCCGGGGTCGACGGAGTCACGGGCTTGCCGGCCGCGTCGCGGATCGTGCCGTAGCCGATGGTCCAGGTGCCGCCCGGCAACGCCCCGTTGTCGTCGTAGGGATGGGCGAAGAAGCCCTCCACCCGCTTGACGACGGTGGTCGCGGCGGTCGGCACCGTCGCGCCGTCCCAGAGATCGTTGGCCATGCTCGCGCTCCGCTTGTGTGGAGCAGAGTTCATCGAAAGCGCGAAGCCAGCAAGCCCGAGGATCGGTGGCGAACTCGAAAAGGCTCCACCGTTCTTCGGTTGTCATCCCGGAAGCGCGGAGCGCTGTCCGGGATCCAGGTGAGGCGCACCGCTTCTGCCCAGTCCCCTGGATCCCGGACAGCCCCGGCGGGGCTTCCGGGATGACAACGGGAGTTGAACGTAGCTTTTAGTCCCCCGTCGCCATCACCCAGACGTCGGGAAACTGCCGCTCGAACCGGCCCAGGGCCTGGGCGTCGAGGCGGGCGATCAGGCGCACGCCGCCCTCGGCCTCGTCCTCGCGGGTCTCGACCCGGCCGTTGCGATAGATCCAGGCCAGGGCCTCGCCGTCCGAGGCCGCCAGGCGCACGGCGACCGGCGGCGTGTCGTCGATCAGGCCGCCGACCCGCTTGAGCAGTTCGGCGCAGCCCTCGCCGGTGACGGCCGAGACCACTGACGCGCCCAGGCGGCGGGCCTGGCCTTCGAGGATCTCGCGGGCCTCGCCCTCGACCAGGTCGATCTTGTTCCAGACCTCGATCATCGTCTTGCCGTCGGTCTCCTCGCCGTCTTCGGAGAGGACCTTCAGCTCGGTCAGCACCTTCTGGACGTCGCGGGCCTGGGAATCGGTGTCGGGATTGGCCACGTCGCGCACGTGCAGCACCACGTCGGCCTCCTGCACCTCCTCCAAGGTGGCGCGGAAGGCCTCGACCAGCTCGTGCGGCAGGTCGGAGATGAAGCCGACGGTGTCGGACAGGATCGCCGGCCGGCCGTCGGGCAGCTTCACCGTGCGCAGGGTCGGGTCCAGCGTCGCGAACAGCATGTCCTGGGCCACGACCGTGGCGTTGGTCAGGCGGTTGAACAGGGTCGACTTGCCGGCGTTGGTGTAGCCCACCAGGGCCACGGTCGGATACGGGACCTTCTTGCGGGCGCTGCGGTGCAGGGTGCGGGTGCGCCGCACCTCCTCCAGCTCGCGCTTGAGCTTGCCGATCGTGCCGGCGATCAGGCGGCGGTCCAGTTCGATCTGGGTTTCGCCGGGACCGCCCGTATTGCCCGTGCCGCCGCGCTGGCGCTCCAAGTGGGTCCAGGTGCGGACCAGGCGCGAGCGCTCGTAGTCCAGCCGCGCCAGCTCGACCTGCAGCTTGCCCTCGCGGGTGCGGGCCCGGCGGGCGAAGATCTCCAGGATCAGCCCCGTGCGGTCGACGACCTTGACGTTCAGGGCCCGTTCCAGGTTGCGCTGCTGGACCGGGGTCAGCTGGTCGTCGAACACCGCGACGTCGATCTTCTCGACCTCGCAGAGGGCGGCGAACTCCTCGATCTTGCCCTTGCCGAACAGGGTGGCGGGCGCGACCACGCGCAGGGGCGCGATCGTGGTCTCGACGACTTCGAGATCGAGGGCCACGGCCAGGCCGACGGCCTCCTCGAGGCGCGCCTTGGGATCACGCGCCTCAAGGGCCGACTGGCCGCGCGTCGGGCGCACGGGATGGATCACGAACGCCCTGAAGATCGGCGCGGCGTGGTCGATGGACTTGGAAGTGGATTTGGTCAAACGCTAGGAATCAATCGTCTTGATCAGCGCTCGGCTCGTACAGCTGCACGGGCTGAGCCGGCATGATCGTCGAAATGGCGTGCTTGTAGACCAGCTGGGACTGGCCGTCGCGGCGGAGCAGGACGCAGAAATTGTCGAACCAGCTGACAACGCCCTGCAGCTTCACGCCGTTCACCAGGAAGATGGTCAGCGGCGTCTTCGACTTGCGCACGCTGTTCAGGAAGGTGTCCTGAAGGTTTTGTTTTTTCTCGGTCGACATGGGGATTCCCCTCTTATTGTTTCGGAGGGCCACACGCCCCCCACACAAACAAGTTCAGACTAAAGCATTTTTCGCCGGTTGGTATGACCAATCGGCAAAGAAACTGCGCCAATCTTCCGAAAGCCGGTCTTCCGACCTAGATCGCGGCGGCCTTGGCGCGCTCGATATAGAGACGCCGGAGCCGTGTCGCCACCGGTCCGGGCTTTCCATCGCCGATTTGCGCGCCGTCGACGCTGACGATCGGCAGGACCAGCGTGCCGGCGCCGGTGATGAAGGCCTCTTTCGCGGCCTTGGCCTCCTCGACCGTGAACGGCTGCTCGGCCACGGGAAGTCCGGCCTGCGCGATCACCTCCAGCAGGGACGAGCGCGTGATGCCGCGCAGGATGTTGGCCTGGGTGTCGCGGGTGCGCAGGCGGCCTTCGGCGTCGACGATCCAGGCGTTGGACGAGGCGCCTTCGGTGACCAGGCCCATCTCGTCGACGAACCAGGCCTCGACCGCGCCGCGCTCGCGGGCGATCTGCTTGGCCAGGGCGTTGGGCAGCAGGCCGATCGACTTGATGTCGCAGCGGCCCCAGCGGGTCTCCGGCACGGTGACCACGGCCTGGCCCTTGGCGGCCTTGGCCTCGGCGGCGGCCCGGTCCACCGACTTGGCGGTGATCACCACGGCGGGCGGCACGGCGGGATTGGGAAAGGCGTGGTCGCGCGGGGCGACGCCGCGGGAGACCTGCAGATAGACCAGGCCCTCGCGCACCCGGTTGCGACGGATGGCCTCGCGCAGCACCACGGTCAGGGCCTTCTCGCCCATCGGATGGGCGATCTTCAGCTCGTCCAGGCTGCGCCACAGGCGGGTGAAGTGGCCTTGCGCATCGGCCAGCTTGCCGCCGAACACCGCCCACACCTCGTACACTCCGTCGGCCAGCTGATAGCCCCGGTCCTCGATATGCACGGCGGCCTCGCCGTGGCGCACGAACCGGCCGTTGACGTAGGCGAAACGCGACATTGTTCAGATCCTCTGCGCGGTCTCTCGCGCTCTCAGTTTGATCCGCTCATCCCGGCGAACGCCGGGACCCAGATGGAATGGCTTTGAGGCTGACGCCAAGAGCGCCGAGCTCCTCCAATCAGCCACACCGCTATCGGATCTGGGTCCCGGCGTTCGCCGGGATGAGCGGATTTTGGGGTTATTCTTCCTCTTCCACCCGGGCGCCCGCGACGCCGAGGGATTTGAGTTTTCGGTGCAGGGCCGAGCGCTCCATGCCGATGAAGTTGGCCGTGCGCGAGATGTTGCCGCCGAACCTCAGGATCTGGGCGTTGAGGTACTCGCGCTCGAACAGCTCGCGGGCCTCGCGCAGCGGTAGGGCGATGATCCGCTCGGCCCCGATCGCCCCGGCGTTGCCGCCGGTCGGCTGGTCGTTGGCGTTGAGCATTTCGGCGGTGATCAGGTCGCCCGGCTCGCCCGAGGCCAGGATCAGCATGCGCTCGACGTTGTTGCGCAGCTGGCGGACATTGCCCGGCCAGGCCTGCACCTGCAGGGTCGCCAGGGCGTCCTCGCCCAGCCGCCGCCGCTGCAGGCCGGTGGCCTCGCACACGCGGTCGACGAAATAGCTGATCAGTTCGGGGATGTCCTCGCGCCGCTCGGACAGCCCCGGCACGCGGACCGGCACCACGTTCAGACGGTGGAACAGGTCCTCCCGGAACCGGCCGGCGGCGATCTCGTCGCGCAGTTCGCGCGAGGTCGACGAGATCACCCGCACGTCGACCTGGACGTCGCTGTCGCCGCCCACCCGGCGGAAGCGCTGCTCGACCAGGACCCGCAGGATGCGGCTCTGGGTCTCGCGCGGCATGTCGGCCACCTCGTCCAGATAGAGGGTGCCGCCGTGGGCCCGTTCGAACACGCCGATCTTGCGCGGGCGACCGCCCTCGCCTTCCTCGCCGAACAGCTCGACGTCCAGGCGCTCGGGGGCCATGCCCGCGGCGCTGACCGCCACGAACTCGTTGCGCGAGCGGCTGCTGGAGCCGTGGATCAGCCGGGCCACCAGCTCCTTGCCCGAGCCGGGCGGACCGGAGACCAGAACCCGGCTGTTGGCCGGGGCGACCTTGGCGATCAGCTGGCGCAGGGCCTGGGCCGCCGCCGACTTGCCCATCAGGCCGTCGGAGCTGAAGCTCTGCACCCTCAGGCGGCGGTTCTCGCGCTTGAGGTTGGCCGCCTCCAGGGCCCGCTCGACCACCAGCAGCAGCCGGTCGGACTTGAACGGCTTTTCCAGGAACTCGTAGGCCCCGCGCTTGATGGCGCTGACCGCGGTCTCGATGTTGCCGTGGCCCGAGATCATGATCACCGGCAGGTCGGGGTCCAACCCCTTGACCATGTCGAGCAGCTCCAGCCCGTCCATGCCGCCGCCCTGCATCCAGATGTCCAGCACCAGCAGGGCGGGCTTACGGGCCCGCAGGGCCGCCAGCGCCTGGTCGGAGTCGGCCGCCACCCGCACCGCATAGCCTTCATCCTCCAGGATGCCGGCCACCAGTTCGCGGATGTCGACCTCGTCGTCGACCACAAGCACGTCTGCGCTCATATCATCTCCTCTACGCCGGTCTGGGCGTTGGCGGCGGCGAGCCGCGCGGTCGTGGGGAACTTCAGGATGACCCGGGCGCCGGTTCCGTTCAGCGCGTCGGTCAGGACCAGTTCGCCTTCATGGTCCTCCATGATCCGCTTGACGATCGCCAGCCCGAGGCCGGTGCCCTTCTCGCGGGTCGTGACATAGGGTTCGGTCAGCCGGTCGCGGTCGCGGGTCGGCAGGCCCACGCCGTTGTCCTCGACCACGATGCACAGGTGCTCGTCGTCCGACACCAGGCTGGCGACGATGCGGCCCGGGGGCTCCGGCGAGACCTGGCGGCGCGCGCCGACCGCCTCGCCGGCGTTCTTGAGGACGTTGGTCAGGGCCTGGCCGACCATCTGCGCGTCGCAGCTGATCCAGACGTCCTCGGCGGGCTCTTCCAGCGCCACCTCGGTCTCGGTGTCGACGAAGCGCTGGGCGAACACCGCCTGGCGCAGCATCTCGGCCAGGTCGGCGGGGGCGAAGCGTGGGGCCGGCATGCGGGCGAAGGCCGAGAATTCGTCGACCATCCGGCCGATGTCGCCGACCTGGCGGATGATGGTCTCGGTGCAGCGGTCGAAGGTGTCCAGGTCGCCGGTGATGTCCTTGCGGTACTTGCGGCGGATCCGTTCGGCCGACAGCTGGATCGGGGTCAGCGGGTTCTTGATCTCGTGGGCGATGCGCCGGGCGACGTCCTTCCAGGCGGCGTTGCGCTGGGCGGCCATCAGGCGGGTGATGTCGTCGAAGGTCAGCACCAGGGTCTCGGCCGCCTGGCCCGCGCCGCGGAAGCGCAGCCGCCGGGTCTCGCCGCCGCGCATCACGTCGATCTCGACCTCGGCGTTGGGACGGCCGCCGCTGATCTCCTGGATCACGGTCTCCAGTTCCGGCGCCACCTCGACCAGGGGCTGGCCCACGGCGCCCTCGTCCAGGGCCAGCAGGTCGCCGGCCCGGCGGTTCAGAGCGGTGATCCGTCCCTCGACGTCCAGACCGATCACGCCGGCGCTGACGCCCGACAGCACGGTCTCGATGAACTGGCGGCGCGATTCGGCGTCGAGGCTGGCCACCCGCAGGGCCGCCTGCTGGGCCTGCAGGTCGGTGGTCATCATGTTGAAGGCGATCGACAGGGCTCGGATCTCCTCGGGCCCGATCTCGACGTCGACCCGGGCGTCCAGGTCGCCCGCCGACACCCGGCCGGCCGCCTGCACCAGGCCCGAGACCGGGGCGGCGATCGAGTTGGCGGCGGCGATGCCCACCCAGACGGCGGCGACCAGCACCAAGAGCGCGGTCTCGATGTAGCTGAGGCCGAAGATCACCTGGATCCGGGCCTGGTTCTTGGCCGCCTCGCGATACGAGATCAGCGATTCCTCGGACTCGATCAGGTGGGCCAGGATGCCCTTGTCGATCGGCCGGGCGACATAGAGATAGGCGTCGGGAAAGGCCTTCAGGCGATAGAGCGCCCGGAACAGGTCTTCGTCGACGAAGCGCTGCGAGGTGATGTCGCCGTCATCCGTCCGGCGGAAGCTCGACGGCGGCGGCGCCAGGAACGGCGGGGCCGTGTCGCTCTCGGCCCGGGCCAGGATCCGGCCGTCCCGGTCCAACACGTAGGCGGCCGAGAAGCCGTTGTCGTCGGCCAGGCTGCGCAGGAAGTGGCCGAAGGCGACCGGCGAATCGGCCAGGGTCGGAGCGGCCTGGTTCAGGGTGCCGGCCATCGGTCCGACGTGCTGGCTGATATAGGTCGTCTGCTCGCTGACATAGGACCGGGCCACGGTCGCCGAGTTCTCCACCACGGTGCGGACGCGCTCGCTGAACCAGGCGTCGACGCCGCGATTGACCAGCACGCCGAAGAACAGGGCCACGATCACGGCGGGCGCCACGGCGGCCACCGAGAACAGGCCCACGAACCGCAGGTGCAGGCGCGCGCCGGCGTCGCTGGCCCGTGCGTCGACCAAGTCCAGCAGTCGCCAGCCGACGATGCCGGCGATGCAGAGAATCAGGGCCAGATTGAAGCCCAGGACGCCGAGGATGATCGTGGTCGCCGGTCCGATCGGGCCGGTGGCCGGCGGCGACGAGGCCAGGAAGACGGCCGTGGCCGTCAGGGCGATGGCCAGGCCGTAGGCCCCGCCGAGCGTGAAGCGCGACCGCAGCAGTTCGCGCCACCAGGCCCGGCTGAACCGGGTCGGCGGTCCTTCGAGCTCCAGCACGGTTGGAACGGACGCCATCGACCAAGTTTAAGGGGGACTGTGCCCCAAACTCAACAGGTATGTGCCAATTAAGCGTCAGCGGTCGAGCCGCGTCGGGCTCAAGCGCACACGAAGCCGCTCATCCCGCGAAGGTGGCATGAGCGGCCTCCGTTCGACTAGCGCCGGCCGCGCGTCATCTCCACGCCCAGGTCCTGGATCTTCTTGCGCAGGGTGTTGCGGTTGAGGCCCAGGATCTCGGCGGCCCGCACCTGGTTGCCGCGGGTGGCCGACAGGGTCAGCTGGATCAGCGGTCGCTCGACCTCCTGCAGCACCCGGTCGTAGAGGCCGGCGGCCGGCACGCCGTCGGGCTGGTCGGCGAAGTGCGACGACAGGTGGCGCTCGACCAGGCTGGCCAGGGTGGCCGGACCTTCGTCGGCATGGGCGGCCGGGGTGTGGTCCTGCAGTTCGCGATCGACGATCCGGGCGGTGATCAGCTCCTCGGCGTAGAGGGCGCACATCCGCCGGATCAGGTTCTCCAGCTCGCGCACGTTGCCGGGCCAGGCGTGGCTCTTCATGCGGTCCAGCGCGCTCTGGTCGATGGTCTTGGCCGGCAGGCCTTCGCGGTTGGCGCGCAGCAGGAAGGTGCGGGCCAGGTCCGGGATGTCCTCGGCGCGGTCGCGCAGCGGCGGCAGGCGCACCGGGGCGACGTTGAGGCGGAAGAACAGGTCCTCGCGGAACAGGCCCTGCTGGATCAGGCCCCGCAGGTCGCGATTGGTGGCGGCGATGATCCGCACGTTGGGGCGGCGGCCGGTCTTGGGATTGAGCACCGGCTCGGTGCCGTCGATCACCCGCAGCAGGCGCGTCTGGGCGTCCAGCGGCATGTCGCCGATCTCGTCCAGGAACAGGGTGCCGCCGTCGGCCTCGATCAGGCGGCCCAGGTCGCCCTCCCCGCGCCCGAACAGCTCGGTCTCGACCCGCTCGCGCGGCACGGCGGCCAGGTTGATGACCACGAACTTGCCGTCGCGGCGGCGGCCCAGCTCGTGCAGGGCGCGGGCCACCAGCTCCTTGCCGGTGCCGCTCTCGCCCAGAATCAGCACCGTCAGGTCGGCGCCGACCAGGCGGGCGATGGTGCGATAGACCTCCTGCATCGGAGCCGAGCGGCCGATCAGCGGCAGGCGCTCGTCGCGCATGGCCCGGGCCTGGGCCTTGGAGGCCTCGGCGTCGGCCGGCCGCGACAGGGCCCGCCGCGCGGCGGCGGTGACGTCGTCGAGATCGAAGGGCTTGGAGACGTATTCGAACGCGCCCGCGTCGGCGGCGTTGACCGCCGTCAGCAGGGTGTTCTGGGCGCTCATCACGATGATCGGCAGCTTGGGCCGCTCCTTGCGGATGCGCGGCAGCACGTCGAAGACGTTCTCGTCGGGCATCATCACATCGGTGACCACCAGGTCGCCCTCGCCGTCCATCACCCACTTCAGCAGGGTGGTGGCGTTGCCCGTCGCCCGCACCTGATACCCTAGCCGGGTGAAGGCCTGGCTGAGCACCAGCCGCACCGAGCTGTCGTCGTCGGCGATCAGGATCTTCTTGCTGGCGGCGTTCATGCGTGGGCGTCTCCAGTAGAGGGGGCAAGCTTTTCCGTGGCCATCGGCAGCAGCACGCGGAACACCGTGCGGCCGGGCTCGGAGTCGAAGTCGATCAGGCCGCCGTGGCTGGTCACCAGCTTGGTGACCAGGGCCAGGCCCAGGCCCGTGCCGTTGGCCTTGGTGGTGACGAACGGCTGGAACAGGTGGTCGCGCAGGCTGGGCGGCACGCCGGGGCCGTTGTCCTGCACGCGGATCTCGATCGGCGCGCCGGCGGAGGCCTTGCCGTCGGCGCCCCGCACCCGGACGCCGGGGCGCCAGGCGGTGTGGATCGACAGGATGCCCTGACCGTCGCCGCGCGCATGGGCGGCCTCGGCGGCGTTCTTGACCAGGTTCAGGAACACCTGGATCAGGTGGTCCTCGTCGCCCCAGACGTCCGGCAGCGACGGGTCGTAATGCTCCTGCAGCGCCAGGCCGTCGGCGACGCCGTTGACCACCAGGGCTCGGACGCGGTCCAGCACCTGGTGGATGTTGACCGCCTCGCGCGGCCCCGGAACGTCGTCGGAAAAGGCCTCCATGCGGTCGACCAGGCGACGGATGCGGTCGGTCTCGTCGACGATCAGCTGGGCCAGGGGCTGGTCGGCGGCGCTGGCGCCGGTCTTCAGCAGCTGGGCCGCGCCGCGGATGCCGGCCAGCGGGTTCTTGATCTCGTGGGCCAGCATGCGGCCCAGGCCGACCACCGAGCGCAGGCCGGCGGCGTCCGAGGCCCGCTCGACGCCCAGCACGCCCTTGACATGCAGGGTCAGCAGCACCGAGCCGTCGCCCAGCGGCGCGGCGGCGCCGTCGGCCTCGAACGGCGGCTGGCCGAACAGATTGACCTCGACCCCGTGCTCGCGGACCAGGGCCCCCTCGAACAGGGCGCGGTCCATCATCGAGACCAGCACCGAGCCCGGCGGCAAGGCGGCGCGGAACCTGCCGCGGGCCAGCAGCGACAGGCCCTGGCCGAACAGGGCCTCGGCCGCCTCGTTGACCGCCACCAGCGCGCCCTCGCGATCGACCACCAGGGCCGGCTCGGGGCTGAGGTCGAAGGCCGCGATCTTCAGGCTGTCGGCGATCTTGGCCGGTGAAATGCGGGCGTGATCGCTCATGCGGCCAGTCTCCGGTCGTCCAGCCACAGGGCGGCCAGGCCGTCCTCGATGGCGGCGGGATCCTCCAGCCGGCACAGGGCCGCGCGGGCGGCGCGCCGCGCGGCCTCGTCGGCCGGCCATGGCGCGGCCTCGATGTAGGACGCCAGGTGCTTGCGGAACATCTTCAGGCCCAGGTTTCGGCCGTAGAAGTCCAGGCTGCGGCGGAAATGGGTGACGGCGATGGCCAGGCGCTCCCGGGCGTCCGGCTCGTGGAAGCCTTCGCCCTGCAGGGCCGCCTCGATGGCCTGGGCGATCCACGGGCGGCCATAGACGCCGCGCCCGATCATCACCCCGTCGGCGCCGGACTGCTCCAGGGCCGTCCGGGCGGTGTCGCCGTCGACGATGTCGCCATTGACCAGCACCGGCACGCCGACCGCGGCCTTGACGGCGGCGACGGCCTCCCAGTCGGCCTGGCCCTTGTAGAACTGGCAGCGGGTGCGGCCGTGGACGGTGATCGCCTGCGCGCCGGCGTCGACGGCCCGGCGGGCGATCTCGGCGGCGTTGCGGCTGTCGTCGTCCCAGCCCAGGCGCATCTTGACGGTGACGGGCGCGTCCACGGCCTGGACGGCGGCGGCGACCAGGGCCTCGGCCAGGTCGGGCTCGCGCATCAGGGCCGAGCCGGAGGCCGCGCCCTTGGTGACTTCCTTGGCGGGACAGCCGAAGTTCAGGTCGATGATCTGGGCCCCGGCGTCGGCGGCCATCCGCGCGCCCTGGGCCATGAAGCCGGGATCGCGGCCGACCAGCTGGACGACCATCAGCGGCAGGCCGTCGCCCACCGCGGCGCGGCGCACCACGTCGGGACGACCGCGCGCGAACTCGGCGCAGGCCACCATCTCGGTCGCCACATAGGCCGCGCCCAGGCGGGTGGCGGTTTCCCTGAAGGGCAGGTCCGAAACGCCGGTCATCGGCGCGATCCATACGCGTCCTGGCACTTCGACCTTACCGATAGCGAGACTGTTGCTCATTTTCTATGCATCCCCACCGCACTGTTTTTAGGCAATTTGTGCGGCGCCGTAAACCCTCTTCTCTAGACAAGTTATGTCGGGCGGCTAAACAGCCCCCATGACCTTCTCCGCCGTCATCGTCGCCGCCGGCTCCGGAACCCGGGCCGGCCCCGGCCAGGCCAAGCAATGGCGGCTGTTGGCCGGCAAGCCGGTGCTGCGCTGGTCGGCCGAAGCGCTGCTGGCCGGCGGCGCGCAAAAGCTCGTGATCGTTGCGGAATCGCAAGCACAACCGCTCCTGGATGCGGCGCTGAACGGCCTTGCCGGCTGGACGACGACCCCGGGCGGCGCGACTCGCGCCCTCTCCGTCCAGGCCGGCTTGGCCGCCCTCGCCGACCGTCCGGCCGACGAGCCCGTCCTGATCCACGACGCCGCCAGGCCCTTTCTCGGCGCCGCAACAATCCAGGCGGTATTGAAGGCCCTCGAAGTCGCCGATGGCGCGATTCCGGGCTTGCCGGTGGCCGATACGCTGAAAAGCGGGGCGCTGGAGTCCAACGTTGTCACGAAACCGCGAACCGATCTGTGGCGGGCCCAGACCCCCCAGGCCTTCCGCCGCGACCGCCTGCTGGCCGCCTACGCCGCCTGGGCGGGTCCGGACGAGCCGACCGACGACGGCCAGGTGGTCGAGCGTCATGGCGGCCGCGTGGTCGTCACGCCCGGCGACCCGATGCTGATGAAACTGACCTATCCGGAGGACTTCGCCATGGCCGAAAAGCTGGGGGCCGAGACTTTGGCGGGCCGCGCGCGGATCACCCGCATGGGCCAGGGCTTCGACGCCCACCGTTGGGGACCCGGCGAGTCGGTCTGGCTGTGCGGCGTCGAGATCGCTCACGACGAAACCTTGATCGGCCACTCCGACGCCGACGCCGGCCTGCACGCCCTGACCGACGCCATCCTCGGCGCGATCGGCGAAGGCGACATCGGCGACCACTTCCCTCCCACCGACCCGCAATGGAAGGGCGCGGCCTCGGACAGGTTCCTGGCTCACGCCGTCGACCTGGTCCGTCGGCGGGGCGGAACCCTGGTCAATGTCGACGTGACGCTGATCTGCGAGCGGCCGAAGATCAAGCCGCACCGGGCGGCGATGCGCGAGCGTCTGGCCCAGATTCTCGACCTGCCGCTGGACCGGGTCAGCGTCAAGGCCACCACCACCGAGGGCATGGGTTTCACCGGCCGCGGCGAAGGCCTGGCCGCCCAGGCGATCGCCGTGGTCGAGACGCCAGCCTAGGCGGGCGATAGATCCAACCGGCCAACGGCGTTGGTCAGCCGCGCTTGCTGACGTCGCGAACGACGTCCAGGAACGCCCGCAGGGCCAGCGGCGCCGCGCGGCGCCCCGGATAATATACCGCGACAGCTTCCGTCGCGCGCAGCCACGGCGCCAGGACTTCGCGCACCAGTCCCGCCGCGAGCGCGGCGGCGGCGGCCGGCTCGGCCACATAGGCCAAGCCCAACCCCCCGATGGCGGCGTCGACCATCAGGTCCTCGTCGTCGAGGATGATCGATCCGGCCGTTTCGATCGTCATGGCCTGGCCATCCCGCTCGAACTCCCACCGATAGAGCCTGCCGCTCGGCAGGCGATGGCCGATGCAACGATGCGTCCTGAGGTCGTCGGGCGTAGTTGGTGCGCCGGCGCGATCCAGATAGGCGGGCGAGGCCACGCACACGAACCGCAGCGGACGCGTCAGCGGAACGGCGATCATGTCTCGCGGGATCGAGTCGGCAAGCCTCACCCCGGCGTCGAATCCGCCGGCCACGATGTCGACCAGCTCGCCTTCGACGACGATGTCCACGGTCACGTCGGGATGACGTTGCGACAGAAGCGGGATGACTTCCCGGACGATAAGCGCCGCCGCCACGCGCGGCGCGTTGATGCGGACCGCCCCAGCCACCCCGCCGCGGAACCCCGCGACGCTTTCCAGGGCTTCATCCAGCGAGGCGAGCGCCGGCTGCAGGCGCGCCAGCAGCTGAAAGCCGGCCTCGGTCGGTGAAACACTCCGGGTCGTACG
Source organism: Caulobacter sp. UNC279MFTsu5.1 (assembly GCF_900114015.1). Lineage (GTDB taxonomy): Bacteria > Pseudomonadota > Alphaproteobacteria > Caulobacterales > Caulobacteraceae > Caulobacter. Next base: position 17,268 of record NZ_FORN01000048.1, on the reverse strand, counting down.
GTTGAGCAGGCGCATGCCCATGCGCGCCTCGAGGGCGCGCATCGTGTGGCTCAAGGTGGAAGGCGCCACGCCCAGCTCGTCGGCCGCGCGGCGGAAGCTGCGGTGGGTGGCGACCACCACGAAAGCCGTCAAGTCGTTGAGCGAGGGGCGCGACATTGATGGTGATTTTACATCAGCTCATGCGCATTTCAAATCCTAGCCCAGCAATCGCCGGCGTCCTATCTCGCGTCCATCGGCAGGTCCGCCCTGCCTTGTCACGAAAGAGGAACGAGACATGACCCAGCGCGACGCCGTCTTCCCCGCCAACCGCCACGCCCTTTACGATATCCACCAATATTCGCCGGCCATCCGCTCCGGGGACCTTCTGTTCGTTTCGGGACAGGTCGGGAGCCGCGAGGACGGCTCGCCCGAACCCGTGTTCGAGGACCAGGTCCGCCGGGCGTTCGCCAATCTTCGCGCGGTCCTGGCCGCCGCGGGCTGCGATCTCGGCGACGTGGTGGACGTCACCACCTTCCATACCGATCCGGAAGCGCAGATCGAGACGGTGCTGGCGGTTCGCGCCAAGGAAATTGGCGATCCGCCCTACCCCAACTGGACGGCCGTCGGCGTGACCTGGCTCGCCGGCTTCGACTTCGAGATCAAGGCCATCGCCCGCATTCCGCAGTGACCATAGCCGGTGCGGCGCGCGGTTACGCGCTGCGCCGGTTGGGAAAGAGCTCACACGTTCGGCGAAGCTCCTAGCTGAGCCAGGGCGGCGACCGCCATTCGAGCTTTCGTGACCACGATTCTCCGCCGACTCCCTCTAGGCGCGAACAATTTGGCAGGTGATTTCAGAGCCCTTGGCCGTGATTTTGGCCCTGCCCAGAGGGGGAACCTTGAAGCGCTTGACGGTCCCGCCGGATGAGATGGTGACCCGGCCCGGGTCATTGAGCAGGCAGGACAGTCCTTCGGCCGAGGTCCTGCAGGCGCTGGCGCCGCGCTGCTTGTCGAGCCGCACGCCGTTCGACTGGTAGCGGGACGCCAACCGCGAGGCGTGCACGCCGCCGGCGACCTCCTGGCAGGCGCGTCCGACCGGCGCTGGCTCGGCGAAGGCGGCGGATCCGAAAGCCAGAACGACGGCGGCGCCAGCCGCCAAACGCATCTTCATGTAACCTGCCCTCCAGACTCGGTGCATGAACAGATCATGCGCCCGGCACGCTGCATAGTTGCATTTCGCGAGGCTCGATGTTCCCGCTCGAAATTCAGACCCTGGCCCGCCTGCTGATCGACGAGGCGCGCGGGAAGTCCCTGCGGCTGGTCACGGCCGAGAGCTGCACCGGCGGGCTGGTCGCCGGGGCGATCTGCAATATCGCCGGGGCGTCGGACGTCTTCGAGCGCGGCTTCGTCACCTACACCAACCGCGCCAAGTCCGAGATGCTGGGCGTGCCGGGCGACCTGATCGCCGACCACGGGGCGGTGTCGGAAGTGGTGGCGCGGATGATGGCCGAGGGCGCGCTGCAGGCCAGCAACGGCCATGTCGCCGTCGCGATCACCGGCGTGGCCGGCCCCGGCGGCGGCTCGCCGTTGAAGCCGGTGGGCACGGTGCATTTCGCGGTGGCCCGGGCCAACCGTTCGGTCGTCCATCGCCACGAGCTGTTCGACGGCGAGACCCGTGAGGGCGTGCAACTGGCCGCGGTGCGCACGGCGCTGGAAATGCTGCGCGACGCGGTGGCCTAGATGCCCGAGGCCGCGCCCAGCGACTGGCGGCGGTTCGTCGGCCTGGAGCTTTCCCGGGCCGCCCTGGCCAAGGCGGCGGCGCGCAAGACCGAGCTGCGTCACGCCGTCCGGGTGTCGGCGGCGGTCGTGGCGGCCTACGCCCTGGCCACCCTGCTGCGCCTGCCCCAGGGCTATTGGGCGGTGTTCACCGCCGTGATCATCGTCCAGTCCAGCCTCGGCGCGACCATCACCGCCTCGATCGAGCGCCTGATGGGCACGGTCGTCGGCGCCGCCGTCGGGGCCGGGGCGGCCATGCTGCACGCCCGCTGGCCCGAGGCTGGCGGTCCGATCCTGGCCGTCACCGCCGCCCTGCTGGCCTTCCTGGCCGCCGTACGCCCGGCGTTCAAGGTCGCCCCGGTCACCGCCGTGATCATGCTGATCGGCAGGACCACCCACATGGACCCCCTGGTCGCCGCCTTCCTGCGAGTGGCCGAGATCACGGTCGGCAGCGTCGTGGGCATCGCCGCCACCCTGCTGATCTTCCCCGCCCGGGCCCACGCCTCGGTGGTCGACAGCACCGAGGCGGTTGCGAGCCTGCTGGCCGACCTGCTGGAGCACTACGCCCTGAAGCTGAAGGGCGGCGCGACCGATCTGGAGGCCCGCGGCCACTACGACGATACGCTGAAGGCCTTGTCCAAGCTGCAGACCGCCATGACCGAGGCCGAGCGCGAGAGCGCCAGCCGGCTGAGCGACCATTCGGTCACCGAAGCCCTGCCCCGCACCCTGTGGCGGCTGCGCAACGACAGCGTGATGGTCGGCCGGGCGCTGCGCGAAGCCTTCCCCTCGCCCGGCTTGGCCCTGCCCTCGGCGGCCATGCTGAACGCCAGCGCCGCCTTCCTGCGGGCCTGCGCGGCGTTGCTGTCGGGCGGCCCGCGCCCCGACCGCCTGGCCTTCGCCGAGGCGCATCAGGCCTTCCAGTCCGCCGTCGAGACCCTGCGAGCCGGCGGCGGCACGCGGGCCCTGGCCTTCGACGACGCGGCCCGGGTGTTTGGCCTGGTGTTCGCGATCGAGAACCTGTTCGGCAACCTCGGCGACTTCGAGGAACGGGTCGAGGAGACCGTCGGCAAGCAGGCCTAGGGTAGGCAGCGCGCGCTTCCGCCGCTAGCTAGGGTCCATGTCCTCCCTGGCCCTCACCATCTTCCAAGGTCGCGCCGGCGATCGCAATCCGCGCGGCGCGGCCGGCGCCCTGGCGGTCGGCGCGGCGCTCGAAACCCGCCTGGGGCTGGTTGGCGAGCGCGTGGGCGTCCAGGCTCCGCCGCTGGCGGCCGGCTGGTCGGAGGAACTGGAGGCCGCGCGGCCTGGCCTGGAAGCCCTGGCCGGGCGGCTGGACACCGTGCTGGCCAGCGACCAGGCCTCGCTGGTGACCCAAGGGCGTTGCGCGGCCTCGATCGCCACCCTGCCCGTCGTGCGGCGCCATCATCCCGACGCCCTGGTCGTCTGGTTCGACGCGCATGGCGACTGCAACCAGCCGGCCCACTCGACCACCGGCTATCTCGGCGGCATGGTGCTGACGGCCGCCGCCGGCGTCTGGGACAGCGGCCTGGGCCAGGGACTGGACCTAGCCGACGTCGTCCTGGTCGGGACGCGGGACCTGGATCCGTGCGAGACCGCCCTGATCGCCGGCGGCGGGCCCCGCCTGGTGGCGCCCGGCCCAGGGATCGCCCATCGCCTGGCCGCCGCGATCGGCGACCGGCCGGTCTATGTGCACCTCGACTGCGATGTGCTGGAGCCGGGCCTCGCGCCGACCGAATACAGCGTCGAAGGCGGCCTCAGCTTTGTTGATCTGCGCGAAGCCTGCTTGGTCCTGGCCCGCAACCGGGTGGTCGGCTTGGAGATCGCCGAGTTCGAGGACGTGTTCGCGGAAACGGGCCTGCCTGGCGACGTCGGCGACCTGCTCGACGCGCTTTCGCCGCTGCTGGAACGGCTGTTCGTCTGACGGCCTATTTGGCCAGGTACGGCTTGTAGCTCTTTTCCTCGACGATGTCCGAGCCCGCCAGCAGATTGATCTGGCGCTTCACGGCGGCGCGGCGGTCGTTGTCGATATAGACCCGGCGGGCCAGCTCGACGAACTTGGGACCGAAGTCCTGCCGGCGCTCGCAGTCGCGCTTGCCGTCCTCGATGTCCCAGAGGGCGGCGTTGATCTCGATCAACTGAGCGATCAGGTCCTCCAGCTCCGGCGAAGGCCGCAGCTCGCGGGCCGCGGTCTCCTCCAGCAGGGCCAGCTCGGCCTTGACGTTGGCCTCCTTGGCCGAATCGGCGATCCGCAGGGCCTTGACCCGCAGGATGGTGATCTTGTCGATCAGTTCGCCGGCCGAGACGGGCGCGAGGATGGGCATCTAGGAAACTCCGGCGATCAGGCGCTGCAGGGCGGCGTCCACCACGTCCAGCGGCAGGGCGGCCATATCCTGTCCGTAGTCTTCCGCGACCAGCAGCTCAAGGCGTTGGGCGGCGGGGCGGAACTTGACGGCCTTGCGATGGTCTTTCTGCAGCGACAGCAGGGGCGCGCCGCCGGCCGCCAGCATGTGGCCGGGGCCGGCGTCATTGGCGACCGCGGCGGTCAGGCGGCCGGCCAGGGCGATGGCCAGCAGCGGACCCTTCACGCCGGTGAAGCCGTCGGTGCGGTCCTTCTCCGGGAACAGGGCCGCCGGAACCGCGTCGCGGGCTGTCTGGGCGTCGGCGGCCTCGTCGGGGCCGAAGAAGAACACCGCCTTGCGGCCGGAGGCCTCGATGCGGCGGGCCAGGTCCAGATAGCGTTCCAGCGGCCAGCGCTTGTCCTGGCCGCCGGCGCCCGGGGCTAGGCCGACATAGACCGGCCCACCATGCCGGGCGGTCGGCAGCAGGGCGCGGGCGGCGTCGACCGCGTCGGGATGGGTCAGGGCCAGGGGGCGCGGCGCGCCGGCGCCGTCCGTCGCCAGGGTCAGCAACCGGGCCAGGCGCTCGACCACGGCGACCGGCCAGCCCGGTCTGCGGGCCTGGGCGGCGGCCGAGACGAAGCGCCCCTTCGCGGCGCGGCGGGCCACCAGGCTGCGGCGGGCGTTCTCCTGGGTGTCGATCACCAGGTCGAAGGTCCGGCCGCCGAAGGGCCTGACCCACGGCAGGACGTCCAGGGCCGCGTCGCCCGTCGGGCCCTCGGTCAGGATCTCGTCGATATAGCCGGCCACCACGGCCTTCAGCGGCCCGGCGTAGACGGTCTCGCCCTTGGCCGCGCACCAGGTGATCCGGGCTTGCGGGAAGGCGGCGCGCAGGCCGGCGATGAACGGCAGCTTGATCAGGCCGTCGCCGATCACCTCGCCCATGGAATAGATCAGGATCGACTGGACCATGGCCCGGCTTAGGCCGCCGCCCGCGCCCCGGTCAACGCCGGAAGAATGATGTGAGTAATCACTTGCATGCATGGAAAGCGGTGCTAGAGTTGCCGCCATGAACGCCAAGCCCCGGATCGAACGCGCCGCCCTTGAGGTCTTCGTCGACCGGGGCGTCGACGCGGCCACCACCAAGCTGATCGCCGCCAAGGCCGGGGTGTCGGAGGGCGCGATCTATCGCCATTGGAAGAGCAAGGACGAACTGGCCCTGGGCCTGTTCATGGCCACCCATCGCCGCCTCTCGGACCTGATCGCGGTCAACGCCGAGATGGCGACCGGCATCCAGGCCAAGGCCGCCGCCGTGGTTCGCGCCTACTGCACGGTGGCCGACGAGGACTGGCTGCTGTTCGCCTTCCACCTGCTGCAGCTGCACCATTTCCTGCCCTACTATCAGGAAGACGGCCGCGATCCGGTGTCCGTGGTCGAGGCGCTGATCAAGCGGGCGATGATCGATATGGAGCTGCCGCCGGGCGATCCCCGCGTCATCGCCGCCATGGCCATCGGCGTGATCACCCAGACCGCCCAGAACAAGGCCTATGGCCGGCTGGGCGACGACGCCCTTTCCGCCCACGCGTCCCTGATGACCGCGGCCGTCCAGGCCGTGCTTTCCGCCCGCTAGACCTTTCAAACCCTCCAAGGACCTCGAACCATGCGCAGCGCGCTGTTCAACGCCTACTACTGGGTTCTGTCGATCTTCTACGGCCTGTCGGCCGCCCTCTCCGCCCTGCTCCCGGGCCGCAAGCCCATCGCCTTCGCCCTGCGGCTCTACAGCCAGCGGATGATCTGGGCGCTGCGCGTGCTGGCCGGCGTCAAGGTTGAGCTGAAGGGCCAGGAAAACCTGCCCCAGGGCGCCTTCATCATCGCCGCCAAGCACCACAGCTGGGGCGACGGCTTCGTGATGTTCGCCAATGTCGACAACCTCAGCTTCGTGACCGGCGACCACCTGGAGAAGTTCCCGCTGGTCGGGGCGATCCTCAAGAAGTTCGGGGCCATCGTGGTCGACAGCTGCGGCGGGCCCGAAGCGCGCAAGGCGCTGTCGGCCAGCGCCGCCCAGGTGGCCGCCGAAGGCCGCCGCATCTTGATCTATCCGGAGGGCCACCTGGCCGCGCCGGGCGAGCGGTTCCGCTACCGCACCGGCGTCTACCACATGAGCCGCGACTTCGGCCTGCCGGTCGTGCCGGTGGCGACCAACCTGGGCTGCTTCTGGCGGCAGACGGACAAGAAGAAGACGCCGGGCCAGGCCACGGTCGAGTTCCTGCCGCCCCTGCCCCAGGGTCTGTCCAAGGCCCAGTTCATGGCCCGCATGGAAGAGGTCATCGAGACCCGCACCAACCAGCTGATCGCCCAGGCGCGCGGCGAGCCGGTCAAGCCGTCGGTGCTGGTCGAGTGGAACGGACGGAAGAACGTGGCGGCGGACGCACCGCAAGCCGCTTGAGCCCGCCGGGCATGGTCGCCAACCTCGTCACCCTCGTGCGCATCCTGCTGCTGCCGGTGCTGGGGGCGGCGATCCTGACGGGGCACGGCTGGACGGCCCTGGCGCTGTTTCTCGCGGCGGGGGCCACCGACATCCTGGATGGTCAGCTGGCGCGGCGGCTCGGCCAGACCTCGGCTTTCGGCGCCATGCTCGACCTGCTGGCCGACCGGCTGCTGACCCTGGTGAGCCTGGGCGCCCTGATCGCGACCGGTGCGTTCGCAGGTGTCTGGGTTGTCGCGCCCCTGGTCCTGGTCGCCCGCAACTTCGCCGTCGCCGGACTGCAGCAGGCGCTTCCGAAGGGCGACTTCGACGTGGCTGCGGTCGAATATCCGAAGATCGCCTTGAATTTCCTGGGCGTGTCGCTGCTTTTGGCGCCGGTTGGCGCGACGAACGCCGGTCTGTGGGCGGTCGCGGCCAGCGCCGCGCTGTCGGGAGCCAGCGTGGCGGTCTATGTCCATCGGGCCCTGCCCGCCTTCCGCGACTGATGCGGCCAGCGGCGGCTCAGAGTTCGACCGGGCACTCCGCCGGCACGGGCACGAACGTCCCGTCCTCGCGGCGCTGATTGAAATGCTTCGTCGCGCAGCCCGTCGAGCAGAGGATCCCGGTGTCCGACCAGTACAGCGGAGCATGGTCCTGGTGGCGGAAGAACGGCGCGCCCCAGGCCAGGCCGCATTCGACGCAGGACGGCGTCCGCGCCAGCATCAGTCCAGCGCCTCGGGCGCCGGCTGGATCGTCACGCTCTCGCCGCAGCCGCAGGCGTCGGTTTCGTTGGGATTGTTGAACACGAATTTCGACGACAGCTTGGTGGTCTCGTAGTCGATCGTGGTGCCGATCAGGAACAGCACGGCCTTGGGATCGATCAGGATGGTCACGCCCTGGTCCTCGACCACCTCGTCGATCGGCCCCTTCTCGGCCGCGTATTCGAAGATGTACTCCGAGCCCGCGCAGCCGCCGTTCTTCACGCCCACCCGCAGGCCGGCATAGGGCTTATCGGCCCGGTCCATGATCTCCTTCACGCGCGCGGCGGCGGCCGGGGTCAGGGTGACGACCTTGGGGCGCGGGCGGCGCGGACGGGGGGTGACGGCGACTTCCATGGGGATTCAACCAGTCTAGAACATGTTCAGTTGCAGCTTGGCCTCGTCGCTCATCCGCGAGGGATCCCACGGCGGCTCGAACACCAGGTCGACGTGACAGGACTTGATGTCCTTGATCTCCATCACCGCGTCGCGCACCCAGCCCGGCATTTCCCCGGCCACCGGGCAGCCCGGCGCGGTCAGGGTCATGTCGATGGCCACGTCCTTGTCGTCGCTGACGTCGACCTTGTAGATCAGGCCCAGCTCGTAGATGTCGACCGGGATTTCCGGATCGAACACCGTCTTCAGCTTCTCGATCAGCTGATCGGTCAGCTTGTCGAGTTCGGCCTGGGGGATCTTGGAGACGGCTTGCTCGGTCATGTCGCTCAACTGAAGAAACTGCGGGCCTTGGCCAGCGCGCTCACGAACGCGTCGGCCTCGTCCAGGGTGTTATATAGGGCGAAGGAGGCGCGGGCGCTCGAGGTGAGGCCGAACCGCTTCATCAGGGGCTCGGCGCAATGGGTGCCGGCGCGGACGGCCACGCCGTAGCGGTCCAGCACCTGGGCCACGTCGTGGGCGTGAGCGCCCTCGACCACGAAGCTCAGCACCGCGCCCTTGCCCGGGACCGTGCCCAGGATCCGCACGCCGTTGACGCCCGCCAGCTGGTCGACGACCCGCTGGTAGAGCGCGTGCTCGTGGGCCAGGGCCGCGTCGCGGTCGATGGTGTTCAGCCATTCGATGGCCGCCCCCAGGCCGACGGCCTCGAGGATCGCCGGGGTGCCGGCCTCGAACCGGTGCGGCGGGTCGGCATAGGTGACGGCCTCCATCGACACCGAGCCGATCATCTCGCCGCCGCCCTGGTACGGCGGCAGGGCGGCCAGGCGCTCGGCCTTGCCGTACAGCACGCCGATGCCGGTGGGGCCATACAGCTTGTGGCCGGAGAACACGTAGAAATCGACGTCCAGGGCCTTCACGTCGACCTTCGAATGGACGATGGCCTGGCAGCCGTCCAGCAGCGTCAGGGCGCCGGCCGCGTGGGCCAGACGGACGATCTGGGCGGCGTCGTTGATGGTGCCCAGCACGTTCGACATGTGGCTGATGGCCACCATCTTGGTGCGTTCGTTCAGCAGGCCCCGATAGGCCTCCATGTCCAGCCGGCCTTCGTCGGTGACGGGCACGAACCTCAGGACGACGCCATAGCGCTCGCGCAGGAAATGCCACGGCACGATGTTGGCGTGGTGCTCCATCTGCGAGAGGACGATCTCGTCGCCGGCCTTCAGCGAGCGGCCGAAGGTGTCGGCCACCAGGTTGACCGCTTCGGTGGCGCTCTTGGTCCAGACGATTTCCGACGGCTCGGCGTTGATGAACTTCGCGACGGTTTCCCGCGCGTTTTCATAGGCCTGCGTCGTTTCGTTGGCCAGGGTGTGCAGGCCGCGGTGGACGTTGGCGTAGCTGGTGCGGGCCAGGCCGGTCATCGCGTTGAGCACCGCTTCCGGCTTCTGGGCGCTGGCGGCGCTGTCCAGATAGACCAGCGGCTTGCCATGCACCTGGCGGGCCAGGATCGGGAACTGGGCGCGGATCGCCTCGACGTCGAAGGGCGCGTCGTAAGCCATTACTCCGCCCTCCCCAACCTGGCGGCCACCCAGGCGGTCGCGACCGCGCGCGCGCCCTCGTGCTCGATGCGCTCGACCACCTCGCCCAGGAAGGCCTGGGTCAGCATCGCCCTGGCTTCCGCTTCGGGGATGCCGCGCTGGCGGGCGTAGAAGATCTGCTCGTCGTCCAGGGCGCCGATGGTGTTGCCGTGGGCGCAGGCGACGTCGTCGGCGAAGATCAGCAGCTCGGGCTTGGCGTCGACCTCGGCCTTGTCCGACAGGATCAGGGCGTGGTGGCCCATGCGCGCGTCGGTCTGGTCGGCGCCGGGCTGGACGACGATCCGCCCCTGGAACACGCCGCGCGCCTGGTCGTCGACCACGCCCTTGGTCAATTGGCTGGTGACCCCGTCGACGCCGCCATGGGTGACGATGGTGGTCTGGTCGGCGTGGCGCTGGGCGGCCAGCGCGTAGACGCCGTCCAGGCGGACATTGGCGTGGGCGCCAGGATGGTTGACGCGGGTCTCGATCCGCTGGCGGCGGGCGCCGGCGGTCAGGACGGTCTGGTTGAAGGTCGCGCCGGGGGCCAGGTCGACCTCGGCGGTGACCACGTCGATGGCCTCGGCGTCGTCGTCGACCAGCACGATGCGCTCGACGCGGGCGCCCTCGCCCACCGCGATGTCCAGGGTCACGTCCGAGAAATAGCCGCCGGCCTGGCCCTCGTGGCTTTCCAGCAGGACCAGGGTCGTGTCGGGCTCGACCACGATGGCGTAGGCGGCCGCGTGGGCCGTTCCCTCGGTGGCCGAGACGAAGCGCAGGGCCACCACCTCGCCCGCGCCGCTGGCGGCGGCGTGGCGCTGGCGGCCGTTGACGAACAGGATCTCGTCGGCGGCCAAGCCGTCGAAGGGGCCCGCCGCGACGTCGTCGTCGAAGGCGGGCGAGGCCGGCGGAACCTGGCGGATCAGCCCGCGCAGGTCGGTCCAGCGCCAGTCCTCGTCGCGGCGCGACGGCAGCTGGGTCAGGTCGCCGGTCTTGAGGGCGGTGGCGAGGGTCATTGGAAGATGCTCCCCCTCTGGGGGAGCTGTCGCGGAGCGACTGAGGGGGTCAGCGCGGCGGTCCCCCTCCGGCCCTCCGGGCCACCTCCCCCAGAGGGGGAGGATCTAACGAGCGATGCGCCGCGCATCATGCCGCCACCGTGTACTTGTCGTAGCCCTCGGCCTCCAGCTGGTGGGCCAGCTCCGGGCCGCCCGAGGCGACGATGCGGCCGGCGGCCAGCACGTGGACGCGGTCGGGTTTGATGTAGTCCAGCAGGCGCTGGTAGTGGGTGATGACCAGCATGCCGCGATCGGGGGCGCGCAGGGCGTTGACGCCTTCCGACACGATCTTCAGGGCGTCGATGTCCAGGCCGCTGTCGGTCTCGTCCAGGATCAGGAATTTGGGCGACAGCATCGCCATCTGCAGGATTTCCATCCGCTTCTTCTCGCCGCCCGAGAAGCCGACGTTCAGGCCGCGCTTGAGCATGTCGAAGTCGATCTTCAGCGCCGCGGCCTTCTCCTTGGCCAGCTTCAGGAAGGCCGGGGCGGCGATCTCGTCCTCGCCGCGCGCCCGGCGCTGGGCGTTGAGGGCGGTGCGGATGAAGGTCAGGGCCGGCACGCCGGGGATCTCCAGCGGATACTGGAACGACAGGAACACGCCCTTGGCGGCCCGCTCGTTGGGCTCCAGGGCCAGCAGGTCCTCGCCGTTCAGCGTGGCCGAGCCTTCGGTGACCTCATAGCCGCCGCGACCGCTCAGCACATAGGACAGCGTCGACTTGCCCGCCCCGTTCGGCCCCATGATGGCGTGCACCTGCCCGGCCGGCACGTCGAGCGTGACGCCCTTGAGGATCGGCTTGTCGGCGACGGTGGCGTGGAGGTTTTGGATGGAGAGCATTGAAGTCACTTCATGATCTCCTTCTCCCCTTGCGGGAGAAGGTGGCCGCCGAAGGCGGTCGGATGAGGGGTCGAAAGTCGGTTCAGCAGCGAACGGCGGAAAGGTCGGCGCGACCCCTCATCCGTCGGCTGCGCCGACACCTTCTCCCGCAAGGGGAGAAGGAAGGAGGCAAGCGGCTTCATCCCACCGAACCTTCCAGCGAGATCGCCACCAGCTTCTGGGCCTCGACGGCGAATTCCATCGGCAGTTGCTGCAGCACGTCCTTGACGAAGCCGTTGACCAGCAGGGCCACGGCCTCCTCCTGCGACAGCCCGCGCTGCTGGCAGTAGAACAGCTGGTCGTCCGACAGCCGGGTGGTGGTGGCCTCGTGCTCGAACACCGAATGGCCGTTGCGGGCCTCGATGTACGGGACCGTGTGGGCCGCGCAGGTCTTGCCGATCAGCAGGCTGTCGCACTGGGTGAAGTTGCGCGCGCCCTTGGCCTTGGGGTGGGCCGAGACCAGGCCGCGATAGGTGCTGCTCGACTTGCCGGCGCTGATGCCCTTGGCGACGATCCGCGAGCGGGTGTTGGCCCCCAGGTGGATCATCTTGGTGCCGGTGTCGGCCTGCTGGTGGCCGTTGGTCACGGCGATCGAGTAGAACTCGCCCGACGAGCCTTCGCCGCGCAGCACGCAGGACGGATATTTCCAGGTGATGGCCGAGCCGGTCTCGACCTGGGTCCACGACACCTTGGAGCGGTCGCCGCGGCAGTCGGCGCGCTTGGTGACGAAGTTGTAGATGCCGCCCTTCCCCGTTTCCGGATCGCCCGGATACCAGTTCTGGACGGTGGAGTACTTGATCTCGGCGTCGTCCAGCAGCACCAGCTCGACCACGGCTGCGTGCAGCTGGTTTTCATCGCGCATCGGGGCCGTGCAGCCTTCAAGATAGGAGCAATAGGCGCCCTTGTCGGCGATGATCAGGGTGCGCTCGAATTGGCCGCTGTCCTTGGCGTTGATGCGGAAATAGGTCGACAGCTCCATCGGGCAGCGCACGCCCGGCGGGATGTAGACGAACGACCCGTCGCTGAAGACCGCGCTGTTGAGGCAGGCGAAATAGTTGTCCGAGGTCGGCACCACGCTGCCCAGGTACTGGCGCACCAGCTCCGGGTGCTCGCGGATCGCCTCGCTCATCGAGCAGAAGATCACCCCGACCGCCGCCAGCTCCTTCTTGAAGGTGGTGACGACGCTGACGCTGTCGAACACCGCGTCCACGGCGTAGCGCGGCGCGCCCTCGACCCCGGCCAGCACCGCCTGCTCCTTCAGCGGGATGCCCAGCTTGGCGTAGACGGCCAGGATCTCCGGATCCACCTCGTCCAGGCTCTTGGGGCCGGTCTTCTCCTTGGGGGCGGCGTAGTAATAGGTGTCCTGGTAGTCGATCGGCGGGTGGCTGACCTTGGCCCAGGTCGGCTCTTCCAGCTCAAGCCAGCGGCGATAGGCGTCCAGGCGCCAGTCCAGCATCCACTGGGGCTCGCCCTTCTTGGCGGAGATGAAGCGCACGATGTCCTCGGAGAGGCCCTTGGGGGCGAACTCCTGGTCGATCTGCGACGTGAAGCCGTGCTCGTACTTCTCGAGCGCGGCGACGGTTTCGATGGTCTGCTTGACCGCGGCCACTACGCCACCTCCCGGCGCCGGGCGCCGATACGCGAATAGGCGGCGAGCCAGGCGTCGCCGCAGGAAATCCAGTCTTGCTCGCTCGAGGCCCAGCCGCCGCTGACGCGCAGGGCGAACGGGGCCAGGTCCGCCCGGCCCATGGCGTCCACCACGCGGCTGGCCTTGACCTTGCCCGACGAGCAGGCGCTGCCGGCGCTGACCATCACCCCGGCCAGGTCCAGGCTCATCACCTGGATCTGCGAAGCGAAGCCCTCGGCCGCCAGGCACAGGGTTTGCGGCAGGCGTTGCGCGCCCTCCCCGAGCACGACCGCGCCGACGGCCTTGACCCGCTGGGCCAAGGCGTCGCGCCATGTGCCTTGATTGGCCATCGAGGGCAAGTCGCGGATCGCCGCCTCGGCCGCCGCGCCGAAGCCGGCGATCCCGGCGACGTTCTCGGTGCCGGCCCGGCGGCCGCGTTCCTGGCCGCCGCCTTGCTGTTGGCGGACGATGGTGGCGCGCGTGCCGGCGACCAGGGCGCCGACGCCCTGCGGTCCGCCCAGCTTGTGGGCCGACAGCGCCATGGTGTCGGCGCCCAGGGCGGAGAAGTCGACGGCGATCTTGCCGGCCGCCTGGACGGCGTCGACGTGCAGCCAGCCGTCGGCGGCGCGGACCAGGGCGGCGGCCTCGGCGACGGGCTGGATCACGCCGGTCTCGTTGTTGGCCAGCATCAGGCAGACCAGGGCCCGGCCCTCGTCGCTCAAGGCTTCTTCGAGCCAGTCCAGGCGCGCGACGCCGTCGGCGTCCAGCGGCATTTTCAGGACCTGCAGGCCGGATGCGGCGGCGGTTTCCAGCACCGCGTCGTGCTCGCCCTCGCTGACGATGACGCGGTTGAAGCCGGCGAAGGCGGCGCTGCCGATGGCCAGGGCGTTGGCCTCGGTGCCGCCGCTGACGAAGGTGACCGAGCCGGGAACCACCCCGACCAGGGCGGCGACCTGGGCCCGGGCGGTCTCGACCAGGTCGCGGGCGGCGCGGCCGCTGGCGTGCACCGACGAGGGGTTGCCGGCGGTCTCGAAGGCGCGCAGCACCGCGTCCCGCGCCTCGAGGCGGATCGGGGCCGTGGCGTTGTAGTCGAGATAGATCGAGGGCTGGGTCACGCCGCCGCCATCTCCCCTGACTTCTGGTCCGCCTTGGCCTTCTGGGCCCGGGCCTTGAGCGTGCCGTCCAGCACGTCGGCCACCGACACGCTGGCCAGGTAGCCGTGGATCTGGCGGCCCATCTCTTCCCACAGGTCGTGGGTCAGGCATTGGGCGCCGCCCGCCATGCAGCCCTTGGGCGCGCCCTTGCCCGCGCCGGCTTTCGAGAGGCCGCAGCGGGTGGCGCGCAGGGGCTCGTCCACGGCCAGGACGATGTCGGCAATGGCGGTGTCGCGGGCCTCGCGGGCCAGGCGATAGCCGCCGCCGGGGCCGCGGGCGCTGACCACCAGCCCCTTGCGCCGCAGGCGGGCGAACAGCTGCTCGAGATAGGAAAGCGAGATCTGCTGGCGGGCGGCGATCTCGGCCAGGGCCACGGCGCGGCCCTCCGCCTCGTCCTGGCGGCGGGCCAGGTCGGTCATGGCCATCACCGCGTAGCGTCCCTTGGTGCTCAGGCGCATGCGCCTTATCTCCTTGCGGATTCGCCGCGCATTGGCTTAGGCGTGTGCTACAAGCCGCGACTTCGCGCCCGGGGCTCTTGAAAAAGACCAAGGCGCGCGGTGCGGATTTAGGAAGACCAAGCGCAGCGGTCAAGTATTCCTTCGCCTGTTCCGGCGCGAGGAGACGGCCCCGTCGCCCCTTTTTGGATAGGGACCTTGAATGCCTGACGTGATTTTGACCGGAGCTTCGGGCCGCATCGAGGGCCGCTATTCGCCGGGCAAGACCGACAACGCGCCGATCGCGCTGATCCTGCACCCGCACCCCAAGGCGGGCGGGCACATGAACCACCCGGTCTCGGTGCAGCTGTACCACCTGTTCATGAAGCGCGGTTTCGCGACCCTGCGTTTCAACTTCCGCGGCGTGGGCCGCAGCCAGGGCGAGTTCGACAGCGGCATCGGCGAGCTGGCCGACGCGGCCACGGCCCTGGACTGGCTGCAGTCCAACAACCCCGCCGCCGCCCAGACCTGGGTCGCCGGCTACAGCTTCGGCGCCTATATCGGCATGCAGCTGTTGATGCGCCGTCCGGAGACCGACGGCTTCATCTCGGTGTCGCCCCCGACCAACATGTACGATTTCAGCTTCCTGGCCCCCTGCCCGGCCTCGGGCCTGATCCTGACCGGCGCGGCCGACACCGTCGTGCCGCCGGTCGAGGTCGAGCGCGTGGTCAGCAAGCTGCGCACCCAGAAAGGCATCGTCATCGACTACGAGGTCGTCGACAAGGCCACCCACTTCTGGGCCGAGCACCTGCCGTCGGTCGAGAAGAGCGTCGGCGACTATCTGGACAAGCGCCTGGAAGCCAACCCGATCCCCTAGGGATCTCGCCGCGGGTCGGTACCGGTACCATTAAGCTTGCGATCCTGGACAACTCACCATCATTCTCGGTCGAACGACGTTCGCGAAGGAATGACGGTGAGCCAGACCCTACGACCGTTGCCGATGCTTCAGGCGCGGGCCGCCCTGGCGGCGACGGCGTTTCACGTCCCGCCTTTCCCCGACAACGACGTCTTCCGTGCTTCGCCTGGGTCGATGACCGATTCGGCGTCGCCTGGCGGTTCGGCCCGGCCTGACATCGTTCGGCGAACCTCCTATATATTCACCATCTGAGGAATTATCGGGATGGCGGGCATGCACTACGACATCGTGATCGTCGGCGGCGGGGCCGGCGGGCTGGAGCTGGCCGCGCGGCTGGGGCGCAAGCTGGGCCCCAAGGCCGGCAAGGAACGGGTGCTGCTGATCGACCGCTCGACCTTCCACATCTGGAAGCCGACCCTGCACGAGGTGGCGGCCGGCACGCTGGACACCCACCAGGAGGGCCTGTCCTATTCGATCCTGGGCCGCGCCAACCATTTCAGCTTCCTGCTGGGCGATCTCGACAGCTTCGATCCCGTCGCCAAGCGGCTGAGCCTCAAGCCGATCCTGGGCGAAGGCGGCAAGGTGCTGGTCCCCGAGCGCGGCGTCACCTTCAGCTGGGGCGTGCTGGCGATCGGCAGCGGCTCCAACCTGTTCGGCACGCCCGGCGCCGACCAGGCCCACCTGCTGGAGCGCACCGAGGACGCCGAGGCCTTCCACACCCGCCTGCTGGCCGCCTTCATGAAGG
Organism: Caulobacter sp. UNC279MFTsu5.1; assembly: GCF_900114015.1. Taxonomy (GTDB): domain Bacteria; phylum Pseudomonadota; class Alphaproteobacteria; order Caulobacterales; family Caulobacteraceae; genus Caulobacter. The sequence continues at coordinate 1,171 of NZ_FORN01000048.1, read as the reverse complement.
CCTCGTTCTCGACCGAGAAGACCATGAGCGTGGCCATCGTCGGCGGCGGGGCCACGGGCGTGGAGCTGTCGGCCGAACTGATCGAGGCCCACCGCGAGCTGCTGGGCAGCCTGGGCTCGGAACAGCGCTTCCGCCTGGACATCGCCATCGTCGAGGCCGCGCCGCGCATCCTGGGCGGCCTGCCGGAGAAGATCTCCGACCAGGCCACCGTCGCCCTGGAGCGCAAGGGTGTGCGGGTCCACACCGGGGCCAAGGTGGCGGCCGTCCATCCCGACCGGCTGGAGACCAGCCAGGGCGACATCCCGGCCGACCTGATCGTCTGGGCCGCCGGGGTCAAGGCCGCGCCGACCAACGCCGGCTACGGCCTGGAGACCAACAAGACCCACCAGTTCGTGGTCAATGAGCGGCTCGAGACCTCGGCGCCCGACGTCTGGGCCCTGGGCGACTGCGCCGCCGCGCCCTGGATCGGCACGGCGGGCAAGGAGGGCCGGATCATACCCGCCCGCGCCCAGGCCGCCCACCAGCAGGCCAGCTACCTGGCCAAGGCCCTGACCGCCCGCCTGGGCCAGCGCCGGGTCGAGGCGCCGTTCGTCTATCGCGACTTCGGCTCGCTGCTGTCCCTGGGCGAGAACAAGGGCGTCGGGGCCCTGATGGGCGGGCTGGGCGGGCCGAACTTCTTCGTCGAGGGCCTGATCGCCAAGTGGGCCTACATCTCGCTGCACCTGGACCACCACCGGGCGATCATGGGCACCCCCAAGACCATCGTCCTGGCCCTGGCCCGGCTGCTGCAACAGCGGGTGGCGGGACGGCTGAAGCTGCACTGAGGGGGCGCTGGGGGCGTGTCCCCGTCACTGCGGCGACCAAGCCGCTGAAATCCCTGGTCTAAAACTTTATGCCCCGCACCCTCTCGGACCGGCCGTATCCTGGTCTCACCTCGACGCGGGGAAAGGGCGCATGGCCAGCGACCGATGCGGCGGCGGGGGGCGATCGAGCGGGACTGGGCTGGAGGGGGTTACTTCAGCGTGTCCGGGGCCTTCCATCGTTGGGAAGCCCGCCCGCCGTCGGCGTCGACCGGGGACAAAGCGCGTGAATTGCCCATAGGCCCGCGCCCCCGGCGTCTGGTTTCTCCCGAAAGGGATCGAGACCGGGTCCGGCTAAGCCTCAACAGGGC
>NZ_FORN01000047.1 GCF_900114015.1 Caulobacter sp. UNC279MFTsu5.1 | reverse complement strand
AAGGAATGGTGGACGCGACAGGGATTGAACCTGTGACCCCTACGATGTCAACGTAGTGTTGGCCTCTGAAACCCTTGCTGTTGCAGGGATTGGCGTTCGTTGGTTCCCTGTTTTGTTCACGCCTTTTCGACGCCATTCTGGGAAATTACTGGGAACCAGCTTGCTCCGCCTGCCTTGGCTTTGGGGTTGGTGGAAAGCGGAAACTGATCTTCATCGCCGGATGCTCGGCCTTCACGAACGCGATCAGCTTCTCGGCAGCGCCCAAGGCGTTGAAGTACGCCTCGTCGGTGTCGGTCCATAAGAAGGTGGCCATTTGAAAGAGGCCCGGAAATCGAGGGTCCGCTTTGGCAAGGGCCTCGTTGGATGCGCCTTGGTTGATCAGATCTATATACTGCAGCGTCACCGCTGCCCGCGTTTCGGAGTACGATCGCATCAATGTGGTCACCCCCCGCGCATTGATCTCACAATCGTTTAGCTGTGCAACCAGATCGCTGCGGCCCTTTCGAATGAAGACGCCAAGGTCATCTGAATTAAAGCCGATAACCTCCGAGGTCAGAACGGGCTCGATCATCACGCGCCAGTAATCCTCCGGCTTGATGTCTGGCGTTGCGCTAAGGAAATTTTCCACCCCCAACTTGGCTCCGATGACGATTCCGACTATCCGGCCGAAGTTGTGGACGACGCGCCAGGTCGCGATCTCTTCCCTTTCGGCCTCAGCCTTTTTCTCTGCTCGAAGCGCCAGACTCCGGGTGTGTGCGTTGGCCATCGCGGTGGCGGTGAGCGTGACCGCGCCACCGATTACGGAACCGAACAAGGCGGCGATCAGCTCGGTCGATGTCCAGATGCTTTCAGCCGCAGGGGTGTTGCCAAATACAACAGTCAGGTCCGACATTTAGCTGAGTGCCTTCCGTGCCCGGGCGTTGTGGCTGGGCCGGTGATGGCCGTAGTTGTCCTCGAGCGTCTTCATGGTCATGCCGGTGAAGGCGGCGGCCTCCCAGGCCGGGCAATCAGCCTCCATCAACCAGGTGCAGCAGGTGTGTCGGAGCCAGTGCGGCGTGACCTCGGCCGCCAGGCCTGCGTCGGCGACGATCGCCTCAAAGCCCGTCCGGACGCTGTCGATCGGCGCGCCGCCGTGGTGCAGGACCGTGTTGGCCATCTCCAGGTTCTCCTCCTCGAGGAGCCTGGCGGCTTTCATGTCGTCGAGCTTTTTCCAGCGACGCATGTGCGCCAACAGGCGGCCGGTGATCTTCACGACAGGCCGGCGCTTGGTCTTGTGATCCTTCTCGCGCTTGCCGCGGCGCCAGATCATGCCGGCGTCGAGATCGATCCAGGCCTGCACGGGCGATTCCGCCCAGAGCAGCTTCATGGTCACCGTCGGCCGGCTGCCGGAATAGACGCCCATCACGACGAAGCGGCGTAGGTGGGCGCGGTTGGCCCGCACGCTGCCGCCCAGATATCTCCAGGAGCGCTTTCCGGCGGCGTCGACCTCGATGCGGTAGCCGCGCGCGGCCATGAGCAGGGCCGCGACCTGGTCGCGCGTCAGGGCGTCGCGAGGGCTTTCGGGCTTGTCGGGAAGCCAGACCTTGGGGCGGTTGCTGAGCGGGTATTCGCCATTCCAGTAGTGGATGGCGGCCGACAGGTCCTCGAGCTCGCGCCGGGCGCCCTGATCGCTGACGCGCTTGTCCAGCGCGTCGCCGTACTTGGCCTGCTTGAGCGGCTGGGTGATACGATCGGCGACGTAGGCCTGGCAGGTCGAGCGCCGAACGTCGGCCAGGGTGTCGGCCCCGAAGAACTTCATGAGCGCCTGGACGCGGACGTTCGTGGCCTTCGGGTCGGCGAGCTTGGGGGCCTTCTCGGTGAGATAGAGGGCCAGGACCTCGGCGATTAGGACCTTAGCTGGATCACCTCGGCGCTGGCGATCATCGACAACTTCTTCTTCCTGGGTCCGAACCGCCGACTTTTGGAGGATGTAGGCGGCGAGCTGCGCTTCGGCGCCATCAGGGCCAGCGAGGCCATCTGGACCGCAGCCTGTGCTGATCTCAACCTGTCCGTCTCGGATGTAGTAGATGTCGGGGATCGGCTTGCCGGTGCGGGCGTGGATCCGGCCGGAGCGGAGGTGGAGGCGGGGGCCTTTCGAACGTCGGGACATGCTCTTGCGGGCTCGGGTTGGAAGAGCGCGCGGACGCTCGCGGGAGTGATCCACAATAGCCCTCGGACTCGGGCAGGGGTCAATCGGCCCTTGGCGATCTCGGTGCGCAGTGACGACACGGTCACCGGACCGGCCGGCCAGAACACGGCGGCGTACTCGGCCAAGGTCATGACCTCGTCGGTGGCCCATTGTTCGGGCCTGGGGCGCTGCTGGGCGCGCGCCAAGGGGTCGCGACGGCCGGCCATCACTCGCCTTCGTGCTCGATCTGGCGCTCGCCGATCGGGGCGCTCGGATCGGTGGCGAACATCCAATAGTGGGCCTCGACGGCGAGGGCGACCGCCACCCAGAACGCCAGGGCGGCCGCGACTGCGATGACGCGCCCCAAAGCGAACAGGTGGCGATCGACGGGTTTCATATGGCGGTCGCCGAGGGCTGGTCGAGCAGGCGGAAGCGGCTCGGGTAGAAGTCGCAGCTGGTGTCGGTCGGGACGTGGCCGAACATCGCGCAGCACTTGCGGCAATGGACGCAGTCGCCGCAGCTCTTGCCCTCCGGAAGGCGCATAGCGGCGTCGTAGTCGATCTCGTTCTCGACCTGAGCGAAGGGCTGAAAGCCTTCCTCCAGCGGGAGGGTTTTGGGCTCGATGAAGGTAAAGGTCATGCTTGACCGCCTTCGAGATGATGCAGCACCAGTTCGTCGGCCAAGGCCGCTGCGCCGGCGACGCCCCAGTCGTGATCCGGGTGTCCGACTTCGATGCGATCGCCGGCCAGTGCGTCGTCGATCGACATCTCGACGATCGCCTGGGCGTCCTCGCGATCCGCACCGCCGGCGACGCAGGCCTGAACGACCAGGGCCACGAAGGCGTCGTGCTGGCGTTTGCGGCGGCCGAGCTCGGCGGCGATCAGTGCCCCGGCTCTCGCCAGGTCGCGGCTGGCAGATTTGGGCTTCCACCATTCCAGCGCCCATGGCCAGCCGGGCGGCGGCGCACGCTGGATGTCGGCCGGGGCGTGGCCGCTGACGAAGCGCAGGGCCGAGAGGATGTAGCAGTAGCCCGCCTCGGCCAGTTGGCCGGGGTAGTTCTGGTCGTCATGGTCGGCGTCGAAGCCTTCCTCCCGAACCTGCCTGACCCGCTCGGTGCGAATGACTTCAGCGCCGTGGTCGCGCTGCAAGTCGCGGAACCGGTCACACAGCACGGCGACCCAAGCTGGATCCCAGGCGCGCTCGTCTTCGATCATCTCGCCGATCAGCGCGACGAGCTCGGGGTTGGTGAGAAGGATTTTCGCCATCACAGCCTCCCCATCTCGGCCAGCTTCACCCGGGCCCGCTCGAGGCGTTCCTGGATCTGCTCGGCGGAGAAGAGATTCGTGGCCTCGAAGGCGATGACGTAGTCGCGGGGCGGCTCGCTCTCCTCCTGCTCGATGCTTTCGGGCGGCATGCGGACCTTGTCGCCCGTCTTGATCGAGCCCTCGTCATTGCAACTGGCGTGCAGGCGAACGTCAGTGCATGGCACTTCGACCTCACCTGGCCAGATCTGCTCCCCACACCCTTCGCAGCGGTCGAAATACTCACCCGCGACAGCGTCCTTTAGGCCCTGGTAGGCGCTGAGCAGTCTCTGGACCAGAAAGGCCTTGGGCGCGGCTCGCACCTCGAGCGCCTGCAGTAGCTCGCCGATTTCGCAGGCCTGGTGCTCGCGCCAATACTGGCGTTCGGCCAACAGGGCGCGCACCTCGACCGGCTCGCCGGTCGTATCCAGTACCATGAGTTGGGCGGGCCCGATGTCGCCCAGCTCGACCCAGTGGTCGACCTTGCCGACCACAGTGAGGGCCGCCTCGTCGCCGCCGACGATGCTGATCTCCTTGGCCTCGATCTCCACGCGCCCGCTCATTGGTCGAGCTCCCGCGCCAGATCGGCGGCATTGGCGCGGCCTAGCATGGCCAGCGGACCGCGGAAGGTCTCGACCCCGCAGACCATCCCCGCCAGGGCCCAGCACACACCCAGGAGGGCGGTGATCCAGGTTCTGGAGCCGAAGACCAGGTCGACGGTCGAGCACAGCAGCAGCAGCAAGCCAAAGGCTACGGTGACGACAGCGCACGCCGTCTTGATGGCCGCCCAGAACGACCGCCAACGGCGGCGGCGGGCCTTTTCGGCGGCGCGCGCCGCCTCGATCTCCCTGTTGACCGGCGGCATCACGCCGCCCTCCCGATGGTCGGCGCCACCGAGTGGCGCGCCTCGAGCGCGGCCTGCAGCTGGCGGCGGCCGCCGCCGGCGAGCCACGCCCAGCCGATCAGGCGCGTGCGCGCGCCGTCCTCGCCGAGCAGCCAGACCGCCACGCCCAGGACCTCGCCCAAGCCGCGGATATTGAGGGGTGCTCGGTCCTCAAGCTCGATCGCCGCGTCGCCGCGATCGACTTGGATGGCGCGCGCCAGGTCGCGTAAAGTCTCGTAGGCCGTCGGCTTGGCCAGGGGGTTGGTCGGCTCGCGCACAAGCGCGTAGCGGACGTTGGGATCGTCCATGCGGGGGCTCCTGAAATAGGCCAAGGCGGCCTCGATGAAGGTTGCGGTTGGCGCGGGGGCGCGTCCGACCGGGGTGGCGAAGGCGGGGGAAGCGATGGCCATGGTCAGGCGTCGGCCATGTGGTCGGCGGCCACGCCCTCGGATGCGAGCGGCGCTCGCACGACCTGGCCGTCTTCAATGAAGTCTTCGGCCCAGTCGTTGGCGATCTGACGCGCGGTTTCCCGGTCCCATTCGAAGCCGTCGTCGCCAAAGGCGCAGCCGCTATCCTGCTCGTAGCGCTTGAGGGCCTGCACGGCCTGGACAGAGGCAACGACGGCGTCGGAGACGCTGTGTTCTTCGGTCAGGGTCTCGGCGATCCACGCCTCGAAGGCCATGGGCGTGACAGGCGCTTCGTCTGCTTCGGGCCAGCACCCGGTTACGGCGTTAAGCGCCAGAATGGCGAGCCTTGCGCTGCGGCTGGCCCTGACGGTTATCTCCGTCCCGCTGGCGGTCCGGGCAAAATTGTAGCTGTTGGCGACAGCCGTCCACGGAGCCGCCGCCGTCGCTTCCTCGAGCATCTGCCGGATTTTCGCGCCGAGCTTCGGGAGCTCCATTGTCGGCGCCACCGCCTCGAGCTCGGCGAGGCGGCGCTCGGCGAGCTCGAGGCGCGCCTTCTCCTTGGCCTCGTGCGCCGCCCGATCGCGTTCCGATTGGGCCTTCCGGTCGAGCAAGGCTTGGGCCGCCGGCGATACCGGGAACGGCGCGTTCAGCCATTCCGTCGCATAGGCTTTGGCCTTCCGGCACTTGTCGGCCGTCTCCCGGCCCAAGAGGGCCTCGCGCAACTCGCCGATGACCTTCGTCCTGACCGACTGGCTGGTCAGGACTTCGGCCTTCCACTGGCCCATGAGCGCGCGCTCGGCGCGGTTTGTGATCTTGATCCGCGTGGATCCGTCGCTGCTGGGCTTTTCGGGGTCGCCGCCGGTGATCAGGTCCTCGGAACGTAGGTTCGCGATGACGCCGGGCGGGGCGTTGAACCGCATGGGTACGCCTTGGTAGTTGTCGCCCATGTAGCCGCCGGGCTGACGTTTGAACGCGTCGTGGATCTCCAGGAGGATGAGAGCGTGCTCAGCGCGCACGGTCGGCGCTGGCCCGGCCGAGGGCGGCTTCGGTAGGTTCAGCCAATAGGTCCAGTACTCACCGGCTTCCTGCAGGCGGTCGTGCTCTTCGTCGTCGTGCAGCGCGTCGGTACGCGCGAAGCGCAGCCCGTCGTCGCCCGCATAGATCATGCGAGCGACGAACTTCTCGCCGCGAGACAGCAGCGACACGGCTGAGCCGCCGTTGAAATAATTGAAGGTGATATAGCCGCCCTGCAGCAGGGCCTTTTCCGCCGGGTGACAGTTGTCGTTGACGGTCGGGATCTCGGTGACCCGGGTCGACCGACCGACTGCGAGGGGGTGACTGAACGGCTTGGCCCGGATGGCTGCTGCGACCTCCACCAGCATCAACGCCATGTGTTCGGTCGGCTCTTCGTCCTCCTGGGCGGCGGCGGAAATCGCCTGCTCGAGCTCGACTTGGCGCGAGGCTTCGCCTTCCCCCGTTGCCGCCGGCGAGGCCTTCTCCGTCTGCACGCTTTCGCGCAACTGCTCCCAGGTCCACACCCCGCTCTCATGCAGGGCGATGTTCGTCGGCGTCGCTTCCTCGACGGCCTTGATCTTCTGCTGGACGTCCTTGACGCCGCGCTCGCTGCCCTCGATGGCGCGTCCCAGCTTGAAGGCCACGGCCCGGGCCGACAGGCCGGTCAGGGCCTTGTAGGCCGCCAGGCCCTGCGCATCTTCCCAGGGCGACAGGTCGCCACGCTGGGCGTTGGCGATCAGGGCGACGAAGAGGGCCTCTTCCTCGGTCCCTTCTCGCTCGGTGAAGGGCAGGCCCTCGGCCAGCGCCGGCGGCAGGCGGTCCTGGCTGATCAGCAGGTCGCACGCCCGCCACCGGCATTCGCCGTCATGCAGCATGCGAACGCCGTTCGCATCGGCCGGGCGGAGGACCAGGTTGTGCAGTAGGCCGCCGACCTCGACGATGCTCTCGGCGATCTCGGCGATCTTCTCGGCCGGGAACGTCTTGCGCGGATTGGCCGGGTTGCGTGCGATCTTGTCGTGCGGCCAGACGGCGGCGCCGCCGGCGCTGGGATCCTCCGCCCTGCCAAGCGCATCGAGCGCGTCGACGCCGGCACGCGCGATGAAGTACTTCGGCGGATCGGACGCCTCGGCGCTGATCAAGCCCGCGTCGGCGAGCTTGCCCAGATCGCGCCGAGTGTTGGAGGTGTCGCGGGCCGTTGCCTTGGCCACCTCGGCATGGGTACGGCCGACCTTACTGTCCTGCAGATGGCGCAGGATGTCGGCGAAGGTCAGGGCTAGCGGCGTGAGCGCGCTCATACGTCGTCTCCGGAAAAGTCGTTGAAGGGGTTGTCCAGGCGCGCGTCGGACTGAGGCGTCGGGGCGGCCGGCTTGAACTTGCGAAGGTCGACCCGGTGCACGGGCCGGCGGCCCAGGCCCAGGTTCAGCCAAGTGGGGGACAGCCCGTCGACGCGGGCCAGGCGCTCGCCCGGCGCGACGCCGATCGCGGCGCAGACCCAGGTGAGCTCGTAGTTGCGGGGATCGGCCGCGACGCCGATCAGCTCGCCGGGCGTGCGGCCCAGCGTTCGGCAGAGGGCCCGTCCGACCTCGTGCGGGGTCGGGCCGTACATGACGGCGCGGATCTCCGGGCGGCCCTCGAAAGCGCGATAGACCAGCTTGACGATCTCGCCCGGCCGGAACACCGCGCCCTCTGGAGGCGGCCCGGCCAGGTCGGCCTTGTCGCCCCGGACCTCGACGATCTCGCCGCCCAGGACGCTCAGGCGGTCGACGGCGTCGGCGAAGCTGATCACGGTCATGACAGCACGCGCTCGAGGATCAGGGCCGCGACGCCGATCAGCACCAGCGACCAGGACCGCAGGGTGTCGCCGGCGCTCATCGCGTCGCGTCCTCGAGGCGGAGGCGCAGGATCTGGCAGTGGGCGCGAAGCCAGAGCAGTTCGGTCATGGTGGCCGCCATGCCGATCGAGGCGGCCAGGGCCTGGGCGTCGGGCGAGGCGTCCTCCATGCGCACGGCTATCGCGACGCAGCGCGCCTCCTCGAGGCTGAGGGTGAAGTGCCGGCCCGCCGCGTGCAGGCCGACGATCGGGAGCGGGGCGTCCTGCGACAGGACGACGATCGGGGCGCAGCGGATCGTGTCGATCGGCTGGCCTTCCATGGCCATGAGGACGTCGGCGACGCGCTCGTCCTGGGCTTGCTGGGCGGGCGTGGCCATCACGCGACGCGCCTCGGATCGTAGACGTCCGACGGCTCGGCCGCTCGAACGTCGTTGCGCGCCTGCAGGAGCGAGAGGAACGGCTCGGCCAACTCGGATCCGCTAAGGCCCGCGTCGACAGCGGCGGTCGGCAGGTCGCCGGATCCGTCGGCGAAGCGCCGGACCAGGCCGGCGACGATCGATCGATCCAGGTTTGACAGGCGGCCGAAGTCCCCGGCGATCTGAGCGCCGTAGGGCGCGCCCATCATGACCAGCATCGGATCGGGACCCGTCGGAACGTCTCCGTCGCCAGCGGTGTCGGCCAGACCCTCGAAGAACCAGGCGACCGTGGTCGAGAGCGCCCGGGCGGTGTCGTAGAGTTTGGAGGCGCTGACCCGGTTGGCCCCGCGCTCGTACTTCTGGACCTGCTGGAACGTCAGGCCCAGTTCGTCGGCCAGGACTTCCTGGCTGACGCCCAGCATCTTGCGGCGCATCCGGATCCGCATGCCGACATGCAGGTCGACGCGGTTGGGGGTCCTGGCTTGATCGGCGTCGACGGGCGGCCGCGCGGCCGACGGATTGCTGAATTGGGTCCGGGTGGACGACATCGGGGCGTCTCCTCAGCCCCGCGCCGATCCCCTGTCACGATCACGCCCATGCTGAAGCGCGACCGCCGGTCGGACCCTCCGAAGCGACGCGAGCGAGCGAAGCGGATCGGCGCGGGGTTGAGGTAATTGATGGAGCTTTTCTCCATTCGTCAAGTCCATCCATTATTTCCATTTTGGAAATTGGATCGACGCATGGAGACCACACGCTCTTGACCGGGCCTGCGCTCGGCGAAAAGGATTGTTCGCCAAGGGGTGGAGAGCGGCGAAATGATTATCGGATTGGCGCTCGTAGCACTCGAGCTCGGCCAGGCGCCGCTCGTACCCTACGACCCCAGCGGCGAGGCTAAGGCCCGGGTAGCAGCGCGGACGTCAGGTAGGAATACGGTCGAGGGCGACGCGCTCCTCCGCACGGTTGGCGGAAACGTTAAGACCTGCGCAGGCTTCGTCGCCCACTTGATTCCAGTTCGTGCTGAAGTCCGCGCCGGCGTCGAAAAGGCGTACGGATCTGCAGAGGCGGGCTTCTTATCAGCTGACCGCGTCACGGGCGGCAGCGGCCCGCTCGAGTCTCAGCTCCTCGCAGAGGGGCAAGCAGTCCCTTGCGATGCGGCGGGCCATTTCCGCTTTGAGGGCGTACCCGACGGAACCTACTACGCTCAAGCACGGGTTCAGTGGTCCGTTCCCACGCGATCGTGGGGCGGCCGCTATCATCTAGAGGCTGAGGGCGGGTTCCTGATACAGAGGCTTACAGTAGAAGGTGGAGAGACCAAACGATTGGTCTTGACCAACTAGTTACCTCAGTCGCCTGGTTGGCAAGTCTACGGCGTGAATGGCTTTCACGCTCGCGCCGTCAAATCGCAGTTCGTTCTCTTGGCCCTTTGGTGGATTGTATTGCCATGTGAACACCTGCCCGTCGCGCTGACCCCGGTAGTTCTTGATCACTCCAGACCCGTCATTGAACTCAATTAAGCAATCCTGCCCACGCCCGGGTGGAAGGCCGATGTGAACGACGACGGCCTCGCCCGCAAAGTAGCGGGGCTCCATGCTGTCTCCGATTATCCTCACGACGATGAGATCGCCCAGGCCGTTCCAAAGTGGTGGAGCATCAACCCAGTCAATCACCTGGCCGGCGTTGATCGCGACGCGCTCCTGCCCGCCAGCGGCCGCATATCCGTAGACCGGAATGCGCCGCGGGGCCGTGCTGCGGCGAGAAGATAGGGCCTCGACGGTGGCTTCGCGGTCGACCTTCTCGCCGAAGAACTGCTCAATCTTGATCAGCTCGTCGGCCTTCAGCCTCCGCTCCCCTTTCAACGTCTTGGTCAGGCTTGATGGGTCGATGCCGAGGTGACGTGCGAGGTCGGACTGCGAACGCTTCATGCTTCGCAGACGGGCGGGGATTTCGGGGATTTCCATAGCGGCAAGCATGGAAGAAATTTCCGTCCGGTGTCTCTTGAGGTTTGATCCAAATCAGTCCAGCGGTGGACATGGAGATTACCTCTAGACGGATTTTCCATAATGGCAACGGTTGAGCTCGACGAAACGCCTGCGGTACGCGCGGTGCGTCTCCTTGGTTTGATTGATATCGCCCACGCCTGCCGGCTCACTACAGATGCGGTTCGGAAGTGGCAAAAGAGCAAGGGCGGGCTCATTCCCGCGCAACATCAAGCGGGCGTCCTTCAGCTCGCGCTCGACAAGGGCGTGCAATTCGACGCGTCTGATGTTGTCGCTTTCCCGGCGCGATCGCACCAATGAGCTTGGCCCATCGCGTTGAACTGTGGACGGCCCTGGCGCGCGAAGCCGCCGACCTGGCCCGCGACTACGACGCCAGTTTCATCGTCGACGCCGACCACGCCCAGCCCAGCCTTGACGTGCGCATGAGCGCCGCCCGAGGCCAGGCCCGCGGCCTGGTGGCCGAGCGCTTGCCGTTCCCCGCCTGGGAGGACGGACGAACCTTCCTGTTCCTGCTGAGCCGCCTGGTCGACGACGATGCGACGCCGGCGGTGCGCCGCCAGCATGTCGAGGAACTGGTCTCGGCCTCGATCCGGCTGGTCGACGTGCTGGGTCGCTGCAGCGCCCGGCCGCGCGCGGACCTGGATGACTGACATGACGCGCGCCGGCCCCGTGGCCAACCGTTCCGTCGTCGAGCGCCGCGCGCCCCGCCTGGTCGAGCAGGACGACGACCATACCGCCCTGATGCGGGCGCTGGAGTTCTACCCCACGCCCCTCTGGGCGGCGCGAGCCTGCGGCGAGGTCGTGCGCCGGTTCGACCGTCGGGCCCGGCGTGTCTGGGAGCCCGCCTGCGGCGAGGGGCATATGGCCAGCGCCCTGGCCGAGCGGTTCCGGGTGCAGGCCAGCGACGTGCATCCCTACGGCTATGGCCAGGTGCAGGACTTCTTCTCACCGGCCGCGCTCGAGCTGAACCCCTACGATGCGGCGCTGAAGCCGACCGATTGGATCATCACCAACCCGCCATTCGCGCTAGCCCAGGCCTTCGCCGAGATCGGCCTGCGTCGAGTGCGTCGAGGCGTGGCCCTGCTGTGCAGGCTGCCGTTCGAGGAAAGCGTGGGCCGCCACGATCTGATGCGCCGGCTGAGTGTCAAGGCCACCTTCTGCGAGCGCGTGGGCATGCAGCTGGGCAGCTGGGATCCGGAGCTGTCGACCGCCACGGCCTACGCCCTGTTCGTCTGGATGACGCCGGCCGCCGAGGCGAGCTCGTCGTTCGGCGGCCTGATCGCCGCCAACCGCGCCGCCGGCGGCTGGCTGTCGATCCTGATCCCGCCCGGGACCAAGGACCGCCTGACCCGGCCGGACGACGCCGAGCGCTTTGGCGGCCGGAGAGCGGCATGAAAAAGCCCAAGACCTACAACCTGATCCCGCTGACCCCCGCCCGTTTCGCCGCCCTGCAGGCGCTGGCGCGGCGACCGGAGGGCGCCACCGCCGAAAGCGATGCGGTCCACGGCGCGCTCTGGCCGACGCTGGTCGCCATGAACCTGGCCCAGCGCCTGCCTCGCACCGAGCGGGAGCGCGGCATGCCTACGCGCTATCGCCTGCTGCCCGCCGGCGAGGACCTAGCCGGGGCCGGTGCGAGCGGCGCTCGCACCGAGGCGCGCCCATGATCGACAATCTGTTCGAGGAAGCCCGGGATCGCGTGTCGATCGAGGAGCGCGTCGAGCAGACGGGCGTGAAGCTGTACGGCAGCAAAGTCCAGAAGCGTGGGATCTGCCCTCTGCAGGCCTGCGGAAAGAAATCGGGCTCCAGGCCCTTTGCCGTCTATCCCGGCGATGGGCGGTTCAAGTGCTGGAGCTGCGACAAGCGCGGCGACGTGATCGAGCTCGAGCAGCTGCTTGAGGGCGGGACGCCGGTCGATGCGGCGCGCCGGCTGTTGGGCTTGGAGGTGGTCGAGCGCGCGCCGCGGCCGGTGATCACCGAGGCCGATGTCGACGACGACGCGGCCCGCAAGCTGAAGATGGCGCAACAGATGTGGGGCGCCGCGACGGTGGTCCTGGGCTCGCTGGCCGAGAAGTACCTACTGTCGCGCTGCATCCACCCGGCGGTAATCGCCCGCGCCGCGCCGGCCATGCGCTATCACCCCGCCGCGCGGCATAGCTGGGACCCGAAGCGCGAGACCTGGGTCCGGGCCCCGGCCCTGCTGGTGCGCCCCGTGACCGAAGAAGGCCCGACCGGTGGCGTGCACGCCACCTATCTGCTGCGCGACGGGTCCGGCCGCGACAAGGCGCTGGGCAAGCGGATGATCGGCCCTCAGACGTTGAACGGTCGGCCGGGCGGAGCCTGGCTGATCGGGCCGACCGGGGAGGGACTGGACGGGACGCCGCTGGCCAATGGCGAAGGTATCGAAACCGTTCTGTCGATCGTCTCCCTTGCCCAGATGCAAGGCCGGCGGATGCGGGCTGCCGCAGCCCTTTCGTTGAACCGGCTGCAGGGTGGCGTCCAGGTCGACGCTGATGGCTGCATCGATCTGGACGATCCCCGCGCCGACCTGGAGCGTCCGGCCTTCACCTGGCGATCGCCCGACGACCAGCCGTGGCCGGAGGTCGTGACCGGTATCGACCGCGACATGAAGGCCCTCAAGATCTGGGCTCGGAACGGGCGGGGCCGAAAGACCGCCATGCTGCTCGAGGGCGAGGCCCGGGCGGCGCTGTGTGGCCGCCTGGCGAGACAGCAATGGGCGGCGGCCGGAGCGGAGCGCGTCCGCGCCGCCCTGCCGCCCGTCAACAGTGATTGGAACGACGAGTTGCGCCGCCAGGTCCTGGCCGACCAGGCGCGCCTGGGGGTGAGCGTATGACTGACGATATCGACGAAACCGGCCTGGAAGACGACGACGGCGGCGGGCCGCCGGCCGAACCGGCCAGCTACGAGCCCATCGCCCTGGCGGGCATGGAAGACGCGCCCGAAGGCACCGAAAGCCTGCTGAAGGGCTTTCCGAACCCCGACGTTTCCGAAAGCCCGGTGATCCCTCTGGGCTTCGCCGGCGCCAAGGTGTGGTTCGCCATGCCCGAGGGCGAGCTGCGCAGCGAAGTGGCCAGCAAGGTCGGGGCGATGCTGCGCACCGACATATTCGCCTGTCAGGCCGGGGCCAGCTTCCTGACCTATTGGCGCGACCGCGCCGACAAGTTCCAGCGCGAGCCCTGCGCAATCTGGTTCGTCCGCAAGTGTCGCGAGGCGGGTTTCTGGGACAGCTCGCGCCCGATCCGCTCCCTGGGCGTTTGGCCCGGCGAGGCCGGCGCCGTGATGCTGCACCGGGGCGACGAGGTCTGGAGCTTCGCAAGCGGCCGCAAGGTCGACAAGCGCTCGATCGCCGAAATGATGCGCGTGCGCTCGGGCCCGCTCTACAGGCTGGCGGCCTCCGGGCCAAAGCCTGGGAAGCCCTGCACGGTCGAGGATGGGGCGTGGATCCGCCGCCAGTTCGACAACTGGCATTTCGAGCCCATCGGGATCGACGGCCTCACCGGGGCCGACGTGATGGCCGGCTGGCTGGTGGGTGCGCTGTTGGGCGCCGTGGCGCCGTTCCGCGGCCACCTGATGCTCAACGCCCTGCAGGGCTCGGGCAAGACGACCCTGGTGCACCTGGTGCACGCCCTGATGTCGGCCCTGGCGGGCCCCGTGATCGACAGCTTCTCCGAAGCCGGTTTCCGCTCGGATCTGTCGGGCATGGCCCGGCCGGTGCTGATCGACGAAGCCGAAGGCGGCGCGAACGCCCATGGCGGCGCGGGCGTCGTCGAGCAGGCCCTGGGCGTGCTTCGGCGGATGTCGACCGGTGACGGCGGCGTGCGCAAACAGGTCGGCCAGGACGGCAACGTCGCCACCCAGACGGCGGTCGGTTCGGTGATGTTGGCCGCCATCCTGCCGCCCAAGCTGGGCCCGGCCGACGGCTCGCGCATCGTCGAGGTCCGCCTGCTGCCCCTGGCCGCCAAGGAAGGCCAGGACCTGGCCTCCGACGACGACCTGGCCACGATCCAGGCCAAGGCCGAGGCCCTGGCTCCAAAGCTGCTCGCCAGGATCCTGTTGGGGGCTCGCCGCTACAGATCCGACGTCGCCATGGTCAAGGCGGCCCTGCAGCGCGCCAAGGAGAGCCCCCGCACCGCCGACCTGATCGCCATGCTGGCCGCCGGCCGAAGGCTGCTCCTGCACGACGAACCCCTCACCCCCGAGATGGCGGATACCCAAGCGCGGTTCTGGCGGCCTCTGCTGGCCCAGCGCGAGTCGATCGAGGTCGTGACCAACCCGGGGGCGGACGCCTTCGCCCATCTGATGGCGGCTTCCACGGACCAGTTCCGCAACGACCGGCGCTTGACGATCGGAATCATGGTCGACCGCCTGGCGGCCGGCGACCGCGAGTACATCGGGCCGCTGAAGGCCCATGGGATGCTGTTCTATGAGGACGTCGGCCCCGACGGCCGAACAGGCCCGTGGCTGATCGTCTCCAACCACCATCCGGTGCTCGAGAAGATCTTCTCCCCGACCAAGTGGCAGGACTGGCGACGCGCCCTGTCCTACCTCGACGCCCTTGGACCGGACTACCAGACCTGGCCGACCAAACAGCTGCGCTATGGCGCTGGCGTGCAGCAGCGCGGCTTGGCGATCCCCCTCACCCCCTTGTTGGACCGTCTGGCGTCCCAGGCGTCCCGTCCCGTCACACCTAGCGTCCCGGAGCAAGACATTGAGTGGCAAGAGTAATCCGCCGCCCGTGACGGGTGTGACGCCTGGGACGCCACCCAACCCCCCGCAGGAGCGAGCGGGCGCGGGGACGGGTGTATCCGTCACACCCGTCCCATCCGTCACACCTTCTAATTTATCTAAGAAAATCAAAAGAAAGAAGTGGGACGCCGGGTGTGACGCGGTGGGACGCGACGTCACGCCGTTCGTCGAGCGGGCTCCGGACGAAGGCGCGGCCGTCTATCTGCTGCGCAACGCCGTGCAGTTTGGCCTGACCGAAGACCAGCGCTCGCGGCTCAGCCGGGCCTACCGTCTCAACCACCAGCTCTATGTCGGCAAGGCCGCCCGGGCCGAGGCTCAACGCGAGAGCTATCAGCTGATCAAGGGCGTGCAGCAGGAGCTCGGCTCGGCCGTCGTCGCCGCCGTCGACCAGGCCATGCGCCGGGGCGAGAAGGTCGAGACCTACAACGACGCCGGGGCCAAGCGGATCAAGAGCCGGGACGGCCTGCGGTCCCTGGTTGAGAGCGGCGCTCTCACCGAGACCGACGAGCGGGTGGGCTTGGCCTATCGACTGCTGTTCGAACAGGCGGGCAAGGGCGCGGGCCTGGGCTCCCAGCTGGAGGACCGCCCCCGGTCGATCCGAGACAGCAGCCATGGCGCCGTGGCCGCTGGCCTCTTCCGCGCCTATGCCGGTGTGCGCCTGACCGGCGTCGAGACGGCCGTCGCCGCGGCTGATCGCACGGGCCGGGCGCTGTCCATGCTCAGGGCTGTGGCCGGTGAGGGGCGAACGATCGCGTCCGTCGGTGGCGGCGGCAACACCCGGCGCACCAACCTGCAGGCGCTGAAGGTCGGGCTTCGGGTCGCGCTCGCGGCGCTTCACGGCAATGGGGGCTTGCGAATCGGGGGCAGCTAATTCATGAAAAGGACCAAGCGTTGAACTGCGCACCGAAGCCCGCCCGACCCCGTCGAGGCGGGCTTTCTGTTGGCCGCGACACCGCGCAACCCCTTACGCCACAAGGGTTTCCGCGCCCCGACCTCACCGGCCCGGGTCCTTCCAGGCCACCCCCGCCCCTATGCGGTGCGGCTGAGTGCGACGTTCCGTTAGTTCCGGGCTGCAATTCATTATGAAGGCCGTGAATTCATGCCCTCATTGATGACAAAGGGCGAGTTCGCTGCCCACATGAATGTCGGGCCGTCGGCGGTTTCGAACTGGAACAAGAAAGGCCTGATCCTCTTCAGCCCAGACCCGGATCGTCCAGGCCGGCAACTGGTGGACGCCGAGCGCTCAGCCTTGCTGATCCGGGCGTCGGTCGACACGACACGAGGCCGTCCCCGCAAGGCCGAGCAGGCGGCTGCCGAACAGTTGCCCTCCACTCCGGGGGAAGGGGCCGGATCTTCATCGTCGCGGACTTTGCCAGCGATGAACGCCTTAGAAGAGGCGCGGCTTGCGGAAATGCGTGAGCGAACCACTACCCGGCAGATCGAGAACGGTCGCCTATTGGGCCAACTGGTGTCGCTGCCGGAATACGAGCGGCGAGCGGCGGACATGGGTCGTATGCTTCGTGAGCGCAGTCATGGCCTGGTGCGCAAGCTCGCTGAGCGTTTGGCGGCGGAGATCGATCCGAGGGCGATCGTCACGCTTCTGGGAGACGGTCTCGACGGCCTGTTCGACCAAGTGGCTGGCGAACTCGAAGCGTCGCTCGCTACGGAAACCGCAGTCGATACGTTGCTTGCGGACGTACTACCTGATGACGATGACCAGCATTCGTCTGGATCAGCACTCAACTAGGATATGCGCACCGGATTGAATTTTGACCGTCGCGCGGACCCCTCGCGCGTGCCGGTCGTCAAAAACGTCAAAGTACTCGTAGTCCAGGTACAGCATGAATCGTTGCTGTCCGTTAACGTAGTCGTTGTAGTCTTGAGCCGTAATTTGACGGTGCAATTGTATGAACATGGTGACGTCTCCACCGGCACCGATCTCTCTATAGGGCTCAGCAGCATAGCTCACTTGCGGCATGACGACCTGGTTCACCGGGTGAAAAACCAGTACCCCGGCCGAGCGAAACCGAGCCGGCGTTTGGCCGCTGTTGCGAAAAATCACTCGTACCTCGGGGTCGGCCCCACCATAGACTTCGCAGCTGGACTGCTGGACCGAGACATACGCCCTTAGTTGTCGCTTCGAGGTCTCAACGGTGTGCTCAAGAGCCTGGGAGGCGGCGTCCGCTGATCGTCCACTGTCATCCGCCGAACTCTTGGCGAACACGACGGTGAAAGCGAGACCGAGCAGACTGGCCAAGCCGATGAAGGCCTGAATGCCGGTCACTATACACATCCACTTCGCCCATTCTGCCATCGCCTCCTGCGCGCGCAGATCCTTCGCGGCCCTCGTCTCCTCGGCTTTCGCAAGCGCACGCGCTGTCTGCGCTTCGGCCGCCTTCTTGCTGATCATGGGCTCTGAGGCGCTAGTCGGTCGCGACGTTAGCGGAGCTTGAACGCTCGGAGGCGTCGCCGCCAGCGCGCCGCATCCCGCAACCAAGGCAAGGGTTAGTGCAACGACAGCGGCTTGAGTGGGTGCTGGCGAGCCCTTCCGGCGCATGTCTCTGATCTCCCAGTTTGAAGCTCCACCATAGCGAGGGTTTATGAACGCGCCATCGTTCGTGATGCCTTCGCCCCAAGCTGCTGAGGTTCTGGGTGCGAACGCCGCTCGCATCTCCAAGGCGTTCGCCCAAGGGGTCCGCCCGCCAGCTAAGATCTCGGTGTCAGAATGGGCGCTAAAGCATCGAAAGTTTCCGGAGGACAGCGCCTACCCGGGCGCTTGGTCGCACGAGACCGCGCCTTACCTGGTCGAGATCATGGACAAGCTCTCGCCGCACGATCCGTGCAGCGAGATCAACATACTGAAGTGCGCTCAGTCCGGCGGATCGGCGTCGGGCGAAAACTGGATCGGTTACATCAGCGACGTAGCCCCTGGGCCACTGATGTATGTTCAGGCCACGATCACCGCGGCCAAGGACTGGGTCGCCGAGAAGTTCTGGCCCATGGTCGAGGCTTCCCCTCGCCTGGACCCAGAGAAGCGCGGCACGATCATGCCCAAACGGGCAAGAGGCGGCGGCGGTTCAACGGGCAATCGCGTGCGCTTCGCCCGCGGCGGTTGGATGTTGATCGCAGGGGCCAATTCGGCCGCGACGCTGCGCCAGCACTCGATCCGTTATGCGATCGAGGACGATCTCGACCAGTTCCCCGACAACCTGGACAACCAGGGCTCGCCGGAGGGCATGGTCACCGCCCGTCTTCGGACCTACACGCGTCAGGGTCTTTCGAAGCGGCTCGGGATCTCCACCGGCACGAACAAGGGCGCCTCGAAGATTGGGGCGCGCTACGCGAAAAGCGATCGCCGCCGGTACTACCTGAAATGCCGCCACTGCGGTTCGCGCTTCGATCCGATCTTCGAGGACCTGCGCTGGCCGGATGGCCGCCCGGATCTCGTCGAGCTCGTCACGCCCTGCTGCGGCGTTTCAATCAAGCACTGGGAAAAGGCCCAGATGTCGATGATCGACGGTTGGGTTCCGACGGTCGAGCTCGACGGCCAAAAACCGCCTCGGGTCATGGCCGAGCAGGAGATGGCATTCTGGCGATCGCGTGATCTGCAGGGGCGACAGCCCGGCTACCATATCACCGGGATCATCACGGCGTTCATGACCTGGGCTCAGCTCTGCGTCGCCTTCGTGGCGGCCCAGGGCGACGTGAACAAGCTTCGCGTCTGGACGAACCTGGACATGGGCGACGAGTTCGTCCTGAAGGGCGACGCTCCCCCTGCCGAGAGTCTCGAGGTCCTGCGCGAACAGGACTGGGGCAAGGGCCAGGTCCCGTGGGGGCCGTGCGTGTTCACGCTCGGCGCCGACATCCAGGGCGACGGGATCTACTACGAGGCCCTGGGCTGGGGCGCCGGA
The DNA here is from genome assembly GCF_900114015.1 of Caulobacter sp. UNC279MFTsu5.1. Taxonomy (GTDB): domain Bacteria; phylum Pseudomonadota; class Alphaproteobacteria; order Caulobacterales; family Caulobacteraceae; genus Caulobacter. Next base: position 27,523 of record NZ_FORN01000047.1, on the reverse strand, counting down.
CTGGAGAACTGGAGCCTCGATCACGGCTTCCTGCCGGGCGCGACCGACGTCGCCGGCGAGGGGGCCTGGGCCCGCCTGGAAGAGGTGGCTACCCGCAAGTTCACCCTGCCGGGCGGCCGCCAGTACGGGTTCGACCAGATCTGCGTCGACGCCGGCTATCACACCGAGGCGGCCAAGGCCTTCTGCCGGCGGTCGGCCAAGCGCCTCCCGGTCTTCGGGCGAGACGGCTGGACGTTGCCGATCCTGGGGCGCGGCCAGGCCATCGCCTTCGAGGTCGGCAAGAACAACCGGCGCAAGCGTCGCAAGCAGGCCGGCGACGACGCCTACCTGGTCGGCACGTTCGGGGCCAAGTTCAGCTTCTACGGCCACTTGCGTACGTCGATCGCCGCGGCCGAGGAGGCGGCCAAGGGTGGCCGGCCCGAGCCGTTCCGGGGCCGCATCCACTTCGGGCGCGACGCCGGCGCCGACTACTTCGACATGCTGACGTCGGAAAGCGTCGTCACCGAAACCAAGAACGGCCAGGCCCGGCGGGTCTGGCGCAAGGAAGCGGGCCGGGAAAACCACTGGCTCGACTGCCGCGTCTATAACCGCGCCGCCGCCGAGGCGATGGCGCTGGACAGCCGCAGCGACGCCGAGTGGCTGGCCCTGCAGGCCGATCGCTACGCCAGCGTCGATCCCCTGCAGGGCGACCTGATCGCCCTGGCCAATCGCCCCGTTCCGGACACCGCTTTCCCCTCGGCGGCGCCCGAACCGGCCGCCGCCTCGTCCTCCCGGGCGGCGGCCGACCCTATCCCTGACGAGCCGGCCGTCGCGGCCGACTCCTGGATCGACACTTCAGGCTGGAGCCTCTGATGCCCGCACCCGACTACACGACCGAGATCGCGGCGCTTCGCGGCGCGTTGGCCACCGGCGAACTGACGATCGAGAGCAACGGCGAGCGGGTGACCTACCAGTCGTTCGCCGACATCCGGAACCGGATCACGTATTTCGAAGGCCTGGCGGCGGCCGCGGCCGGCGTCGCGGGCCGGTCGTCTTCCTCGTTCGGCTTCTCCGCCGTCGCGTTCGATCGGGAGTAGGCCATGCGCCTGGGCCGACTGATCGACCGCTTCATCGAGCCCTTCGCGCCGAACCTGGTGCGCAAGCGCGAGGCCGAGCGCACCGCCCTGCAGCTGCAGCGCCAGTACGACGCGGCCGGGCACGGCCGCCGCACACAGAACTGGAAGCGGACCAACGGGAGCGCCGATCGCGAGATCAAGCAGGGCCTCAAGGGGACCCGCAACGGCGTGCGTGAGCTGGTCCGCAACACCAAGTACGCGGCCAACACCCTGGAGCACATGGTGGCCGCCACGATCGGCGACGGGATCGCCGTGCGCATGACCCATCCCGACGAGGCAGTCCAAAAGAAGGCCCAGGAGGATTGGGACAGCTGGGCGGAAAGCCCGGTCGACGGCTGGCAGGACTTCTACGGCGCTCAGGAGCTGGTGTTCAGCGGCATGGCCGAAGGCGGCGACATGCTGGTCGCCTGGGAGCCGGACGACACGGGCCCTGATGGGTTCATCCGGATCCTCGAGGGCGACTACCTCGACGACGGCAAGAACGAGGAGCTGTCTGACGGCGGCCGCATCGTGCAGGGCGTCCAGTTCAACGCCCGCAATCATCGGGTCGGCTATTGGCTGTTCCCCTATCACCCTGGCGACGCCGGCGGCATGTGGGGGCGCTCGGTGTTCCATTCGGTGGAGGACGTCGACCATGTCTTCCGGCAGCGGCGGGCAAGCCAATCGCGTGGGATCTCGTGGTTCGCGCCCTACGCCATGGATTTCCGCGATATCGCCGACACCGAGCAGGCGCGGATGCTCAAGGAGAAAATCGCGGCGTGCCTGGCGCTGGTTCTGACCCCGCCAGACAACGGCGGGCCGACTTCCCCGTTTGACGAGGGTTCGGCGGCCTCGGTTTCGGTGAGCGGCGACAGGCTGCCCGACACGGTCAGGCCTGGCATGATCCTTCGGGCCCGGGCCGGCGAAACCGCAACAGCGGTGCAGCCGCCATCCGGCGGCGATACGACCGGTTTCATCAAGCAACAGGTCGCGGCCGCGACCGCCGCGCTCTCGCCCTACCACCTGGTGACCGGCGACGTGACCGACAGCAGCTACACGAGCCTGCGCGCCGCGCGCCTGGGCGAGCTGCAGCTGCTCGATGTGCGCCAGCAAAACGTGATGATCCCGCTGATGGTCGCCAAGGCCGTCAAGCGTCGGATGCGCCGCCTGGCCCTCGAGACCGGCGACAGGCGTTTCATGGCTGTCAAGCCCAAGTACTCGCCGCCGATCCGTCGCGTGACGGATCCGATCAAGGACACGGCGGGCGAAAAGGCCGAGATCCGCGCCGGCCTGAAGTCCGTGCCCAAGGCGCTGTCGGAACGCGGGATCGATCCGGTCGAGCACGCCGCCGAGGTCAAGGCCTGGCAGGATACGACCGACGCAGCGGGCCTGGTGTTCGACACGGACGCGCGACGCGTCGACGGCAGTGGCGGCCTGCAGCGGCCTGCCGGCTACATCGCGCCAAAGCGCGCTTCCGAGGAAAACTAGGAGACCGCCATGCCGCCGGAAGTTGCCCCCACGATCGCCGCCGACCCGGCGGTCCCCGCCCCTGTCGTCACCCGTCGGGAAACCCGTCTCCCGACCCAACGTCGCGCCGCAGCGCCGTCGAGCTACAACCCCGAAACCCACACCGTCGACCTGACGGCCGCGACGGGCACGCGGGTCCTGCGATGGGGTTGGGATGGCCCTTACCTCGAAGAGCTCGACATGAGCCCGCAGGCGCTGGTCACGACGCGGATCGACGCCGACCAGGTCCCTCTTCTAGACAGCCATAACCGTTGGTCGATTTCCGATCAGCTGGGCGTCGTGGTCGGCGCCCGCATCGAAGGCGGCCAGCTGGTGACGCCGGTCCGCTTCGACCAGGAAACCCCGCGCGGTCGCGAGGCCGAAGCTCGTGTGGCCGCCGGTAACCTTCGTGGCGTCAGCATCGGCTATCGCCCGCTCAAGATGATCCGTTCCGGCGAGGAAGGCGGCGTCCCGATCTTCCTCGTCACCAGCTGGGAGCTGACCGAAGCTTCCCTGACGCCCGTTCCCGCCGATCCTGACGCAGGGATGCGTTCGGCGGACGACCTTCATCCCTGCATCATTGAAATGGAGACCCGCGCCATGCCGCCGGAAGTTGCCCCCACGATCGCCGCCGACCCGGCGGCCCCTGCCCCCGCGCCCGAGACCCGAGCCGCCCCCGCGGCTCCGGCTTCGCCCGCGGCCCCCGCCGCCACCGCGCCTGCGGCTCCCGCCGCCGTGGCGGATGCGAGCGCCGTTCGCATGGACGCCGGCGAAGTCCTCGATTTTGTCGACTTCGCCCGGAGCTTCGGCGTCGAGGGCGAACAGGTGCGCACCTGGGCCACGACCCTGTCGCCGGACGCGGCCCGCCAGGCGCTGATGCGTTCGGCGGCCGACCAGCAGCGGGCCCGTACGCCGCTAACGCCGGCGATGGGCGCGGCCCGCGTCACCGTCGACGAACGCGACACCGCGCGCATGGCCATGGCCTCGGCCCTGCTGCACCGCCACAACCCGGCCAACGAACTGCACGAAGCCGGGCGCGAGTACCGCGGCATGTCCCTGCTGGAGATGACTCGTCGCAATCTCGAGCGGAACGGCGAGAAGGTGTCGGGCCTGGGCCGCCGGGAGATCGCCGACCTGGCCCTGCGCCAGCACTCCACGTCCGATTTCCCGAACGTCTTGTCGAACGTCTCCAACCGCACCTTGCGCGCGGGCTACGAGGCCGTTCCGCAGACGTTCAAGGCGTGGCAGCGCCGGGCGACCGTCCCGGACTTCCGTCAGGTGACGCGCCTGCAGCTGGGCGGCGCGCCATCCTTCCTGCTGGTCCCTGAAGGTGGATCGTTCAAGATGGGGACGATCGGCGAGGCCAAGGAAGTCTACGCCCTGGCCACCTACGGACGGCGCTTCGCGATCACCCGCCAGACGATCATCAACGACGACGTCGACGCCTTCACCCGCATCCCGTCGATGTGGGGCCGGGCGGCCGCCGACTTCGAAAGCGATGCCGCCTATGCGCCGTTGATCGCCAACCCGAACATGGGCGACGGCGTGCCGCTGTTCCACGCCACCCATGGCAACCTGCGCCCCGGAGCGGCGATCTCGGAAGACAGCTGGTCGGACGCCGAACAGGCGATGGCCGCCCAGGTCGGGATCGAGGGTCGCCCGATCTCGGCGACCCCGGCCTGGATGATCGTCGCGCCCAAGGACAAGGTCGCGGCGCTAAAGCTGCGGGGCTCGCCCGTGTCGCAGAAGGCCGGCGCCACCCCGGGCACGACCAACGTCTACGAGAACGCGTTCAACGTGGTCGTCGAGGCCCGGCTGTCGCGCTCGTCGGGCGCCGTGCCGTGGTTCTACGCCGCCGACAACTCTCAGATTGACACGATCGAGTACGCCTATCTCGAGGGCGACGACGGCGTGTTCCTGGATGAGCGCACCGGGTTCGAGGTCGACGGGATCGAGTACAAGGCCCGCCTCGACTTCGCGGTGAAAGCCATCGACGCCAAGGGCATGGGTATGAATCCGAGCGTCTAGCCCGACGGCCTGACATCCCCGCACCTCACGAAGGGCCGTTCCGAAAGGGCGGCCCTTCGTCTTTCGCGAAGATCTCCGGAGCCGCCGGCCGCCAAAGGGCGACGGCTCCCGACGTCTTCGCCGGAGACGCACCCCCGGCACCCTCCAGCAAAGGACCTGAAACCATGAAGACCCAGATTTCCGAGGGTGAAGTCGTCAACTTCACCGTTCCCAGCGGCGGCTGCACCTCCGGCGTCGGCCTGCTGATCGGCGCGCTGTTCCTGATCCCGGTGACCAGCAACGCCGCCGGTGACGTGGCGGCCGGCAAAATCACCGGCGAGTTCGATCACGCCAAGGAAGGCGCGGGTTCGGGCCAGGCCTGGGTGTTCGGCGACGACATCTACTTCGACGCCACCAACAAGCGCCTGACCAAGACCTCGTCGGGCAACACCAAGGTCGGGAAGGTCACCGCGGCGGCCGCCACGACCGACACGATCGGCCGCTTCGTCATCCAGCAGCCGGCCTAAGGGCCGCCTTCTTCGTCCTACCCCCTGAGAAAGGAGAGCCTGATGCGCTCGTTTGTTTCCCACCTGGCGCTCGGCGCCTGCCTGGCCGTGATGGCCGCCCACAAGGACCAGGGCCATGCGGCTCTGGACCCGAAGGCCGCCGACAAGTCGGCCGAGACCTCGTCAGCGGCCAGCGCCGATCCCGTCGTCAAGTCGGATCCGGCCCCGCACCCGCTGCCGGCCGACCAGGTCGTGCCCGCCCCGGCCCATGCCGAACCCGACGGCGCGGCCGTCGGCCTGGCGGCCGGCGCCGACGTCAACGCGCCGACCAACCTGGACGACGCTGAGCATCCGAAGAAAGGCCGCGTCGCCGTCGTTTGGGCCCAGCCGGGCCATGAGATGGTCGCGATCGGCGCGCTGCTGAGCGTGCCCGAGGACGAGGCCGAAGCTCTTCGCGCTGCCGGCCGCGCCCGGTTCGCGTCGGAAGCCGAGGTCGAGGCCGGCGGCGACGCGATCGTCGAGCTGTCGGGCATCTGATCGTCCATGAGCCCGGTCGTCGACCGCAGAGCCCGGCTCCTGGCCGCCGTCTACGCCCAGTGGGGCGAGGATGCGGCCTGGACGCCGGGCGATGGCCCCGACCCGGTCCGCGTCAAGCGCGAGGAAGCCGACGCCGACGTGCAGCTGGGCCAGTCCCGCGTGCGCGTGGACAGCATCGTCCTGCGGGTCCGTCGCTTTGAGGTCAGCGCGCCAGCAAAGGGCGACCAGGTCGCTTTCGTCGACCCGCCCGAAACCTTCACCCTGATCGCCAAGCCCAAGCTCGAACGCTTCGGCCTGGAGTGGATCTGCGAGGCCGCGCGCGCCTGATGCGCATGTCCGCCTCGGCCGATTTCGATTACGCCACGACCGCGCTCGAGGACGAACTGGCCGAGATCACCACGGCCGCGATGGTCGAGGGCACGGCGCTGCTGAAGCGCGATCTACGCGAGAACGTCGAGGCCGCCGGCCTTGGCCGCCGCCTGGCGCTGACCTGGCGCTCAAGGGTCTATCCGGAAGGCGGACGGTCGAGCCTGGACCCGGCCGGATGGGTCTGGACCAAAGCGCCGAAGCTGATCGAGGTCTACGAGGACGGGGCTATGATCCGTCCCACCGGCGGGCGCCACTATCTGGCGATCCCGTCCAAGAACGTTCCCCTGAAGGGCCGCGGCCGGCGCATGACGCCGCTGGACGTCGAGGTCGCCTTCAACCAGGACCTGATCATCCGCCGCGGGCGGGAGCCGGGGACCTGGACCGCCTGGATCAATGCGGTCGCGGCGCGCAATCGTCGCGGTTTCAAGCCCGCCACCCGAGGGCGTCTGAGAGGCGGCCGGCAAAGCCAGCTGGTCTTCATGTTCACCCTCAAGCCCTGGGTGAACGTCCGGAAGCGCCTGAATGGCCGGCAGATCGCCGAGCGGGCGTCCAATCGCATGCCCGAACTGCTCACCAAGCACTGGAGATGACGATGGCCAGCGTTCGCCTGCAGGTCCTCGACCGTGTCCAAGCGCTGGTCGAGACGGCCCTGCCCAACGCCGATTTCCAGCGCAATGAGCCCAAGCCCGAGGACCTGGCCCCGGGCGGCGTGGTCAACATGCGCGACGGCGACCCTGGCCAGCCCGACATCCTGATGTCGCCGCTGACGAAGACCTACAATCACCGGATCTCGCTGGAGCTCGCCCCGCCGGCGGGCGCGGACCCGGTCGTCTGGCTGGACGCCGCCAACACCGCCCTGCGCAACGCGGTCCGCGCCGATCGCACGCTCGGCGGCCTGGCCGAATGGCTGGAAGCTGAAGAGCCCGTCACCGACGATGTCGACCAGCTCGGCGCGCCCGGCGTCGTCTGGGCCGAGATCGGTCTGATCGCCGTCTACACCACCCTCGACTGAACCCGGGCCGAAAGCCCGCTTTTCCTAGGAGACGTCCCATGCGCGCTCGTGGCGCGAACGCCCAAGTGGCGATCGCCTTTCCCTCGTTCTACGGCGGTGTGCCCGGCTCGGGTTTCACCAAGATCCCGTTCTCTCAGATCGCCCTGGGCGAGACCCAGGGCCTGGTCGAGAGCGACGTCCTCGGCTACGGCCGCAACCCGCTCGAGCCGGATCTGGACGTCATCGTCAACGACGGGTCGATCACCGTGCCCGTCGATCAGCGTCTGTTCGGCCTGCACCTGAAGCTGCTGCTGGGCCCGCCTCAGACGACCCAGGGCGTCGCCGCCACCGGCAAACTGACCTTCGCCCTGCAGCCGACTGTCAACAGCACGATCACGATCGGCGGCCAGGCGTTCACCTTCAAGGCCAGCGCTCCGGGAGCCAACGATATCCTAATCGGGGCCACGGTCGCCGAGACGGTCCGAAACACCGTCTGGGCCCTCAATCGCAGCGCCGTGGCCGGCGTGGCGGTCGCGTCCTATTCGACAGACCTGGACGCCGCCGCCGTGACCGTGACCTACGACGCGGTCGGGACCGGCGGGAACGCCATGACGATCGCGGCCGGGACCTCGCCAGCGTCCAACGTCACGGTGTCGGGCGCGACCCTGGCCGGCGGCTCGGCCAGCGGACCCTACAACCACGTCTTCAAGGCGGGCGCCCTCACCCTGCCTGACGCGGCGATCGAGATCGGCATGCCCGACGTGCCGACCTTCGCGATGAACTACGGGGCGATGTACAACACCCTCGCCGTGCCCATGCAGCGCTCGGGCAATCTGAACGCCACGTTCAATATCATCGCACAGGGGGAAAAGCCCCGCACCACGACCAGCGCCGCCGGCACGCTGGCCGAACTGGTCCTGACGCGGTTCTCGCAATTCACCGGCTTCATCGAGCGCGAGGGCGTGCCGCTGGGCAACATCGTCAGTGGCGCGATGAACGTCAGCAACGGCCTGGACAAGGCCGAGGTGATCCGCGCCGACGGCCGGATCGACGGCGTGGATCCCGGCATGGTCGCCGTGACGCCGGAGATCGTCAGCCGGTTCGCCGACATGTCGCTGCTCGACCTGGCCACCGGCCGCACGCCCGTCGACATCGCGTTCGGCTGGCGGGCTGGGCCTGACGCCCGGCTGACCTTCCGCGTCCCCCAGCTGCGCCTGCCAAAGCCGCAACTGCCCGTGACCGGGCCTGGCGGCGTCCAGGGGACGTTCCCCGGCCAGGCGCATCGCAACGCCGCCGGCGACGTCCTGATCGTCACGCTGGTCAACGACGTCGCCAGCTACACCTAATCCTTCGAACCCTCGTCGCTCTTACCCACCATGCGGTTGGCTGCGTCGGCGAGGGTTTTAAGCGCAACCTTGAGGCTGTCGTCTTCAGCTCGATCCAAATCTTTCTGAGCTAAGTCGATGGTTGTCTCACCTTTCCTCAGGATGAAGTTTCGCTCAGTCGCGGCGACATTTTCCAGAATGCGAAGGAGCGTTACGTCAGCGTGGTCTCCCTTGCACATGTCGACGGCGTACATCCTGGATTGGACGTTCGTTAGCTCATTATGGAAATAACGGATCTCACTGAGATTGCGCCTATAGGTGGATAGAAAGAAAAACGCAAACAAACTAGCACCGCTCGAAAGAGCCATTTTCGCGGCAAAAGCTCCCCAATACTTCGCAAAGAGGTATGGCATGGCGGACGTTTCAATTTTGGTAGGCGCTTCCGACGCGCTGCTAACGGCGCTTGCGGCAAGCCAGACCAGAAATCCAATAGCGATCGCAGCAGCTACGACGCCCATCAAGAGGTTCAGGGTAGCTCGCCGCGATTGCGCTCCAACTTCCGCCACTAGTCGCGCGACGATCTGCTCTCCCGGTGACGGCAATGGCGCTTTTGCGGCGATATCGCCTTCATTCTTAGCTGATTGTTTTCGCAAATACTTCAGCAACTCGTCAGTCGCCGCGTCTGCACCAGGATGTTTGAGCTTTAACCAATCATCTATAAGGACAGAGGATAACTCTCTTTCAATATTGGCGCTTCTGGGGCCGACTTTTCCAGAATCCAAATATTCGATCAACTGTCGAATAACTATCACAACACCGACCGCGGCCGACAAAAGCGGAATTGTAAGGAAGAAGATAGAGCTTGAGTTTTCCCGAAGGAAAATTCCAAACAACCGCAGCCTTGGAGACTGGTCTGCCGTGAACACGGTAGACGTCCAGAGGGCGACCGTCACGGCGATCAACGCCATGCCGAGATCTTTAACACCGCGCTCACGCCACGCGCGATTGATCGACTGAAGAAGTTTCTTGAACACACGCGCCCCGCTCAATGCCCGCGCGACCATGCCCCCTCCACTCCCCTCCTACAAGTCACCGGTGCGAGCGGCGCTCGCACCGCGCCCCTTCCTCCTGTCCGAGAGCTCGAATGCGCATTCGCACCAAGGGCGGCCCCGCGCCGCTGGAAATCGCCCTGCCGGACGGCGGGGTCCTCACGCTGCGGCCGTGGGCGTCGGCGGCCAAGGTGGCCGGCCGCCAGGCCTTCACCGAGGCGCTTAACGCCGGGGCCTCGCGCGCCGACGCCGACGTGGCGTTCACCGCCGGGGTCGCCGCCTGGGCTGCTGTCAGCTGGTCGGGGGTTTTCGAGGAGCCGGAGGCTGACACCCCCGAGGACGTCCCGCTGACCCCGCTCGAGATGACGCCCGAGCTCGTGGTGGTCATGGTCACCGAGGATCCGGCGGTGTTCGACGCGATCGACACGCGCTACGTCCTGCCCGGCCTTCGTCAGGAGGCGGAAAAAAACGGATCCGCGCCCTCGCTCGCTGGCGCTGGGCCGGCGGGGGCGCTGAAGACGAGCTCGGAGCGCCCTGGGGCGGACGCGACTACTGCGCCGCCTGCAGCGACGTCGCCTGCGCCGAATGCCCCACCCGCGTCCATGCCTGCCAGACCCAGAAAGCCGAAGCGGTCTGGCGCACGTTCCTGATCGCAGAACGCCAGGTCCGCGTCGGGTTCAACGGCGCCTACGCCCTGGATCTGCCCGCCGTGATCGCCGCGGCCGAAGCGCTGAGGGCCGATCGGGCCCTGGTGCTCGAGCTCTTCCCCGACATCGAACCCTACATCGTCTACGCCTGGAGGCCCCCATGCCCGTCCGACAAGTAGGCTATCGCCTCAAGACCGAAGGCAAGGAAGAGGTCCGCCGCGATCTGGCCGACATCGGCAAGGCCGGCAACGCGTCCGGCGAGGCCGTCGCCGCCGGCTTCGATCGCGCCAGCCGTTCGGTCCAGGGGCTGACCACCTTCACCGACAAGCAGATGGAGCGGTTCAAGCGGATGGCCCAGGCCGCCCGCGAATTCCAGACCGCCGAAGAGCAGCAGATGAAGTTCAACGCGGCTCTGGGCGTCAGCGGCGGCACGGGGCTTCGCGCCAGCGATTTCCTGACCGCTGACGAGGTGGCCGCAAAAAAGAACGGGATGACTCGCCAGCAGAAGGCCGGCGCCGTCAATCTGGCGCGCCAAGGCGCAGATGTCTTCACCCAGCTGTTCAGTGGCGCGGGCTTTGGCACAATCGCCGCCCAGCAGGGCCCGCAGATCCTGGACGCCCTGGCGACCAGCGGGTTCAAGGCCTCGGCGTCGATGGTGGCCGTCGGCGCAGCGGTTGTGGCTACGGCGGGCGGGCTTATCGCCCTGACCGCCGCCCAGGCTAGCTACGAGTCCTCTACCTTGAAGCTTGAAACCGTCGCCCGCGGTCTGGGGGCGGCGGCTGGTGTCAGCGCCGACCAGTTGATGGCCCAAGCCAAGGCCGGCGCCGAGGCAGGGGACATTTCCGTACGTGCCGCGCGTGACATCGCGGCGGCCTTCGCCAGCACTGGCCGGATCGGCAGCGGCGTCATGAGCGACTTGATCGGTCTGAATCAACGTTATGCCCTGACGACTTCGCAGGACGCGGCCGGCGCGACAAAGGAACTGGGCGCGGCTTTCGCTGACCCGGTTAAGGGTGCTGCTGAACTCAACAGCAAGCTTCATTTTCTGAACGCCGCCGAGCAGGAGCATATCGAGAACCTGGCTCGATCTGGCGATCTGACTGGCGCGCAGACCGAGCTTCTAGACAAGCTGAGGGGCGCGCTGGTCAACGCCACGGACGCGACCACGGGCTGGGATCATGCGCTCCAGGCATTGGGGCGAACGGCCTCGAACGTCTGGGACGCCGTTGGCAGGGCCGTCGATCGCGCCGTGACCGGCGGTGATGACGCCCAACGCCTGACTGACCTGCGGGCGATGATCGGTAAGGAGCGACGAAAGCTTGGCGGCGGCTCTGAGCATCTAATCAATGAGGCGCAGAAAGAGATCGACGGGATCTACCAGCGCTATGCGGCGGATATGGATCGACAGCGCACCGCCGCCCTCAGCGAACAGAGTACCGATCGCAAGGCGCTGATCGACAAATACAATCCAAACGCCGTCAAGCTTAACGATCTAAAAGCCGATCGCCAAAACTTGCTGCGTCTAGGCGTCAACGACCCAGCCAGCAAGGCGGCGTTGAAGGAGCTAGACGACCAGATCAAGGCGCTGTCGGCCGGCTACAAGACGGCCGCCGCCCAGGCTGCGGCCCTGAGCAAGGCCCAGCGCGCCGCAGCGGCCGCCGCGCGCAAGGACGCCCGCGAGGACGCCAAGGAGGCCCGCGAGCAGGCGGAGATCGAGCGGCGGAACGAGGATCTTAAGACCCAGGCGCTGCGCAGCCAGCTGGAGATCGCCAAGGTCTCCAATGACCCGTCGGCGATCGACTACGCCGAGCGTCAACTGCGGATCCAGGAGCTGATCACCCAGGGCATGCGCGATCGTCAGCCCTGGGCCGTCGCCTTGGCCAAGGCCGAAGCCCAGGTGGCGGCCGAGATGGTCGCCCAGGCCTCGGCCTTGAGGCGCATGTATTCCGACGCTGAACTGGCCAAGGACCAGTTTCTGACCTCGGCCCAGCGCATGAGCCTGGCTGAGCCGGGCGAGGGTTTCATTCCGTATAACGCGAAGACCGCGTTCCTCGAGGACCTGCGCGTCAGCACGGGCCAATCGTTCCATGACGGCTTGGTGGCCGGGTTCACCGAAGGCGACTTCCTGGATGTATTCACCAGCCGCCTGAAATACGCCGCCGCTACGGCCCTGGCCGACAGCCTGACCAACAGCGCGTTCGGCAAGAAAGACGGCGGCGGGGGTTTCTTCTCCAAGCTTGCCTCGCTCGGCGTCTCGCTGCTAACCGGCGGTGGCGGGGGCAATGGCGACGCCCTAGCGGCCGCGGCGAACGTCCTGGCCGGCAACAACGCCAAGCTGGTGGCCGCCGGCTACGCCAAGGGGACCGATAGCGCCCTGGAGGGCTATGCCTGGGTCGGCGAGGACGGTCCGGAGCTGCGCAAGCTGCGGGCGGGCGACCAGATCAAAAGCCATACGGCCTCGATGGCCATGGTGCAGGCGGCCAACGACCGCTCGATGGCGGCAAGCGGCCCGGTAAACATCTCCGCGACTTACGCGCCCGTCCTGACCGTCGGCGCAGGCGCTGACGCCGAGGCCGTCGGCCGCCTCGAGGCGCGCATGGACGCGATGCAGGCCGGTTTCCGTGAGAACGTGATCGGCACGGTCAATGACGGCATGGCTCGCCGGCAGATCGTCCCGGGGCTCTGAGCATGGCCCTGGTGTTTCCGCGCGCCATGCCATCGGCGGGCGTGTCTCAAGAATATTTCGAGATCCAGCGCGTCGACTACCTGTCGCCCGAGGCCGGTGGGCGGCTGGGCGCGGTCTCGGCCGGCTTCCCGCTGTGGGAAGCCGAATGGAGCCTGCCCACCACGGGCCAGGCCCGGGCCGACGAATGGCGCGCCTGGATCTCGGCCCAGCGCGGCCCGGGGCGACTGTTCTTCGGGGCCGAGCAACATCGCCCCTTGCCGCTGTCTTGCCCCAACGGTTTCGCCGGCATGGTCCGCGCTGGCGGCGGCGCCTTCGACGGCGTGGCGACCAGTTGGTCGGTCAACGGCACGCGCGATGGTCTGACCCTGCAGGGACAGCCCGTCGGCCTCGCGCTGGGCTGGGGCGACTATGTCGGCTTCAAGTGGACGACGAGCGGGGCCCAGCGCCGGGCCCTGGTCCGCGTGGTCGAGCCCGGTGTCGCAAACGGCTCGGGCGCTCTGCTCGTCAGCGTGGAGCCGCCGCTGCCGACCCTGGTCCCGTCCGGCGCCGACGCCACGCTGGATCACCCCGACTGCCTGATGAAGCTGATCCCTGGCGAGACCAAGCTGGGCGGCAAGACGCGTCAGCAGGCGATCAGCGGGTCGTTCAAAGCCCTGCAGCAACTGCTGGACTGAGGTCTCCTTCATGTTCGTCTATCCCGAAGCCGCCCAGGCCGCCCTGGACGACGGCACGGCGCTGGCCGTGGGCGCCGTCAAGCTGGTGCTGACCACGGGGCCATGGTGCGTCTGGGGCGGCCATGGCCCCCAGATCCTGGACGGCGACACCTATGTCGGAATCGGCGATCGCGGCCTGGTCTCGGTCGCCGCCGGCCAGCTGGGCGGCGCCGAGCAGGGCGCGACCCTGTCGCTGTCCGGCGTGGATCCCGACGCTCTGGCCCTAGTCGACACCCTGACCGTTCGCGGCGCTGCGGCCGTGCTTTGGGAGTTGCTGTTCAATCAGACGGGTTCGACCTTGCTGTCGGCCCGGGTTGTCCAGCGAGGCCGCGTCGACCGCCTGACCCTTGAGGACCAAATCGGCGGGGCCTCGACCGTCGCCGCCGCTATCGAGGGCGCCGTGCGGGGCCTTAGCCGCAGCTCGGGTCGGATGCGCACCGACGCCGACCAGCGCCTGGTGGTCGGGGCGGACGGCGGCTTCAAGGCGGTGTCCTACGCCGGCGAGATCACCCTGAACTGGGGCGGCAAGCCGCCGCAACGGGCGGCCTCGGCCCTGCCCAACGCCCTGGTCTCAGCCTTCTACCAAAACACGGGGCTCTCCGGTCATGTCGAGTGAGCTCGCGCGCGACTACGTCGCTCTGGTCGAACTGATCGAGGCGCGGATGCGAGCGCCGTTCGCATGGGGTAAGCGCGCCAACGACTGCGTCAGTTTCTTCGGCGCCGCGATCTTGGCCCAGACGGGCGTCGACCGCCTGGCGGACCTGCCCGATTGGACGACGCAGCGCGGCGCGCTGCGCGTGCTCAAGGGGCTGGGCGGCCTCGAGGCCGCTGTTGACGGGGTTCTTACCTCCGTACCGTTGGCCCTGGCCGCGCGCGGTGACGGTGGCCTGGTCAGCACGGCCACCGGCCCGGCGGTGATGGTGATTGAAGGCGCGACCCTGGTGGGGCCGGGCCCGGCGGGCCTGGTCCGCCTACCCCGCGCGGCCATGCTGCGGGCCTGGAGCGCGGCTGGATGATCCGCCTGTCGCGTTCCTTCCGCCGCTGGCTTGCGGCCGGCGCCTGCGCGTCGGCCCTGCTGTGGAGCCCGGCCCAGGCCAAGGCCGACCCGATCAGCGCTTCGATCGTCGCGGCGATCGGCCTGACCGGCGCGGCCGCCACGGTGGCGACCTTCGTCATCACCACGGCCCTGCAGCTGGCCGGGGCTTTCGCCCTGTCGAAACTGACTGGGCCCAAGCAGAAACAGCAGGAGCGCCAGGCCAGCGTCACCACGCTCAGCGTCGGCGAAAGTCCGCGCGAGGCGGTGTTCGGTCGGGTCTGCAGCGGGGGCTCGCTGGCGGCGGCCGCCAACTTCGGCGGCGAGTTCAATACCGACTGGGAGGTCCTGGAGATCACCTTAGCCGACCACCCGATCGACGCCCTCGAAGGCTACTTCATCGGCTCGGACTACTACGCCTATTCCGCCAACGGCCTGCAGACGGGTTTCAGCGGCTGCCTGGACATCGAGTTCATCAACGGCTCGAACGACGTACCTCCACCGACACGGTTCGCCGGCGCGACCGGCATGGCCTCTGAAGACCGGCTGCGCGGCGTCACCAAAGTCTGGGCCGCCTACAAGGCCAACGATAAGGTTTGGCCGCAGGGTCGACCGTCGTTCAAGTGGGTGTTCCGGGGCAAACGCTGCTACGACCCGCGCAAGGACAGCACCGTCCCGGGCGGCTCGGGCAGCCATCGTTGGAACGCGCCCTCGACCTGGGAGTGGACCGACAACGCCTATGTCTGTCGCTATAACTGGGTACGCGGCGTCTACGCCCGCGACCTGGTCGACCAACCGGAAATGCTGCTGGTCGGGCGCGGCCTGACTGACATCGAGGCCCCGCCGGAGAACGTCTTCGCCCCGGCCAATGTCTGCGACGAACTGGTTCCCCTGAAGGCCGGCGGAACTGAGCCGCGCTATCGCGTCTCCGCCGTCATCCGCGCCGACGAAACCCACGATGAGACTGAGCAGCGGTTCGCCGCGGCCATGGCCGGCGTCATCGTCCAGCGCGAGGGCGGCGTCGAGATCGAGCCCGGCCAGGCCAAGAGCACAGTCGTCGAGATCACCGACGCCGACCTGGTCGTCGGTGAAAAGGTGGTCTTCGATCGCTTCCTGCCGGCCCCGCAGCGGATCAACAGCGTGGTCGGTCGCTACATCGAGCCGGCCCAGAACTGGAGCGATCACGCCGCCCCGATCCGCCGCTCGGTTTTGGACATCCAGGATGATCGTGGCCCGGCCGAAACGCCGCTCAGCCTCGACTTCGTGACTTCCGGGACGCAGGCCCAGCGCTGCGCCGAGATCGAGCGCCGCCTGGCGCGTATGGAGCGCCGGGCGACCATTCCCCTGCCCCCGCGCTTCTCCGGCCTGGAGGAAGGCGACTGGATCGGCTGGACCTCGGATCGCCGCCACCACGGCGGCCGTGTGGTCTACCGCGTCGAGGCCTGGTCTCGCGCGCCAAACTGGCGGCGCACCCTAGCCCTGCGGGAGGTCGCGTCCTCGGCCTACGGCTGGACAGCGGCCACGGACGAAATCACCCCGGGAACCCCGCCGCCGCCCGAACCGGCGCGGCCGGATCCGCTGGCGCTGAGCGGTGTCGACGTCTTCACGGTCAACCTGTCGGGTGACGACGGCTCCAAGGTCCCGGCGATCCGTGCGGTGTGGTCCACCCCCGTGGATCCGGCGGTGCTGGGCGTGCGGGTCGAGGTGCGGGTGCTGGGCGAGGCGGAGGCCGCGCCGACGTCAGCGACCACGCGCGAGGCGATCGACGCCGGCTTCCTGGTAACGACCAACGGCGTGGCGGCGTCGGCCACGCTCGAGGCCCGGGTGATCCCGCTGGCCGATCCCTCGCGTGAGGTTCAGGGCTCGGACTGGACGACGGTCGTCACCGGCAAGTCGACCGCCGGCGGCGCGACGACCGTCCCGTGGAGCGGCGTGGACGACGACGATGGTCAACGGCCCGAGGATGGGGCGGACGTCACGGGCAACCACACCTCGGCTGACACCGCCGCGATCGCCGGCCGGCCGCGCGACGACGTTCTGGCCGACGTTGACCAGACCAAGATCACCACGGCCGAGACGGCCCTGACGATGACCATCGTCAACGGTGAAACCGTCGAGCAAATCAACCAGCTGCAGAACGACGTCAACGGCAACAAGACCTTCATCCAGGACCTGCGCTCGATCGACGGCGAGGGGGTCGGCAAGGCGATCCTGTCGATCAATTCCAACGGCCACGTCGGCGGCACGGTCGCCATGAACGACGGGACGGTGTTCTCGTTCTACGTGGTGGCCGACGAGTTCGGCGTGGTCGGGACCGACGGCGTCGGGCGCAAGGTCGTCTATGTCGACACCGTCGCCGGCAAGATCAAGCTGACGGCCAATGTAGCGATCGACGGCGACCTGACGATCACCGGCACGCTGACCACCCGCACCCTAGCCAACAACTCAGTCACCATTCCCTTGGTTACGACGGGCTCGTCGACCATCAACTGCGACGGGACCGACAAAGAGATCATCGACCACGTCGTGGACCTGACCGACGACGCGACGCTGTTCGTCACCTGCTTCCTGTCGAGCCATTTCCCGAGCGGCGACAAGAACTGGAACGCCGTCCTCTATATCGACGGGGTGGCCGTCTACACGACGGGCGGAGCCAATGGCGAGGCCAACATCCCGCTGGGCGGCGCGCTCTTCTGCGCCGCCGGCGAGCGGGAGGTGAAGGTCACGCTCAATTCCCACAGCAGCGTCAATGTCACCAGCCGGACGCTGAGCTCTCTAGGGCCCATGCGATGAGACAGGTTGTCGCCTTCTACGATCACGAGACCGGCGAGATCACCGCCATCACCCAGGGCCTCCCGGGTTCGATCATCGCCCATCGCCGGCCCTATGTCGTGCTGCCCGAATTTCGGTCCGACTGGGACCTGACCCATGTCGTCATCGACGACCAGCTGGTGGAGCGCGGGTCCGCCGACATGGCCTCTATGGCCCTGACGCGGGCGATGGCGGCGCTTCGCGCGCGTCGCGATGGTCTGCTCCGCAATGAGTTCGACCCGATCCGCAGCAATCCCGAGCGCTGGGATCCGCTGTCGAGCGAGCAGAAGGCCGCCCTTCTGGCCTATCGCCAGGCCCTGCGCGACTGGCCCGACACCGAGGCCGAGCCACTGAACCCGACGCCACCCTCGCCGCCGGCTCTCTGACCATGTCCGACATCTCCGATCTCAACCCGCTGATCACTCGGCTCAACCGGCTCATGTCCAACTGGACAGGCTCGCTGACCAACCTGCAGACCCTGGCGTCGCTACTGACCCTAGCCGGCGGCAAATGGTGGCTGACCAAGGCCGACCTGGACGCCGACCTGTCGGCCGACGCTGGCGTGCCGGGCCTGGTCTATGCCGACGCCGATCCGGACAACAACGGGATCTATGTGAAGGTCGGCGCCGCCACGACGGGTTCGTGGTCGGGGCCGTTCTTCATGTTCGGCTCGACCATCACCCAGGCGATGCTGGATCCGGACGTTTTCGAGTCGTTCCGCGCCGACGTCACCCAGGTGATCGGCCGTCAGGGCGATCCGGTCGACGGTGGCGCGGTTTCGGACGCCATGTACATCCAGGCCCAGCCCGTCAGCCATCCCGGGCCCCTGGGCTGGCTGAAGATCTGGATCAAGGATCCGGGCGACCTGACGATCGCCCGCTACATCGTCAGTGACGACGGGACCCAGATCAAACAGGAGCAGGTCGCGACCGTCACCGTCTCGACGACCGGCCTAAAAACCCTAACCCCCGCCGACTTCGGCGACATGCCGTTCGAGGTTGGCGACCTGGTCGGTGTCGCTGGCGACGGCATGTTCGCCGGCAGCCCCACCCTGCCGGTCGACGCCCCGGGTTGGCGGCAGATCAACGCGGCCCTGACCGACTGGCGGCCGTTGCCGACCCTGCAGACGTCCATTCGCCTGGAATATGGCGTCGGGATCGACCAGCACTACCAAGTCGTCCTCGGCCCGGCTTTCCTCGCCCTGCAGACCCTGGCGGCCGGCCTGGATGCGCGCGCTACGCTCCTGGAGGCCCAAGCCGCCCAGCAATGGGCCGACGTGGTCCAGACGATCGGCAATCCCGACACCCTGGTCACGGGCGCGGGCGTTTCCGACGGCATGTACATTTGGGCGGACCCCTGCGCTCACACCGGCCCGCTGTTGACGTTGGATCTGTTCGCCGTCGACATCGGGACCGTGCAGCTGGCCAAGTGGTCGATCGAGAGCGACGGCAAGCTACATCGCAACGTCCTGATCGACCTGGCCGTGACGGCCACGGGTGAGGTGAACTTCACGCCGGCCGATTTCGGCGACATCATCGTCGCACAAGGTGAGCACCTGGGCCTGCATGGCCTGGGGATCCTGGCGGCGACCAGCGCCACGGCCGACGGGGCCGGCTGGTGGGACGTCAATGCCTACGCCACCCCCCGCGACATCCCCGCGGCCAATGTGGGAAATCGACTGCAGGCCCGGTTCCGGATCCAGCAGCAATACCTGGCCACGACGGCCGAGAAGATCTTCCAGATCGACGCCGCCCTCGCGGCGCTTGCCGCCCAGGTGGCCACGGTGGGTCAAGGCGTCAAGGACACCTTGACGGTCGCCAGCCCGGCGTCGCTGGACGAAACGATCGGGAACCACCAGGCCCCTTTGATCGGCGGCCGAATCCATCAGCGCCTGAAGCGCAGCCTGGGCCAGCGGACCCTGGCGCACCTGGCCACGGTCGCCGACGTCAACGGCACGATCACGGGACTGAGCGACGTGACGGCGGCCGACGCCCTGCTAGGCGCGACGGCGCTGCAGCTGGCCACGACGGGTTCGGGGTCGCTGGTCGCCATCGCGCCGACGGCGGCTGACGCCGTGCCTACCGACGTCACCGGCGGCCTGATCCGGATCTGGTTCAAGCCGATCGCCAACGTCTTCGCCAACATGGACCGCGCGGCGCTGGAGATTTATTCGGCGGGCTCACCGGTCTCGCCGGGGTCTGCCTATCACTCCACGACCAGCGGCACGAATTTCCAGCTGCTGGGCCATCTCAAGAGCCAGCTGACGTCCCAGAATGGCGTGGGGCGGTGGCAGAGCACGACCATTCCGGTTTCGGTGCTTGTCGCCGCGCCCGGAGGCGGGGCCAACCTGTCGGCCATTACCTGGGGTCGCCTGCTGCTTCGCGCCTCAAGCGGCAACAGCTTCACGATCCAGATCGGCAATATCGAGTTCATCCCGAACCCCTTGCCCAAGGGCAAGGTGATCTTGAGCTTCGACGACGGGCACGTGGGACAGTTCACCTTCGCGGCTGTCAGGATGGCCAAGTACGGTTTCCGCGGCATGGCCTATCTGAGCCCGCCAGCGCTGAACATCGGCGTGAGCAGCAGCTATGTCAGCCGCTCGCAGGCCCAGACCATGCACGACCTTCTGGGGTGGCAGTTCCCAGACCAGGCCTGGGATACCGAGACCTTGGGCGACATCCTGGACATGTCGGAGAACGAATTCACCGGCAACCTGGCCGCCCGCCGAAACTGGGACAACGGCATGGGCCTGACCGGCGGCGAACACGGGTCCTATTTCAGCGGCGTCGGGCCGACGATCCTGCAGGCCTATCCCAGCTTCAGGAAGCACTACCGGTCCATGCGGGCGTTCTTTGCTCCGCTCGGCGTCGGTGCGCCAGGGGTCAATCCCATGACCTTCGGTGAGACGTACCCCTGGGGCGACCCGTTCCAGATCCGCGCCCTGAATGGCGCCGGTTTCACCGGCGCGGAAAATGGCGACAAGCTGATCGCCCACGCCCAGCAGGCCGCGACCCACAAGGGCGTCGCCCAGTTTGTCTGGCACAACGAGATGACCTCGGCCGGCAACATCCAGAATGGCTTCCTGCAGCTCCTGGCCTGGCTGCACCAGAACCGCAGCCTCGTCGACGTCGTGACAGAGGAAGACCTTCACTACGGCTACGTCTGAGCCGCCGTCCTGCCCGGCCTTGGCTGGGCTCCTTCACCTCCGGAGATGCTACATGACCCTCGCCCTCGTGCGAGCGGCGCTCGCATGCGCCCTCGCCTGTTTCGCCGTACCCGCCGCCGCCCAGCAGATGAGCGTCGGGACCGGGAAGAAGCCGTCTACCTATACCGCCGTTTCAGTGATCGATCCGATCACAGGCGTGGCGACGACGCCCGCGCCGGCCTATGGGGCCAGCGGCGTGCCTCCGGTAACAGCCAGCCTCACGGCGCCGGGCAACACGTCGGCGCTGCCGGCGGTCGCCGGCCGGCCGATCAACGTCAGCATCACGGGCACCGCCAGCGGTTTGTCTGCGCGCCTGACGCGATCGTTCGACGGTGGCGCGACCTGGTTGCCGCTGACCGTCGCCGGCCAGCCGTACGCGGTGTGGACCGGCAACATCTCCGAACAGGCCTGGGTCGAGACCGAGGCCGGCGTCCAGTTCCGCGTCGAGGTCGCCGCCCTCGCGGCCGGGACCGCGACCATCCGCATCTCGCAATAAGGGGGCTTCCATGAAGACCATGCTTCGGCGCTTCGGCGTCCTCATCGCGGCGCTAGCCTGGTTGGTCGCGCTGCCTCAGCTCGCCTCGGCCCAAGGGGTCGATGTCGTCGCGCGGGGCCTGGCGGCCCAGGCCAGCGCCAACCTGCCAGGCTCGCGCCTCCAGACTTTCGAGGTCCCGCCCGGCTTGGGATGGGATCAGGCCACCTATCCGATCACCCCGACCGCACGCCAGATGGCCGACGGGACTTGGGTCGGCGACGCCGGCCTGTCGGTCAAGGGCCTCTTCCCCGGTTACGCCTCGTGGCCGACCTACTATGTCAACGTCAACACCGGGAACAACGCCAACGACTGCCTATCGTTCGCGTCGGCCTGCAAGAGCCTCTACCAGCCGCTCGTCAAGGCGGCGGCGGCCAGCCAGACCTCGATCTACATCAAGGCGCAGTGCGGCGTCGGCGTCGAGTTTGACCGCAACAACGGCTTTACTCTTGGCGGTGTCGTCACCACCATCCAGAACATCAACGTCCTGGCCGAAGCGATCGGCGGCCGATGCACCGTGGGGGCCATCCAACCGGCCCTTACCTGGACCGCGTCGGGTGACGGCTACACCGCCCCGCTGTCGACGACCGTGACCCGAGTGTTCGACAAGCTGGCCCGCGACCGGTTCGGAAACTACGTCGAGTTCAAGAAGCAGCTGACCCAGTCGTCCGCCCTGACTGGTATGGACACGTGGTCGCAGATCTCCAACGTCATGGCGCTGCGGCGCAGCGACGGCCTGGCCCCGACGGCCGCCAACACCTTGGTGCTGGTCAGCACCAAGAACGTCTATCTTGACGGCGCTAACCAGATCAATTTCGCCCTGACGGGCGCGACGCCGGCCGACGGATTTGACCTAGTCGGCGGTGACGCCGCGGCCTTCCGTGTCGCCTTCACGGGCGGCGTCGGCGGTCCGAAAGTCGTCATCGCCCTCGAAAATTGCTCGCTGAAATACAGCGGGACCACGGTCGCCAGCGGCGCCGTCGGAGACTACGCGGTCGAGGGCGTCAACGGCCTCTCCTATGTCAACAACTGCACGATGGGGGCCAGCGGTCGAGACGCGACCAACCAGCACAACGCGCTTGGCGCGGACTCTTCCGTGCTGTGGAACAACGTCACCGCCTACGACACCGGCAAGATCTCGATCTACGACAGCAACAACCTGGTCACCGGCCATGACGCCATGAAGATGGTGATCATCTGCGCGCGCGGATCGGCGGCTCGGGGCGTGTCGGCCCACTTCATCAACACGGTCAAGGTGGCGATGTTCTGCCCGCAAATCAGCGGCAGCCTCGGCGACCTGATGAACACGGCTGGCGGCAACAACCCGACCGAGTTCAAGGCCGAGGACAATGTCGAGGCCTGGATCGACGAGGGCAACCTGAAGCCGACGGCGTCGTCGGGCTACGGGATCCTGCTTTCCGGAGCGGCGAAACTGCATCTGCGCAACACGCCGGTGTTTGGGAAGACCGTGATTCAAGGCACGGCGACCGTCGACGCCTACTAGGCCTCAAATCACCACCAGCGACCAGGTCCTCGGGGCCAGGAGGGTAGGAGCGTGCAGTGGATTTTCCCACGGCGATCGAGAAGTACTGGACGCAAGCCGCCGGCGTCGCGGCCGCGATCGGCGCGCTGGTCAAGATGTGGATCGACGCCCGGGCCAAGAGGCGCACGGACGCTGTCGCGGCCGCTGCCGCCCGCCAGGTCGCGAAGCTCGACCTGGCGAGACTGGCGCGCGAAGCGGCCGCCGAGATCATCCAGACGCTTCGCGAGGAAGTCGATCACTGGACGGCCGAGGTCGACAAGCTACGGCACGAACTGGCCGAGGCGCGCCAGGAGCACGCCCGAATGATCGTCAGCAAGGAAGCCGAGATCTCGCTGCGCGACGCCCGCATCCGCGAGCTCGAGGCCAAGGTCGGCGCCTATCGCCGGATCCTGCTTGAGCATGGCTGGCGCGACCCCGAACCCCTGACCTTCGACGCGCTCGAGGTCACCGCAGACGGCCACTTGAAGCCCATGGGAGATCCTGGATGAAACGAGACTACGAAACCCTCGACGCGGTCGTCGTCGTCGGCTGCATGGTGATGGTGTCCGGCATGTTGGTCGGCTTCTTCACCGTCAAGCTGGAGGACAGCATCACGCCGGTCCTCTCCAGCCTGGCGACGGCCATCCTTGGCGTGCCGATCGCCTACGGCGCGTTCCGCTGGGGCAACAATGTCGGGGCCAAGCACGCGGCCGAGGCGGCGGCCGAGACCAGCCGCACCGCCACCGGAGCCTTGGCCCAACTGGCCGGCGCCAATGCCCCCCTACCAACCGCGCCGCCGGCGGATCCATCGGCAGCGCGAGACTGACGCGAGCGGCGCTCGCATCCCTGCCCATTTTTCTTGGAGATCTCCATGACGCAGCTGAGCGAGCACTTCTCGCTGGCCGAACTGACCGTGTCCGAAAATGCGCGGCGGCTTGGCCTGAGCAACACCCCGCCGCCCGACATCCTCAAGCGACTGACGACCACGGCCGAGCATATGGAGCGCGTGCGCGCCCTGCTGCTCGGCCAGGCGATCCATGTCTCGAGCGCCTATCGCTCGCCGGCGGTCAATCGCGCCGCCGGCGGCGCCAAGGCCAGCGCCCATATGTCGGGCTGGGCCGTGGACTTCACCTGTCCCGACTTCGGGCCGCCCCTGCTGGTGGCTAGGCGCATCGCGCTGTCGGGCCTGGCCTTCGACCAGCTGATCCATGAATTCGGCCGCTGGGTTCATATCAGCTTCGACCCGGACAATCGCGGCCAGGTGCTAACGATCGACGCCCAGGGAACGCGTCCTGGACTGCTGCCGGTGCGGCCATGAGCGCGCTGTCTCCGATCTTGCGCCAGGCCGGCGAGGGTACGTTGTTCTTCTACTGTCCGGGCTGCAATCAGACCCACCAGGTGCGGATCGGCCAGGGTGACGGGCCGCGTTGGGGCTACAACGGCAATCGCGACAAGCCGACGTTCACCCCGTCGCTTCTGATCCGCTCGGGGCACTACGTCGGAGGCGGCCAGCCTGGCAATTGCTGGTGCGATTATTAAGAGCGCTTAGGTCGACCGCCGCCCGGCTCCGGCTTCGCCTGCGGCGTCTGCCATTCGTTCATCATCGACGGTCGGATTCAGTTCCTCGCCGACTGCACCCATGCCCTCGCCGGCCAGACCGTCGACCTGCCGGAGTTTC
Organism: Caulobacter sp. UNC279MFTsu5.1; assembly: GCF_900114015.1. Classification (GTDB taxonomy): domain Bacteria; phylum Pseudomonadota; class Alphaproteobacteria; order Caulobacterales; family Caulobacteraceae; genus Caulobacter. The sequence goes on along the minus strand of NZ_FORN01000047.1, from coordinate 3,312 downwards.
CGGAATGACCCTCGCCCCGCCCTGGGTCGTCCCCGTGGTCGGGACGGTCGTGGCGATCGCCCTGATCGGCGGCGCTTACGGCTGGGCCCGTCACCAGGGGGTCGCGGCCGAGAAGCCCAAGACCGAGGCGGCCGCCGACGCCGGCGCGGCCGCCAACCTCAACACTGAAGGCGCCGAGGCCGCCGGCGACGCCGTCTCGGCGATCGCCGGCGTCGATCGCCGACTGCAGGAGATCAACCATGCCCTCGACCTCGAGGCCGCGCGCGACGCGGCTGCTGACGCGCCTCTGCCTGCTGGCGTCGTCGATCGGATCCGCCGTGGCGATGAGCGGGTGTGCTCATCTGTTCCGGCCCTCTGCGCTGAACCTAGCGCCGCCGGCGAAGGCGGAGGCGGGAACCCCGCCCCGAATCGAGCTTCCTGACGACGTCAAGCGACCGGCGCATCTGATGGCGCTGCCCACCGCTCGCACGCCCACCCTGGTCGACCTCGAGGCCGTGGCGCGCGATCGTGGCGCTCAGCTGGCCGTCAGCGAAACGCGCCGGGCCTCGGCCGTCGCCTTGCACCAGGCTGAGCACGACCTCGAGGACCGCTGGCTGGCCGAGCGTCGCCGGCGAAATCGCCCCTGGTGGAAATTCTGGTGATCCGACGTCCGGCCCCTCTTCCCTGCCCCGTGCAACCTTAGCCCCCCGGCGCTCCAGCGCCGGGGGGGCTTTTGCGTTTCAGCCTGTCTCGGCTTCCACCTTCGCCGGCGAAGCGACGACCTTCAGGTCCTCCGCCGGCAACGACCGTTGCAGCTGGACGGCCTCGGACCATGGCGCGGTGAGCCAGGTCTCGACCTCCTCGGCCGAGCGCAAGAACACCGGCATGGCCTTGCTGTGATAGGGCGCTACCACGGCGTTGGCTTCGGTCGTCAGGAAGCCGTACAGGTCGCATTCTTCCCAGCCGTTCTTGACCTTGCGTACGCAGGCCCAGGGCGTCCAGACGCCGGCGAAATAGGCCAGCGGACGATCGTCGCTCTGAGAAAACCAGATCGGCTTGTACATGCCGCCAACCTGGTCGGGCTCGCTGAAGGCGGTGATCGGCACGACGCAGCGGTTCTCGATCGCCTGCCATCGCCGCCAGTGCGGGCTTTCAAGGTTGCGCAGATTGGTCACGCCTTCGTCGCGCTGCATGCGTAGCAGCTCGGCGTAGTCGTACGCCTGGCCCTTCTTCGTTAGGGCGGCGACCTTCTTTTCGACCGCCTGTTTTAGCACGAACTGCGGCGACGGCATTCCCCAGCGGGCGAAGTGAATTTCGTCGGCTCCGTCGGCCCCACGCCGCACGATCGGGGCGCGGTAGTCCGGATAGAGCGTGGTCGACCAGGTCAGATCGATATTGGCCTGCTCGAACGCGACGCCGCCAGGCAGGGTCAGGTGGCGGTGCAGAAGATCGTCGTGGGCCTTGGCCCAGCCGAACAAATCGTACTTGAGCTCATAGACGTTGCACATCAGGGCCTCTTCCAGATCTTGGCGTGCCACCAGCCGCGCGGCGCGTGGATCGGGTCGCCATGGTCGATATAGACTTCCGCGTAATAGGCCTCGGCGGCCCGTACCTTGATCCCTTCCGGCGTCGGGCCTTCGCCGTGCAGCTCCGCGTCAGGCGGCCGATCGGGCCGTTGTCGGCCGACTTCGCTCATGAAAGCGAGCCTATGCGAACGTGGCTGGCGCGACTAGCGTGGCCGTCATGCCTATGGATGAGATCGAAAAGCGCGTGTGCGCCCTGGAGCTGCTCTGGATCGAGGCGGGGGCTTGGATGGATCCGAGCGTGCTCGAGGACGCCGCCCATTCGATCCGCGACGGTCTGAGCGATCCGGTGGGCGACGACGACGCCGAGATCCGCCGCCAGGCGTTGTCGATCATCGAGGACGCCCAGAAACGCTTTGTCGGCCATGGCTGGGTGCTCCGGCCCAAGCGTTGACCAGGCGGTCGAGGATCTCTTCGGCGATCTGTTCCGGCCGGCGCCGGCCGATACTGGTGCGGCCGGATCCGAAGGCGCTCGTAACGCAGACATCCTTGCCTTCGCGCGCCCAAATCCCCGACCAGGTCTGTCCGCGGGTCTTGATCCGGAAGGTATGTCCATAGGGCGTAAGCATGGGACCTCAACGAGGCCGCCGGCGAGAACGCTCCGACTCACCGTTTCTCCCCCGAGATCTGGACTTTCGGCGGCCCCTTGGCGCCGCAAGCCGTACAGCGCACCGCCGTGCGAAGATCGTGCGGCCGCACCCAGGGTCCGACCTTGGCCAGGATGACGCTGCTGGGCCAGGTCACACTGTAGCCGCAAGCGCACCAGATGCGCAGCGACGCCAGCCGCCCGGTGCGTGGATCCATGTCGGCCATCGATCAGCGCTCGGCCGGCGTCCACGCCAGGCCGACGTCGGCCGGCATGATTCCGGCGTCCAGCAACGCCTCGATCAGCCAGGCGCGTCGCCGGGTCGCGTCGGCCCGGTCGAACCCGTCCTGATAGCCGCCCTGCATCAACCGGATGATCGGCATGGGACCGCCGCACCCCCGGATCGGGCAGACGACCGCCCGCTGGATCCGATCGAGCGGCCAGGCAAGGCGCACCCGAAGCTTGGATCCCAACATCTCCCGCCGTCCCCAGGTGCGCTCCATGCCGCAATATTGGCACTTGAACCAAACGTCGTGGCCCAGCTCGACGCAATCGATCAGCAGGGTCGACGCCACCTCGTCTTTCAGCGCGGCCGCCTTCCGGCGGTCGCTGGCGCTAGGCTCAGGCATTGGCCGGCCCCTCCACCTGGCGCACCGCGCGCCAGTAGTTCCAGGGGAGGCCCTCGACCAGTTCCATCTCGAACCACGCTTCGTCGCCCTCGAAGGCGGGGACCTGGTCCGGCCCAACGAACCCGGCCGCCGACCTTCGGCCCCCGCCTGTGTTCTGGGGAAAGGTGAAGTGCAAGGTCCGGTCCTGGAATTTGACGCGGGTCAGCTTCTTCACGCCCCGCTGGTAGACGCGAGGCGGTCTAGGCACGCGCGGGTTCGCGCGCTGATGGGCGCGTGGGGGTGACATTGGCGGCTCTCGATGTTCCGCTAATGTTCTCATCCTGACGACCGAAAGAGTCAACGGCCGATGCGAGCGGCGCTCGCAAACGGTCGCTTTCGCCGCAGGCATTCCGGGAACCATTCTGGGATCCAACGCCCGCGCCGACGCCGCGAAGCATGCTGCTAAACCGGCGTAAGGTATTGATTTTTATGGAAGAAAAGGAATGGTGGACGCGACAGGGATTGAACCTGTGACCCCTACGATGTCAACGTAGTG
>NZ_FORN01000052.1 GCF_900114015.1 Caulobacter sp. UNC279MFTsu5.1 | reverse complement strand
GACTGAGGGCTTGTTTCATCCCGGTCGACGTTTCCCCTCGGACGGGCAGGATCAAAGTCGCCCGGAAGGGGCCGTCGGCGACTCCGACAGATCCTGGAACAGGCCGGTTTGAACCTCCCGGCCCCGTCGACCCGCCTGTCCCGCCATCGTTCCCGCCGAACCTTGGGACCTTCTGAGCCCCGCCGCCCGCCAGGAGCCGATCGCCAGGCCCAGGCGGCCCCGCTCGGTTCCATCTCCATCGCCGCTTCGGGTCGGTACCAAGCGCCCTCCCCCGCGACGGAGACGGCTATGATTGTGCACGCGGTCTGACCGCTGGCGGATCGGTGACGCTGATTATTTTTCAGGACGTTGAAAGGCTTGGGGTTTTGCGCGCGGGCGACGGGGATAGACGCGGCTGGATCCCCGTTCAGGGACCGGGCGGAAGCCGCCCATCAAAACCCTCTCTCAGAGAGAGAGTTCAAGAAGGTCGCATGCGCGCTGGCCTTCGCAGCGGAATATCTCGGCTTCGCCGAGGCGGTCACCGGCCTGACCGCAAAGCCGCCCCAGCCAATCCCCCGCCCACCCCGCGGGCGTCGGCGCCCAGCGACCAGACAATCGCCGGCTTGGCGGCGAGGTTGGCCGGTCGGACGGCGGATTTCGTCGCCGCGCTTGGCCCGGTCCGGGCTTGATCGCTGGAGCGCGGGCTCGAGGCGGGGATGGCGGGATGATCGACAGACGGGGCTTTCTGAACGTCACGGCCGGCGGGGCGCTGGCCGCCGCCGGGCCGGCCGCCGCCCGGGTGATCAAGGGCGCGCCGGACGTCGTGGTGGTCGGGGCCGGAGCGTTCGGCGGCTGGGCGGCGCTGGCGCTGCGCGAGCGCGGCCTGTCGGTGGTGTCGCTCGACGAATACGGCCCGGCCAATCCTCGCGCCTCGTCGGCCGGCGAGACCCGCTCGATCCGAGCCGGCTACGGCGCCCAGGGCTTCTATTCGGCCTGGGCGGTCAAGGCTCTGAAGCTGTGGCGACTGAAGGAGGCCGAGTTCGGCCGCACCCTGCTCTACGTCAACGACCGCATCGAGCTGGCCGACCGCTGGCTGCCCGAGATGGTCGCCCAGCGGCGGATCTTCGACGAGCTAAGGCTGCCCTATGAGATCCTGGACCGCGACGCGCTGCGGGTCCGCTATCCGCAGATGGCGTTCGACGACGTCGACTTCGCCTTCGTCGAGACGGCGGCCAGCGCCGCGGTGATCAAGGCGCGCGAGAGCATGCTCGTGGTCTCCGAGGTGTTCCAGAAGAAGGGCGGCCAGTTCCGCATCGCCCGCGCCCGGCCCGGTCCGGCGACCGGCCGGCGGATGGACGCCCTGGCGCTCGGCGACGGCGGCGCCCTGGCGGCCGGCCAGTTCGTCTTCGCCTGCGGCCCGTGGGCGCCGAAGTTGTTTCCCCAGCTGGTCGGCCCCAAGGTGGCGGTGTGGCGCAGCGAATATTTCTACTGGGGGCCGCCGGCCGGCGACGCACGGTTCTCCTGGCCCAACCAGCCGGCCTGGCACGACCATGTCGCCGGCGGCTACGGCTTCGGCAGCCTGGAGCGGGGGCTGAAATATTCGCCCGAGGCCGGCGGTCGCGTCGCCCAGGATCCCGACACCGCCGAGCGCCTGCCGACCGACTATCTGCTCAAGCGCGGCCGCGACTATATCGGCCGCCGGTTCCCGGACATGCGCGACGCCCCGATCCTGGAGACCCGGGCCTGCCAGGTCGACAATACCGCCAACGGCCATTTCATCCTCGACCGGCATCCCGACTACGACAATGTCTGGCTGGCCAGCGGCGGCGGCGGCCACGGTTTCAAGCACGGGCCGCTGGTCGGCGACTACTTGGCCGACCGGGTCATGGGCCGGCCGGCAGACCCGGACACCGAGGCGCTGTTCCGGCTGGCCAGCCATGCCGACCTGGGCGGCGGGGCCTAGAGCCGAAGGTCCGCCGTCACCGGGGCGTGGTCGCTGGGCCGCTCCCATTCGCGCACGGTGTCGTGGACTTTGGAGCTGACCTTGCCGTCCACCACCGCCGCATCTCGAAGCCCGGGGCTGGCCAGGATGTGGTCCAGGCGCAGGCCGCGGTTGGACTTGCGGAAGTCGGCGGCGCGGTAGCTCCACCAGGAAAACAGCTTTTCCGGCTCGGGCGTGGCCAGGCGCGGCAGGTCGAGGAAGTCCATCGCGCCCATCAGGCCGGCGAAGGCCTCCAGTTCAATGGGCGTGTGGCTGACGATCTTCGACATCTGGCGATGGCTCCAGACGTCGTTCTCGCCGGGGGCCACGTTCAGGTCGCCGGTCAGGATCAGCGGCGCCTTGGGGGCGCGGCGCTTCATCTCGGCGGTCAGGGTCTCGTAGAAGTCCAGCTTGTGGTCGAACTTCGGGTTCAGGGCCCGGTCGGGGACCTCGCCGCCGGCCGGGATGTAGAAGTTGTGGATCTCGACGCCGGCCACCTTGGCCGAGACGCAGCGGGCATGGCCCTCGCGGCAGGCGTTGAGGACCGGCGCGTCCTCCAGCGGCAGGCGAGAGGCGATGGCCACGCCGTGCCAGCCCTTCTGGCCCATGATCTTGATGTGCGGCAGGCCCATGGCCACGAAGGCCTCGCGGGGAAACTCCCCCTCCTGGCACTTGATCTCCTGCATGCAGAGCACGTCGGGCGCCTGCTCGTCGACGAAGCGGGCGGCCTGCTCGGCGCGCAGGCGGACGGAATTGACGTTCCAGGTGGCGATACGAAGGCGCATGCCGTTCCTCTAGAGGGTGGAAACCCGGGATCACAACGAAAAACGCCCAGGCGCCGGAAGCGCCTGGGCGAAAGTCGGGTCTCTCATGCCGCCGCCGGGAGGGGATAGGTCCGGCACGGTTGCGAAGAGCGGGTCGGGCGCTCCTCGCCATGCGTGTTAAATCTGCCACGGATAGACTCTAAGTCAAGAACAATCGCGTTAACAACTTGCATGTTGTGAAATTGTCGCATTTCGGCTGCGTCGGAAGGCCGTAACGCAACTAGGGCTTGCCGACCCTGCGCCGGGGATCGGTAAGGACGAAGAGTTTCGGGTCCAGGCCGGCGGTGTTTTCGAAGTCGACCAGCCGCACGCGGGTCTCCCCGCCCTTGACGTCGGTCACCGTCCAGCCGGTCAGGGCCGGCGCGTTGCTGAAGTTCAGGGCGATGCGGCCCAGGGTCTGGCGCTTGGCGTCGACGGCGGTGATCGTGAAGCCGTCGGCCAGCTTGCGCACGCCTGTGATGACCACGCCGCGGTCCAGTCGCACCTCGCGCGCCAGCAGCAGGTTCAGCGGCGTGCGGCTGAGCGGATAGCTCTCGAAGGTCTTCAGCCGGCTGTCGAAGATGTTGACGGCGCTGCCGTTGCTGACGACCAGCAGGCCGGCCGGGCCGTCATAGGCGAAGCGGGCCTTGCCGGGGCGCTGCAGGTAGAAGGTCCCCTGGGTCTGTCCGCCGCGGGCGTCGGTCTGGACGAAGCGGCCCTTGGCCGAGCCCAGGGTCTGGATATAGGCCGTGGCCTTGTCGACCAGGGCCTGCTCCTCGGCGGACAGCGGCGCGGCGGCCGGCTGGGCGGCCAGGGCGGGACCGGCGGCCAGGGCGAGGCCGGCGGCCAGGACGAGACGGCGGGTCGGGGTCGTGTCGGTCATGCGATCTCCTAGGCTCCAACCTTTGCCCTGCCCTTGCGACGAGCGAAAGGCCGCCGCGCGACCATTTTCCGGCGCTGCGATGAAGCGCCGTTCAGGTTGGGATCCCGTCGGCGGCGCGCGCCTACATCGGCGGCGGCGGCGGGGCCAGGATCTCGCGCTTGCCGGCGTGGTTGGCGGCGCCGACCACGCCTTCCTTCTCCATCCGCTCCATCAGCGAGGCGGCGCGGTTGTAGCCGATCTGCAGGCGGCGCTGGATGTAGCTGGTCGAGGCCTTGCGGTCGCGGGTGACCACCGCCACGGCGTGGTCGTAGAGGTCGTTGGCCCCGCCCTCGCCGGCGAAGGCGCCCTCGACGGCCTCCTCCTGCTCCTCGTCGCCGCCGGCCGTGACCTCCTCCAGGTAGTTGGGGATGCCCTGGTCGCGCAGGAACTTGGCCACCGCCTCGACCTCGCCGTCGCTGACGAACGGGCCGTGCAGGCGGGTGATGCGGCCGCCGCCGGCCATGTACAGCATGTCGCCCTGGCCCAGCAGCTGCTCGGCCCCCTGCTCGCCCAGGATGGTGCGGGCGTCGATCTTGCTGGTGACCTGGAAGCTGATCCGGGTCGGGAAGTTGGCCTTGATGGTGCCGGTGATGACGTCGACCGACGGGCGCTGGGTGGCCATGATCAGGTGGATGCCGGCGGCGCGGGCCATCTGGGCCAGGCGCTGGACGGCGCCCTCGATGTCCTTGCCGGCCACCATCATCAGGTCGGCGACCTCGTCGATGACCACCACCAGATAGGGCATGGGCTCGGGGCGGATCTTCTCGGTCTCGTAGATCGGCCGGCCGGCGTCGTCGAAGCCGGTCTGGACGGTCCGTTCGAAATGCTCGCCCTTCTCCAGGGCCTCGACGGCTTTCTCGTTGAAACCGCCGATGTTGCGCACGCCGATCTTCGACATCCGGCGATAGCGGTCCTCCATCTCGCGCACCGTCCATTTCAGGGCGACGACCGCCTTCTTGGGATCGGTGACGACCGGGGCCAGCAGGTGGGGGATGCCGTCATAGACGCTGAGTTCCAGCATCTTCGGGTCGATCATGATGAAGCGGCACTTCTCGGGCGGCAGCTTGTAGAGGATCGACAGGATCATGGCGTTGACCCCGACCGACTTGCCCGAGCCGGTGGTGCCGGCGATCAGCAGGTGGGGCATCTTGGCCAGGTCGGCGATATAGGTCTCGCCGCCGATCGTCTCGCCCAGGGCCATCGGCAGGATGTGGGTGGCCTTGTCGTAGTCGGACGATGACAAGAGGTCGCGCAGATAGACCGTCTCGCGCCGCGAATTGGGCATTTCGATGCCGATGGCGTTGCGGCCCTGGGCCACGGCCACGCGACAGGAGATCACGCTCATCGAGCGGGCGATGTCGTCGGCCAGGGCCACGACCCGGGCGGTCTTGGTGCCGGCGGCGGGCACCAGCTCGTACATGGTGACCACCGGGCCGGGGCGGATCTGGTCGATCTGGCCGCGCACGCCGAACTCGGCCAGCACGCTTTCCAGCAGGCGGGCGTTCTGGCGCAGGGCCTCCTCGTCGAACTCGGCCGAGCGCGGCTTGGGCTTGGCCAGCATGGCCAGCTCCGGCAGCTGGAAGCCGCCCTCCTCCTCGAAGTCGAAGGCCTTCTGCTGCTCGCGCTGCTCGCGGCTGTTGGACTTGGCCGGAACCTTAGGCTGGGCGATGGCCAGGGGGCGGACCTCGAAGCTGGGCTCGAAGGCGTCGTCGTCCTCGACCGGCGGCGGCGCGGCCTTGGCGGGCTTGGCGGCCTTGCGCGCGGCGGGCGCCTCGGGTTCGATCTCGATCACCGGCGCGGCGGCCTTGCGCGGGGCGCGCGGGCGGGCGGCGGGTTCGGGCTGGGGCGCCGGGACGGGCGCGGCGGGGCGCTGGCGCGGCTGCATCAGGCCGTGGATCAGGTCGCCGATCGCCTCGGGATCGATGCGGCGGACGCCGATGGCGTAGCCCAGGGCGATGACGGCGCCGACCGCCAGCAGCAGGGCGGCGATCAGGTGGGCGCCGGGCAGGCGGGCGAAGCCCAGCACGCCGGCCAGCAGGTTCAGCACGCCGTCGCCCCAGAAGCCGCCCAGGCCCTTGGCCAGCGGCCAGGCGGCGGGCCGCGGCGGCGCGGCCAGCAGGCCGGCCAGGGCCAGCAGGCCCAGGCCCCCGACCAGGGCGCGGAGCCGCAGGTCGCGGCGGTGGGCGGCCGGATCGGCCTGGGTGACGCGCGACATGCCGAACACCAGCATCAGGGCCGCGGCCATCCAGCCGGCCAGGCCCATCGACTGCATGACCACGTCGGCCAGGGCCGCTCCGGCCCCGCCCAGGGCGTTGGTGGCCGGCAGGCCGGTGGCGGCGTTCAGGCTGGGATCGGCGGCGTTGTAGGTGGCGACCGACAGCAACAGGCCGGCCCCGACCACGCAGATCACCCCGCCCCGGAACCGGGCCGACCAGGGCTGGGCCCAGCCGTAGCGCACCGCGTCCCAGACCAGTTCAACGCTCGATCGCCGCGCCGCTCGCGCCATCAGAAACCACCTTGCACTCGTAGACCCCCCTGTTTTGCCGCAAGAGGGTTAAGAGCCGTTTACGCTGATGGTGTGGCCATGCGGTTTGAGGTCGCGGATCGTCTGGTCCTCCCTCGGTGGGAGGGGCTATCGTCTATGGCCAAAGATGGTTGTCATCCCGGACGAGGCGCGTAGCGCGAAGATCCGGGACCGAGGCGTGAACTCGGAGCTAGCGCGATCCCGGATCTGCGCCCGGCTTCGCCGGGCTTGTCCGGGATGACAACCCCATTCTCGGTCAATTCATATGCGATCGCCCTGTCCCGCACAGGAAGAGCACCTTCGCCGCGAGACCTTGAAGGACGTAGAACAAAAAGAGAACATACGTCCGGACTCGACGTGCCCGGGAGTCATTCTGGCGCGTAGCCCGCCGCTGTTGGCGGGTCAGTGGGTGCGGACATGGACAAGGAGTTGTTGAGTCAGTTGCCGATCATTCTGTCGGCGGTCGCGGGGGTGTTCACCGCCCTGGCGACCTTGGTGTGGGCGTTCCGGCGGAAGCCTTGAGCTTCCGCCGGAACGTCGGATCTGGGCCTCAGGCCGTGCCCAGATAGTCCTTCTTGCCGATCTCGACGCCGTTCTTGCGCAGGATCGCGTAGGCGGTGGTCAGGTGGAAGAAGAAGTTGGGCTGGGCCTGGGCCTGCAGATAGGCCAGGCCCTTGACCACGCTGGTCTCGCCGCGGCGCACCAGGGTGATGTCGCGATCCTCGGCGCCCTCGAACTTGGCCGGGTCCAGGCCTTCGACATAGGCGATCGCGCGGTCGACGCGGGCGATCAGTTCATCGAAGCGGGTCTCGACGTCGTCCCAGGCCGGAACCTCCTCGCCGGCCAGGCGCGCGGCGCAGCCCTTGGCGAAGTCGGTGGCGATCTGCACCTGGCGCAGCAGCGGGAACATGTCGGGATAGAGCCGGGCCTTCAGCAGGCTGTCGGGGTCGAGTTTCTTAGCTTCGACGTGCGCGGCGGCCTTGGTCAGCACGCCTTTCAGGCCGTTGAGCCCCTGGACAAAGACCGGCACGCTGGCTTGATGGATGGTGAGGGTCATGGGAACTCCGCTGAGAAGGCCGCAGTCCTAGCGCGCCGGATCGCCACGAGCCAGACTGTCCATGATCGTGACGCTTGATCGCCGTTCCAGGGATTCGCCAGGGCCCGCCATGACCGACGCTTCCGTCCCGCCCCTTCGTTGCCTGGCCATCGCCGTCGCCGTCGCCGTCCTGCTGCTGTCGGCGAGCGCGGTCGCGGCGCGGGCGCCCGCCCCCGTTCCGGCCAGGACGGCGCAGGCGTTGCGAGCGTCTGAGAAGGCGGTCTATGCCGGCGCCTTCGAGGCCGCGTCCGAGGCCCTGGCCGCGCCCCTCGCTGTCTCCATCGATTCCGACGAGGTCCTGCGGCTGCTGCTGCAGCGGGTGCGGGTGCACCAGACCCAGAGGCTGTCGGGCAAGGTCAGCCCGGACGAGGGCGTCACCCTGGGCGCCGTCAGGGTGCTCTTGCCCTATGTCCGGGACCCTGCCCTGCTGGCCCTGGCCAGCCTGCGCCAGACGACCTCCACCTATTTCCGCGACCTGACCGCCGGGGACGTCTCCAAGTCCATGGCTCTGCAGCCAGCCTATCGCGAGGCGGCTCGCGGCCTGACCGAGCCCTGCCCGCGGGCCGAGGCCCTGTTCTTCGCTGGGCTGATGCCGCAGGCGGCGGACGACGTGGCCGCCTCGGCCGAACCCCTCGCCGAAGCGTTCCAGGTCGCTACGGCCGGCGGCTGCGAGCTGGAGCTTTCCTATGTCCTGCGCCACCAGGCCGCCGTGCGTGACGCGGCCGGCGACAAGGTCGGGGCCCGCGACCTGATGGCCCGCTCACTGGAGATCCGCCAGAAGATCGGCTTCGAGGTGTTCGCGCCTTTCTCCCAGCTGTCGCTGGCCGACACCGAGGAGGCCCTCGGTCGGGTCGAAGCCGCCCAGGCCCTGCGGCGCCAGGCGCTGGACGCGGCCCGCCGCCTGGACCTGCCGGCCCAGGAGGCCGCGGCCTTGAAGGCGCTCGCCGCCAAACCCGGTGCGTCCGACTAAGCGGCCTCGGCGTCGAACCGGGCCCGGGCGGCGCGGATGTCGGCGTGATGGCGCTCGGCCCAGGTCACCAGCCCCGCCAGGGGCTCCAACAGCGAGCCGCCCAGCGCCGACAGGCTGTACTCGACGCCGGGCGGCTTGGTCGGGAACACCTGGCGCTCGACCAAGCCGTCGCGCTGCAGGTCGCGCAGGGTCTGGGTCAGCATGCGCTGGGAGATATCGGGCACGGTGCGGCGCAGCACCCCGAACCGGCGTGGTCCGCCGGCCAGGGCGATCAGCAGAAGGGTGCTCCACTTGTCGCCCAGGTGGTCGATCACGTCGCGCACCGGGCAGTTGGCGGGGCTTAGGTCCGTGGCCGCCATCCAGCTCTGGAAGGCGTCGACCAGTTGGGCGGCGGCGGGGCTGGAGGGTTCCCTCAAGGTGCCTATCTCCCGGAAAACTGCCGCCTTTACGGCGGCTGACAGGTCTCACATCTACACGTGGTCTCATTTCGAGACCACTTAGAAGGACAAGCCGATGAGCGTCTCCCCTTCCAGACTGCTGGTCACCGGCGCGAGCGGCCAGCTGGGCCGCCGCGTGATCGAACTGCTGCTCGAGGCCGAGACCCCCAACCTGATCGCCGCCAGTCGCGACCCGGCCAAGCTGGCCGACCTGGCGGTCCGAGGGGTCGAGACCCGCCGCGCCGATTTCGACGATCCCGCCTCGCTGGCCGTCGCCTTCGCGGGGGTCGACCGCCTGCTGCTGGTCAGCACCGACGCGCTGAACCAGCCCGGCCGGCGCATCGCCCAGCACCGGGCGGCGGTGGCGGCGGCCGCGGCGGCTGGCGTCAAGCACGTGGTCTACACCTCGGCGCCGGGCGCGCGGCCGCAGGTCGACGGCGGGGTGATCGACGACCACTTTTGGACCGAGCAGGCCCTGGCCGCCAGCGCCATCCCCGGCTGGACCATCCTGCGCCACAACCTCTATGCCGAGCTGCTGCTGATGGGCGCGGGCCAGGCCGTGGCCAGCGGGGCGCTCTATTCGGCCACCGCCGGGGCGGGCCGGGCCTATGTCAGCCGCGAGGATTGCGCGCGCATCGACGCCGCGGCGCTGCGCCAGGGCGAAGGCCGAAAGATTCTCGACGTCTCGGGACCCGCCGCCGTCACCCAGGACGAGGTCGCCGCCCTCTACAGCCAGTTGTCGGGCAAGCCGGTCACGCACCACGCCCTGTCGCCCGACGCCCTGCGCCAGGGCCTGCTCGCCGCGAGCCTGCCGCCTTCCCTGGTCGCGGTGCTGGTCGATTTCGACGTCGCGGCCGCCGAGGGCCAGCACGCCATCGTCACCGACGCGGTCGAGGCGTTGACGGGCCAGCCGCCCGTCTCGGTCGCGGCCTTCCTGGAGGCGCATCGCGCGGCCTTCAGCTAGGCCGCGACGGAACGGGCGCGGCGGCGCGGGGTTTCTCAGGGGTTCAATTCACTCCTCAAGGAGCCTTCCCCATGAAAGTCAGCGACGCGATGACCAGCCAGGTCTCCACCGCCGCCCCCACCGACACCGTCCGCAAGGTCGCCCAGGTGATGGCCCATGTCGAAACCGGCGCCGTGCCGATCGTCGAGGGCGGCAAGGTGGTGGGCCTGGTCACCGACCGCGACATCGTCCTGCGCGTGGTCGCCGAGGGCCGTAGCTTCGACAGCCCCATTTCCGAGGCGATGAGCGAGGGCGAGGTGCAGAGCGTCCGCGAGGACGACATCCTGGCCGACGCCACCGCCAAGATGGCCAGCCACCAGATCCGCCGCCTGGTCGTGCTCGACGAGGCGGGCAAGCTGACCGGCATCCTGTCGCTGGGCGACGTGGCCAAGGACTATGGCGCCAAGCAGGTGGGCAAGACGCTGGAGGAGATCTCGCAGGAGGGCGGCGAGGCGGCGCACTAACCCCCTCAGTCGCTCCGCGACAGCTCCCCCAGAGGGGGAGCAGCTAGTACGATTAGATCCTCCCCCTCTGGGGGAGGTGGCCCGGAGGACCGGAGGGGGTCTTGCGGCGGCAAGAAAAAGGGCGGCCCCTTTCGGAGCCGCCCTTTCCGTATCCGAAGCTCGAAACCCGCCTAGACCAGCGAGCTGTCGATGCCCTTGCAGGCTTCCATCAGGCCCTTCACCGACTCGACGGACTTGGCGAACATCGCCTTTTCGTCGTCGTTGGTCTCGAACTCGACGATCTTCTCGACGCCGCCGGCGCCGATCAGCACCGGCACGCCGACATAGAGGCCGTCCAGGCCGTATTGGCCGGTCAGGTAGGCGGCGCACGGCAGGACGCGCTTCTTGTCCTTCAGGTAGCTGGTGGCCATGGCGATGGCCGATTCCGCCGGGGCGTAGAAGGCCGAGCCGGTCTTCAGCAGGGCGACGATCTCGCCGCCGCCGCCGCGGGTGCGCTTGACGATGCCGTCGAGCTCGTCCTGGGTCATCCAGCCCTGCTTGACCAGTTCCGGCAGCGGCAGGCCGCCGACCGTCGAGTGACGGACCATCGGCACCATGTCGTCGCCGTGGCCGCCCAGGGTCCAGGCGTGGATGTCCTCGACCGACACGCCGGTCTTTTCAGCCAGGAAGTAGGCGAAGCGCGCCGAGTCCAGGACGCCGGCCATGCCGATGACCTTTTCCTTGGGCAGGCCCGAGAACTGCTGCAGGGCCCAGACCATGGCGTCCAGCGGGTTGGTGATGCAGATGACGAAGGCGTTGGGGGCGTGGGCCTTGATGCCCTCGCCGACGGCCTTCATGACCTTCAGGTTGATGCCCAGCAGGTCGTCGCGGCTCATGCCCGGCTTGCGCGGCACGCCGGCGGTGACGATGCAGACGTCGGCGCCGGCGATGTCGGCATAGTCGTTGACGCCCTTCAGGGCGACGTCCTTGCCGAACACGGCCGAGGCTTCGGCGATGTCCAGGGCCTTGCCCTGCGGGGTGCCTTCGGCGATGTCGAACAGCAGGATGTCGCCCAGCTCCTCGCGCGCGGCGATGTGGGCCAGGGTGCCGCCGATCATGCCGGCGCCGATGAGGGCGATCTTCGCGCGAGCCATGGGGTCTCCGTCAGGGCTGTGGACGAGAATGTCGGGGCGCGGTCTACGCCCGCTGCGGTTCAGTCTCAAGCCCTCTTTCCCGTTTCGCTGCGGTGCGGCAAGACTGCCTGAACAACGATAAGAGGACGCAGGGATGAGCAAGACCGATCCGGGGCGCTTCTTCGAGGACTTCAAGCTCGGCCAGGCGATCGTCCACGCCACGCCGCGCACCCTGACCGCCGGCGACGTGGCGCTGTACACGGCCCTGTACGGGCCGCGCTTTTCGCTGTTCTCGTCCGACGTCTTCGCACGCGATTGTGGGCTGGAGACCGCTCCGGTCGACCCGCTGGTCGCGTTTCATGTCGTGTTCGGCAAGACCGTGCCCGACATCAGCCTGAACGCCGTGGCCAACCTGGGCTACGCCGAGGGCCGGTTCCTGGCCCCGGTGCATCCGGGCGACACCCTGTCGGCCCGGTCCGAGGTGATCGGGCTGAAGGAGAACTCCAACGGCAAGACCGGCGTCGTCTACGTGCGGACCACCGGGGTGAACCAGCGCGGGGTGGCGGTGCTCAGCTATGTGCGCTGGGTGATGGTGAGGAAGCGCGACCCGGCCGCGGTGGTCGAGGGCCAGTCGGTTCCGCCGCTGGCTGTCGCCGTGGCCGCCGCCGACCTGGCCCCGCCGCCGGGCCTGGATTTCAGGCGCTACGACTTCGCCCACGCCGGCGCGCCGCACGCGTTCGAGGACTATGCGGTCGGCGAGAAGATCGACCATGTCGACGGCATGGCGGTCGAGGAGGCCGAAGCCCAGATGGCCACGCGGCTGTGGCAGAACACCGCCAAGGTGCATTTCAACCAGTTCGAGCGGTCGAAAGACCCATCGGGCCGGCGGCTGGTCTATGGCGGGGTGGTGATCTCCACCGCCAAGGCCCTGTCGTTCAACGGCCTGCAGAACACCGGCCTGATCCTGGCGATCAACGGCGGCCGCCATGTCGGCCCCTATTTCGCCGGCGGCACGGTGTTCGCCTGGTCGCAGGTGCTGGACAAGGCCGACCTGGGCCACGGGATCGGCGCCCTGCGCCTGCGGCTGGTGGCGACGGTCGACCGGCCCTGCGCCGACTTCCCCGACAAAAACACCATTGGGGACGAGGCCGGGGCCTATGCGCCCGGCGTCATCCTCGACTTCGACCATTGGGCGGCGGTGCCGAAACGTGGCTGAGTTCGTGCTCGATCCGGCCTTCGCGGCCACCTCCGCCCTGCTGGGCGACCTGCCGCTGTGCCAGGCCCGCCTGCAGCTGGACGCCCGCTATCCGTGGGTGGTGCTGATCCCGCGCCTTCCGGGGCTGCGCGAGCTGGAGGACCTGGCCCTGGCCGACCGGGCGCGGCTGATGGAGGAGACGGTGATGGCCGGCGCCGCCGTCCGGGCCGTAGCCGAGGTGCTGGGCCTGGCGGTCGACAAGCTCAATGTCGGCGCCCTGGGCAACGTCACCCCGCAGCTGCATGTCCACGTGCTGGGCCGCCGGGTCGGCGATCCGGCCTGGCCGGGGCCGGTCTGGGGCCATTCGCCGGGCGAGGCCTATGGGCCGGAGGCGCTTGAGCGGGCGGCCGCGGCGGCGCGGAGGGCGCTGGGCCTGTAGGCCCGCGTCATCCTGGGAAGCGCGCTGCGCCGCCCGGGACGACAAGGCCTGGCGCGGCCCGCTTCAGATCGAATAGCCGCCATCGATGGTCAGGCTGGCGCCGGTGACGAAGGCGGCTTCGTCGCGGACCAGATAGGCCACCAGTCCGGCGATCTCGCGAGTCTCGCCCATCCGGCCCAGCGGCAGCAGCGGCAGGACCATCTCGGCCAGGCCTTCGGTCATGTCGGTGCCGATGGGGCCGGGCTGGATGTTGTTGACCGTGATCCGGCGGGGGGCGAGGTCGAGGGCCGCGCCCCGGACCAGGGCCGCGACGGCCGTCTTGGTCATGGCGTAGACGCTGGCCCCGGCGAAGGCGACGCGCGCGGCGGCGTTGCTGCCGATGGTCACGATCCGTCCGCCGTCCGACAGGCGCGGCGCGGCGTAGTGCAGGGCGGCGAACACGCCCCGGATATTGACCGCGACCATGCGGTCGAACTCCTCCATCGGGAACTGGTCGATGGCTCCGTGGCGCAGGATGCCGGCGTTGACCACCAGGATGTCCAGCCGGCCGAACCGGTCGAGCGTCTGGTCGATCGCCGCCTTGATCTGGGCCGCGTCGCCGCTGTCGGCCTGGAGGGCGATCGCCGTTCCGCCACGGGCCGCGATCCCGGCGCGCAGCGCCTCGGCCGGACCGGGCGAGGCGGCATAGGTGAAGGCCACCTGGGCGCCGTCGCGGGCCAGGCGCTCGACGATCGCCGCGCCGATGCCGCGCGAGCCGCCCAGCACCAGGGCGACCTTGCCGTCTTGTTCTCGTTCCATCCGAAATCTCTTTCTTGACTGTTCAGTCCATAACGGAACCGCATATGGCGTTGTGGATCGTCCAGTCAAGAACATTGTGGACAGATCGGTCCATTATGTTTAGGGTCGATGCATGGCAAGACCGATGGAATTCGATCGCGACGAGGCGATCGGCAAGGCGATCGCCGTGTTCGCCGATCACGGCTACGAGGGATCCTCCACCGCCGAGCTGCTGGCGCGCATGGGCATCGGCCGCCAGAGCCTGTACGGCGCGTTCGGCGACAAGAAGCGGCTCTTCCTGCAGGCCCTGGAGCGCTATAACGCCGGCAGCCTGGCCCAGACGGAAGCCGCCCTGGCTGTCGAAGACTCGCCCCGCGCGGCGATCGAGGCGGCGCTGCTGGCCTTCGCTGTGGGACCGGACGTCACGCCGGAAGCCGGTTGCCTGGGGGTCGGCTCGATCGCCGAGTTCGGCCGGTCGGATCCCGACGTCAACGCCATCAACGACGCCGCCGGCCGGCGCTTCAAGGCCGCGTTCGCCGCCCGGCTGGCCGACGGCGTGGCCGCGGGCCAGTTCGCGCCCGACCTGGATCCCGAGGCGGGCGCCGAGTTCCTGCTGACCGTGCGCGCCGGACTGAAGGTCGCCGCCCGCGACGGGGCGGGCCTGGACCGGTTGAGGTCCGCCGCCCGGCTGGCCCTGCGCGGCCTGGACGTCTAGGGCGTTCGACCTGATTGCACCCAGCCGGACACTCTAGATCTTTGTCTTAACGCAATTTCTTCACGCGACCCCGGCGTCCGCTTCGTTTGAAAACGCCCTAGCGCCGCCTCTTTTTCTTGGCCGAATTCTTGGCCGTGGCCTTGCCCTTGGCGCCCTTCCTCGACGCCGCCGCCTTGCCCTTGCCGCCCTTCTTGCCCTTGGTCGCCGTCGCCTTGCCCTTGCCGGCCTTGCGGGCGGCGGCCGCGCACTTGGCCTTGGCGGCCTTCAGGGCCTTGCCCTTCTTGCCCCGGGTCGAGCAGGCCGGGCCCTTGGCGGGGGCCTCGGCGACGACGCGCGGCGCGGCCGGGCGGGCGCCCCAGATGACCGGGCCGCGGCCGGTCGGCACATAGCCCGCCGGCAGGGTGGCCTGGGCGACGCGATGGGCGGTGATCGGGGTCTCGGTCCCGTTCTCGCTCAGCTTGCCGGTCCACGACCCGTCGCCGCGCGACGTCAGCTCCAGCGCCGCCTGCTGGCCGGGGCGCGGCGAGAACCGGGCCAGAAAGCCGCTGGACGAGCGGTCGATGACGTCGATCAGGCCGGTGGAGCCTACCTGGCCGGTG
This sequence comes from Caulobacter sp. UNC279MFTsu5.1, assembly GCF_900114015.1. Classification (GTDB taxonomy): domain Bacteria; phylum Pseudomonadota; class Alphaproteobacteria; order Caulobacterales; family Caulobacteraceae; genus Caulobacter. Next base: position 24,561 of record NZ_FORN01000052.1, on the reverse strand, counting down.
CGGCGCATGTCGCGCCAGGCGCCCTCCAGGGCGTCGCCGCCGCCGACCTTGTCGACGACCTGCAGCGTGTACAGCGCCGTCCCGCCCGGGCCGTCGATCGCCCAGCCGCCGTCCAGCGGGCCCTGCAGGCCCTGGGCGGCCACGATCGAGCTCTTGACCCGCAGGTCGTAGGCCTCGGCCATCGGCACGTAGCCGCCCTGCGGGATCGCGTGGCCGGGCAGCTCGTCGGGGTCGGGGCCGGGGATCGGCAGAACGGTCGGCCTGTGCGGCGGGGCCGGCGCCTGCGGCGCGGCGTCCTCCTCGTCGGTGGTCTGGGGGCCGCTCTGGGCGATCAGGTCGGCCAGGGGATCGACGGCCTGGTCGGCCGAGACCGCGGTGTCGGGCGCCGGCGGCGCGGCCACGACGGGCACGGCGGTCGGACCGGCGGGCGCGGCCTGGGCCGGCGGCGCCGGAACCAGCACGGGCGCGGGCGTGGAGGGGGGCGCGGTCGCGACCGGCGCCTCCTGGGCCAGCACGGGAGCGGCGGACAGGGCCAGCAGGGAGATCAGGAGCACGCGCATCGGCCGGTTTCGTTTCTAGGCGGCCGGGCGCGCGGCGATGGCGGCGGCCACCGCTACCAGCCGCTCGGCCTGGACCAAGTGCAGCCGCTCGGCCATCCGGCCCTCGACCCGCAGGGCGCCCTTGCCGGCGTTCTCGGGGGCGGCGAAGGCGGCGATCACCGCCCGGCTCCAGGCGATCTCGTCGGCGGTGGGCGAGAAGGCGCGGTTGCAGATCGCAAGATGCTTGGGATGGATCAGGGTCTTGCCGTCGAAGCCCAAGTCGACGCCCTGGCCGCAGACCGCCTCCAGGGCGTCCAGGTCGTCGATGTCGTTGTGCACCCCGTCCAGGATCGTCAGGCCGTGGGCCCGGGCGGCGGCGACCGACAGCGACAGGATCGGCAGGAAGGCCTCGCGGCCCGGCGTCTGGCGGGCCCGCATCTCCTTGGCCAGGTCGTTGACCCCCATCACCCAGCCGGCCAGACGGGTGGTCTTGCTGGCGGCGGCGATCTCCCACAGATGGAAGGCGGCCTTGGCGGTCTCGATCATGGTCCACAGCCGGGTATGGGCCGGGGCGGCGTGCAGGGCGGCCTGATAGGCGTAGACGTCGGCCGCGTCGTTGACCTTAGGGACCAGCACCGCGTCCGGACCGGCCTCGGCGACGGCCTTCAGGTCGGCCTCGCCCCAGGGGGTGTCCAGGCCGTTGGCGCGGACGACGATTTCGCGCGGGCCGAAGCCCCCGGCCTTGACCGCCGCCACGGCGGCCTCGCGGGCGGCGTCCTTCATCTCCGGGGCGACGGCGTCCTCGAGGTCCAGGATGATCACGTCGGCGTCCAGCGTGCGCGCCTTCTCCACCGCCTTGGCGTTGGAGGCGGGCATGTAGAGGGCGCTGCGGCGCGGCCGGGCGAGGTCGGACATGAGGCTCCCGCGAGACGTCTTGCTCTTGTCCTTCCTCTTAAGCACCGGAACGCCGCCACCGGAAGCCGTCACGCGCCGCAAGGTCGAAACGGCCTCCAGATTCCCCGGCCACATTCCCCGGAATGGGGTTAAGCTCGGACCATGACCACGCGCTACGACGACACCGCCAAGAACGTCCTGGGCCAGGAGCTGCAGCCCTGCTCGCTGAACCCGGTGACCGGCTTCTACCGCAACGGCTGCTGCGAGACCGGGCCGCACGATCTGGGCCTGCACACGGTCTGCGCGGTGATGACCGCCGAATTCCTGGCCTTCTCGGCGGCCACCGGCAACGACCTGTCGACCCCGCGCCCCGAATACGCCTTCCGCGGTCTGCTGCCCGGCGACCGCTGGTGCCTGTGCGCCGGCCGCTGGAAGGAGGCTCTGGACGCCGGCGTCGCCCCGCAGGTGGTGCTCGAGGCGACCCACGAGGAGATGCTGGCGGTGGTGCCGCTGGGCGTGCTGAAGGACCACGCGGTGGCGTGACCCCCTCAGTCGCTTCGCGACAGCTCCCCCAGAGGGGGAGCATCTGGCGCGGCGTAGATCCTCCCCCTCTGGGGGAGGTGGCCCAGAGGGCCGGAGGGGGTCTTTCTCAGACGAGCGGCTTCAGCTCCCCCAGCATCGTCGGGATCAGTTCCGACACCGTCGGATGGATGTGCACCGCCCGCTGGATCACCGTGTAGGGCGCCTTGGCGTACATCAGGTCGAGCAGGCCGTGGACCGCCTCGTCGCCGTTCAGGCCCAGGATCGCGGCCCCGAGAATCTGCTTGGTCTCGGCGTCGACCACCACCTTCATGAAGCCCTGGGTCTCGCCCTTCTCGACCGCGCGGCCGACGCGGGTCATCGGGCGCTGACCGACCAGCAGCGGCCGGCCGGCGGCGCGGGCCTCGGCCTCGGTCAGGCCGACGCGGCCCAGCGGCGGGTCGATGAACAGGCCGTAGCAGGGGATGCGGTCGCTGACCTTCCGGGGATCATTATCCAGCAGGTTGGCGGCGACGATCTCGAAGTCGTTGTAGGCGGTGTGGGTGAAGGCCCCCTTGCCGTTGCAGTCGCCCAGCGCCCAGACGCCGGGATTGCTGGTGCGCAGCTGGTCGTCGACGACCACGTAGCCGCGCTTGTCGAGCTCGATCCCGGCCTTGTCCAGGCCCAGGTCGTCGGTGTTGGGCCTGCGGCCGATGGCCAGCAGCACGTGCGAGCCGATCACCTGCGGCGCGCCGTCCTGGCAGGTGACGTGGACGCAGACGCCCTCATCGGCCCCTTCTGTCTTAACAGGCGCGAAGCTGATGCACTCGGCGTTCAGCCGGATGTTCACCCCCTCGGCCTCCAGGATCTCGCGCACGGCGTCGGAGATCTCGGGATCCTCACGGCCGATCAGGCGCGGACCCATCTCGACCACCGTCACCTCGGCGCCGAAGCGCCGGTACATCTGGGCGAACTCCAGGCCGATATAGCTGCCGCCGACGATCACCAGGTGCTCGGGCAGGGTCTCGACCGCCATCATGCCGACATTGGTCAGGTACGAGATCTGGTCCAGCCCCGGCATGGCCGGCGCGTTGGCGCGGCCGCCGACATTGAGGAAGATCTTCGGGGCGGTCAGCAAGTCGTCGCCGACCCGTACGGTGTCGGCGTCCTCGAAGCGGGCATGGCCGCGGAACAGCGTGCAGCCCGTCATGCCGCCCAGCCACTTTTCCAGATTGCCCCGGGCGTCGAGGGTGACTTTGCGCGCGCGGTCGTGGACCCGCTTCATGTCGACGCCGACTTCACCGCCCCCTGGGCCCTGCAGCACGACGCCGTAGTCGGCCGACCGCCGCGCCAAGTGGGCGGCGTAGGCGCTGGCCACCAGCGTCTTGGTCGGCATGCAGCCGGTGTTGACGCAGGTCCCGCCGAAGTCCTTGCGCTCGACCAGGGCGACCGTCCAGCCGGCGGCGGTCAGGCGTCCGGCCAGGGACGGCCCCGCCTGGCCGGCCCCGATGATGATGGCGTCGAAGCTCCGTCTTTCGGAATTGGGACCCGCCATGGTCAGAGCGCCGAGACGATCAGGGCCGCGCCGCCAACCGCGACCACGTCCTCCAGCAGGCCGGCCGGCAGGTCCTTGCCGAACGCCCTGGCCAGGCGGCCGCGGACGTCCGCGCCGGCCAGCGTGCCGATCACCGCGCCGATCGCCCCGGCGACGGCGCCGCCGACCCAGGCGTTCAGGGTCATGCCGATCGCCGCGCCGCAGAAGGCGCCGCTGACGATCCGGGTCCCGAACTGCACCGGGACCTTGCGGCTGGGGGTCTTGGGCAGCTGGTCGGCGACCAGCTCCAGCACGGCCAGGGCCGTGAAGGTCCAGGTGGCGATATTGCCGCCCAGCCAGGCCAGCGGCGTGCCCTGCAGCGAAATCAGGCCCAGATGCGCGCCCCAGGCGACGGCGGCCGGGGCGGTCATGGCGCGCAAGCCGGCCACGACCCCGATCAGCAGGGCGAACAGATAGAGCGACATGCGGATCTCCGACCGGTCGAGCGCCGCCATGATCTGGCGCGAGGCGCGATCAAACCGCAAGAGCGAACGCCGTTCTTGGACGTTTCGGCTTTGGGGCTCCGCCAGCAACAACGCGCCCGTCGCGGGGCGCCCGCGACGCGGATCTCGAAGGACGCGCCGCCTCAGCCCAGCGGATATTCCGCCTCCAGCCGATAAACCGACCCGTGCTTGGTCCGCCAGCTGGAATAGAGGCCGAAGCGGTCAACCCGGAACGGCGGCGAGCGCAGCAGGTTGTGGCCCTGGATCCAGGCGGCGACCTCGGCGACCGGCGACCGTTTCAGATAGGCCAGGGTGACGTGGGGCCGATAGGCGCGGGTCTCGGGCGCGAGCCCGGCCCGGCGGGCGGCGGCCTCGTTGGCGTGTTGCAGGCGGGTCAGTCCGGGGCTGTCCTCGACCCCGGCCCAGACCGCGTGGATGTCCTCGCCCTCGCCGAAATGGCCGGCCCCGGCCAGGCGCAGGTCGAAGGCCGGGACCTGGATCTTCGCCAGTTCCTCGGCCAGGTCGGCGGCATCGGGCTCGGGCGTGTCGCCGACGAAGCGCAGGGTGATGTGGAACGCCTCGACCGGCCGCCATTTCGCGCCGTCGATGCCGTACTGCCGGGGAACCAGGTCCTCGGCCAGGTCGCGAGGGATGGCGATGGCGGTGAACAGACGGATCATGAGGTCTCTTACTCCTCCCCCGCGCGGCGGGGGAGGAGAGATCAAGGACACGGGTTCGGCTGCAGCGCGTGCAGCGCGTTGACCGCCTTTTCCATCTCCTCGGTCCAGGCCAGGTCGAAGGCGGCGATGTTGGTCTTCAGCTGGTCCATCGTGGTGGCGCCGATGATGGTGGCGGTGACGAATTCGCGGGTGTCGCAGAACTTCAGGGCCAACTGGGCCGGGTCGACGCCGAAATGGGCGGCCAGCTCGACATAGCCGCGGATCGCCGGCTCGGCGCCGGGGCCCTCGTAGCGCTGCATGCGGTTGTAGAGCGCCTTGCGCGAACCTTCAGGAAGCTTGCCGTCCAGGTACTTGCCGGTCAGCTGGCCCTGGGCCAGGGGCGAATAGGCCAAAAGGCCCACCTGCTCGCGCAGGGCGATCTCGGCCAGGCCGTATTCGAAGGTGCGGTTGGCCAGGTGATAGGCGTTCTGGATCGAGGCGATGCGCGGCAGGCCCCCTCCCCCGTTTCTTGGGGTCTCGGCCTCGGCCAGGAAGCGCATCACGCCCCACGGAAACTCGTTGGAGACGCCGATCGCGCGGACCGTCCCCTTCTTCACATGGGCGTCCAGCGCCTCGAGGATGTCGCCGAACGCCTCGAAGTCCTGTTCGTAGTCCTTGAAGGTCTGGCCGCCGAACACCCGCACCGGGCGGTCGGGCCAGTGCAGCTGGTAGAGGTCCAGATAGTCGGTCTCCAGGCGCTTGAGCGACTGCTCGACCGCGTAGTCGATCTGGGCCTTGGTCTGGCGGGTGGGGCCGCCGTCGGGGCGCATCCACGACAGGCCGCCGAACGCCGCGCCGCGACCGGCCACCTTGGAGGCCAGGACGACCTGCTGGCGCTTGCCGGTCTTCTTCAGCCACGAACCGATGTGGCGCTCGGTGCTGCCTTGCGTCTCGGGATTGGGCGGGCTGGCGTACATCTCGGCGGTGTCCCAGAAGGTCACGCCCTGCTCCAGCGCATAGTCCATCTGTTCGTGGGCTTCCGCCTCGCTGTTCTGCGAGCCCCAGGTCATGGTGCCCAGGCAGCAGCGCGAGACCTGGATGCCGGTCCGGCCGAGTTCCACGTAGTCCATGTGATCCCCATCGAAGATGCGTGGAACCTGAATAGAGGCAGGGGCGCGCCGCAGAAAGCGCAACATCTTGCATGATCCTGGCGGGACCCCGATATTCGGGAGGCGTCCAACATGGGCGTGCTGCTTTTTCGAAGGGCCTTATCCCGATGAACGACTTCAACCGCGGCTACGCGCGCTCGATCCCGGTGGATCGCGCCGACATGTCGGTTGACGCCGGCCTGCGTAGTTTCATGCTCGGCGTCTACAACAAGGTGGCGTTGGGTCTTCTGCTTTCCGCCGTCCTGGCCTTCCTGACGACCGCCTACGCGCCGGTCGCCAACCTGCTCTACGTCCTGACCCCGGACGGCCGCCTGGCCGGCTTCACGGTGCTGGGCATGGTGCTGCGCTTCGCGCCGCTGGCGATGATCCTGGTGTCGATCTTCGCCATGCGCAACCCGACCGCCCGCTCGTCCGGTGCGCTCTACTGGGCCCTGGTGGCCTCGATCGGCGCGGGCCTGGGCCTGTGGCTGCTGGTCTACCAGATCCAGTCGGTGTTCACGACGTTCCTGATCACCGCCATCGCCTTTGGCGGCCTCAGCCTGTTCGGCTACACCACCAAGAAGGACCTGACCGGCTTCGGCAGCTTCCTGATCATGGGCCTGATCGGTCTGGTGCTGGCCTCGCTGGCCCAGATGTTCCTGCACCTGCCGGGCCTGTCGTTCATCATCAGCATCCTGGGCGTGTTCATCTTCGCGGGCCTGATCGCCTACGACACCCAGAACCTGAAGATGAGCTACTATCAGATGGGCGGCGACCAGCAGTCGATGGCCGTGGCCACCAACTACGGCGCGCTGAACCTCTATCTGAACTTCATCAACCTGTTCCAATTCCTGCTCAGCATCTTCGGCTCGCGCCGCTAGATCCGGGTCCAGGCCTGAACACGGAAGCCCCGGCGGGAAACCGCCGGGGCTTTTTGTTGGGCTGGCGTCCGGCGATGGGAAGCTAATCCACCACCTTGAACCGGCCCTTGTCGAACATCCGCAGCACCTGGGCCAGGTCATGGCCGCGCTTGAGGGTCAGGCCGCCCTGGCCGATCACCGCCCATTCGCCTTGCTTGCGGGCCAGGGCCGGGCGCTTCTCGATGCGGTAGAGCGGCGCCTCGGCCGCGTGGCGGAAGACCGAGAACACCGCGTGGTCGCTCTGGCCGGCCATGCCGTAGTCGCGCCATTCGCCGGCGGCGACCATCCGGCCATAGAGCCGCAGGAGCTGGTCGATCTCGCGACGCTCGAAGAAAACGACACCGTCTTTGCCGGTGATCGGGGGGCGGGAATCCAAGGCCATCGGACGAATCCTAAACCCAAATCAGGCCCCGACGCGAGCGCCGCCATGCGCGCCCCGCCCGGCGTTGCAGCCGCGCTACAGCCGCGCTCGATAATTCCGGCGGCGTCGGGACCGGACACGAAATGACCTTAATTTGGACCCCTCGCCGCCCGCTTGGCTCGTCATGTTCAGGGTGTCGGCTGATCGGACATCCTGCGGTTCAGGATCCTGAACAGCCCCCCCAGCCCCCTTGATCGTGGGCCGGTCGGCCGACAGACAGCTTTCTGACTACCCGCTCGAGACCCCGCGTGGCGCCCCTCTCCACGCGGGGTTTTCGCGTGCGCGGCCCATCTCGGCGGGCCGACACATCCCAGACACGAACCGCCGCGAAACGACCTTGTTCGCGCCCTTCGAGCGCCGGCTTGGCCGGGCATAAGATCATTGTCGGCTGATCGGACGTCCCGGCTCGGACCCTGATTGCCCCCCAGCCTCCGACCCGGGCTCCGGTCGGCCGACGGTCTATATCCCCTCCCCCTAAGAGGCCCGCGCGGTGTCCCCTCCCCGCGCGGGCTTTTCTTTGCGCGGGGCACAGGCCCTTCTCCTTGGGGTGGTTCGTTATTTCTCCGCCGCTTCCTGCAGCACGCCGATCACCCGGCCGCCTTTGGCGCCCTGGACGATGATCACCGACTTCAGCGCCTCGTCGGCGGCCGTCGGCAGGCGGTACAGCTTGGGCCGGCCGTTCCAGGGGCCCAGGCGGACCAGCTCCCGCACGACATTACGGTGGACCAGGGTCTGGCCGCGGTTGTCGCCGCGTTTGACGGCGATGTCCTGCTCGCGCGGGTCGTAGCGCACCAGCCAGACCTCGCCCCCGCCGCGCGGCGCGGGGCCCGAACCGACGGCGACGCGGCCGCCGTCGCCGACGAATTCCATGTCCGGCGGATTGGACGGGGCCTTGGCGGCGTCCTTGACCAGGGTCTCGACCGCCTCGGCCTTGGCGCCCGAGGCCTGCTGGCGGCCGGCCACCACCACCTGCGGGGTCGGCACGTCGCGCAGCGAAAACCGCGTGGCGTAGGCGCGCTGGCGGGCCGCGAAGGCCGGCTTGGCGAAGGTGTCGGTCCAGCCCAGATAGTCCCAGTAGTCGACCGAATAGGTCAGGGCCAGAACGCCCTTCTCGTCGGCCATGTCGGCGATGACCTGGTTGGCCTTGCCGCAGGAAGAGCAACCTTGGGCGGTGAACAGCTCGACGACCACCGGCGGTTTCGCGGCGAACGCGGGCGCGGCTGAAAAACCCGCGAGGGTGGTGACGACGAGAGAGAGCAGGGCCTGACGCATGTGCGGGCACTTAAGCCAAGATCGCGGACGATGACCGTTCACGAGGCCGTGAAGGCGGGCTTTCCGCCAAAAAACGTCAATCGCTAGCTGCGCCGCGCGCCCCGACGAGGAACGCGGCAAAGAAAAAGCCGGGCCCTTTCGGACCCGGCCTGATCTTGTCCGAAGCTCGAAAGCCTCGCCGGCGTGGGCCTTAGTCGGCCTTGGCCAGGTTGCGCAGCACGTAGTTCAGCACGCCGCCGTTCTTGAAGTATTCAAGCTCGGTCGGGGTGTCGATGCGGCAGCGGACCGGGAAGCGGGCGATGCGGCCGTCGGTCGGGCGGTAGAGCTCGACGATCAGCTGCTTGCGCGGCGCCAGGTCCTGCAGGCCGCGGATCGAGACGATCTCCTCGCCGGTCAATTCCAGCTTCTGCCAGCCTTCCTGGACGAACTGCAGGGGCAGCACGCCCATGCCGACCAGGTTGCTGCGGTGGATGCGCTCGAAGCTTTCGCAGATCACCGCGCGCACGCCCAGCAGCTTGGTGCCCTTGGCGGCCCAGTCGCGCGAGCTGCCGGTGCCGTATTCCTTGCCGCCGAACACCACGGCCGGACGGCCCTCGGCCTGGTACTTCATGGCCGCGTCGTAGATCGACATCACCTCGCCCGAGGGGAAGTGCTTGGTCACGCCGCCTTCGATGTCCGGGGTGATCCGGTTGCGGATGCGGATGTTGGCGAAGGTGCCGCGCATCATCACCTGGTGGTTGCCGCGACGGGCGCCGTAGCCGTTGAAGTCCACGGGCTCGACGCCGTGGTCGATCAGGTACTGGCCGGCCGGGCTGGTCTTCTTGATCGAACCGGCCGGGCTGATGTGATCGGTGGTGATCGAATCGCCGAACACGGCCAGGACGCGGGCTTCGACGATGTCGGTGACCGGCGAGGGGGTCATCGACATGTTCGGGAAGTAGGGCGGGTTCTGGACGTAGGTCGAGTCGCCTTCCCAGGCGTAGGTCTGGCCGCCGGTGATCTTGATCCCCTGCCAGTTCTTGTCGCCCTTGAAGACGTCGCCATAGCGGCTGGCGAACATCTTTTCGGTGACCGACTTGCGCTGCAGGGCGGCGATGTCCTCGTTCGAGGGCCAGATGTCCTTCAGGAAGACGTCATTGCCCTTCTTGTCCTGGCCGATCGGCTGGGTGGTCAGGTCGATCTTCATCGAGCCGGCCAGGGCGTAGGCCACCACCAGCGGCGGCGAGGCCAGGTAGTTGGCGCGGACGTCCGGGTTCACCCGGCCTTCGAAGTTGCGGTTTCCCGACAGCACCGAGCAGGCCACCAGGTCGGCCTCGTTGACGGCCTTGCTGATGTTCTCCGGCAGCGGGCCGGAATTGCCGATGCAGGTGGTGCAGCCGTAGCCCACCAGGTTGAAGCCCAGGGCGTCCAGGTGCTTGGTCAGGCCGGCCTTCAGCAGATAGTCGGTGACCACTTGCGAGCCGGGGGCCAGCGAGGTCTTCACCCACGGCTTGACCTTCAGGCCCTTGGCCACCGCGTTCTTGGCCAGCAGGCCGGCGGCGATCAGGACGCTGGGGTTGGAGGTGTTGGTGCAGCTGGTGATGGCCGCGATGACCACGTCGCCGTGGCCGACGTCGAAGTTCTCGCCGTCGACCGGCACGCGGGCGTCGGGGGCTTCGGCCTTGCCGAACTCGCCGGACAGCGACTCGGCGAACTTGGCGGCGGACTCGGTCAGCAGCACGCGGTCCTGCGGACGCTTGGGGCCGGCCAGCGACGGCAGCACCGACGACAGGTCCAGCTCCAGGGTGTCGGTGAAGGTCGGCTCGGCGACGCCGGGCTCCCACCACAGGCCCTGCTCCTTGGCGTAGGCTTCGACCAGGGCGACGCGGGCGGCGTCGCGGCCGGTGCCCTTCAGATAGGCCACGGTCGAGGCGCTGATCGGGAAGAAGCCGCAGGTGGCGCCGTATTCGGGGGCCATGTTGGCGATGGTCGCCTGGTCTTCCAGGGTCAGGTTGGCCAGGGCGTCGCCGTAGAACTCGACGAACTTGCCGACCACGCCCTTCTTGCGCAGCATCTGGGTGACGGTCAGCACCAGGTCGGTGGCGGTCGCGCCTTCCGGCAGAGCGCCGGTCAGCTTGAAGCCGATGACCTCGGGGATCAGCATCGGGATCGGCTGGCCCAGCATGGCGGCCTCGGCCTCGATGCCGCCCACGCCCCAGCCCAGGACCGACAGGCCGTTGACCATGGTGGTGTGGCTGTCGGTGCCGACCACGGTGTCGGGATAGGCCACCTCGGCGCCGTCGACCGCGGCGGTCCAGACGGTTTGAGCGAGGTACTCAAGGTTCACTTGGTGACAAATTCCGGTGCCGGGGGGCACGACGCGGAAGTTGTTGAACGCCGACGAGCCCCAGCGCAGGAAGCGGTAGCGCTCGAGGTTGCGCTCGTACTCGCGGGCGACGTTGTCTTCGAAGGCCTTGGGGTTGCCGAAATTGTCGACCATCACCGAGTGGTCGATGACCAGGTCGACGGGGTTCAGCGGGTTGATCTTGGCCGGGTCCGAGCCCAGGGCGACCATGGCGTCGCGCATTGCGGCCAGGTCGACGACGGCCGGAACGCCGGTGAAGTCCTGCATCAGCACGCGGGCCGGGCGGAAGCTGATTTCGTGCTCGACGCTGCCCTTGTTGTTCAGCCAGTTGGCCACGGCCTTGAGGTCGGCTTCGTTGACCGACACGCCGTCTTCGTAGCGCAGCAGGTTCTCCAGCAGCACCTTCATCGACACCGGCAGCTTGCCGGCGTCGGCCAGACCCGCTTCCTCAGCGGCGCGAAGGCTGTAATAGACGTAGGTCTTGCCGCCGACGACGAGTTCGCGGCGGGTTTTGAGGCTGTCTACAGACGCCATTTCGAAGGATCCCTTCTCTGTCCACGGCCGCCGGAAAACCTCTCCAGGGATCGCGCGATCGAGGCGGACCCACAGCGTCCATCCTCGCGCCGCGTACGCCCCATCCAATGCGGAGGGTGACGGCCGAGGGCTTCTTAGCCGTCGTCGTGGACAACGTCCATGCACAGGGCAGGGTCTTGAAGGCTTGCGGCCTATGTTGAGAACTATTCGCATCAAGGACTTAAGTCTTGTTCGCGGCGAACGACGGCTGTTCTCGGGCCTGAACCTGGAGGTTTCGGCCGGACAGGCCGTGGCCCTGACCGGGCGCAACGGCGCCGGCAAGACCAGCCTGCTGCGGGCCGTGGCGGGACTGCTGCGGCCGGTCCAAGGCGCGATTTCGTTTCATGGCGCGGCCAATGGCGAGAGCGACGCGCTGGAGGCCGAGACCGCCCGGGCCGAGGCCCTGCACCTGGTCGGCCATCACGATGGGCTGAAGTCGACGCGCTCGGCCTGGGAAGAGCTGCTGTTCCAGGCCCGCTGGACCGGCGGATCGGAGGCCTCGGCGCGGGCGGCCGCGACGAAGCTGGACCTCGACCGCCTGCTGGACTTGGAGGTCCGCCGCCTGTCGGCCGGCCAGCGTCGGCGCGTGGCCCTGGCTCGGCTGCTGGCCAGCCCCCGGTCGCTGTGGCTGCTGGACGAGCCGATGGCCCCGCTGGACGCCGGCCACCGCGAGGGGTTCGGGGCGCTGATGGCCCAGCACCTGGCCGGCGGCGGCATGGTGCTGGCCGCCGTGCACGATCCCTTGCCCGTCCCGTGCGACGTGGTGGAGGTGGGGGGATGACGGCTTTCCTCGTCCTGCTGCGCCGCGAGCTGGCCCTGGCCTGGGGCCGGGGCGGCGGGCCGCTGCTGGCCCTGGCCTTCTACGCCTGCGTCGTCACCCTGCTGCCCCTGGCGGCCGGCCGCGCGCCCGAGCGGCTGGCCAGCCTGGCCCCCGGCATCGCCTGGCTGGCCTTGGCCCTGGCGGCCCTGCTCTCCCTGGAGCGCCTGTTCGAGCGCGACTTCGAGGACGGGGCGCTGGACCTGCTGGCCCTGGGCCCCGCCTCGCTCGAGGCGGTGGCGGTGGCCAAGTGCCTGGCCCACTGGCTGGCGGCCGGCGCGCCCCTGGCCCTGGCCGCCCCGATCGCCGCCCTGGCCCTGGGCGCCTCGCCGGCCATCATCCCGCTGCTGATCCCCTGCGCCCTGGCCGGAGGCCTGGCCTTCTCGTTCCTCGGCGGACTGGGGGCCAGCCTGGCCCTGGGCAGCAAGCGCGGCGGCCTGCTGGTGGCGGTGATCGTCCTGCCGCTCTACGTGCCGCCGGTGATCTTCGGGGCCGGGGCTTTGGACGCCCTGGCCGGCGGCCTGCCGTGGACCGGCGGTCTGTTCCTGCTGCTGGCCTATTCGGCGGCGGCGGTGGCGCTCGGGCCGATCGCCATGGCGGCGGCGTGTCGGAACGCGTTGGATTAGAAATGCCCCCTCTCCCCTAGGGAGAGGACTGGGGTGAGGGGTTACGGAGCAAGACGGAGCGCCGGCACGCCGTTCGCCGGCGTAACCCCTCACCCTCCCATCGCTTCGCGACGGGTCCCTGCCCTCTCCCTATGGGAGAGGGAAAATCGGGGCGCGGCTTTCTAAATCGGCCCAGCGCTGGCCGTCACCGGCGGCGCATGCCGCTCGCCCAGCACCACCGCGAAGCTGCCGGCGATGATCATCAGGCCGCCGGCCGCCAGGGTCCAGGTCAGGCGGTCGCCGAACAGCAGCACCCCGACGCAGGCCCCCATCAGCGGCTCGATGTTGATGAACACCCCGGCGCTGGCGCTGCCCACCCGGGCCGAGCCGAACTGCCAGGCGGCGGTGGCCAGCAGGGTGCCCAGCACGCCCAGGCCCAGGATCCCGCCCCAGGCGACGGGTGACAGGTCCAGTCTGGGCGGGCCATGCATTGCGAAGGCGATCGGCAGGACCGTGGCGGCGGCGACGATCACCGTCACGGCCGGGATGGCCATCGGGGTCGGGGCCTTGGGCGCGCGGCGCAGCACGATCAGCCAGGCCAGGAAGATCAGCAGCGAGCCCAGGGAGAGGGCCACGCCCAGGGGTGAGCCGGCCCCGTCGGGCTTGCCGGCGATCAGGGCGGCGCCCAGGGTCGCGGCGGCCACCCCGCCCCACGACGCGCGGCTGACCTTTTCGCCCAGCAGCTTGGCCGAGATGGCGATCAGGGCCGGCATGGCCCCGACCAGCAGGGCCGCCAGGGTGACGCTGACATGGGCCAGACCCTCGAACTGCACCATGAAGGCGACGCCGTAGAGGGCGCCGGCCAGCAGGATCACCGGCGAGCGGAACAGAGCCCGCGCCTCGGGGCTGCGCAGGGCGAACGGCGCGGCGACCGCCGCGGCCACCGCGAAGCGCAGCAGCACCATGTGGGCGGCGTCGGTCTCGCGCAACACCAGCTTGCCCAGCGGGAAGCCAAGGCCCCAGCAGACGCCGGCGACGATCAGAGCGAGGAAGGCGACGCGTTTGGCGGTTCTGGGCATGGGCCGGGCTTCTATCCGTATTCGGAGACGCGGAGATAGGCGTTCCCCGAAGCGTTGGGGCGTGACGGGCGCCGAAACCGCTCACACGTTCGGCTGTCACGCCCTAACCCGGCGGCGTGTCGGGACGTGGCGGCAGTCACAGCTTCAGGCCGAGGCGCGGTCCGATCGCCGTCATCCCCAGATAGAGGCCGATGGTCACCGCGCAACCCGCGCCCAGCGCCATCCAGAAATTCACGCCCCGCCGCAGCAGGGCCGGCACGAGCAGGAACATCGGCAGGGACGGCAGCACGTACCAGAACGTCGCCTCGACATGGGTCGCCATCCGCTTGACATCGTGGGTGTCGCGCCACAGCCACAGCATGCCCAGGATCGAGATCAGCGGCAGCGAGGCGACCAGGGCGGCGAAGCCCGGCTGGCGCTTGGCGATCTCGGACACCAGGGCGATGATCACGCCCGAAATCGCGGCCTTGGCCACCAGGTACAGCATCGTCGCCTCCTCGCACCGCGGGAAATCCGTCGCGGCGTCAGAGCCTTATGCATAGCGGCGTTCGTCAGGCCTGCAACATTCGCCAGGAATTCTGACATTCCCGGGTTACACGGAGAATCGAGGCTCCACGCCAGGAACCATTCCACGGAGCCGTTTCATGCGCCTGCAACCGAGCCGCCTCGCCTTGACGGCCGCGGTCGTCATCACCCTCTCCACCGCGGCGGCCGCCGTCGCCCAGGACGCCCCGCCCCCTCCTGGCATGCCGCCGATGGCCGACGAGGGTCCGGACGGCCCCGGCGGTCCGCCGGCGATGATGCGCCATCACCGCCTCGATCCCGAAGCCCACGCCCAGCACCTGCGCGACGTGCTGCAGCTGCGCGCCGACCAGGAGGGCGCCCTGAAGGCCTATCTGGCCGCCGCCGGCCCCCAGGCGTGGGGCAAGGACCGCCCGAAGCGCGAAGCGGTCGATATGCCGCGCCAGCCGCTGACCACGCCCGAGCGTCTGGATCGCGAGGCCGAGCATCTGGACCGGGCCAGGGCCCGCCTCGACGCCACCCGCGCCTTCTACGCCGCCTTGTCGCCCAGCCAGAAGAAGGCCTTCGACGCGCTGGGCCCGATGGTCGGCGGCCACGGCCCGATGATGCGCCGCGTCGAATTCCACCGCATCAGGGGCGGTCCGGACGGCGTGCCGGCTCCGCCCAAGGCGGACTAGGCAGCCTCCAGGATTGCGGGCGTCCTTCAGGTCTTCTAAGGCTCGGTCATGGGCGCCCGTGATCCACACCATCCGCTGGACTTCCTGACCAACCCCGAGCGGTTCATGGCCTTTTCCCGCTGGGCCGCGCCGCTGTTCGGCGCGGTCGCCGCGGTGTTGGCCGCCGTCGGCCTGGTCCTGACCTTCGCCGCGCCGGAGGACTACCAGCAGGGCGACACCGTGCGGATGATGTTCATCCACGTGCCGGCCGCCTCGCTGTCGCTGTTCGTCTATCTGTGCCTGGGGATCGCCAGTTTTCTGGCCCTGGTGTTCCGCCACGCCCTGGCCGACGCCGCCGCCGTGGCCTGCGCGCCGCTGGGCGCGGCCTTCACCGCCCTGGCCCTGGCCACCGGCTCGCTGTGGGGCAAGCCGATGTGGGGAACCTGGTGGGTGTGGGACGCCCGCCTGACCTCGGTGCTGGTGCTGCTGCTGTTCTATCTGGGCTACCTGGCCCTGCGCTCGGCCCTGGAGGACGAGCAGAAGGCCGCCCGCGCCGCGGCCATCCTGGCCCTGGTCGGCCTGATCAACCTGCCGATCGTCAAGTTCTCGGTCGAGTGGTGGAACAGCCTGCACCAGGGCAGCTCCACCCTGTTCGCCAAGCCGGGCAACGGCCTGCCGCCCGTCTACGCCTGGCCGATGCTGGTGATGAGCCTGGCCTATCTGTCGGCCTTCGGCGCGCTGTGGCTGGTGCGGATCCGAGCCCTGGTCTGGCGGCGCAAGGCCCGGGCCCTGGCCCTGCAAGCGGCGGAGGGCTAGCTCGGTGCACTTCGATTTCGACGCCGGCAAGTACGCCGTCTATGTCTGGCCGGCCTTCGCCCTGACGGCGGGGGCCTTCGTCTGGATGATCGCCGACAGCCTGGCCTCGGCCCGCCGCTGGCGGCGCGAGGCCGAGCGGCTGCAGGCCCAGCGGGACGCCTCGCGCGGGGCGAAGCAGTCGTGAGGCGCTGGATCGGTTTCGCGCCGCTGATCGTGCTGATCGGCCTGGGCGTGCTGTTCGCCGGCTACGCCCTCAAGCACGACCCGCACGTCCAGCCCCACGCCCTGGTCGGCAAGCCGGTGCCGGCCGTGGTCCTGCCCGACCTCGACACCGGAGCGATGGTGGCGATCCGGAACGCGCCGTCCGGGCGGCCCCGGCTGATCAACTTCTTCGCCTCCTGGTGCGCCCCCTGCCGGGTCGAGGCCCCGCAGCTGATGGCCCTGAAGGCCCAGGGGGTCACCCTGGTCGGCGTCGCCTACAAGGACGAGCCGGTGCGCACCCAGGCGTTCCTCGCGGAACTGGGCGATCCGTTCGCCGTCAAGCTGGCGGACCGCAACGGCCGGGCCGGCATAGAGTTCGGCGTCACCGGCGTGCCCGAGACCTTCCTGGTCGGCGCCGACGGCGTGATCCTGGCCAAGCACAGCGGCCCCCTGACCGACGCCGACGTCCAGGACATGCTGGCCAAGCTGCGTTAAACGCGAAAGGGCCCGGACGGCTTTCGCGGTCCGGGCCCTTTCCTGTTCAGGGAGTCAGCGCCTTAGCAGCGGTGGCCCTTGCCGACCTGGCTGCCGACATAGGCCCCGGCGCCGGCGCCCAGCAGGGTGCCGGGGGTGCGGTTGCCGTGCGAGACCGAGTTGCCCAGCAGGCCGCCGGCCACGGCGCCGATGATCGCGCCGGTCGCCTTGCCGCTCCGGCGGTCGGCGCGGCAGCGGTCGTAGCGGCTGTCATAGCGATGATCGTAGCGCTCGTAGCGATGGTGGTCGCGGTAATAGCGGCCGTCATGGGCCGAGGCGAAGCTCGGGGCCGAAACCAGGCCCAGCGCGGCCGTGGCGGCGGCGATCAGCGAAATGGTGGTCTTGGTGGCGGTGCGCATCGGGTGTCCCTTTCCAGTTCAATTGCGTGTCCGACCGTCCAGCCCCGATCCGGTCGATCTTGAGGGCAGCCTACGCCCCGGCGTCTGAACGGCGTCGGCAACCCGACTTTCATCTGGCGTTCAGGTTCGCGCCCGGTTTTCGCCCGATTTCCCCAAGCCGAGCCGCGACCATTAACCGCGTGTTGACCATGCTCGCCGACCTTGCATTAACCATGATAGAGTCGCGTCCATGAGCACGATCCGTCCCACCGGCCTGCCGGCCGTTCCGCAGCGACCCGCGTCCGCGCAGGGTTCGGCCGGGGCTGGCGGCTCGCGCGCGGCGGCGTTCTTCCAGGCGGCCGTCAGCGACGCCGCCGCGGCCCGGCCGACCGCTCCGCCGATCGCCGTCCAGCTGCAGACCCAGGCCCAGCCGCAGCGCCCGCCGCCGGCCCGGCCGTTCGTCCAACCGACCGAACAGCCGCAGAAGATCCTGCGCCCGGGCTCGCTGCTGAACATCCTGGTCTAGCGCCTAGACCGGCCAGGTCTCCGGGCTCATCGCCAGCACCTCGCCCGCCAGGTACAGCGAACCGCAGATCAGCACGTGCGGCGTCGGTTCGAGGGCCAACGCCCTGTCCAGGGCCGCCTCGACGCTGTCGCAGGCATGGGCCCGCAGGCCCGCCAGCTCGGCCGCCGCCGCGGTCTGGGCGGCGCTGGCGGCGGCGTGGCCTTCGAAGGTCACGCTGAAGACCTTGGCCTTCAGCGGCGCGAACGGCGCGAAGAACCCCGTGGCGTCCTTGTTGGCCAACAGGCCCGAGATCAGGGCCACGGGCCGTCCGTCGCGCGCCGCCAGGTCGCCCACGGCCCTCGCCACCGCCTGGCCGGCATGGGGATTGTGACCGCCGTCCAACCAGAGGTCGGCCCCCGCCGCCCGGGCCCGCTCGGCCAGGGGGCCGGCGGTCAGCCGCTGGAACCGGGCGGGCCAGGTCGCGGCGGCGATCCCCCGGGCCATGGCGGCCTCGTCGATGCGCGGATCGTCCAGGGCCAGCAGCGCCGCCACCGCCAGGCCGGCGTTGGCGAACTGGTGCTCGCCCGGCAGGGCCGGGGCCGGCAGGTCCAGCAGACTGTCCTGGAGCTGGACCAGCAGGCGGCCGCGCTCGTTCCAGGCGTCGAAATCGCGGCCCATCAGGGTCAGGGGCGCCTCGAACAGGTCGGCCTCGCGCTCAACCACCCGCTCGGCCTCTTCCTGCTGGCGGGCCGAGACGACGGGGGTGTTGGGCTTGATGATCCCGGCCTTTTCCTGGGCGATGGCCGCCAGGGTGTCGCCCAGGAACTCGCGATGGTCGATGTCGATCGGGGCGATGACGCTGACCGCCGGCATGACGACGTTGGTGGCGTCCAGGATCCCGCCCAGCCCGACCTCGACCAGGCACAGGTCGGCCGGGACCTCGGAAAAAGCCTGGAAGGCCGCGGCGGTGGTGATCTCGAAGAAGGTGATCGGCAGGCCGGCGTTGGCGGCCTCGACCCGTTCCAGCACCTGGGCCAGGTGGTCGTCGGTGATCAGGGTCCCGGCCAGGCGGATGCGCTCGGAAAAGCGCACCAGGTGCGGCGAGGTGAAGGCGTGGACCTTCAGGCCCGCCGCCTCGGCCATGGCCCGCAGATAGGCGACGGTCGAGCCCTTGCCGTTGGTGCCGGCCACGTGGATCACCGGCGGCAGGCGCTTTTGCGGATCGTCCAGGGCCGCGCACAGCCGGACCATGCGGTCCAGCGACAGGTCGATCAGCTTGGGATGCAGGGCCTGCAGCCGCGCCAGCGCGGCGTCATGGGCGCGGAGGTGGTCGGTCATGATCTGGAGATCCTCCCCCTCTGGGGGAGGGGGACCACGAAGTGGTGGAGGGGGTTCGCCGCCGCGCGACCCCCTCAGTCGCTCCGCGACAGCTCCCCCAAAGGGGGAGCATCCGAGGTTCAGGCCGCCTTCAGCGCCCGGCCCATCATCAGCGTGCCCAGGATCGAGCCCAGCACGGCCGGCAGGTCCTTGCGCGGGGTGACGCGGTCGACCATGCCCTTCTCGACCAGGTATTCCGAACGCTGGAAGCCCGGCGGCAGGGTCTCGCGGATGGTCTGCTCGATCACCCGGGGGCCGGCGAAGCCGATCAGGGCGCCCGGCTCGGCCAGGTGCACGTCGCCCAGCATGGCGTAGGAGGCGGTGACGCCGCCGGTGGTCGGGTCGGTCAGCACCACCACATAGGGCAGGCCGGCGTCCTTCATTTCGTTGATCGCCAGGGTCGTGCGGGCCATCTGCATCAGGGACAGCGCCCCCTCCTGCATCCGCGCGCCGCCGGCGGCGGTGAAGGCCACCAGCGGGACCTGGCGGGCGATCGCGGCCTCGGCGGCGGCGATGAAGCCCTCGCCCGCGGCCATGCCCAGCGAACCGCCCATGAAGGCGAAGTCCTGGACCAGGACCACGGCGTCGACGCCGCCGACCTTGCCGAAGGCGATGGCCATGGCGTCCTGCTCGCCCGTGCTCTTGCGAGCGGCGGCCAGGCGGTCCTTGTAGGGCTTGCCGTCCGAGAACTTCAGCGGGTCCTCGACCACGGCCGGGGTCGGCAGGACCTCGTGCACGCCGCCGTCGAAGGTGTACTTGAACCGCGCCTCGGGGCCGATGCGCATGTGGCGGCCGGCCGGGGTGACCCACAGGGCCGCCTCCAGGTCGGAGCGGTAGATCATCTCGCCCGTGTCGGGGCACTTGACCCACAGGTTCTCGGGCGTCTCGCGCTTGGCGAACGCACCGCGCACGCCGGGCGCGATCCGCGACAGCCAGCCGCCGCGCCGCTCGGTCGCGACCTTGGTCTTGTCGCCCTTCTTGGGCCCCTGGGGTTCAGCCATCGCCATAGCCTTCAGCCTCACGCCATTTCGAGTCGCGCCGACCGCACAGCCTTAGCCAGCTCCGACGCCTTGAGAAGAACCTTCTCGGTCACGTTTTCGTTCACCTTGGCCGCGGACTCGATTTCGTCCACCAGGGCCGAGCCGACCACGGCGGCGTCGGCGATCCGGGCCACGGCGGCCGCCTGGTCGGGGGTGCGGATGCCGAAACCCACGGCCACGGGCAGGCCCGAGGCGGCGCGCAGCCGGGCCACGGCCGGGGCCACGTCGCCGGCGTCGGCCGACTTGACGCCGGTCACCCCGGCCACCGACACGTAATAGAGGAAGCCCGAGGTGCGGCGGACCACGGCCGGCAGGCGGACGTCGTCGGTGGTCGGGGCGGCCAGGCGGATCAGCGAGACGCCGTGGGCCTCCAGGGCGTCAGCCAGCGGATCGGCCTCCTCCGGCGGGCAGTCGACGACGATCAGGCCGTCCACGCCGGCTTCGGCGGCCTCGCGGGCGAAGGTCTCGAAGCCCTTGTTCACTAGCGGATTCAGGTAGCCCATCAGGATCAGCGGGGTGTCCTGGTCGCCCTGGCGGAAGGCGCGGACCAGGTCCAGCGTGCCGTTCAGGGTCATCTTCTGGGCCAGGGCGCGCTGGCTGGCGCGCTGGATGGTCGGACCCTCGGCCATCGGGTCCGAGAACGGGAAGCCCAGCTCGATGAGGTCGGCCCCGGCGGCCGGCAGGCCTTCGAGGATGGCCAGCGCCGTGGCGGCGTCGGGATCCCCGGCCATCACGTAGGAGACGAAGCCGGCCCGGTTCTCGGCCTTCAGCGCCGCGAACCGGCGATCGATACGGTCTTTGGTCAAAGTCGCTCTAGCCCTAGATCGTCCGCCCGAGGGCGTCGGCCACGGTGAAGATGTCCTTGTCGCCCCGGCCCGACAGGCACAGCACGATCACCCCGCCCTCGCCGATCTCCTTGGCCAGCTGCGGCAGCTTGGCGATGGCGTGGGCGCTTTCCAGGGCCGGGATGATGCCCTCGAGCTCGGCGCACAGCTGGAAGGCCGCCAGCGCCTCGTCGTCGGTGCAGGTCAGGTACTGGGCGCGGCCCACGTCGTGCAGGAAGGCGTGCTCGGGACCGATGCCCGGATAGTCCAGGCCGGCCGAGATCGAGTGGGCGTCCAGGATCTGGCCGTCGCCGTCCTGCAGCAGGTAGGTCTTGTTGCCGTGCAGCACGCCCGGGCGGCCGCCGGTCAGGGAGGCGGCGTGCTTGTCGGTCTCCAGGCCGTGGCCCGAGGCCTCCACGCCGTAGATCTTGACGCTCTCGTCGGCCAGGAACGGGTGGAACATGCCGATGGCGTTCGAGCCGCCGCCCACGCAGGCGACGACGGCGTCCGGCAACCGGCCTTCCAACTCCTGGATCTGCTCGCGGGTCTCGCTGCCGATCACCGCCTGGAAGTCGCGGACCATGGCCGGATAGGGATGCGGGCCGGCGGCGGTGCCGATCATGTAATAGGTGTCGGCCACGTTGGTGACCCAGTCGCGCATGGCCTCGTTCATGGCGTCCTTCAGGGTCGCGGCCCCCGAGGTCACCGGGCGGACTTCCGCCCCGAGGAGATTCATGCGGAAGACGTTGGGCTTCTGCCGGGCCACGTCGACGGCGCCCATATAGACCACGCAGGGCAGGCCGAAGCGGGCGGTGACGGTGGCGCTGGCCACGCCGTGCTGGCCGGCGCCGGTCTCGGCGATGATCCGGGTCTTGCCCATGCGCTGGGCCAGCAGGATCTGGCCCATGCAGTTGTTGATCTTGTGCGCGCCGGTGTGGTTCAGCTCCTCGCGCTTGAAATAGATCTTGGCGCCGCCGAGATGCTTGGAGAGGCGCTCGGCGAAATAGAGCGGCGACGGGCGGCCGACATAGTGGGTCAGGTAGCCCTTCAGCTCGGCCTGGAACTTGGGATCGTTCTTGGCCTCGGTGTAGGCGCGGTCCAGCTCCAGCACGAGCGGCATCAGGGTCTCGGCCACATAGAGGCCGCCGTAGTCGCCAAAGCGGCCCTTGGCGTCCGGATAGGCGGACCAGTCGTTAGTCCCCATTGGGGGGTTCACCGAAGCGTTCACGGGCTCTTTCCAGACGTCAGACGCGTTTGACGGCGTCGAGGAACGCCGTGATCAGAGCCGGGTCCTTTAGGCCGGGACCCCGCTCGACGCCAGAGGAAACGTCCACCAGCGGCGCGCCGGAGGCCCGGATCGCCTCGGCGACGTTCCACGGATCCAGCCCGCCGGCCAGGAAATGCGGGCGAGAAAATCGCCGGCCCTCCAGCAGGCTCCAGTCGAACCTTGCGCCCGTGCCGCCGGGCAGGGCCGATCCTTCCCCATTCACGTCTATTGGTCGGGCGTCGAACATCAGGTGCTGGGCGACGCCGTCGAAGGCCCGGGCCTGGTCGACGTCGGCGGCCGACGAGACGGAAAAGGCCTTGATCACCCCGGCCCCCGAGCGCTGGGCGATCTCGCGGACCCGGGCCGGGGTCTCCTTGCCGTGCGCCTGGATCAGGTCGGGCTTCAGGGTGGCCATCAGCCGGTCGATCAGGGCGTCGTCGGGATTGACGGTGACGGCCACGGTCTTCACCGGCGATTGGCGAAGCGGCGCGGCCAGCCGGGCGGCGGCCTCGGGGTCGAGGTTGCGCGGGCTCCGGGCGAAGAACACGAAGCCGACATAGGCCGCGCCGCCGGCGACGGCGGCGGCGACGCTCTCGGGCGTGGAGAGCCCGCAGATCTTGGCCCCAAAGCGCGAGGTGCTGGTCATCGTGGGGAGGTACGTGGGCGGGAAGCTCAGTGCAAGACCCCCTCCGGCCCTCTGGGCCACCTCCCCCAGAGGGGAAGGATCTACGCCGCATAGCTGCTCCCCCTCTGGGGGAGCTGTCGCGAAGCGACTGAGGGGGTTCATCCCGCCCTCAACGGCGATCCCCCCTCCACCGGGTCCGACAGCGTCGCGCGCATCGTGCAGACCAGGCCCTCGGGGCGGTAGTCCATGCTGGCCGCGCCCTTCAGCTCGCCGCGCAGGCTGCGCTCGATCAGGCGCGAGCCGAAGCCGCGGCGGGTGGGCGGGGCGGTCGGCGGGCCGCCGGTCTCGGTCCAGGTCAGGGCCAGGTCGCGGGACGCGGCGTCATAGGCCCAGCTCAGCACCACCCGGCCCTGGCCGTTGGACAGCGCCCCGTATTTCAGGGCGTTGGTCGCCAGCTCGTGGAAGATCAGGGCCATGGTCAGGGCCCCGCCCGGCGCCAGCCAGACCGGCGGGCCGTCGATGACCAGCCGCTCCGGCCCCTCGGGCGAGGTGAACGGCGCCAGGGCCCGCTCGGCCACGTCGCGCAGCCCCGCCCCGTGCCAGCTCTCGCGGGTCAGCACGTCGTGCACCTGCGACAGGCCCAGCAGCCGCGACTCGAACTTCTCGAAGGCGACGACCGGGTCGGCCTCGGTCTTCAGGGTCTGGCTGGCCATCGACTGGACGGTGGCCAGGGTGTTCTTCACCCGGTGGTTCAGCTCGTTGATCAGCAGCCGCAGCTGGTCCTGGTAGTGCTGCTGCTCGGCCTCGACCAGCTTGCGCTCGGTGATGTCGGAGATGATCACCACCAGATACGGCCGCCCGTCGCCGGGATCGACCCGCGAGGCGGTGACGTGCACCCAGACCGGGCCGTCGCGGCCCTCGACCCGGCGCTCGAGGGCGTAGGTGTCGATCTCGCCGGCCAGCAGGGCCAGGCCCTTTGTGACCACGGTGGCGACATTGTCCTCGCCGGGCGCGATGTCCATGAAGGTCGAGGCCAGCAGGGTCTCGCGGTCGCGGCGGGTGATGGCGCAGAACTTGTCGTTGACCTCCAGGAACCGGCCGCTGCCCGACACCCGGGCCACGCCCATCGCCGCCTGGTCGAACACCGCCCGGTAGCGGGCCTCGGCGGCCTGCAGCCGCTGGCGGGCCTCCATCGCCGCCGTGACCATCTCGGTGTAGAGCACCAGCCCGCCGATCCGGCCGTCGTCGGTGCGCCAGGGCGCCATCGACCAGCGCACCCAGTGCACCCGGCCCGCGCCGTCGACATAGCGGTCGCCCTCGTCCTCGCGCAGCTCGACCCCCTCGGCCAGCACCTGGGCGTGCTTGTCGCGCCAGAACTGCGGGATCTCGGGAAAGACGTCGTAGTGGCGGCGGCCCAGCAGCGGCATGTCGGGCGGCATGCCCTGGTCGGTCAGGTACTGGCGCGAGGCGGCCAGGTAACGCATCTGGTCGTCGAAGATGGCGATGCCCATCGGCGCGTGCTTCAGCGCGGTGGTGACGCTGGGCGAGACCGAGCGCGCCGCCGCGGCGAGCGGCGACTCCGCCAGGGGATCCCCCGGGGCGCTGTCGGTTTCGATCGGCGGTCGCGCGGGCGTCGCGCTGGTTTGCTCGGACTCGTTCATCTGGGCGCCATCATGCCCAGGCTTGAGCGGCTGTCGATGGGGGAAACCCGCATAGGCGGTTGATTTCGCGGCGGATCCGCTCTTGCCCGCGAGCCCCCTCCGGCCCTCCGGGCCACCTCCCCCAGAGGGGGAGGATCAGATGCTCCCCCTCTGGGGGAGCTGTCGCGAAGCGACCGAGGGGGCTTCGTGGCACGGCTTCTCGTCCTCACGCGGCAGGCCGCTGAGCGTATGGAAAGGGTCGCGGAGCGCCGGACGCCGTCCGGAGTGTTTGAGTAGTAACCGTTTCGACGAAGCCCGAACGCTCCGCGCGACCGTTATCCGCAAGGCCGGGGCGCGCGGGCCTTTTCCGCCCTTCACCCCACCCGGTG
>NZ_FORN01000016.1 GCF_900114015.1 Caulobacter sp. UNC279MFTsu5.1 | reverse complement strand
TGCTTGCACCTGAAGGCATGGGGAGGGCGCACGTACGGCGACCGATGCGGCCTTCGGGGGTGGACGAGCGGGAAGGCTTGTCCGTCGTGTTCCTTCGGGGACGTCCCAGGTCGGTTCGGAGCAGGTTCGCCTCGGTCGCGACGAAACTCCGGCGCCGGGGATAGATGGAACGAGCCAGCAGGCCTGGGCTGAAATCGCCCAGGCGGTCCGGGGCGCGCCAACGCCCCGCCCGTCGGGGGCCTCCATCGGAGCGGGTTAAAAATCCGCGATCCGAAGGCTTCCGGATAACGGCTCCACGCGAAGCGCCTGACTTCGTCGAAACGGTACAACACATCAAAGCTACTCCGGGCGAGGCCCGGGCGCTTCGCACCCTCCCCATCCCATCGCAGCGAAAGCGCGTGGCGGCCAGGCCGTGCGCGCGACCCCCTCAGTCGCTTCGCGACAGCTCCCCCAAGGGGGGAGCATCTGGCGCGGCGCTCATAGATCCTCCCCCTCTGGGGGAGGTGGCCCGGAGGGCCGGAGGGGGCGGAGCCCGCGGACGGCTGGCGCCAGGCGAGCGGATGTTGCACAACTTGAGCTTGACGAGCGGGGGCTCGGGTTCCGGGGGCGTGCGTTTGACCTGGCTGATCATCATCGGGCTGGCGATCTGGATCTTCCGCCAGGGCCAGCGCTTGAAAACGCTCGAAAAGCAGGTGCGCGCCCTGGCGACCGCCCCGCCGGCCGTCAGCCCGCCGCAAGCCGCGCGTGGCGCCCCGCCCGAACCCAGGCCGGCGCCGGAACCGCGAACCGCGCCCAGGCCCGAACCCCAGCCCGAACCCGAACCGGCCAGGCTGAGACCCTCCCCGCTCGTCGAGCAGATCCTCGCGGGCGACGACCCCAAGCCGGAGCCGCTCGCGCCTTCACCACCGCCCTACAGGCCCGCCCGGGTCGCCGAAACGGCGCCCGCCCCGTCGGTGGTTCGGCCTCGCCCGGAGCCGCCGCCCTTGGCGCCGCGTCCGCCGCCTCGCCCATCGCGTCCGCCGCCTCGCGTCACCTGGACCGCGGCCTCGACCTGGCTGGCCGAGAACGGCCTGGCCTGGCTGGGGGGCGGCGGCCTGGCCCTGGGCGGCCTGCTGCTGGTGGTCTACGCCGCCCAGCGCGGGGTCTTCACCCCGGCCCTGCGCGTCGCCTGCGCCGCCGTGCTGGGCCTGCTGATGGTCGCGGCCAGCGAGTGGATCCGCCGCCAGAAGAACGCCCCCGGCGGCCGTCATGGCCTGGCCGCCGCCGCCTCGGCCGGGGCGGGCGCGGTCACCCTGTACGGCGCGGTCTGGGCCGCCTGTTCGCTGTATGGCCTCATTCCCCTGCCCCTGGCGGCGGTGCTGGCCGTCGCCGTCTCGGCGGGCCTGCTGGCGCTGTCCTGGCTGCATGGCGAGGCCCTGGCCCTGCTCGCACTGTTCGGCGCCTTCCTCGCGCCCTACATGACCGGCGGCGTGGTCGCCTGGTCTCCCGTCGCGCTGGAAGCCTATCTCGCCCTGCTCGGCGCCACCGGCGCGGCGGTCAACGCCCTGCGCCGCTGGCCCCGCGCCGGGGTGGTGACGCTGGCCGGCCTGCTGATCTGGACCCTGGCGGCCCTGCTGCGGCGCAGGGACGAGGACGCCGCGATGCTGCTGGCCCTGGCCCTGGCCGGACCGGCGCTGGCGGTGCTGTGGCGGCGACGGGGCGCCAACGACCTGACCCTGAAGGCCGCCGGAACCGACCTGTTCCTCCGCCTGCCGCTGGGCGCCCTGGTCGCCGTCAGCCTGGCCGCGTCCGGACTGTGGGTCACCAGCGGCCATGATCCCGGCCTGCTGGCCACGGTGTTCGGCGGCCTGCTGATCCTGGCCGCCGCGACCCTGGCGGCCCTGGGGCTGGTTCCGGCCCCGGCCTTCGCCGCCCCGGTCGGCGTCATGGCGCTGGGCCTGCTGGTCGGCCTGCGCTTCCATGACGGTCCCGGCGGGTCCTGGCTGACCTGGCGGGCGTTCACCCTGGTCGCCATGATCGCCGCCTCCGGCCTCGCCGCCGGATGGCGGGCGACGGCGCCGGTCCGCACGGTCCTGCTGGCCGTCGCCGGCCTGGGAGCGGCCCTGCTGGCCAACCTGGCCTGGCCGCTGCTCGAGACCGCCGCCCCCGCCGCGCCCGGACGCCTGGTGGCTGGCCTGACGAGCCTGCTGCTGGCCGCCGGCGCCGCGGCCCTGTCGCGGCGAGTCGAGACCCCGCAACGCGACGTGGGGCTGGGCCTGTGGATCGCCGCCGCCGCCGAACTGCTGTTCCTGACCGTCCACGCCTCGGTCCCGGCCCATCTCGAACCCGCCGCCCAGGCGCTGGTCGCCCTGCTGCTGGCCGGCGCGGCCAGCCGCCTGGCCTGGCGCGGACTGGCCGCCACGGCCGTGGCCGGAGGCCTGGTCGCCCTGGCGACGATGCTGCGCCCCGGCTTCGTGGCCGACGCCTCGTCCGGCGCGCTGTCCTTGCCCTTGTTGGGCGGCGTCACCCTCGTGGCGGCGCTCGCCCTGCTGGCCGCGTCGTGGATCGTCGGCCCACGCCGCACGAGCAAGCCGGGGGTCGATCACAGGACCGAGGGCGAGGCCCTGTCGACCGCCGCCCTGCTGGTCCTGCTGACCGGCGTCTTCCTGATGCTGCACGCGGTCCTGGCCCGGATGGCGCCGGCCGCCGCCCAGGCCAATCCGCTGCTGGAGGCCTCGCTGCGCACCGCCCTGGTGCTGGCCGCCGGCCTGCTGCTGGCGGCGCGCGGACGTCCCGACGACGGCGTCATCGCCCGCTGGCGGCAGATCGTCGTCACGACCGTCGGGACCGCCTACGGCCTGCTGACCGCTGGCCTGATCCTGCATCCGTGGTGGGGACTGGGCGACCCGCCGCTGGGTCCGCCGGTGCTCAACGACCTGATCCTCGACTTCCTGGCCCCGGCCCTGCTGCTGGCGGCCACGGCCCGTCGCCGGGCCGACGCGAAGGACGGATGGACGCGGAGCTGGATCGTCGCGGCCGCCGTCTTCGCCCTGCTGTGGGCGGTCACGACCGTCCGCCACGCCTTCCACGGCGCGGCCCTGCACGACGCGCCGGTCGGCCTGGCCGAGCTTTGCGCCTACGCCCTGCTCGGCCTGCTGGCCGCCCGGGCCTTCCTCGACCGCCGCCTGGAGGGCGAGCGGACGGCCTGGCTGCACGCCGCCGCGCCGGTCGCGGGCTGGGCCGCCCTGGCCTTGGCCAGCCTGGTGTTCGCCCTGGTCGCCAATCCCTGGTGGGGCGCGTACGACGCGCCGCCGGCCTCGTGGCCGCACCTCGCCCTGGTCTTCGCCCTCTATCTCGGCGCGGCGGCCGCGGCCTTCAGCCTCGACCGCGGCGGCCGGGCCCTGTCCCGCGCCGCCCTCTGCGTCGGCGTCGGGCTGGGGTTCGTCCTGGCCATGCTGGGCCTTCGCGCGGCCTTCCACGGCCTGGCGTTGAACGAGGCGGCGGTGGGCCGGGTCGAGCTGTTCGCCTATGCGCTGCTGGCCCTCGGAACCGCCCGCGCCTTCCTCAGCCGACGCCTGGATCGGCCGCGCGCCGCCTGGCTGAGGGCCGCCGCGCCCGTCGTCGGCTGGATCGCCCTGGGCGTGACGGCGCTGGTGTTCGGCCTGGTCGCCAATCCGTGGTGGGGGATGCTGGACGCGCCGCCGACCTCGCCGATCCACACCGCCGTGGTCCTGACCCTGTACGTCGCCGCCGCGGCCCTGGCCGCCGGCCTCAAGCGCGGCGGCGAGACCCTGGCGCGAGCGGCTCTGTGCGTCAGCGCCGGCCTGGTCCTGACCTTCGTCCTGCTGGTGATGCGCTGGGTGTTCCACGGGACGACGATCGCCGCCGACATGGTCGGCCCCGCCGAGGCCTGCGCCTACGCCCTTGTCGGGCTGGCGACCGCCCGGGCCTTCCGCAGCCCGCGCCTGGACGCCCCCGACGCCGCCTGGCTGAAGGCCGCCGCGCCCGCCGTCGGCTGGACGGCCCTGGCCTGGGCGGGCCTGATCTTCGGCTGGCTGGCCAGTCCCTGGTGGGGACCGTTCGACGGGCCGACGACCTCGATCTGGCACGTCGCCCTGATCCTGGCGCTCTATCTGGCCGGCGCGGCGGCCACCCTGCTGCTGCGCCGGAACGAGCCGGCCTTCGCCCGCACCGCCCTGTGCGTGGCGGTGGGCGTGCTGTTCGCCTTCGTCACCCTGCTGACCCGCTTCGCCTTCCAGGGCGTCGACATGCGCCATGGCCTGGATCGCGGCGGGCTGGAGACCTGGACCTTCTCGGCGGTGTGGGCGGTGTTCGGCTTGGTCGTGCTGTTCCGCGCCTCGGCCCGCAAGGACGCCGCCCTGCGCTGGCTGGGCCTGGTGGTGGTGCTGGCCACCGCCGCCAAGGTGCTGCTGTTCGACATGGCCACCCTGGACGGCGTGGTCCGCGCCGCCTCGTTCCTGGCGGTCGGCGCGCTGTTCATCGCCGGGGCCCTGGTGGCGCGGCGGCTCAACGCGGGGCACAAGGACAAGATCGACGATCCGCCAGTCGAAACCCAGGACGACAGGAGTCCCGCCTCGTGAACCCGGCCTTCCCGATGACCCGCCGCGGCCTGGCGGCCTCGTTCCTGGCCCTCGCCGCGGCGCCCGGCCTCGCAAGGGCGGCGACGCCGTCCTATCCCGTGGTCGGCAAGGTCGAGCGGTTGGACCCGGCCCTGGACGCCCTGGTCGACGCCGACGCGCCGGTCGAGCAGGTGCTGGACGGCTTCACCTGGAGCGAGGGACCGGTCTGGGTGGGCGGCAAGGACGGCTTCCTGCTGGTCTCCGACGTGCCGGCCAACAAGATCCTGCGCTGGTCGCCGGCCGTTGGCGGCGTGGTCTGGCTGTCGCCCTCGGGCTATGCCGGCCCGGAGACCGACAGCCTGCGCGAGGCCGGCTCGAACGGCCTGATCCTGGCGCGCGGCGGGCTGGTGGTCGGCGACAGCGGCAACCGCTGCGTCTCGTTCATCGATCTGAAGACCCGGAAGAAGACGGTGCTGGCCGCCCGTTTCGAGGGCAAGCGCCTCAACAGCCCCAACGACCTGGTCCTGGCCCGCGATGGCGCGATCTATTTCACCGATCCGCCCTGGGGCCTGAAGGGCGACTGGCGCTCGCCTTACCGCCAGACCGACTATGCCGGCGTCTATCGCCTGGGGACCGACAACAGCCTGACGATGATCGACCGGACCGTCGAGCCCAACGGCATCGGCCTGTCGCCCGACGGCCGGACGCTGTACGCCACCGACCGCAAGTCCGGCTGGGTGGCCTGGGATCTGGACGCCAAGGGCGCGCCGACCGCCCGCCGACAGTTCGTCGACCGCGCCGCGACCGGCATCGACGGCGGCGACGGCCTGAAGGTCGACCGGGCCGGCAACCTGTGGGCCTCGAGCCAGGACGGGATCTCGATCTTCACGCCGGCCGGCCGGCGGATCGGGATCATCCGGGCCGACGACGTGATCTCCAACTGCGAGCTGGCCGCCGACGGCCATCTCTACATGTCGTCCAACCACCGGGTGATCCGGGTGAAGGTGAAGGCCAGGAAGCTGGCTGTGCTTTGAGAACTCTAGCGGCCCGGCTCGGTCATGGCTGGCGGATCGCTGGCGGGGAAGCTTTCGTCCAGCGCCTCGTCCAGCCGGGCTTCCCGCTCGGCGCGCAACTGATCGTTGAGCGCCACGCTGGCCTCCATGCGCGCCAGCTGCTCGGGCGTCGCCGGCCCCTGGTGGCGCGCCTTCCACTCGGACTGCGGCATGCCATAGATCGCCTCGCGGGCCTGGTCCCGGCTCAGCCGGCCCTCCGAGGCCTCGCTGATCCAGTCGCCCAGGCAGTTGCGGCAGAAGCCGGCCACGCCCATCAGGTCGACGTTCTGGACGTCGGTCCGCAGGCGCAGGTGCTCGACCAGCCTATGGAAGGCGGCGGCGGCGAGACGGTCGTCGATCGGCGTGGTCATGATGCGGGTCCGAAAGGTCGTGCGCCCTCATTTGGCGGTTCGCGGCCCGATCGGCAACTCCCATCCCGCCGGACCTCAAGCGAAGATCTTGACGATCACCGCCAGGATCTCCTCCTTGGAGCGGACGTCCATCTTGCTGTGGATGTGCTTGATGTGGGTCCGCACGGTCAGGATCGAGATGGCCTTGCTGTCGGCGATCCGCTCGGCGCTGGCGCCCTCGATGATCAGCTGCAGGATCCGCGCCTCCATGGCGCTGAGACCGAACAGCCGCTCGAGCCGCGGGATATGGACCGGCGCCTCGAAATCCTTGAGCGTGATCACCACGGCCCGCTCGCCGTCCTCGTCGACCGGGCGCATGCGCAGCAGGAACCGGCGGCCTTGATCGGTTTCGATGAACTGGCAGATCTCTTCGCCCGCGAAGGCCTCGTCCAGCCGCTCGTTCAGGAACTGCTGGGTGCGGCGGTCGACGCCGCCCAGCTTGCCGGCCCGATCGACCAGCGGACAGTCCCCGTGCAGCAGGATCGCCGCGGCCCTCGACCGCCAGAGGAGCAATCCATGCGGGTCAACCACGATCCGGGCGACCTCGTCCTCATCGAGGCAAAATCTTATGGCCTCGATATCGCGTATCCCGGCGAGCGAATGCGTGCCGTCCATGCCCTGAGCCCTTCTCCCTACCCGCCGGTCTTTGGCGCCGGCATCTAGCTGGACCCTTGTTTCCGGGTCCGTGCGTTCCTTACTTAAACGCATATTAGGCAATTAATTCCACAACCTAAGATTAATGAATACATAATAGCGTCGGTTTGACGCACGCTAAATGCACATGCCTCTCAACGCCGCATTGATATAGAATATTTGTATTATTAAAGTCATTGTAACCAATAACCCAAGAGACGAATTCCCTATTTAGGCGAAACTATTGCCTATACCCAAGCTAGGGGATTTCACACCACCAGTTCTCTGCAATCGTCACCCAAGCATTAAGAACTTGTTAATTAAACAAGGGCTGGGCGATGGCAGGCAAAAGCACAATGGTTTCCCGAGCCCTGCGTTCGGAACGCAAGCCCCGACTGCTGGAATGGCTGCTCGGCGGCGGCCTGGTCGCGCTGGCCGTCTTCGCCGCCGGCGCTCAGCCGGCTCGCGCCCAGGTCACGGCCTATGCCGGCGGATCGCCCCCCAACATCGTGCTGTCCATCCCGGTCACCGCCTCGGTCGGCGGCCGCTGCGGCTTCGCGCCGGGCATGGCCCCCAACGGCTCGACCGACGTGGGCGAGGTCAACAACGCCTTCTCGGCCGACTTTCCGTTCACGCTGGAATGCACCGTGCCGTTCCGGGCGGCGGTGATTTCGCAGAACGGCGGCCTGCTGGCCTCCAGCGTCTCGCCGCCGACCGGCTACACCAACCTCGCGCCCTATCTGGTCGACCTGAACCTGGTCGGCGACGCCGGGGTCACCCCGGTCAGCGCCACCTGCGACACCGGCGACCTGACGACCAGCGCCGGCGCGGCCTGCACCTTCAAGGGACCGGCCACGGCCGGCCAGGGGCTGCGCCTGAACGGCGCCTCCTACGACGTCGCCGGCTCCTACTTGCGAGTCCGCCGCGCCGCCTACGCCGGCGCCCAGATCCTAGCCGCCGCCAACACCTACGCCGACTCGCTGACGGTGACGCTCAGCGTCTCGCCATGACGCCCTTCCGGACCCGCTCCCCCGGCGAGTTCGGTCGTCCTTCAGGGGGTTGGGGCGTCGCCCCGCAGAACCAAGGCCGGTTCGCCGGCGGAACATTTGGGAGTGAAACGAGATGAACAAGACGATCCTGATCGGCGCCGCCCTCCTGGGCCTCGCCGCCGCCCCGGCCGTCATGGCCCAGACGGTCACCGGCACGGTCAATGTCACCGGCAGCGTCGCGGCCAAGTGCGTGGTGATCACTGGCGGCAGCGGCTCCACCTTCACCGGCTCGATCCCGCTGGGCGAACTGGCGGGCACGGACGGCGCGCTGTCCCCCACCCTGGCCGGCTCGACCAACGCCAACCCCGGCGGCTCGACCCAGTTCCGGGTCAACTGCAACAGCGCCGCGCCCAAGGTGACGCTGAGCTCGACCCGCCTGGCCCTGGCCCCGACCGCCACCGCCCCGACCGGCTACGCCAACGTCATCGACTACACCGCCGCGCTCGACGCCGCCCTGGCCTCCGGCTCGACCCAAACGGTCAGCTATGTCACCGCCGCGGCCCTGCCCGCCGCCACCGTCCAGTCGCTGTCCGACAGCCTGGCCAACACCGCCAACAACCTGACGGTCAAGGCCTACGCCCTGAACACCGCGCCCGGCGCGCTGCTGATGGCCGGCAACTATTCGAGCGTCATCTCCATCACCATCGAGCCGGTCTGACCGGGCCGGCGACAGGAGCACGATCATGCGACATCCGATCATCCTGTCCGTCGCCGCGGCGAGCCTCGCGCTCGCCTTCGGCGCCGGCGCGGCCCTGGCCCAGACGGCGACGGGCACGGTGCAGGTCAACGGCACGGTGGCCAATCGCTGCCTGTTCGTGACCGGCGACGTGGTGCTGAACCTGGGCGAACTGTCTCTGCTGACCGGCGACACCGCGGCCATCGGCAAGCTCGATGGCGCCAAGCTGACCAGCCGGACCGCCACCCTCAACGGCTGGTGCAACGGGGTGTCGGCCAGCATGGCCGTCGAAGCCCTGCCGATCCTCAACACCAGCTTCACCGACGCCGCGCCCACCGGCTTCGACCGCCGCGTCGACTACACGGCCACCGCCATGGCCTCGCCGGCCGGCGGGGCGGTCTCGGCCAGCGACAGCACCCTGACCGGCGGCGGCGGCGCGGGCAGCACCACGGGCGTCTTCGCCAGCGACATCGTCGTCAGCTTCGCCGACCCGACCACGCCGACCGGCGGCCGGCTGGTGGCGGGCGCCTACGCCGGCTCGGTGATCGTCACGCTGTCCCCCGCCACCTGAACCGCGCGCTCGCAAGGAGGTCGTCATGATCCAGCATCGAACCGTCGGACTCGCGGCGACCGCCCTGGCCCTCGCCGCGTCGTTCACCGCCGCATCGGCCAGGGCCCAGGACCCGGCCCGGGGCGGCGTCGGACTGGACGCCCGGGTCAGCCAGGTCTGCGTGCTGGGCGAGCCGAACCCGGCCGGCCTGGCGCTGGGCCAGATCTCCGAGGCCTCGGGAACTCGAGTCGGACGGCTGGCGCCGATCGCCGCCCAGACGATCCAGCTGCCCGGAACCTTCTGCAACTATGGCGGCGCGGCCCTGGCCATCAGCGCCTCGCCGCTGGCGGTGACCAGCGGCGCCGCCCAGGCCGGCTTCACCGGAGCGGTCAACTACACCTGCTCGATCAGCGCCTGGGGCGCGACGGCCGCCACCGTCCGCACCAGCGCCACCAACACCGCTGGCGACGGCGTCAGCTCGACCAGCGCCGCGCCGAAGGCGACCGACCTGACGCTGGTGGTCTCGGACTTCGCCGCCGCCACCGACGACCTGCTGCAGCCGGGCGCCTACCTGGCCCTGGTCACCATCACCCTTGGCCCCGACGCGGGCCTGACCGCCTCGGGGAGCTGAGCCATGCATCGCGCCCTGTCCCTCCTCCTCGCGCCGCCGGCCCTCCTGGCCCTGGTCGTCGCGGCCCACGCCCAGACCGTCGGCCCCTCGGACTCCGCCGGACCGATCCAGATCACCGCCACGGTGCCCAACAACGTCTGCACCCTCGGAACGCTCAGCGACGGCGACAATCTGTTCGACGTGGGCGTGCTGATCGACACCGCCACGGGCCTGCTGCGCCCCGACCTGTCGGCGCCGCCCAAGGTGCTGACCGGAACCCAGTGCAGTTCGCGCAGCCAGCTGACGATCGCGGCCACGCCGATGACCGCCCAGGCCTTCGTCACCACGCCGCCGACCGGTTTCTCGCGCGGGGTCGACTACACGGCCACGGCCTCGGGCTGGACGCCGGTCGACGCCAGCTACTCGACCGGCGCCGCCGCCAACGCCGGCGCCTCGCAGATCCGCGAAACGGCCGGCAGCGCCGACATCACGATCAGCCTGTCGGGTTTCGCCACCGCCGGCGGCCCGGCCCTGCGCCCGGTCGCGGACGACACCTACCAGGGCGCCGTCGTCGTCACCCTGGCCGCGGCCAGTTGAAGGAGGACGGTCATGCGCAACACCAAATCCCTCGCCGCCGCGACCCTGGCCACGGCCTCGGTCCTCACCGTGCTGCTGGTCGGACAGCTGGCCAAGGCCCAGACCGACGACAATACCCGCGACATGGTGGTGCGCGGCCGGGTCCCGAAGGTCTGCACCCTGGCCACCCCCACCTTGAACTCGGGCAAGCTGGTCAATTTCAGGACCCTGAACGGCTCCAGCCTCGAGGTCGACGCCCTGACCGATCCGGTCACTCTGTCGACCCGCGCGGCCTCGGCCCAGGTGACCTTCGCGGCTGTCTGCAACTACGCCCACCAGATCGTCCTGGAGAGCCAGAACAACGGCCTGTGGCGCTCGGAACTGGGGCTGACCCCCGCCCCGACAGGCTTCAGCGACGCGGTGCCCTACACCGCCACCCTGATCTGGGGACCAGTCACCAACACCTTCCAGGCCGACGCCAGCGCCCGGCGGCTGGTCGACAGCGCCCAGGCGGTCGACCAGCCGGTCGTCGGCGACATCGTCCTGCGGCTGGATATCCAGCCCGGGGCCACGAACCTGCAGACCAATGCGCCGCTGGTGTCGGGCGTCTATCGCGACACCCTCAGGCTGACGGTGGAACCCCAATGAAAACCGCCCTCGTCCTCATGCTGGGCGCCGCGCTCGGCGCGGCCGCCTCGGCCCAGGCCCAGACCGC
The DNA here is from genome assembly GCF_900114015.1 of Caulobacter sp. UNC279MFTsu5.1. GTDB lineage: Bacteria > Pseudomonadota > Alphaproteobacteria > Caulobacterales > Caulobacteraceae > Caulobacter. The sequence goes on along the minus strand of NZ_FORN01000016.1, from coordinate 86,099 downwards.
CTCGACCGGCGATCGGGCCAGCAATTGGCTGGACCTGTTCGGCCGCGCGCCCAGCGCCTGCGTGCTGTCGCCGCCCTCGGCCGCCTCCGGGACCAACGCCAGCTTCACCGCCCAGGGCGCGCAGGGCGTGGTGCGTTTCACCCAGTTCATCGATCCGCAGACCGCCCAGCCGCGCGACGCGGTGATCAGCCTGGGCTTTCCGGTGGTCTGCAACTCGGCCCACCGCCTGGTGGTGCGCACCGACGGCGCCGGCCTGGCGCGCACCGCCGGACCGGCCCCGGCCCCCGGCTTCCGTGACAGCCTGGGCTTTCAGTTGTCGGCCGACTGGGCGGGACTGACCGCCACCGGCCCCAGCAGTTCCACCACCCCCATCAGCCTGCAGACCGCCAACGGCGCGGCCGGGCTGATGAACCTGACCCTCAACATCACCGGCGGGGGCGCGCCGATGGTCGCCGGCGACTACGCGGGAACGTTGGTCGTCGAAATCGAAGCCTCGAACTGAACCACAACAAGGAGCGGACCCCTAATGTTGCGTTCTAACAATCATCGCAAGCGTTGGCTGGGAGCGGTCGCCGCCGCCAGCCTGGCGCTGGCCGGCGTGGCCGGAACGGGGACGCCCTTGCTGGGCGGCGCCGCCCTGGCCATGACCGTCCAGCCGGTCGTCATCGACCTCAAGCCCACCGGGCGCGGCATGTCACAGATCGTGACCGTGCAGAACACCTTCGCCAATCCGCTGCCAGTGGAGCTGCGCGCCGAGGAGCTGACCTTCGACGACAAGGGCGCCCATCCGGGCGACACCCAGACCAACGACCTGCTGATCTTTCCGCCCCAGGCGGTGATCCAGCCCGGCGAAACCCAGTCGTTCCGGATCCAGTGGGTCGGCGACCCGGCCCTAGCCCAGAGCAAGCACTACTACGTCACCGTCGCCCAGATGCCGGTGAAGCTGCCCGAGGGCCAGTCGGCGATCCAGATCCTGTACAACTTCCAGGTCCTGGCCAGCGTCGCACCCACCGGCGGCAAGCCGGCCCTGGTGCTGTCGAAGGCCGAGATCGGCGCGGACGCCGACGGCAAGCCGATCCCGATCGTCTACATCGCCGACTCCTCCAACACCCACGGCTACCTGTCCCGCGGACGACTGAAGATCACGGAGAAGGACGCGGGGGGAAAGGTCGTCTTCCAGAGAACCCTCCCCGGCCCCGAGATCCAGCAGACGATCGGCTTCGGCCTGGTCGCCCCCGGTCAAACGCGGCGGATCGCCGTTCCCATCGAGCTGCCCCTGACGGCGGCGGCAGGAGGCTCCCTTGAGGCTCAATTCTCGTCCGACGAAGGGCGCTAGGACGCGCGCCTACAGGCGCTGGCTGCTGGCCGGCTGCCTGGTCGCCGCCGCGACTCCGGTCGCTGCCCTAGCCGACCCGATCCCCTACCTCGCGCTCGCGCAGGAACCGACCGGCGCGCCGCCGAGCAACGCGGCCGCCTCCGCCGACGCCCTGCGCCGGCTGAACCCCACGGGCCGCGACGTGAACCTGACGGTTCCACTGAAGGACGGCGACTTCTATCTGGGCGACATGCCGCTGACGATCTCGGCCGACGGCCAGCTGTCGATGCCGTCCGAGCGGTTGCTGGGCCTGCTGGCCCCGCTGCTGGACGCCGCCTCGGTGGCCGCCCTGCGCTCGGCCTTCAACGGCCGCGCCCTGGTCGGGCCCGACGCCGTCACCCACGCCCAGTTGCAGATGACCTACGACCCCAAGGCCCTGGAGCTGCGGATCAACATCCCGCCCGAGCTGAAGGCCGTGCGCAGCCTGCAGGTCACGCCCATGGACCACGCCAGCATGGGCAGCTTCACCCCGCCGGCGGGCTTCAGCGGCTATCTGAACGTCCGCGGCTCGGTCGACTATGTGGAGCAGGGGATCGACAACGGGCTGGGCGATCCGACCTTCCTGCTCGACAGCGCCATCCGCCTGAGCGGCCTGGTGCTGGAGAACGAGGCCGTCTGGCAGCCGGGCGGGCGCAACGACTACCAGCGCCTGGGCACCCGCGTGGTCTATGACGACCTCAAGCACACCGCCCGCTGGACCTTCGGCGACCTGCAGGCCACCAGCCGCGGCTTCCAGTCGGCCCCGGACATCGCGGGGGTCTCGGTCTTCCGCTCCTACAGCGTGCTGGCGCCGCAGACGATCGCCCGGCCCCGCGGCCGGGAGAGCTTCACCCTGGCGCGCCCCTCGGACGTCAGCGTGATCCTCAACAACCAGCTGACCCGTCGGCTGCACCTGGATCCGGGCCGCTACAACGTGCGCGACTTCCCGTTCGCCCAGGGCTCCAACGACGTGCGCCTGGTGGTCGAGGACGACACCGGACGGCGCGAGACCCTGCAGTTCAACGTCTTCTTCGACCGCGCCCAGCTCGATCCGGGCCTGTCGGAGTTCGGCGCCTACGCCGGCGTCAAGGCGCCGCTGTTGGCCGACGGGCCCGACTACACCCAGAACTGGACCTTCAGCGGCTTCTACCGGCGAGGCGTCACCGACCGGGTGACCCTGGGGGTCAACGGCCAGGGCGACGAGAACACTGTCATGGCCGGATTCGAGGGCCTGTTCGGCCTGCCGGTGGGCACGCTGGGCGTCGATTTCGCCCTGTCGCACATCGACGGCTACGGCTCGGGCTATGCGACGACGGTCACCCTGCAGCGCCTGTTCCAGTTCGCCGGCGGCCGCGCCGACTCCCTGAACCTGTCGTTCGAGAGCCGCAGCCGCGAGTTCGGGCCGGTGGGGACGTTCATCCCCGACAACCGCTACGACTACGAACTGGGGCTCGGCTATGCGCACGCCTTCAGCGACGCGATCTACGCCAGCTTCGACGGCCGCTATTCGCATGGCCGCGACGGTTTCCCCGACTCCAGCTCCTACCGGGCCGGCATGGGGTACCGCCTGACCTCGAACCTCGCCCTGACCGCCAACCTGATGTACGACGACGTGCCCGGACGGCGCGAGACCACCGCGTTCCTCTCGCTGTCCTGGCAGTTCTCGGACAATTCCAGCCTCAGGGCCGAGTACGACGGCCGCGACGATCGCGCGCGGCTGGTCTACCAGACCCTGCACGGCCAGGGCGTGGGCTCGTACAACGCCTATGGCGAGGTTTCGCGCTCGCCCACCGACTCGGCGTTCAACGGCAGCTTCAACTACATCGCCAACCGGGCGGAGCTGGGCCTGTCGCACTTCACGGCGTTCGACGGCCCCGACAATGGCCGCACCTCGCTGCGGGTCGGCACCTCCCTGGGCTTCGCCGACGGCGCGGTCTCGGTGGGCCGTCCGATCTACGACAGCTTCGCGATCGTCGAGGGCCACAAGAGCCTGAAGGGCGCCGACATCATCGTGAACCCGACGCCGTTCGGCTACACCGCCAACACCGGGGCCCTGGGCACGGCGCTGGAGACCAACCTCAGCGCCTATGCCGAACGGACCATCACGGTGGACGCGCCCAACGCGCCGGCCGGCTATGACCTCGGCTCGGGCTCGTTCCGGATGTTCCCGCCCTACCGGTCGGGCTACCGGCTGGTGGTGGGGTCGGACTATTCGATCACGGCGATCGGCCGGCTGCTGGACGGCGACGGCCAGCCCCTGGCCCTGGTCTCGGGCGCCGCCACGGAAGCGGCCAAGCCCGACCAGCCGGCGGTCGTGCTGTTCACCAATCGCATCGGCCGCTTCGGCGCCTCGGGCCTGCGGCCGGGTCGCTGGCGGATCGAGATGGGGACCACGCCCCCCACCGTCTATTTCCTCGACGTTCCCGCCAGCGCGGAGGGTTTCGTCAAGGCCGGCGACCTCAAGCCCAGCGCCTCGGGAGGCTGACATGAAACGCGGCATCAGCATGCTGATCCTGGGGCTCGCCGCCGGCGCGGCCTCGCTGACGGCCCACGCCGTCCAGGCCCAGTGCGTGACCTTCGACCCCGTGGTGCTGTCGGGCACGTTCGACCCGTTCAACCCCAGCGGCACGACGGTCCAGACCGTGACCGTCACGGCCCGGCGACCGCCGGCCGTGGGCGGCAGGAAGACGCAGGAGGTCGACTTCATCTACCTGCGCCGTCCCGACACCCCCGCCAGCCTGGCCGTCGTCCAGACCTCGACCGGCGGCCAGATCCTGGAGAACCCGCCCGGCCACGTGCTGGACCCCAACAACGTCAATCCCAACGAGATCGAGCTGAACTTCGGCGGCGTCGGCCAGCCCGACGTGCAGACCTTCGTCGTGACGATCACCGTGCCCAGCGGCGCGGACCTGGCGGCGGGGACCACCGACCTGTTTGTCGACCAGAAATACTTCTGCAAGCGCACGGGCGGGACGGCCGACGAGTCCGGCGTGATTCCCAACTCTCTGGACATCCGGATCAACGTGCTCAGCGCCCTGCAGGCCAGCTTCGTCGGTCCCGCCCTCGACTTCGGCGAGATCGGCGGGCTGACGACCGCCGCCCTGCCCTCGACCTCGAACTCGGTCAAGCAGCGGACGGGCAATGTGCGGGTGGCCAGCTCGGGGCCCTATTCGGTGGCCCTGACCTCGGCCAACCAGTTCCAGATGACCTATCCCGGCGGCAACCTGGCCACGGCCAACCAGCGCATTCCCTACCAGCTGGACTTCCTGGGCCAGACCAAGACCACCGCCTCGCCGACCTTCAACACGGTGACATGCCAGCGGGCCGGCCTGAGCGGCCAGTACCTGGCCGTCACTCCTACCCTGCTGGAAGGCGGCGCGGGCAAGGTCCCCGCGCCCAACTATCAGGACATCCTGACCGTCACGGTGACCCCTCTCGCCGTGCCGACAGCGACGACGCCCGTGGCTTGCATGTAGTTCGTTCCCGGGGCGTCGATCGTCAAATTGAAAGCCCCGCCGGACCAGGTCCGGCGGGGTTCTTCCTGTCCATGGGCAGCGGCGTGGACGGCGGCCGAGGAAGGCCGCGACGCCTCAGAGGGCGGAAATGCGCAGCGACAGGTCGCCGACCCGGCCCGCGTCGGCGCCGGGATCCAGGCGCAGCGCGTGCGACCGCGAGGCGGCGGTCGACGAATGGCTGATCAGGGTCTGGCCGGAGGCCGACAGCGGGATCTTCTGGCCGTCGACATAGACCGCGGCGCCGCTCAGGCCCTGGGCGTGCGACAGCCAGACGTCATAGCCGGCGGCGCTGTTGCAGAACTCGGTCATCCTGCCCAGGTCAGTGGCGTGATCGGCCGAGGCGCCGCTGGCCTGCAGGTCGACCCTGCAGATGACCGGCACATGGCCCTCAAGGCGAAGCTCGTAGGTGTTGGGCGCGGCGACCGCGCTGGAGGCGAGACCGAGGAAGGCCATGGCGGCCATGAAAAGCTTCGTGCGCATTGCAAGCCCCAAAAGAGAGATGATGGGAGGATCATCGGGCGTGAGGGTTAAGCAGCGCACCCTAAAGCATGGTAAACAAATTATCTAATAAGAATGACAGCGTGTCGCAATTGAATATTCGATAAATACAACTTACTAGAAAAGTTATTATAGTACATTTTCACTATACGACCATTTCCGGGGGAATGCCGTGGAAAGGAGAGGGTCGGGGCAAGCTCGCGCGGCGACTCCCGGTCGCCGGCGGTATCGACCGGCGTCGGATCGAGGCGGTGGGGGTGCTGAACCTCGATCCGACGCTCGGCGGGCGGAGCGCGCCGCTGAAGTTCGCCGATGATGTTGCGGACCACATCGACGAGCCGGTCATATCGCATTCAGACTACACCGGGAGGTTTGCCTGGCGACATAGTAATATTAGCATCTATTCAACAGCGACCAATAATACAGTTTGGTTATTTTGGAAAATAATCACAGAAATTTACCCGTCACTCCAGCACGTCGGCCGATGAAAGCACCGACACCAGCTCAGCTTGACGATGGACGCCGACTTTGACCATGGCCGAGGCCATTTGAACGCGCAGAGTATTGATGCTGACGCCGCGCTCCGCGGCGATCTCGGCCGGTTCACGCCCCTGGGCGACCCGGGACACGATCTCAGCCTCGGCGGGCGAGAAATTGAACATCATCCGAGCCCGCTCGACCGCGTGGGCGGAAGACCGCCCCACCTCACGCACGGTGATCAGGGCGCAGCGGAAATTGCTGTCGTCGGTGGTGAAGGGCTCGATCAGTAGGACCAGCGGCTTCTGGCTGCGCGAGCGGTGGATCAGCATGGCGCCCGGTCGTCCCTGGCGGACCGCCGCGGCGATCCGGCTGCGAAGCCCGTCGGCCTCGAAGTCGTTCTCGGCTTTCAGCAGGCCGCCCTTCTCGCCCAAGCCGTCGCCGTGCTGGACATAGCTCCAGGCTAGGTCGTTGGCGGCGTACACGCAGCCTTCGCTGTCGGCGACGATGACGCCGAAGTTCACCAGGTTGAGGATGGCGTTGGCCACGTGCGCCTCGAAGACGCCGCGTCCAACTTCAGAATCCACGACCTCGATCATCTTGATCAATCCCATCTGCGGCACCCCACGCTGTTATGCGCGTTCACGGCTCGTCGGATCATCTCAAGTACTTCCAGATGCAAATCATTAGTTGTGTAAACAGGTTTGCATCTTTTCGTATATAAATGCCCGATACGCCCTGATCGCTCCCTATCAGCATTTGATATTATTTCGTCGCCGCAATCGTACCCCGGATTGGGTAGTTAAATATTGTAATACAGATGCGAAATATCGCGTATTGCGGGAGAAATTCATCTGAAGCAATACGCACAGATAAAGACAATATATTTATCTCACTGGACCAGGTCCATTTGGCTGGGATCGATATGAACCAGATGCTGGGTGACGGTGAACAGGCCCGCGTTCCAGCCGGCATAAAGCGCGCCGACCACGATGGCCACGCCGTAGGGCACGCCGGGACGCGTTTGCGGCCAGCCGGCCGCGGCCAGGGCCGTGGCGTAGGGACGCGCCGTCAGGGCCACCAGCGCCAGGGCGCCGCCGGCCACGGCGGTCGCCACCAGCAGCAGCAGCATGTGGTCCAGGCCGGTGAACAGGGCCGCGGCGGCCAGCAGCTTGACGTCGCCCGCCCCCATTCGCCGGACGGCGAACAGGGGAAACCCGATCGCCAGCGCCAGGGCCGTGGCGGCCAGGCACGCGCCCCAGGAGGCGACCGGCCAGCCGAACGGCAGCCCGATCAGGAACAGGCCGGCGATGGCCAGCACGGACCAGTTCGGGATCCTGCGGCTCCAGACGTCGCTGCCGGCCGCGGCCAGCAGCAAGGCGGCATAGGCCCCCGCCCAGAGCAGGCGCCCATAGTCAGTTTCCATGGCTGGCCTCCTGACGCTGGTCCTGGGCCTTGAGGCTCAGCGCCAGGCGGCGGTTCTCGCCCGCCTTGGAATAGTAGGTGTCGCGCGCCTTGCTGGCCTGATCGAACAGGGCGACCGACGCGTCGTAGTCGCCCCGCAGCAAGGCGGCGAAGCCGGCGTTGTTGAGCAGGGCGGCGGGATCGTCGCCGCCGGCTCCCCGCGCCGAAGCCCGGGCGTAGTCTCCCTTCAGCGCCAGGACCAGCCGCAGATTGTTGCGGGCGGCGGCCAGGTCGGGCTTCTTCTCCAGCGCCGCGATCAGGTCGACCGAGGCCTCCGCCAGCCGTCCCTGCAGGAGCTGGGAATAGCCGCGATTGTTGAGCGCCAGGGCGTCGCGACCGGAGGCGTCCAGGGCGTGCGCATAGGCGTCCTCGGCCGCCGCCCAATCGTGACGGCGGTCATATTCCCGACCCAGGCCGTTCCAGGCGCGCCAGAGGCGGGGATCGCCCGCCACGGCCGTCCGCAAGGCCTGGAGCGCCCCGTCCGAACGCCCCAGGACCGACAAGGCCAGCCCCTCGCCCTGCCGCGCCCGAGGGCTCGAGGGAGCGTCGGCGGCCACTTGGGCGAAGGTCGCCAAGGCGGCCGGGGCGTCGCCCCGCGCCAGACTCGTCTCGCCCAGCAGGGTCAGCAGGCGCGGGTCCCGGCCTTCGCTGGCCAGGGCCCGGCCCAGCAGGCTGGAGGCGTCGACGAGGCGCCCCTCCGCCAGGGCGGTCTCGACCGCAGACGCCGTCGCCTCGCGTGTCGCCGTATCGACGACGGGCGGGGCGGCGGGCAAGGCGGCGGGCTTGGCCCGCCCCCAGCCGCCGGCCGCGGCGCCGGGCGTGGCGGCCAGCAGCAGGATGCAGCCGGCGGCGGCGGCGAACAGGGCTCGGGTCGTCACGGCGTTCCCCCCGAGGTCGCGCGGCCGGCCGGCGTGGCGGCGGCGGGCGAGCCGCCCGCCAGCAGCGGTCCATTGTCAGGCCCCGCCCGTCCGCTCAGCCGGGCCGAATAGGCCATGTTGTGCGCGACGATCGTCGAGCCGGGATCGGCCGCCAGGGCGCGGGCGTAGTAGCGGGCGCTGAGATCGAACCGTCCCAGCTTGTCGTAGACCACCGCCTGGGCGTTGAGCACCCGCGCGTCGGCCGGCGTGCGGGCCGCGGCGATCTGCAGCACCTCCAGCGCCAGGGCGTAGTCGCGGGCGCGGATGGCGTCGGCGGCGCGGGCGTACAGCCGGTCGACCACCGCGGCCGGGTCGGGCGGAACCAGGCCGGGAGCCGGCGCGGGCCTGACCTCGGCGACCTGAGGAGTCGGCCGGACCAGGCTGGCCACCCCGCGCCAGACCACGCAGCCGCAAAGGCCGGGAAGCAGCGCGCAACAGACGGTCGTCAGCAGCAAAGGTCGCATGGTCAGTGCCTCTTGAGGGCGGGAAGTAGGTTGTGGGCCACGTCCAGGCCGGCCGGCAGCAGCAGGGCGGTGACGATCACCGGCAGGATGCAGGCCACCAGCGGCAGGGTCAGCAGCACCGGGATGCGCATGGCCTTCTCCTCGCCGCGCAGGAACCGGCGCTCGCGCATCTCGGCGGAATAGGTGCGCAGGGTCTGGCCGACGCTGGCGCCCAGGCTGTCGGTCTGGATCATCAGGGCGGCGAAGGCGCGGAGCGCATCGACATTGACCCGGTCGCTCATCCGCCGCAGGGCGTCGGGGCGGGATCGCCCGGCGCGCAGCTCCTGCGAGACGCGGCCGAACTCGAAGGCGATGTCGCGATGCGAGGCGGCGATTTCCTGCGCCACCCGCACGAAGGCCGCGTCGAAGCCCAGACCCGCCTCGATGCAGACCACCATCAGGTCCAGGGCGTCGGGAAACTGGTTCTCCAGCCGCTCTCGCCGGCCGACGGCGCGCATGTCCACGGCGATCGCCGGCACGACCAGGCCTAGGCCGCAGAGCACCAGGGCGGCGACGATCAGCTGCAGCCCGGTGATCGGCGCCGAGGACAGCTTCTGCGACACGAGCAGCAGGAGCGGCAGACCCAGGGCCGAGGCCACGCGGATCAGGGCGTACCAGGCGGGCGCGGACGGCGCGGGAAAGCCGGCCTCGGCCAGGGTGCGGGCCAGCCGCGACGGCTGATCCTTCTTGGGCGCCGGCAGACGGTTCTGCACCCAGGACAGCAGGGGATTGGCCGGCTGGGCGGTCTTGAGCAGCGCCTCGTCGGGCGCGCCCCGCGCCACGGCCGGCCCGTCCCTCATCCGGCGGCGGATCAGGGCGTCCTGCTCGACGCGCCACACCACGGCCAGGGCGCCCATGACGACGGCCAGGAAGACCCCGACCTGCAGCCCGATGCTCAGCATGTCGTCCATGGCGTCCTCAATATCTGAAGGTGACGATGCGGCGGATCATCAGCTGACCGACGCCGTAGAGCAGCACGATGCCCCCGACGATCGGCCAGAAGGCCGGATCGGAAAACTTGCTGGTGTAGAATTCCGGGTGGAACAGACTGACCGCCGAGACGCAGACCAGCGGCAGCAGGGACAGGATCAGCGCCGACATCCGCCCCTCGCTGGACAAGGCGCGGATGCGCTTGTTCAGCGAGGCCCGGCCCCGGATCACGGCGGCCAGGCCGGCCAGGATCTCGGCCAGATTACCGCCGGTCTCGGTCTGTATGGCGATGCTGACGGCGAAGAACGCGATGTCGGCAGAGCCCGTGCGGCGGGCCAGGTTGCGCAGGGCGTCCCGGAACTCGCCGCCATAGGTGGTCTCGTCCATCACCAGACCGAACTCGCTGCCGATCGGATCGGGCATCTCCTGGGTCACCAGATTGACCGCCGAGATCACCGGATGGCCGGCGCGCAGCGCGCGGATCATGACGTCCAGCGCCAGGGGCAGCTGCTCTTCCAGCTTGGCCAGGCGCGCGGCGCGGCGACGCGCGATCCACATCGCCGTGACCGCGAAGCACAGGCCCGTCGCGCCGAAGCCGGCCATCAGGACCTGCGGAAAGGGCGACGCGATCGGCGAGCCGCGCAGGAAGATCATCGCCAGCAGCCAGAGCGTGGCCGCCGCGCCAGCGGCCACGCCCAGCACCTGCACCGGCCCGGCCGACAGTCCGGCCTGGCGGCAATAGAGCGTGGCCCGCGCGTGCAGGGCGGCGTAGGGCGTGCGGCCGATCCAGCTGTCGCGCGGCTTGCGCACCAGGGTCTGGTAGACCTGCTCCTGCGATAGTCCGCCCGCCATCAGCGTCAGGCGGCGATTGACGCGGCGGGTCTGGTCGCGCGCGCCGAGGAACAGGCCGATCAGGGTCTGGCCGGCCATGGCCACGGCCACGAAGGCCAGGACCAGCGCCATGGGGAAAAGGAAGCTGTCCATCGCGTCACGCCGAGACCCGGCCCAGGGCGAACAGGTCGCTGGACAGGCTGATGCCGCGGGCGGCCAGCGCCTCCATGAACCGGGGCCGCACGCCGGTGGCTTCGTACTGGCCCAGCACCCGCCCGTCGCTCCCGCGCCCTACGCGCCGGAAGCGGAAGATCTCCTGCATGCAGATGACGTCCTCCTCCATGCCCGAGATCTCGGCCACCGACACGATGCGGCGCGTGCCGTCCTCCATGCGCTCGGCCTGGATCACGACGTGGATCGCCGAGGCGATCTGGCCGCGGATCGAGCGGGCGGGGATGTCCAGCCCGGCCATGCCGACCATCTGCTCGACGCGCGAGAGGGCGTCGCGGGGGGTGTTGGCGTGGACGGTGGTCATCGAGCCGTCGTGGCCAGTGTTCATCGCCTGCAGCATGTCGAAGGCCTCGCCGGAGCGAACTTCGCCGACGATGATGCGGTCGGGGCGCATGCGCAGGGCGTTGCGGACCAGCTCGCGCTGCTGCACCTCGCCCTGCCCTTCGATGTTGGCCGGGCGGGTCTCCAGGCGGCCGACATGCGACTGCTGCAGCTGCAGCTCGGCGGAGTCCTCGATGGTGATGATCCGCTCGTGGTCGTCGACATAGGCCGACAGGGCGTTGAGCAAGGTGGTCTTGCCCGAGCCGGTGCCGCCGGAGATCAGCACGTTGCGGCGGGCCTTGACCACGGCTTCGAGCACCAGGGCCATCTCCCGCGAGATGCTGCCCAGCTCGACCAGGCGGTCCATGGCCAGCGGGGTGCGGGCGAACTTGCGGATCGAGACCAGGGGCCCGTCCACCGCCAGCGGCGGGATGATGGCGTTGACCCGCGAGCCGTCGGCCAGGCGGGCGTCGACCATCGGCTGGCTCTCGTCGACCCGGCGGCCCACGGCGGCGACGATCTTGTTGATGATCCGCACTAGGTGTCGGGTGTCCTGGAAGCGGACATTGGTGCGCTGCAGGCGGCCGGCCCGCTCCACATAGACCACCTCGTGGGTGTTGATCAGGATGTCGGTGACGGTTTCGTCCTTGAGCAACGGTTCCAACGGGCCCAGGCCCAGCAGTTCGTCGAGAATCTCCTCCACCAGCTGGTCGGTCTGGCTGGGGGTCAGCAGGCGCTTTTCCTCCATCAGCAGGCCGATGACCGCGCCGCGGATGTCCTGGCGCAGGGCGTCGCGCGGCGTGCGGTCCAGCAGGCTCAGATTGAGCAGGTCGATCAGCCGCTGGTGCAGCCGGACCTTCAGCCCCAGGGCGTCGTCGATCGGCGCGCCCTGCGGATAGGCGGCGGCCACGGCCGTGGCCTCGATGTGTCGGGTTTCGTCGCCCCAGAGCATGACTATCTCTCCATTCCGACGGCGGCCATGACCCCCGTCGGCGCCAACATTTCCGCCAGGCGGCCGATCGCCGCCTCGATCTTGCTGCCGCGCCGCACCGAGGCCAGCGAGACGCCCTGGTCGATGGCCTGGTGCATCAGCCGGCGATCCTCGGGGATGACTAGATCGAAGGGCCGGCCGATCGCCTGCTGGGCGGCCTTCAGCGACAGGCCGCTGGCGCTTTCGGCCTCGACCTGGTTGCAGATCAGGGTGACCGGCACGTCGTCCAGCCGCTGGGCCGACAGCATGTGCAGCTGCCGGCGAACCAGGTGCACGTGCGGCACCGACAGCCGGGTGACCAGCAGGATGCGCTGCGACTGGCGCAGCAGGCGGTTGGTCCAGGCCGTCCAGACGGTGGGCGGATCGACCAGGGTGATCTCGAAGTCGCGGCGCAGGGCCGCCGTCAGCCCGTCGACCAGCGCGGGGTTCAGGCTCTCGACCGGCATCAGCTCGTTCGGCGCGGCCAGCACGCTGACCCCGCTGCGGTGCGCCTTCAGGGCCGAGGCGAAGGACATTTCCTCGACCGCCCCGCCCGCCGCCAGGACTTGGGCCAGGGTGACCGGGTCGGGAATGTCGAGATAGAGCGCCGCCGCTCCCATCTGCAGGTCAAGGTCCGCCACGCAGACCCCTCCCGAGCCCGGGTTGGCGGCCAGGCGCACGGCGGTCTGCACCGCCAGCGAGGTGGCGCCGACCCCGCCGCCGGCCTTGAGCAGGGTGATGATCTCGCCGCTGCGGCGCTGGGCGCGACCGGTGTCCAGGCGGCAGAAGATCCGCTCCAGGGCGATGGCCAGGGCCGTGTCGGTGACGGGGGCCGGCAGCACGTCGGCCGCGCCCTGATGGATCAGGCGCCGGGTCAGCTCGACGTCGGCGTCCCGCATCACCACCAGCACCTCGATCCGGCCGACGCAGGTCGACAGGCGCGCGGTCAGGCGGTCGATCCCGGCCGGATCGGCCGCATCCAGGCCGACGATCAGCAGGTCGAAGGTCTGGGCGGCCCGCTCGGGCCAGGGCGTGTCCAGCCCGCGAAAGGTGACGGCCGGAAACATGGCCGACAGCATCGCCACGGGCGGATCGGCGCCCAGTCCCGGCAGGCACAGTCCCACCCGCCACGCGCACGGCCTTTGCGGCGCGGCCGGCTCCGCCACGGGGGGCTTGATCCGGTTGAAGGGGAGCAGGCTCATGTCAGGCTTTCTCCGCTGAGGGTCGAGGCCATGTTCGGCAGGGTGAACGGCGCCACGCCCACCACCTGGAGCGCGGCGCTCTGGAAGGTCATGCCGGTGAGGCTGACCGTCACCAGGGGCTCCATGTCCGGGGCGTAGGGGTTTCCCACCTTGCCCAGGCCGACATGGCGATAGGTGATCACGACGTTGGCGGCGGTGATGTCGGGATCGTAGGACTGCATCTTGGCCAGCACGGCCGCGAAGGTCGCGGCGTCGAAGCCGGTGGTTCCGCCGCTGCCGACGATCTGAGTGCAGGTCGAGCTGGCCCCGGAGCAGCGGAAGGCCATGTCAGGGACGGTGCTGCCGCCGGCCATGTTCTGGCTCAGGCCGTCGTAGCCCGCCATGTAGCTGGAGACTATCGGGCTGACGACGGCCAGGCGCACGCCCTCCCGGGTGGCGGCCTTGGCCGAGTTGATGGTCCAGGCCAGGCGGCCCATGTCGATGACGGCCAGCAGCATCGAGACGAAGACCAGGCAGATCAGGCCGAACTCGGCGGCCGCCGCGCCCCGCTCCTCGCGGGCCAGTCGGCGCAAAAGGGGAACCCGGATTGTCATTCGGTCCACGCCTGTTGGGCGCTGACCGTGAACCCGGTCAGCGACACCCCGGTGAGGGGACCGAAGGAGTCGATATAGGGCGGCGAGGCGCTGACCTGGACGATCGGCACGCCGGTCATGTCCTCGTAGCGACCGCTGTAGGCGGCGCCGGCGTTGCTGACGCAGGACACGGTGACGACGATGCTGGCGTTGCTGGTCCAGTTGGCGATCAGGGGCGATCCGCTGCCGTCGCTGGTGCCGGTGCGGGCCAGGTTCTGGACCTTGGCGGCGTCGCCCGCGGTGGTCAGGCCCCCGCAGGTCATCGGCAGGCGGGCGGCGTAGCGGGCGGCGTCGCGCACGGCCGAGACGGCGATGTGATAGTTCCAGAACAATCGTCCCGCGCCGACGAAGGCAAAGCACAGCAGCGTCATGAACGGCAGGATGAGCGCGAACTCCACCGCCGCAGAACCGCCGCAGCCGGCCAGCAGCCGGCGGAACTGAAGGGCCAGGGGCCTAGTCATAGAGCCGCACCGAATAGAGCTTGGTCTCGGCGCCGACCGCCGAGACGTCGGTGGTGGCCCCGATGACCTCGCCATAGATCGAGTTGTTGACGGCCGGGGCGGTCAGGAACAGGTCGACATAGGCGATGATGTGCACGGTCGAGCTGCCATGGACATTGTCGGCGTGGCAGTTGGCGATCACCGCCGAGATCGTGCGGCGATCGGGCGCGACCTGGGCGCCGGTCTTGTTGCACTGGGGCGCGGCGTAATCGTGCGACCCGCTGCTCGCCGTCTGGCCGTCCGTGAAGGCGCCGGCCGGCTTGGCGATCGAGCCGTCCAGCATCGCCAGCTCCCACTTGTAGACCTGGTAGCGGGTCGGGCTGGTCCCGCCGGCGGCGGGCGCGGGACCGTAGGCCGCCCAGCCGGTCCCGGTCGATCCGGCCGGGACCTGGGGCGTGTAGGTGGTCGGATTGATCCCCGAATGGTTGGTGGCGAAGTACTGGGCCGCGTTCCAGACGCCGCTGCCCAGCACGCTCGTCTGGTCGCAGTCGAGCGGGAAGCCCATGCCGCCGCTGAGGGCAGCGGCGCTGGCGCAGGAATTGCTGGGGGCCGACACCGAGGGCGTGCAGGCGCCGTTTCCCGCCGCCGTCTTGGAGCCGATCATGGTGTTCATGGCCGGCAGGAACAGCGGGTCGCTCTTGTTGCCGGCCGCCGACGACTTGTAGATGTCGAAGCGGACATTGAACCAGTCGTCGGCCGAGGCGATGTTGCCAGTCTGGGTCTGGGCGGTCGTGCCGAAGCATTCGGTCAGCGGCGGGCTGCGCCCCATGGCGTTCTTGACGTCGGCCGCGCCCGAACCCACCGACAGGAAGCCGAAGTTACCGGGACCCCAGGCCCCGTTGCCGCCCGGCGGCGGGGTCAGCAGGACGCTCTTGCCGACATAGGCGTCGCCGTCGAACGTCAGGCTGGTGGCCTCGTTGGGATTGCACAGCAGCAGCGGCGGCACCTTGCAGATGGCCGTGCCGTAGCCGGCCACCGCGCGGGCCGTGGCGTTGAACCCGCCGACGCCGGTCATCGCCCCGAACACCAGGCCCAGGGAGCGGGGCGTCAGGCTGATGCGGATGAAGCTGGCGTTGGCGTCGCTGGTCGCCGCGACGTCGGGATCGTGGCCGCTGAGGAAGGCGATGTCGCCGGCGCTGATCGCGACATTGCCCTCGAAGGCGTCGGCCAGGGCCTCGCGGTTGCTGACCAGGCTGCCCATGGCGGCGGTCTGGGCGCGGCCCATGGCCCCGGTGGTTCCGTCCAGCTGGCTGGCCCCGGCCAGGGCGGCCGCGTCGACCGCGCTCTCCAGCTCGGCCCGCAGGGCGTAGGCGCGGCTGACGTCGTAGGCCAGGCCGCCGATCGCCACCAGGCCGACCAGGGCGACCCCCGTGAGGGCCGCCACCGCGCCGGACTGGTCATGAAGGAAACGTTGCGCGAGGGACATGTCAGTTGGCGGAGCCTGGGCCCTTCGCCCCTCCCTTGGACTCGATGCTGGAGGTGGCCGCCTGGGCCGGCTGGACGACCTGGTTCTTGCCGTAGCGGCCGGCCGCCAGGACGGCGCGGACGCCGTCGCCGCCGGGTTCCCGGACCCGATCGTAACGGGCCTCGGGATCGGCGATCTGGGCGGCGAGATTGGCCCGCACGGTCGCCCCGAAGCCGGGCGAGAGGTCGCGCCGCGCGTCGGCGCAGCCGGCCAGGGCGGTGACGGCGGCCAGGACCGCCAGAGGGATCATCCTAGTGCAGCACATGGCCATAGGGTCCATCGACCCCTCCCTTAGCGGCGGCGCCGGTCAGCAGCACGCGATCCTCGGGCGACAAGGCGCCCTGGCTCGACTGGCCGCGGCCCAGCAGGAAAAGCTCGGTGTCGGACGGCGGCGTGAAGCCGTCCGCCGGGGTCGCCGTCCGTCCGCGGGTCGGCTTGACCAGATGCGGCGTGACGATGATCACCAGCTCGGTCTGGTTGCGCTGGTAGCTCGTCGAGCGGAACAGCGCGCCCAGCACCGGCAGGTCGCCCAGCATCGGGAACTGACGCACCTGGTTCTGGTAGTCGTCGCGGATCAGGCCCGCGATCGTGAACGACTCCGCGTCGCGCAGCTCGACCGTGGTCTTGGCGCGGCGGACCTTGATGCCCGGGATGCGCAGGCCGTTGCTGACGAACGAGCTGTTGGGATCGATGCTGGAGACCTCGGGATTGACCACGAGGTTGATCATGCCGTCCTGCAGCACCGTCGGGGTGAAGGCCAGGCCGATGCCGAACTGCTTGAACTCGACGGTGATCGTCGTCAGGCCGCCGCTCTGGTTCTGGGCCACGGGGACCGGGAACTCGCCGCCGGCCAGGAAGCTGGCCGTGTCGCCCGACATCGCCGTCAGGTTCGGCTCGGCCAGGGTCTTGACCAAGCCCTTGGTCTCCAGGGCGTCGAACAGCACGTTCAGGTCCACGTCGCCCGCGCGCAGCGGGAACTTCAGCAGGCCGAAGCTGTCGAGCACGCTGCTGACCACGCCGGTGTCGCCGGTGCCGATCTCGAAGTTGTGGTAGCCGGGCGCGGCCGGGTCAGCCGTGGCGACGTTCAGCCGCAGGGCCTTGGCCGTGGACCGCTCCATCTCGACGATGCGCACCGACAGGGTGACCTGTTGGGTGCCCTGCACCGACATCATGTTGACCACCTGGCCGGGCGCGAAGCTTTCGGCCAGGGCCGCGGCGCGGCCGGCGGCGGCCCCGCTGCTGATGGGTCCCGACAGCACGACCGACTGGTTGCTGGCGCCGACCACCAGGCCCTCCTCGTCGGGCATGGTGTCGTGCAGCCTTTGGCGCAGGCTGTCGACGTCGGCCGAGATCACCACGTTGGCGGCCGCCACCAGCTGGCGGCCCGGGCCGTAGGCGGTGAGCGTGGCCGAGCCCAGCTTCTTGCCCACCACATAGACCGAGGTGCTGGTCAGGGGCAGGACGTCGGCGGTCTCCGGATTGGAGATCATCAGGTCGACATAGGGGGCGGGCAACTCCAGCACCTGGGCCTTGCCCACCGGCACGGTGATCTCGACCTTGCGCAGGGCGGAGGCGGAGACGGCCGCGGGTTGGGCCTGGGCCAAGGGCGGGGCCGCCGCGGCGGCGGTCAGCAGGGCGACGGCCAGGGCGGCCCCGCGCAGCAATACGATCTTGCGGTTCATCGACGAGGGTCCGATGGGGCGCGGCGCGGGCCGGCGCGGACGGAAGGGGAAAGGCGCGAGCGGGACCCGGGTCATAGCCCCACCTCGTAACCGGTGGTGACGACCCCGCGGGTGACCCGCACCTCGGTGGTGCGCGGCGCGACGGGCGCCGCGGCGCGAACGACGGACGCTCTGGCCCGGACGCTGGCGCGGACAGGGGCGGCGGGCGCGACGCCCAGCGCCCGGCCGTGCGACAGGTCGGCCAGGGTGGTGACCTGGCGGGTCAGCGGCGCCTGGTCGGAGATCTGCCGCAGCACCAGCGAGACCGCGCCGACCGCCTGGGCCAGGGTGATGGCCTGGGCCTGGTCGGGGGTGACCTCCACCGTGATGGCCTTGACCACCACCGGCTTGTCCGCCGACTGGTTGTCGGACTGGTCGACGCCGACGACGCGGACGTTCTCGGCCAGCACCTGGGTCAGGCTGCTTTCGGGCTGATTGTTGTCCCGGCTGCGGGTCAGCAGCACGTCGACCCGGTCGCCCGGCAGCACGAAGCCGCCGACACCGGCCACGTCGTTGGCGCGCAGCGACACCGCCCGCATGCCCTCGGTCAGCGCGCCGGAAAGATTGGCCCGGCCGCCGGGACCCGAGATCCGGTCCGGCAGGATCGGTTCGTTGGCGGCGATGTCCTTGAGCACGATGCGCGCGCCGCCCTGGGCGGCCGCGGCGGCCTCGATGGTGGCGAAGGCGCCCGGCGGCACGGAGTCGGCCGGATAGCGGACCACTTTCAGGACGGCCGGCTGCAGCTTGAAGCCGCGTGTCAGCGGCTGGGCGGCGACCACGACGGGCGCCGAGGCGCTTGTGCGCACGGTTGGTCCGACCTCTTGCGCGGAGCCCATATAGACTCGCGCGGCCAGCACCGCACCCAGGCCCAGCGTCACGGCGCCGGCCAGGGAAATGATGGTTCTCGTCTGCATTGGGGGCAACCCCTCCCCAGGAAGGCGACAAGCTCTGTGTCGGCCCGTCGTCCGGAACCGGCGGCGCGGCGGTTTGGGCCGCGCCGCCGAAGATCAACGGCTGGCCGTCAGCAGGTGGCGGCCGACGGATTGGCCACGCAATTGGCCGCGTCGGTGATCGCCACGCCAATGTTGGTGCCCAGCAGGACGGCGGCCACCGCGATGGCGCTGCCGATGATCGCCAGGATCAGGGCGTACTCGGCCGCGGCCGCGCCTTCTTCTTCACGAATAAAGTCATGCAGAATATTCATTTGACCTATCTCTCCTCCAGATCTACCCCGCGCCGCATTTTTCGACCGAGATTGAAAGAAGAGGTCGAGCCTCTTCGGAGGACATTTAAGGTCTTAATGGATCGTTAAGTAAATACACCGGGGTTAGTAACAAATATTGCATATTTATCTGCACGGGGCATAGATAGTTTATACGATGAAATTAACCATCTTTACTTTCAAATCCCGTAGACGACGAACTTATCAACCCGTACAGGCTCGAAAACCACTTTTAAGAGATAAGATATTTGAGCACGCCAGGATTGAATCCCGGATCGCGACGCCCCGCCCGACCGCGGGGGGCCGAAAACCTGTAAATGGTCCTCGTCCTGAGCCCGTCGAAGGACGAGGACCACGCACCGCCTTGACTGGTCGTCACCCTGACCTTGGGTCGGACGTGGGCGCCTTGTCCGACCGGGTCAGCACCCGTCCCGCGCCGTGACCACGGCGTTGTCCTTCACGACGACGGTGCGGCCGTAGCAGCCGATGGCGCTGTCCTCGAGCCGGTACTGCTGCACCGACGCCCCCGAAGCGTTCTGGAAGCGCCGGGCCGCGCGGTTGAATTGCCCCCGCGCGGTGGGCGCGACGCGGTGGCTGAGCGCGCGGGTCCAGACCCGGCCGTCCGAAGCGACCTCGCGCTCGGTGCGGGCCAGGGTCAGGTCGACGGCGGCGGTCTGGTCGGTCCCGTCGGCCGTGACCGTCTCCTGGGTGACGCTGCTGAACGGATAGGACGAAACTTCCCGGCGCGTCGAGGTCCCGGATGCGTCTTTACGCCGCGTGTCGACCCGCAGGCGCGTCGACTGCCGCATGCGCCCGATCTGGACCTTGTCGTCGGAGACGTAGTCCTGGCGATTGGAGAACGACATGGCGTA
This sequence comes from Caulobacter sp. UNC279MFTsu5.1, assembly GCF_900114015.1. Lineage (GTDB taxonomy): Bacteria > Pseudomonadota > Alphaproteobacteria > Caulobacterales > Caulobacteraceae > Caulobacter. The sequence goes on along the minus strand of NZ_FORN01000016.1, from coordinate 66,474 downwards.
GCGCACCGTGGTGGCGACTTCGCCGTGGGAGGTCCGCAGGACGCCCGCCACCTCTCCGCCCTGGGTGAGGCGCGTGTCGATCCGCCCGTTCAGGCCCTGCTTGTCGGTTCGGAGCCGGCGCGTATCCGTCGTCGCGCGCGGCGCCGCCAGGGTGTTGCGCAGCAGCCGTCCCGAGGTCGAACTCGCCCCGGCGTCGCGCCAGGCCAGCAGGCTGGCGGTGACCAGGTAGTAGTTGCGCACCCCGGGGACTGTGACCTCGATGCGATGCGGCCGGCCGTCGTTCACCAGGCCGGCGAACGGCGTCAGGTCGATCCTGGACGGCGTGAAGTTCAAGGTCTCGGGCGCGGGCGCGGGGAACCACAGATACGGATTGATCCCGCCCGTGAAGATCCAGGGGAACAGCGAGGCCAGGCCGGCGCGCTGGCCGTCGACGAACACCTCGACCTGCCGGAAGGCCCCGCCCCCGCATCGGCCCTCCTTGTCCGAGGCCAGGGCGTCGGGCACGCAGTCGTACCAGAACTCGTCGTCGGCCTGCCCTTGGGCGACGACGTCCAGGGCCAGGCGCTCGACATTGGTCGGCAGCACCACGGTCTTGGTCAGGCGATCCTGATCCTTGGTGAGCTTGGCCAGGCCGTCGGAAATCGACTGTACGACCTGGGGCGCGGCCGGCGCGGGCGCCGAGGCCGAGGCGGGATAGAACAGCAGGCGCGCGCGCGCCGTCAGGCGCCCGGTGTAGGTCTCGTTGACGACATTGGCGATCAGCACCTCGCCGGCGCCCGGCTGGGCCAGCAGGGCGGCGTAGTCGGTGACGTCGCGCTCCACGTGCCAGGTGGGCGCGATGGCCCGGCGCGGCTCCATCGTGGTGCCGTAGTAGAGGTTCACCCCGCCCAGGTGGATGATGGCGGTGCGGTCGAACTGCCGGCCGGCGGTGACGTCGAAATCGGCCTCCAGCACGACCTTGGCCCACGGGCCGCGGCAGGCCGCCGGCGGCGCATAGGCGAAGGCGACCGGGTCCACGCCTTCGAACTGCCTGGGACCGAACAGCGGCGCGACGCAGGGCTCGCCCGGCGGCCGCGGCACGCGCGGCTCGACCTCGGCGACGGTGTTGACGCCGGGCGCGGGAAGCGGAGGCGCGGCGAAACCGGCGGGAACGGCGCCGCCTGCCTGGGCGACGCCCATGGACGCGGCAAGGCCGATCGCGGCGACGAGGATGGAAAGCATGGATCGATGACGCGTCACGGTGAGCACTCGGAAAAGGGGATTGAACAGGTCGGGGAGGGACGACGACGGCTAGAAGTCCAGACTGAAGGCGAGCTGCAGGTTGCGCCCCAGCGGGTCGTAGGTCCCGGTGTAGGTGTTGGGATTGTTGGTCGTGCCGTCCACGAAGGTCGACGGGACGACCGGCGGGGTCAGGTCGAACAGGTTGTTGGCCACCAGGCGGATCGTCAGGCCCGGGCGCAGCCGCATCGACGCCCCGAGATCGAAATAGTCGTAGGCCTGGATCCGGGTGAACGGCCGATAGGCGTAGGGCGTCGCGCCCTCGCTGAGCGCGGGATCGGCGCTGTTGGCGGCCAGCCGCGTCGGGCCGATGTGGCGCCAGGTCAGGGACACGACCGCCTCGCGCCATGGCGGTCGCCAGGTCGCGCCGAGGTTATGCCGCCACAGCGGCTGCGGCGCATAACAATGGGGCGGGCCGAAATAGCCGGCGCAGTTGCGTAGCGGATCGTCCGGCGCGCTCTTGCCGCCGGTCGTGATCAGCCGCACGCCCGACAGGTCCAGGCCGAGGCGGCCCAGCTCGCCCAGCGACATCCCGTAGCTGGCCTGGACGTCCACGCCTTCGTTGATCAGCCGCGAGGTGTTCTGGGCCCCGGTCGCGATATAGCCGCCCGCGCCCTGGCTCCCGAACAAGGCGCCGGTGTCGGCGGCGCGATGCACGAACCGGCAGTAATAGTCCTCGCCGGTGCTCAGGCAGTTCTGGAACACGCTGTCGGCGAGGATCGGCCCGATATAGCCCTTCACCGCGATGCGGTAGTAGTCGGCCGACAGGCTCAGCCCCGGCAGGGCGCGCGGCGTATAGACCAGGCCGATCGTCCGGGTCCTGGCGTTCTCCGGGCGAAGGCCGGCGTTCCCGTTGCCGCCGTAGGTCTGGCACAGCTGGTCCGGGCAGTCCGGAATTCGCCCATATTGCGCGGCGGTCACCCCGGTGTGCTGGCACGCCGCGAGCGTCGCGGCGGGGGACGGGCCGGAGCAGGGATCCGACAGGCCGATCACGCCATAGGTCGACCCCGTATAGAGCTCGGAGATGTTGGGCGCCCGCGCGGCGCGGTTGAAGCTGGCCCGGGCCAGCCAGTCCCGCGTGGGCTGATACTGCAGCTCGTACTTCCAGGTCGGCAGCAGGCCGTCGCCGGTGTTGTACTTCGAATAACGGAGGCCGGCGGTGATCTCCAGCCGCTCGACGCCGGGCCGCCCCTCGGTGATCGGCGCCTGCAGTTCGCCATAGACCTCATAGACCGATTGCCGCCCGCGCAGCGGCGGGCTCAACTGCTCGAACGCCAGCGCCTCGGCGTCGATCTTCTGCTTCAGGGAGTCGGCCCGGTATTCCGCGCCGAGGGCCACGGCGAGGCCGCGATCGCTCCAGGGGCTCTTCGCGCCATATCCGGTCAGGTCCCCCGACAGGTTAGCGACCAGGTCGGTCTGGCCGTAGTGATTGGCCCACACGTAGTCGCGATAGGCGTAGGCGTAGAAGCGCGGATCCAGGGCGCCGGGCCTGAAGACGTTCGCCGGTACGCAGGCCGGGTCGACGCCGCTCAGGGCGGCCGCGCAGGTCGGGGTTCCGGCGACCGTCACGACGTTCAGGGCCCTGGCCAACCGGGCGGGGTCGATCTCGTTGCTGTCGGACAGCGAGCTGAAGACCGTCGAGCGGATCGCCGTCAGATCGTAGCGCCAATGGTCCAGCGCCTCGCCGCGCAGGCCCACGCTGATCCGGTAGTCCTGGTTGATCGCCTCGGCGCGCAGCGGCCGGCCGCCGGGACCGCTCATGATGCCGGTGTACCGGGTCGAGATCATCTGATCCGTCCCGGCGGCCGAGCCGCAGAGCAGCGCGGCTTGGCTGGTCGACAGGAACGGGTTGTTGCAATTGACCCGGAAACCGCCTGCCGGAACGTCCGCGGTGTTGATGTAGGGGTAGAACTGACTGTAGGTCGCGTCCTTCATGTAGAGCAGGCTGGCGCGCAGTTCCGCCGTCTCGGCCACCTTGAAATTGACGAACATCCCGGCCGAGCGGCGTTCGTCCGATCGCATGAAGTTGAAGGTCTCGCGGGTGTTGGCGGCGTAGAGGCCGCCGTCCTCGCCGGGAGCGAACGCGCCGCCTTCCGTGGCGTAGAAGACCTGTCCCGCCGACGGGCCGGTGATCGGCTGGAACCGGCCGTGGTGCGTGTACAGCGTGCTGACCGCGCAGGACGGCGCGCTGTTGTCGTCCGTCGCGATGACCCGGCAGGCGGAGAAGTCGCGATCCTTCCATTGCACCGGGTCCTGGCTGCGATAGGCGCCGAACACCAGGATGTCGCCACGCCCGCCGGCGAAACGCGTTCCGGCGGCGAGGGTCAGGTCCTCGCGAGCGCCGTCCATCACCCGCCGTGGCGGGGTCTTCACGTTAGGAAAGCCCGAGGCCACGCCGCGCGTCGCGAGGTTGTCGTTGGTGTGCTGGTAGACGCTGTAGCCGCCGTCGATCCGAACGCCGTCCAGGTCGCGGTCCAGCATGAGGTTGACCACGCCGGCCACCGCGTCGGAGCCGTAAGTGGTCGAGGCCCCGCCGGTCAGGATGTCGACACGCCGGACCAGGGCGGCGGGAATGATGTTGAGGTCGACCGCCTGGACGGGCGCCAGGCGCTCGCCGCCCAGCAGGATCAGGGTCCGCTGCTGACCCAGATTACGCAGGTTGATCCGGGCCCGTCCGTCGGCGTCCGATCCGTTGGTGAACTGGGTCGAGTCGGCGCGCGCCTCGGGAAGGCGATTGATCGCCTCTTCCAGATTGAGGACGCCGCCCAGCTGCAGGTCCGCGCGGGAGAGCGTCGTGACCGGCGCCGCGGCGGTCGTATTGGCCCGGCGGATGCGGGTGCCCGTCACCACCAGCGCGTCCAGCGAGGCCGGCCCGGCGACTTCCAGAGGCGCCGCCCGCGACATCACGACGACCCTAGGCGGCGGCGACGGCTTGGACTCCAGGGTGAGCGCATAGATCCCGGGCGCGATTCGCCGCGCCCGCAGGCCCGTGCCCTTCAGGAGCCGCTCCAACCCGTCGGCGACATCGAAGGCCCCGTCCAGGGCGTTGGTCCGCCGGCCCCGTGCGGCGCCGGCGGACAGCAGCAGCTGGATGTCCGCCTGGCGGGCGAATTCGGCCACGGCCGGTCCGGCGTCCTGGGCCTTGATCCTGAAGGTCTTCACGGCGGCCATGGCGGGCTGGGTCAGGGCCAGCATCATCGTCATCAGAAGGGCGCCGCACCCACGTCCGCGCCAAGACCGCTTCCCCGGCCCTGGCGAAGGCGAGGATCCGGCCGCGCCGGGGGAGGCCTTGGAAGGGGGCGCCAGGATTACGACGCGCGCCTCCCGCCCAGGACGATCTCGTCGCCGCGAACCTCGACCTCGACCCCGAGGCTGGCGCCGACCGCCGTCGCGAAAGCCTCCGGGCCGCCGGTGTTGAAGACGCCGTAGAAGCGTTCGTCGGCGATCGTCGGGTCGGCGATGACCAACTTGCGATCGTTATAGCGGTTGAAGTCGGCGACCGCGTCCCGCAGGGTTTCGCCGGCCAGGTCGATCTTGCCGTAGCGCCACTCCAGCTTGCGGTCGACCGCCGCCGGCGTGGCCTCGCGGAGGCCGACGCCGTTGGCGACGAAGGCGCCCTGCCCGGCTTTCAGCCGCGCGGGCGCCCGGGTCGAGCCCTCCGCCCAGACTTCGACCACGCCCTCGGTGACCAGCACGTCGGCGCCGTCGAGCCGTCGGCGGACGGAAAAGGCGGTGCCGACCGCCCGCACGCGCACCGCCCCGGCCTCGACCACGAACGGCCGCTGGACGTCGCGAGCGACCTGGAACCAGGCCTCGCCCGTCCGCAGGCGGACGGTCCGCTGCTCGCGCCGGAAGGCCACCTCGACCTGGGAAGCGGTGTTGATCGCCACGGCCGAGCCGTCTTCCAGCGGCACCCGGCGAACCTCGCCGACGCCGGTCCGGAACCGATCCTCGCGCAGGACCAGGACGCCGGCGCCGACCATCGCCGCCGCGATCGCGCCCCCGGTCCCGGCCAGCCAGGCGCGGCGCGAGGCCGATCGCACCGGCCGGACGGCGGGCCGCGGGGCCGTGTGCCGCGCCCGGTCCAGGAGGCTCCAGGTCGCCTCGGCCTTGAGCAAGGCGCCATGGCGGCGCACGTCCCCCGCCAGCCAGGCATCGACGCGGGCTTCCAGTTCGGGCGTGCGGCCGTCGCGATCCCGTCGCCAGACCCATCGGGCGGCTTCCGCCTCGATATCCTCAGCCTTTTCGCGATCGATCATTCGTCTTTCTCATCCGGTCGCCGCGCACCTCGGCGCCCTCTTCCTCGAGCGCGCGCATGATCAGGCGCATGCCCTTGACCGCCTCGTTCTCGACGGCGCTCTCGCTGATGCCCAGCCTCTGGGCGATTTCACGCTGCGGCACGCCCAGGACCTTTCGCAGTTCGAACACCCGCCGGCAACGCTCCGGCAAAGCTTGGATCAGGGCCCGCACCCTGGACAGTTCGCGACACGCAGCCGCGGCCTGCTCGGGCGAGGGCTCATCCGAACAGACGGACAGCAGATCGATTTCCGTAACCGCTTCGATGCGAACCACCTTGGCGCGCCGTAACTTGTCCGTGAGCAGGTTGCGGACGATCTGGAAGAAATAGCCGTCGGGGCTCTCGATTTGGTCGACGCTGCCCAGACCCACGAGCTTGGCGTAGGCTTCCTGGATCAGGTCGTCGATCTCGTCGGACGGCGTGCGCGCGCGCCGCAGCCAGGCGCGCACGCCCGCCTCGTGCGGCATGATCTCCTCGGCGACCCACCTGACGATGTGCTCCCGGTCGGACCTCATGGCGCGTCACGCCCCGAGCGGTCGGGAAATGGTCGAGCGGACGATGCGGAGGATCTGGACACGATCTGGTCAATCATCGGGGAACTCTGGCCAAGCTGCGCCAGATAGGGGACGGCCCGGAGCGGCGCCGAGTCAAGAACACGATCGCCATCCCTTTTTCTCGTCCCTGCCCTGAAGCATGCACCTTGGCCCGCTTCGTCACGACCGCGCTCGGCGATTTGTCGTGAAAGTCACATATTTTTGTCAAGCGCCCAAGGAACCTCGCCGGGCGTCCGTCTTGACCCTTAGGGGACGCCGGGAATTCACCCGCGCCTATAGGGGTTTATCAAGATGATGGTCGGATCTGGTCGGTTCAAAGCGGGGCTCATGGCGACCATCGCCGTGTCGGCCCTGGCCTTCTCACAGGCCGCGCAGGCCCAGCAGGCCGAGACCAAGGCGGACAAGGGCGACACCGTCGACGCGATCATCGTCACCGGCACGCGCATCCGCCGGCCGAACGTTCAGTCCGCCGCGCCGATCGTCACCATGGACAAGCAGGAACTGCAGTTCCAGGGCGTGCTGAACATCGAGGACGCGCTCAACCGCCTGCCGCAGGTCCGCGCAGACAACAACCAGTTCGGCGCCGGCTTCGACAACGGCGGCCAGGCCAAGGTGAACCTGCGCCGGCTGGGCAACCAGCGCACCCTGGTGCTGTTGGACGGCGAGCGCCTGCTGCCCGTCCAGGCGATCGACCTTAACATCGTGCCTGTGGCCCTGATCTCGCGCGTCGACGTCCTGTCCGGCGGCGCCTCGTCGACCTACGGCTCGGACGCCGTGGCGGGCGTGGTCAACTTCGTGCTGAACAAGAAGTTCGACGGCGTGCAGGTCAACGGGTCCTACAGCTTCTTCCAGCACACCAACGACGACACCGCCATGCGCGGGCTGATCTCGAAATATCCGAACTTCCCGCTGCCCTCCAAGCACGTGACCGACGGCGGCCGCTGGGACATCAACTTCGCGGCGGGCAAGAACTTCGCTGACGACAACGGCAACATCAGCGTCTTCGCGGACTATCGCGACCAAAAGCCGGTGAAGTGGAGCGCGCGCGACTATTCGTCCTGCCGCGTGGTGGCCAGCACCACGGCGCTGACCTGCTCGGTCAACACCAGCTACACGCCGTTCGGCCGCCTCGACATTGGCAGCGGCCCCAACGCCGGCAACGGCTACTTCATCAACAAGGACGGCACCCAGAGCTTCGTGTCGACGGCCAACGCCGCCGACTACGCCAGCAACACCCGCAAGGACTGGAACTTCATCCGCTCCGACAAGCGGTTCACCGGCGGCCTATTCGCCAACTATCACTTCAACGACGCGCTCGAGGCCTACGCCAACCTGCTGGTGATGCGCGACGTCTCGATCGAGCAGCAGTCCGGCGCCTACGGCCAGACCCTCAGCATCAACTGCAACAACCCGTTCCTGTCCGCCAGCCAGGCCCAGAGCCTGTGCGGCGCCTCGGCCGGCACGGCCAGCACAGTCAGCGCCGACTACTACCTGCTGCAGCAAGGCCCCGGCAGCATCCCCGTCCAGAACCGCATCGTGAACGCCGACTACCGCTTCAGCGGCGGCCTGAAGGGCGACCTGTTCGACGGCTGGCACTATGACGTCAACTTCATCGCCTCACGCGTCGAGAACACGCTGTCCGACCGCAACGAGATCAACCCCGACCGCTTCGCCCGCAGCGTGAACGTCGTCAATGTCAACGGCGCGCCGACCTGCCAGTCGGTGGTCGACAAGACCGACACCAACTGCGTCGCCGCCAACATCTTCCAGGCCAACAAGATCGACCCCAAGGTCTATCCCTACGTCTACGACAACTACCGCTGGACGAACGTCGTCGAGCAACGGGACGTGACGGCCAACATCACCGGCGACCTGGGCCAATACGGGATCAAGAGCCCGTGGGCCAAGGAAGGCGTCGCCGTCGCCCTGGGCGCCGAGTACCGCCGCGAAAGCCTGAAGGTCCAGGCCGACCAGGCCACCGTCGACTACGAAGGCTGGTTCAGCACCACCGGCGGCCACTACGGCGTCAAGGAGCTGTACGGCGAGGCCCAGCTGCCGATCGCCAACGACCTGCCCTTCGTCAAGAGCCTGGTGTTCAACACCGGCATCCGGGCGTCCAAGTACGACAACCAGAAGAAGGAGCTCTACACCTCCAAGGTCGAGGGCCTCTATCGCCCGGTCAGCGACCTGCTGGTGCGGTTCAGCTACAACTCCGCCGCTCGCGCGCCCAACATCTCCGAGCTCTATTCGCCGCGGAACTTCAGCTACAACGGCGTCGACCCCTGCTCGGCGTCCTCGCTCGCCCTGCCCGGCGCGGCGACGGCGGCCCAGTGCGCCAACACCGGCGTCACGGCCGCGCAGTACGCCAACAAGTCCATCGCCGATTGCGGACCGAACGGCTGTCGCCGCTACGCGGGCGGCGGCAACCTCAACCTCTTGCCTGAGAAGGCCATCACCCAGACCCTGGGCCTGGTCTACACGCCGTCGTTCGTGCCCGGCCTGATGATCTCGATCGATCACGTCGACATCAAGATCAAGGACTTCATCGGCTACATCGACGCCAACGTGGCCCTGTCCAACTGCCTGACCACCGGCCTCCAGTACTACTGCCGCTTCGTCAAGCGCGACCCGACCACCGGCCGCCTCGACGGGACCTCGCAGACCACCGGCTTCATCTCCGGCGGCACCGAGAACACCAACATCCTCAACTACAAGGCCAACGACGTTCAGGTCGGCTACAACTTCGACATCGGCAAGTACGGCCGCATGGACCTGAACATGGTCGGCACGCTGATGATCAACAGCATGGGCCAGGACTCGCCGACCACGCCGGCTTCGGACTGCGCGGGCTACTACGGCCAGCCGACCTGCTACGCCCCCGCGCCGAAATGGGCCCACAACTTCCGGGCCACCTGGAGCACGCCGTGGCGCAACAGCAACATCTCGCTGAACTGGCGCTATATCGGCTCGACCGACCTGACGGCCAACAGCACCGACAACGCCATCAACGGCGGCGGCGGTCCCCAAGGCTACAAGATCCTGACCAAGATGAAGGCCTACAACTACTTCGACCTGGCCGGCTCGGTGATGGTGGTCAAGGACATGACGGCGCGGATTGCGATCACCAACCTGTTCGACAAGTCGCCGCCGGTCGTGCCCTCGAACTTCGTCGACGGGACCAGCAACAACCCCAACACCTATACCGGCCTCTATGACCCGCTGGGCCGGGCGGTGAACATCAGCCTGCAGTACAACTTCTAACCCGCGCGGACCGCGCCGTCCCTGGACGGCGCGGTCTTGCGCTTTTCACGCTCGCGTTTTCGAGCGAAGCGGACACCGGTTCGCGTAAAAAAATCAAAACAAAGATCTGGAGCGCCCGGCCTGATGCAGTCAGGCCGGGCGCTCTGACGTCGTCCAGGATCGGACGAAGCGACGATCAGCCGCGGACGGTGATCACGTCCAGTTCGGCGAACGCGACCTGCGCCTCGCCACCCGCCGTCCTCGTCACCTCCAGGCGCAGATACCGTCCCTCCCGGCGATCGAACACCACCCGCTGAGGGGCCAGGCTGGCCGCGATGTTGGCGAATTCGCCCTCGCCCGCCGGCGTCCAGGCGGCGCCGTCGGCGCTGGTCACCACACGATAGCCGGCCGGCGCGCCCGCGCCCTGCGTTCGGTCCCAGGCCGGCGTCAGGATGAAGCCGGCCAGCGATCTGGTCTTGCCGAGATCCAGCGTCACGACACAAGGCGACGGCGCGCGCCAGGCGGTGCCGCGTTCGTCGTCGATCAGGGCCTCGGCGCCGGGCGCGCTGGCTTCGGCGATGCGCCAGTCGGACTTGCGCACGTCGAAGAGCCGTCGCGCGGGCGCGCTGGCCACGCCGCTGGCGGGCTCTATGGCGACGGCCTTCACCTCCCCGCCCTCGGGCAGGGCGAAGGGCTCGGTGAACCGGAGGGCGTCGCGGGTCGGCGCGGCGCCGTCCACCGTGTAGCGCAGCTCCAGCCCCGGCGCGTCGCCGATGATCGACACCAGGCCCTGGCGATCGCGCTGGATGGCTGGCGGATCGACCAGCACGGGCTGGCGGAACAGGCTGACCTCGCTGATCGCCGGACCGGCCGGGGCGTCGAGCACCCGCAGGCGCAGCTTGCGCGTGGCGACCGGAGCGGCCAGCCGCACCAGGCGCTGGGCGCCGATCCCCTGATGCCGGGCGATTTCGCGCCAGCCGCCGTCCCAGACATCCAGCGCGAATTCCGTGACCCGCAGGCCCAGCGGCAGATGCTCGCGCAGCCGCACAACGTCAAAGGTCCGCGCCTCGGGCAAGGTCAGGGTCAACTCCGGAGCCGCGGCGCCGGCGTCGCAGGCCCAATAGGTGTCGCGCGCGCCGTCCAGCACGGCCGTGGCGGCGTGGCCGGGCCGGGCGGCGCTTGCCTGGGCCCGGGCGCCGGCGGCCAGGTTGCGGGCGAACAGGGCGCGGCGGGCCTCGCCCCACGCCTTCAGGGCCGCGACATCCTCGTCGGGAATGCGACCGCGCCGGTCGGGCGGCAGGTTGAGCAGCAGGTTGGTCCCCCGTCCGACGGACTCGAAATAGATCTTCTGCAGCCGGCCCGGCGACTTCACCTCGGCGTCCTCGTAGGCGTGCCAGAACCAGCCCGGACGGATCGACACGTCCACCTCGGCCGGCCACCAGACCGAACCGCCGCGCACGCCGCTCGTGCCCTTGGCCTCGGTATAGGGGCCGTCGTCCATGGTCGCCCAGCAGGGATCGCCAGCGAAGCCGCGCTCGTTGCCGACCCAGCGCAGGTCCGCGCCCTTGGGGTCGAAGGTCACGGCCATCGGCTGCAGTTCGTGGACGAAGGCGATGATCGACGGCCAGTTGTAGTAGTTGGGTCCTATCTTCCGCACCTCGCGGGCGCCGCCATAGTAGCCGTCGCCGCCGTTGGCCCCGTCGAACCACACCTCGAACAGCGTCCCGTACTGGGTCAGCAGCTCGCGCAGCTGGTTGCGGTAATAGGTGACGTATTCGGATCGACCGTAGTCGGCGTGGTTGCGATCCCACGGCGACAGGTAGAGGCCGAACTTCAGCCCGCCGCGCGCGCAGGCCTCGGACAGTTCCCGGACGATGTCGCCCTTGCCGTCCTTGTAGGGGCTATTCTTGATGCTGTGCTCGGTGAAGCGGCTGGGCCACAGGCAGAAGCCGTCGTGGTGTTTGGCCGTCAGGATCAGCGCCTTCAGCCCGCCCGCCTTGGCCGCGGCGACGATCTGGTCGGCGCTGAAGTCGGTCGGATTGAACAGGGCCGGCGACTCGTCGCCATAGCCCCACTCGCGATCGGTGAAGGTGTTGATCGAGAAGTGGACGAAACCATAGGTCTCCAACTCGTGCCAGGCCAGCTGCCGGGCCGAGGGCGTCGCGCCGTAGGGCGACAGGGCGGCCGCGAAGGCCATGCCGGGCAGGGCCGAAGCGGCGGCGCCGGCCAGCAGCAGGCGGCGGGACAGATGAAGTTCGGGGCGCATCGATCGGCTCCGGTCAGGGGGAAACGGGGGAAGAAACGGGATCGGGGATCAGCCAGACCTCGGCCACCTGGTGGCCGCGGCCGCCGCCGCCGACGCCGGGCGGCCGCGTCCAATCCAGGCGCAGTTGGCCCGACCGCGTGGCCTCGGGCGGCACGGCCAGGTCGACAGTCATCGGATTGGTGGCGCGCGGCAGCGGCGGATGCAGTTCGACGCCGTTGGCGGTCAGGCGCATGGGCAGCTGATAATCCTCGCCGGCATAGGTCGCGCGCAGCCGCCAGGTCCGCTTCGGGTCGAGATCGCGATAGACCAGGGTGATCGGACGGTCGTAGAGCGTCTCGGCATAGGTCGTCCAAGCCCCGCGCCAACCGTCGTCCGGGATCTTGTCGGCGACGCCGTCGATGGCGCTTTCCAGCAGCTGGGGATCACGGTCGAAGCCGAAGCCGCGCGCCAGATGCGGTTCACGATCGGGATCGCCCAGGTCGTCGTACAGCGCGCCTCGCCCGGTCATCGGCGCATCCGCGATTTCGGCCAGCCGCGCCCGACGCCCGGCTTCGTCGGGCAAGGCCCGGATCTCGGCGAACCGGCGCTTCAGCCAGACCCGGTCGTTCAGCGAGGCGTCGACCCGGTCGAGATTGGCGCCGCGCTCGATCGCCGAGGCGCCGTAGCGCTGGACGCTGAGCTGCAGGCCCGCATGGGCGTAGAGCCGTCCGGCCAAATCGAACAGCCGGGCGCGCAGGGCCAGGGCCTCCGGCACGTCGGGCCCCGCGAGGGCCTGCTCGGCTCGCGCCATGGCCGCTTCGGCCCCGGTCGCGGAGGCTTGCGCCAGCGCCGCCATGGCCGCCGCCTGGCGCGCCGCCTCGGCCCGCGACCGCGACCGCACCCAGGCGTCATAGACCGCCCGGTAGAGCGCGGACTCGAACCGCCAGTTGGCGCGCTGGGCAGGCGAAGCGCGCCGCTCCAGGTCGTCGAACAGGGCCAGCGTGGTGTCGATCCCAGCGTTGTCGGCCGCCTTGCCGGTCCAATTTCGCTCCAGCGCCATCACCCCGTCCACGAACCGGTCGCTGGGCGCGTCGCCGATCCGCGCCCCGAGGAAGACCCGCGCGTAATCGCGCAGGACCTCGCGGGGCTCGACCTGCGCCGACCACCCCAACTGGAACCAGAGCGTCATGTTGACGTCGTCATTGACCCCTTCGGAATAGGTCACCGCTCCGGTGTTCAGCGCCGCGAAGTGGCGGAAGATCGCGGCCTGGCCCAGGGGGCGCGGATTGATCGGCTCGCGTCCCTCGGTGATCGCGAAGGCGGGATCCCACTGCGGAACCGGGAACTGGGCGTGCAGCGTGTGGCCGATGTCCGGATAGAACTGGATCGGATAGCGCGCCGGAACCCGTCGGCGCTGCACGGCCATGGGATCGCGAGTCTGCGGCCCGAAGAACACCCCCGTCAGCCAGGCGGGCTCCCGCGCCAGCTGGGCGTAGAAGGCCTCGCTTTGCGCCTGGTCGAACCCTTGGGCGGACAGCCAGACCTTGGCCCCGGGATGGATCCGCGCCAGGACGCGCGCCTCCTGCTCCACCAGCGGAAACAGCAGGTCCGGACGGGTGTGCCCGGGATCGCCGCCCGGCACGTAGAGGGCGTCGACACGTGGCAGCCGGCGGACCAGATCCTCGAAGGCCTTCAACTCCGTCGCCACGGCGGCCGGGTCGCCATAGTCCTTGGCCAGTTGCGGATAGTAGAGCGCGAAGTCCAGGCCATAGCGGTCGGCCAGGGCCGACAGGCCGATGAGGGTCTCCAGCGGCGGGGCCGGAAACAACGGGCTGGTCGCCGCGTCGTCCGACGCCGGCGCGATCACCTGGATGGTGTTGCCGCCGAAGATGGCGATGTCGCGCACGCGGCGTTCGAACATCGCCAGCGTCCAGGCGTCGTAGCTGTTGTTCTTGTAGCGATAGCCAATCTGCACGCCGCGCACGGCCTGGGCCGGGGCGGTGTCGATCGCTAGGCCGTCGGGCGCGGCCACCCGGCCCGGCTCGATCTCCAGCTTGCGCAGCAGCCAGCCGACGCCGAACAGCCGGCCGCGCGGGGTCTGGGCCGTCACGACCAACGCCGTCCGGGATCCCGCGCGCAGGGTGCGCACCGAGAACCCTTCCGGCGTCCGGGCCGCGTCCCCGGCGGGGCGGATGCGCCAGGCCGCCCGCAAGGATAGGGGCAACCGCCCTTCGACCGCTTCTGGACGCGCGACCACGATCAGGGGCGCATCCGCGTTCGAACCCGCGCCCCAGGGGCCGCCGACGCGCGCGGCGATCTCCTCGGCCAGGAAGCGCGCGGCCATCGCCGACTCCGCCTCGGTTTCGACCAGCCGCGCGTGCGTCAGGTCTTCGGCGCGCGCCGCCGCGGCCACGCTGGCGGCAAGGACCGCCAGCCCGAGCGCGAGGCGGCGGCGCGGCCTCACGCGAACTTCGGCGCCGAGGGCGGGCGCGACGACCGCACCGCCCCGAACGCGGGGTTCGGCCGCTCGCCCATCCGAAACACCAGCCGGCCGCCCTTGGCCAGCTCGTCGTGGCCGATCCAGCAGCGATCGTGCGCCGCGCCGTTCCAGGTCGCCGACTGGATGTAGAAGCGGTCCGGCGCGACGCCCTGCGCCTCGATCACCAGCTTGCGCCCCTCCCCCACCGCGATCTCGGCGCGCGGGAACAGCGGCGAGCCGAACACATAGGCGCCCATGACCGGATCGACGGGATAGAGGCCCAGGGCGCTCATCACGTACCAGGCGCTCATCTGGCCGCAGTCCTCGTTGCCCGACAGGCCGTCGGGCTTGGCCTGGTACTGGCTCTTGAGCAGCATCCGGACTTGGGCCTGGGTCTTATGGTGCGCGCCGCAATAGGCGTAGAGATAGGCCACGTGGTGGCACGGCTCGTTGCCGTGGGCGTACTGGCCGACCAGGCCGGCGATATCGGGCGGCGAGCCCGGCGGCATTTCCGAGCTGGCGGTGAACAGCGCGTCGAGCCTGGCCTCCAGGCCCTTCTCGCCGCCGAACAGCTCCATGTAGGCGTAGAGGTCGTGCTGGGTCAGGAAGGTCGCCTGCCAGGCGTTGGCCTCGGTGAAGTCGCGCCACTTTTCCATGTGGCCGATGGCGCGCGGCTCGAACGGCGTCACCCAGGAGCCGTCGGCGTTGCGCGGCCGCATGAACTGGGTCGAGGCGTCGAACTGGTTGCGATAGTTGCGCGAGCGGACCAGCAGGGCCTTGGCGTCGTCGTGGGCGCCCGCGGCGGCGGCCAGGTGCGCCATGGCCCAGTCGTCATAGGCGTATTCCAGCGTGCGGCTGGCGCCCTCCATCACCTCGTCGACCGGGATGAAGCCCAGGCGCTTGTACCAGTCCAGGCCCAGCACGTCGTCGTCGAAGGCCCGCTTGCGGAACGCCTTCCAGGTGCGGACCGCGTCCAGCCCGCCCAGCCCCTTGCCCTGCGCCTCGGCCAGGACGACGGCGGCGTGCCAGCCGTTCATGGTGCCGGTCTCGATGCCCTGCAGCGGCCAGACCGACGGCCCCTTGGGGCTCTCCTCGGCCATCGGCACCAAGCCGGCGACCACGTCGGCCGCCCGGGCCGGCTGGGCCAGGGTCAGCAACGGGTGCAGGGTCCGGTAGGTGTCCCACAGCGAATAGGTGCTGTAGTTGCGACGGCCGGTGGGAACCTTGTGGTCCTTCTGGTCCATGCCGCGGTAGCGGCCGTCGACGTCGCTGAACAGGGTCGGGGCCAGCAGGCTGTGATAGAGGCCGGTGTAGAAGATCTTCGCGTCGGTCTCGGACGCGCCGTCGATGCGGATCGACGATAGGGCCTTTTCCCAGGCCGCGCGGGCCGAGCGCCGCGCGCCGTCGAAGTCCCAGCCGGGCGCCTCGGCCTGCAGGTTGGCCAGCGCGCCCTCGATGTCGACGCCCGACAGGCCGACCTTGACCACCAGCGGCGCCTTGCCGGCGTCGGGATAGTGCAAGGCGCACTTCAGGTTCTCGCCCTTGGCCTCGCGGACTTCGGTCGCCAGCGGCTGATCGTCGGCGTAGAGCTGGGCGCTCTTGAACGGGCGCGACAGCTTCATCGCGAAATAGATCCAGCGCCCCGGCGCCCATTGGAACACCTGGCGGGCCCCGACCAGAGTGTCATCGCCGAGCAGGCGCAGGCTGGCGTTCTTGATCCGGGTCGCCGGCGACTTTTCCCACCAGTCCTTCTGGCCGTGCTGCAGGTCGATCAGCAGGTGGCCCGGCTCGCCCTTGGGAAAGGTGTAGCGATGCAGACCCACGCGCTCGGTGACGGTCAGCTCGGCGTCGATCCGCGTGTCGGTCAGGCGGACCTTGTAGTAGCCGGGCGAGGCGTGCTCGCTGGCCCGGTCGTAGCGCGAGCGATAGCCGTCGTCCGGCTTGCCCGGCTCGCCCGGGGTCAGCAGCACCGGGCCGGTGGCCGGGACCACCAGCACGTCCAGCAGGTCGGCGCAGCCGGTGCCGCTGAGATGGGTGTGCGAGAAGCCCATGATCGAGCCGTCCTGCTGATGATAGCCCGAGCAGGAATCCCAACCGTTGTTGCTGGTGTCGGGGCTCAGCTGGACCATGCCGAACGGCAGGGTCGCGCCCGGATAGGTATGGCCATGGCCGCCGGTGCCGATGAACGGGTCGACGAAATCGCACAGCGCCCGGCGCGGGGCAGAACCGGCCGGGGTGGCGGCGGCGAGCCCGGCCAGGCCCACGCCGGCCATCAGGCCGCGGCGGTCGATCGTGGGAACTTGGGTCATGCGGTCGTTTCCAGGGGGCGGGCCAGCAGGGCGGGCCGGCGGTCGGCGATCTCGACGATCAGCTCGCCGAACAGGGTGTTGGCCCAGGCGAACCAGTCGCGGGTGAACTTGGTCGGGTCGTCCTTGTGGAAGGCCTCGTGCATGAAGCCTTTGCCGGCGTGGGTCGCCTTCAGGGTCCGCAAGGAGGCCAGGACCGTGGCGTCGTCGCCGTCGACCAGGGCGTTCAGCGCCCGCATGATGATCGACATCGGCCAGATCAGGTCGAGGCCCGCGTGGGGACCGCCGATCCCCTCCGCCGCCCGGCCCTTGAAGAAGTACGGGTTGCGCTCGCTCCAGGCCAGGCGCGCCGTGCGGCGGAAGACCGGGTCGTCGTGCGGGACGCAGCCCAGATAGGCCAGGCTCAGCAGACCCGGCGCGTTGGCGTCGTCCATGAACACCGCGTTGCCGAAGCCGTCGACCTCGAAGGCCCAGACGGGCTGGCCGTCGGGGTCGCGGGTCAGGCCATGGGCCTGCAACGCCGCCGTCACCTCGTCGGCGAAGGCCGTGCACTCGGCGGCGAAGGCCGCGTCGTTCATCACCTCGGTCGCCAGTTCCGCCAACTGCCGCAGGCTGGCGGCGGCGAACAGGTTGGACGGGATCAGGAAGGGATAGACGCAAGCGTCATCCGAGGGACGGAACATCGAATGGATCAGCCCCACCTTGCGGGTCGGCGCCCCCCTGCCCTCCAGCATCAGGGTCTCGGTCGCCAGGGTGCTGGGCCGCTGGAAGCTGTAGGGCCCGGGGCCGGTCTTGCGCTGCTGCTCGCGGAAGGTGCGCACCACCACCGCCATGGCCTGGCGCCATTCGGCGTCGAACGGGGCCGGATCGCGGGTCGCCCGCCAATAGCCGTGGGCCAGGCGGATCGGGTAGCAGAGGCTGTCGACCTCCCACTTCCGTTCGCCGACGCCGGGCCGCATCTCGGTGACGTCCTGCTGCGACCACTTCAGGTTCGTCCGCGCCGTCGAGTCATGCATGTAGGCGTTGGCGTAGGGGTCGATCAGGATGCAGCGGGCCTGGCGGCCGATCACGCCGCGGAACAGGGTCCGCAGCTCGGGCGCCTTGGCGGCCAGCGGCAGGTAGGGCCAGACCTGGGCCGAGGAATCCCGCAGCCACATGCAGTCGATGTCGCCGGTGATCACGAAGGCGTCCGGTGTGCCGCCGGTCTCCGTGAGAAAGACCGTGGTGTCCAGGGTATTGGGGAAGCAATTCTCGAACAGCCAGGCCAGTTCGGGATCGGCGACCTTGGCCTTCACCCGCTTGATCAGGGCCTCGACGGCCGGGCTGGTGAAGCGCCGGGCGGCGGGCGGCGGGCGACGTGAGACGAACGGCGCGGCGCCGGCCGCCGGCGTCGCGGCCAGGGCCGCCGCCGCGCCGGTCAGCAGGGCTTGGCGGCGGGAGAGACGGACGCTCATCGCGAAAGCTCCTGCTGGCCCTCGATCGTGAAGCTCACCTCGCGTCCGGGCGCCTGGCCGGGCTGGCCGCCGCCGACGAACAGGGTGTAACGGCCCGGGACCACGGCCCGCGCGCCGTTCCGCCCCACCTGCGACAGGTCGCGGGGCGACAGCGTGAACCGGACCTTGCGCCGCTCGCCGGGCTTCAGCGTCAGCCGGTCGAAGCCGACCAGGGTGCGCAGCAGCAGCCGGTCGGCCTGCCGTCCGCGATAGTCCGCGGGCTTGGGTGGGATCAGATAGGCCTGGGCCACCTCGTCGCCGGCCCGGTCGCCGACATTGGCCACCTCGGCCTCGACCACCAGCGCTTCACCGGCCTTCAGCGTCGTCGCCGACAGGCTGGGCGCGCCGTAGTCGAAGCGGGTGTAGCTGAGGCCGTAGCCGAACGGATAGGTCGGCTCGCCCTCGAAATAGCGATAGGTCCGCCCCTTCATCGCATATTCGACCAAGGGCGGCAGGTCGCGGGCCGACTTGTAGAAGGTCACCGGCAGGCGGCCGGAGGGATTGTTCAGGCCGGCCAGGGTCTCGGCGAGGGCGACGCCGCCCGACTGGCCCGGATACCAGGCGGCCAGGATGGCGTCGGCATGGGTCTTGGCCCAGTCCAGCTCGACCGCGCCGCCGGAGGTCAGCACGACGACCAGCGGCTTGCCAGTGGCGGCCAGAGCCTCCAGCAGGCGGCGTTGCGGCGCGGGCAGCGCGATGTCGGTGCGGTCGCCGCCGTCGAAGCCCGGCACGGTCACCTGCAGCGCCTCGCCCTCGACGTCGGGCGAGAGGCCGACGACCGCGACCACCACGTCGGCCTGGCCCGCGGCCTTGACCGCCTCGGCCAACTGCGGCGCGGCCGGGGCGCGCCATTGCAGGCGCACGCCCTGGTCTTCGCCGGTGTGCGACAGCTCCAGGCGGATGCGGCGCGGGCGTGCGTCGGTGAAGTTCAGCACGGCCTCGACCGCTTTGCCCGAACCGCCGTCGTCGACCACCAGCTTGTCGTCGACCCAGAGGCGGACGGGATCGTGGCCTTTGCAGTCGAAGCAACGGGCGACGCCGACGACCAGGGCGTACTGGCCCGGTCCCGGCGGAACCAGGGCCCCGGTCCAGCGCACGCCGTAGCGGGCCGGATCCAGGCCCGGAGCCGGCGCGGCGCGGTCCCAGTCGAAATTGACGACGCGATCGGTGCGGGTCACGCGCGGGGCGCCGCTCAGGGCGGGATCGTCGAAATAGGCGCCGGTCAGGCCCTGGACGGCGTCGGGGCCGAGGCCGGTGCGCAGCGCGGTCTCCGGCACGGCGACCGGCACGCCCTCGGCCACGACCGAACCCTGGGCGTAGCGGATGGCGCCCTTGCCCCACTGGGCGCGCAGGCCTTGCAGCGGCGTCACCGGGTCGACGGCCGTGCCATGATAGTTGGCCTCCAGCACCTCCAGGGCGTCGGCGTCCGGCCCGATCACCGCGATCTTGGTGGTCGGGGCCAGCGGCAGGCGATTCTGGTCGTTCTTCAGCAGCACGATCGACTTGCGCGCGGCCTCCAGCGCCAAGACCCGGTGAGCAGGCGAGTTCACGGCGTCGGCGCCCAGCTTAGCGTAGGGATTGGCCGGATCGGGCGCGAACAGGGCGCCCAGCGCCGCGCGGGCCTCGAACAGACGGCTGACGGCGCGGTCGAGCACCGCCTCGTCGAGATCGCCCCGGCGCACGGCCGCCGGCAATTGGGCGTAGGCGTTGCCGCAGTTGAGGTCGTCGCCCGCCGCCAGGGCCGCCGCCGAGGACGCGGCGTTGTCGAGGCGGAAATAGTGGAACTGGGTCATGTCGTCGACCGCGTCGCAGTCGGAGACGACGAAGCCCTTGAACCCCCAGTCGCGGCGCAGGGTCTCGTCCAGCAGCAGCGGCGAGGCGCAGGCCGGGAAGCCGTGGATGGCGTTATAGGCGCACATCACCGACCGCGCCCCGCCCTCGGTCACCGCTTGGCGGAAGGCCGGCAGGTAGGTGGCCTCCAGGTCCTGGGGAGAGACGTCGACGTCGAAGCCGTGCCGGCCGGCCTCGGGCCCGGAATGGACCGCGAAGTGCTTGGGCGTGGCGATGGCGCGGGGATGCTCGGGATCGGGCCCCTGGATCCCGCGCACGAAGGCGCTGGCCAGGGTCCCGGTCAGGTGCGGGTCCTCGCCATAGGTCTCCTGGCCCCGGCCCCAGCGCGGGTCGCGATAGATGTTGATGTTCGGCGACCAGATGGTCAGGCCCTCGTAGCGGCCCGGATCGCGATCGCCGACGGCGTTGAACTTGGCCCGCGCCTCGACCGACACCGCCTCGCCGACCCGGCCCATCAGGCCCTCGTCCCAGGTGGCGGCCAGGCCGATGGCCTGGGGGAACACCGTGGCCGGGCCGTTGCGGGCCAGGCCGTGCAGGCCCTCGTTCCACCATTCGTAGCCGCGGATCCCCAGCCGCGGGATCGGCGGCGCGGCGCTCTGCAGTTGGGCGGCCTTCTCCTCGAGGCTCAGGCGCGAGACCAGGGCCGCCGGGGTCTCGGCGGCCTGGGCGGCGGTGGCGAACAACAGCAGCGACGCGGCCAGGGCGTGAGGTCGAACCATCATCGACTCCTAGGGCGTCACGGGCTTGGTGGCGCCGTAGAGGCTGCGCAGGGTCAGGGCCCGCTTCAGCTGGGCCAGCGAGGCCTTGGATTTCACCTGGACGGTGACGGCCTCGCCCGGCGGCAGGTCGAAGGCGTTGTCCGACAGGGCGGCGTCCAGGTCGCCGAAGCCCAGCCAGACCGCCCGGGCCAGCTTGGCGGCCTTGACGGTCACGGCGTAGCCGTCCGCCGTCTTCGACCATGTGGCCTGGAGACCCGGATCGGGCAAGGCCATGGCCTTGGCGGGAACCTGTGTGACGACGTTGCGCGAGATCGTCTTGCCGTCCTCGATCAGCTCCACCACCGCGAAGGTCCGGGCCGGATCGGCGCCCTTGAACAAGGTCGCGTCCGGCAGGTCGGCGACCCGCGTCCCCGCCAGAGGCTTGAGCTCCGCATCCGAGGTGCTGTCGGACAGCACCTTGCCGTCGACGTCCATCACCCGCACCCGCCAGCGGACCGGCGCGGGGGCGGTGCGGTCGGAGAGCAGGGTGATCGTCGTCGCGCCCTTGTCGTGCACGGCCGCCAGGGCGACCGGGGCATAGAAGCGGCGGGCGTGATACTGCAGCGCCTTCCAGCGGCCGTAATAGTCGACGCTGGACCACGAGGCGCCCGGCCAGACATCGTTGAGCTGCCAGTACATCGAGCCCATGGTCTGGGGTCGCGAGGACCGGTGGTGCAGCGCCGCCAGCTCGATGCCCTCGGCCTGCATCACCTGGCTCAGATAGACGAAGTCCTCGAAGGTCTTCGGCTCGCCGTAGTTGCGGCGGATGTAGAACAGGATCCGCTCGTTGCCCTCGCCCTTGGCGTACTTCTGGTGGGCCCGCATGACGGTGGAGTTGACCGACATGTCCTGCGGCTTGGCGATCGTCCTGAGCGTCCGCATCTCCGGCTGCGACTGCAGACCGTATTCCGACATGAAGCGCGGGGTGACGTGCAGGTACTCCTCGACCGGTTTTGAGCCGCCCCAGACGTCCCAATAGTGGCGATCGCCGTCTGTCAGCTGGTCGGCGGCGCCGTCATAGTCGGTGGTGGGCGAGCCGGCCCAATAGGGCGTGTCAGGGTCATTCTCGGCGACCGCGCCGCGCAACACCTGACCGAACAGGGTGGTCATGCCGATGACGATGCGCTCGCGTTCCTCGGTCGGGATCGAGGTCTTGAACTTGATCCGGTCGCCCCAGGTCTCCCAGCCGGCCTGCACCTCGTTGTTGCCGCTCCACAGCACGATGCTGGGATGGTCGCCCAGGCGCTTGACCTGCTCGACGGCCTCGACCCGGGTGTTTTCGCGGAACGCCACGTCGTAGGGCGGAATGGCGCCGCCGAACATGAAGTCCTGCCAGATCATCAGGCCCAGTTCGTCGGCCATCGCGTAGAAGGCGTCGCTCTGGTAGTGGCCCCCGCCCCACATGCGCAGCATGTTCATGTTGGCGTCGCGGGCCGAGGTCAGGATCTCCCGCATCTTTTCGTCACTGACCCGCGGCGAGAAGCTGTCGAACGGGATCAGGTTGGCGCCCTTGGCGAACACCGGCACGCCGTTGATCACGAAGCCCATGCTCTTGCCCCAGGCGTCGGCCTCGCGGCGCAGCTCGACCGTGCGCAGGCCCGAGCGGCGCTCGACCTTGGCCAGGACCGCCCCGTCCAGGGCGAGCGAGGCGTCGAAGCGATAGAGATCCTGGCGGCCATAGCCCACTGGCCACCACAGCCTGGGCGCGGCGATCGGCACGGGCACGGAAACGCGGTTCAGGCCAGGCGCCAGGGTCACCGTCTGGCGGACCACCGGCAGGGCGGCGCCGTCGGGCGCGGTGGGGGTGACGGCCAGTTCGACCGTGCGCGTCGCGTCGGATTCGATCTCGAACTCGGCGGACAGCCGGGCGTGATCGGCCGTCACCTGGTCCTGGCGGATGCGGAAACCGTCGATCCGGGCCTCGTCCCAGGCCTCCAGCCGCACCTCGCGCCAGATGCCTTCGGTGACGTAGCGCGGACCCCAGTCCCAGCCATAGTGGTAGGGCGATTTGCGCACATAGGTGGAGGTGTGCTTGGCGGGCGGCTCGTCGCCGAATGCGGAGTCGTAGGCGCCGGGCAGCACGTAGGGCTGCTTGAGCAGGTCCGGCTGCAGCTTCTTGATCGGCGACTTGAAGTCGATGGTGATCAGGTTGGCGCCCGGCTTCAGGATCGACTTGACCGGCACGCGCCAGCGGCGGTGCTGGTTGTCGGCCGACAGCAGCTTGACGCCGTTGACGAACACCTCGGCGAAGGTGTCCAGCCCGTCGAAGACCAGGTCGACATGGTCGCGGGCCAGCAGGGCCGCATCGGCGTCCAGGGTGCGCTGGTACTGCCAGTCGGCCAGGCCAATCCACTGCAGCTGCGCCTCGTTGGTCCCGACGAACGGATCGGGGATCCGGCCGGCGGCCAGCAGGTCGGTCTGCACCGTGCCCGGGACGGTGGCCGGACGCCATTGCGCCGCCTCGGCCGCGTGGGTCTTGGCCGCGGCGTCGGCCGGGTCGAGCCGGAAGGTCCAGCCCTGGTCGAGGCTCCGGGTCTCGACCTGTCCGGCCAGGGCGGTGGAGCCCATGGCGGCCAGGGCGAAGGCGGAAAACAGCGCGGATCGAAGCATGGTCACGTCTCGCCTAACCTGGGTCAGTTGGAGGAACGGGGCGTCAGGGTCAGGGCCTCGACGGCGTAGAAGGGCCCGGACAGCGGCGCGGTGAACAACAGGCACAGATCGGAATCGCCCGCGCCCTGCGGCAAGGCGCCCTTGAACTTCAGCCGGTTGTCGGCCGTAGCCGGATCGGGCAACGGGAAGGTCGCCGTCACCGGCCCCTCGCAGCCGCCCGCGCGGACCACCAGTTCGCCGAACCGCGTGGCGTTGTAGTGCCAGCGAACCTTGTCGGTGTCGGCGGCCAGGCCGTAGTGGCGCGGCACGCGCACGACCTTGACCTCGAACCCGCCGGCCAGGTCGAGCGGCGCGGCGGGGTACATCGCGCAGGTGTCGAACAGGTTGACGTTGAAGGCCGGCGCATCGGCCTGGGCCTCGGAGGTCAGCGGCACGCGCAGGCCCAGCGCTCCCTTCGGACAGGCGGTCAGCTCGGTGTTGCCGCGGGTCAGCAGGGCGGTCCGGCCGAGGTCGTAGGCGCGCGGCTCCGCCGTCGGTCGGCCGTCGGCGGCGAAGGCCGCGGCGCGGACCGTGGTCCCCACCGGAACCTTGAGCGGCTTGGCGTAGAGCGGCGAACGCGCCGTCGGCGTCTTGCCGTCCAGAGTGTAGCGGATCTGGCCGAAGCCGGACTGGGTCGACAGGGCCAGGGTCGCCTGACCTGACCGCAGCGTCGCGCCGCGGCCGCCGTCCAGGGCGAAATTCACCGCGAAGGCCCCGTCGGCGGCGTTGATCCCCTGGCGAGCGTAGCGCAGGCGCTGGACGTCCAGGCGGTCGAGGAACCCCGTCCAGTCGCGCCGGTTCTTCGGCGACCAGGTGATTTCCGAGACGGCGTCCAGGCGCGGGAAGATGGCGTGGCGCACCTGGGCGGGCGTCACCAGATATTCGGTCCAGGCGTTGGCCTGGGCGCCCAGCACGTGGCCGGCCTTGTCGGCCGCGATGCCCTTGGGCATCGGCTCGTAGCCGTAGACGTCCTTCAGGGTCATGATCGACAGCCGGCCCGGCGGCTCGTCGGCGCGGTCGCTCTGCAGGCTGTCCAGATAGAGGATCGGAGCCGGTGACAGCACGACGTCGTGACCGGCGTTGGCGGCGTCGATCGCCCCTTGCTCGCCCCGCCACGACATCACCGAGGCCGAGGCCGGCAGGCCGCCTTCGAGGATCTCGTCCCAGCCGATCAGCCGGCGACCGTGCGACGCCAGGTACTGGCCCAGATGCTCAATGAACCAGCTCTGCATCTCGTGCTCGTTCTTCAGGCCCAGCTCGCGCATGCGGGCCTGGATGGCGGGCGAGCTTTGCCACTGGTCCTTGATCGCCTCGTCGCCGCCGACATGAATGTAGGTCGAGGGGAACAGGTCCATCACCTCGTCCAGCACGCCCTCGATGAAGGTCAGGCTGGGCTGGTCGACATTGAACAGGTACGGGTTGACGCCCCAGTCGACGGCGACGGGCGGCCGGTCGCCGAACACGCCGATCTCGGGATAGGCGGCGACGGCGGCCTGGGCATGGCCCGGCAGGTCGATCTCCGGCACGATGGTCACCGACCGCTCGCGGGCATAGGCGACCAGGTCGCGGATCTGGTCCTGGGTGTAGAAGCCGCCATAGGGCTGGCCCGAGGGCGCCTCGCCCGCCGTCGGCGGGGTGCGCCAGGCGCCGATTTCGGTCAGCTTCGGATAGCGCTTGATCTCCACCCGCCAGCCCTGGTCGTCGGTCAGGTGCAGGTGCAGCACATTCATCTTGTGCGCCGCCATGGCGTCGATCAGCGGCTTCAGCGACTCCGCCGGCTGGAAGTGGCGGGCGACGTCGACCATGATCCCGCGCCAGGCGAAGCGCGGCTGGTCGCGGACGGTCAGGGCCGGAACCTTGACCGGCCGGCCGAACGCCGCGTCCGGGCTGAGCAGTTGGGCCAGGGTCATGGCGCCATACAGCAGGCCAGCGTCATCCTTGGCGGCGATGCGCGCGCCCTTCGGCGTCACGGTCAGCACGTAGCCCTCGGCCGCGCTCACCGACGGGTCGCGAACCAGGACGATCGCCCCCGCCCCGCCCTCTTGCGCCACGAGGTCCAGGCCCCGGGTCTGCTTGACCTGGCCGGCCAGCAGGCGGGCGGCCGACAGGGCGGCGACATCGCCGGCCGGAGCCGAGATCACCGCCCCCGAGCGGACGACCAGCGCGCCCTTGCCGGGGGTCAGCTCGGCCGGGACCGGAATGATCGGCGCCGGCGACGCGGCGGCCAGGGCCGTGCCGGCCGCCAGGGCCAGGGAAAGAGCCGCCAGGCTGGCGGTCGCGAAACGGTGAGCGGGTCGCATCGGCAATCCTTAGCGCTTGACGACGGGCAGGACGTCCCAGATCGCGGGATCCTCGGACCCCAGCACCCAGGCGCTGAACCCGCCCAGGCCCTGTTGCTTGACGACATCGTAGCGGGCCTTGAAGCTGCGGGCGTCGGGCATCGACACCCACTCGTTCATCTGGTCGCGATAGAGCACGTACCAGCTCTCCTTCTGGACGTCGTCCCACTGGACCTTGACGCCGTACTCGCGGGCCATGGGGATGGACTCGTCGCCGTCGAAATAGACGCCGTTGATGTTGACCGCCTCGGTCCCGTCGGCCCGCACCGGATTGTCGGCGAACCAGCGGTAACCGTAGAGCGGGATGCCCAGCGAGATTTTCTCGCGCGGGATGACCTTCAGCGCGTAGTCGAGGTTCTCCATCACCCACGGCATGCCGCCGACCGGACCCGGCGGGGTCCAGCGGGTGTGCTGGTCGTAGGTCATCAGGCTGACCTCGTCGGCGATCTTGCCCAGGGCCTCGATGTCGTAGGCGCCGCGCCAGTACTCCCACATCCACTTGGAATAGGCGCCCTTGCCAGGATGGCCGGGCGCGTTGGGCACGACGGCGACGCCCATGGTGAAGCCGTTGGCGTGCAGGGCGTCGGCGGTCTGCTTGGCCATCAGGGTGAAGGCGTCGCGGTCCAGATAGCTGATGTTCTCGAAGTCGAAGTGAAAGCCGACATAACCGTTGGCCTTCGCCTCGCGGACCAGGGCGTCGGCCATGGCCTTCTTGGCCGGCTCGCTTTGCATCAGCTGGTGCAGGCCGGCGCGGTCGGTCAGCGAGATGATCGGCATCACCGGCAGGCGGGCCGCCTTGGCCTTGGCCAGGATCCCCGGATTGGGCGCGCCGGTGACCAGGCCGTCCTTGGACACTCCGTACCAGGTGGGGACCAGCAGGCCGATCTTGTCGATGTGCTGCTCGAAGGAGCGCGTCGATTTGGGCGTCTCCATCAGGTAGAACAGCGCGACGGGCTGGGCGGGCTTGGCTTGGGCCTGGGCCCCGCCCGCAAGGGCGAGACCGAAAGCGGCGGCGAGAAACGCGCGGGTCAGGATGCGGCGCATGATGGCCCTTTCACTTAAGCGAGGTCGATACGGTAGACATAGGCGGCGTGTCCGGCGGGCTGTCCGCCGACCGCCAGCCGCAGCCCCTCGGCCGTCTGGCTGAAGGCCACGGGCCGGCCGGTGCTGAGCGCGGTGACGGCGCGGACCTGGTCCGTCGGCTTGATCGAAGCGATCAGGGCTTCGTCGCCTTCCGGCGCGTTCAGCTGCAGGACGTAGAGCCGGCCCTCCCGGGTGGTGAAGCGGAAGTCCTTGGCCGTGTAGGGCTTGGTCTTGGTTTCCTGGAACGAACCGTCGGCGATCTCAGTCGGCCCCTCGCCGAACACCCGCCAGGGCCGCGAGCCGTAGATCGCCTCGCCGTTCAGGGTCAGCCACTGGCCCATGGCCAGCAGGGTGTCGCGGGCGGCCGGCGGGATGCTGCCGTCGGCGTGCGGCCCGACATTGAGCAGCAGGTTGCCGTTCTTTGAGACCACGTCGACCAGCAGGTGGATCAGCTGGCCGGCGCTCTTGTAGGTGTCGTTCTCGATGAAGCCCCAGGCCTTGTCGCTGATCGAGGTGCAGGTCTGCCACGCGGTCGGCTGGATGCCCGGCGCCTGGCCGCGCTCGATGTCCAGCACCCCGGCTCCGACGGGCATGGAGCCCAGCTTGTAGTTGACCACGCCCTGGCGGCCCTGGGCGGCCTTGGTGTTGTAGTACTGGGCCAGCATGGCTGGCAGGGCGGCGCGGAACTCGGCCTTGCCGATCCACCAGTCGAAATAGATCAGCTCGGGATCATAGAGCTCGACCAGCTCGGCGGTGCGCGCCAGCCAATCGTCGACCCAGGCCTGGGAGACGGCGGTGAAATCGCCGAACAGGTCGGCGTCGTCCTTGCCCGACAGACGCAGCTGGGCCGGACCGTAGAGCTCCAGATAGCGCGGATCGTTGACGTCCGACGGGATCTTGCGGCCCTCGTCGAAGAACCAGTCGTGCTCGGCGCGGTGGCTGGAGAGGCCGAAATGCAGGCCTTCTGCCCGGGCCGCCTTGGCGAAGGCGCCGATCAGGTCGCGCTTGGGCCCGGTCTTGACCGCCGTCCAGTCCGACAGGCGGCTGTCGTACATAGCATAGCCGTCGTGGTGCTCGGCCACCGGCACGACATAGCGGGCGCCGGCCTCTTTGAAGAGCTTGGCCCAGCCCGCCGGGTCGTAGGCCTTGGCGGTGAACTGCGGGATGAAGTCCTTGTAGCCGAAGCGGTCCTGCGGTCCATAGGTCGCCCGGTGGTGCTCGTATTCCTTCGAGCCCTGCTGGTACATCAGCCGCGAGTACCACTCGCCGCCGAAGGCTGGCACCGAGTAGACGCCCCAGTGGATGAAGATCCCGAACTTGGCGTCCTGATACCAGAGCGGCGGCTCATAGGTCTTCAGCGACGGCCAGTCGGCGCGGAACGGGCCATGCTCCGTCATGACGCGGGCCCGCTTGAGCACCGCGGCGCGCGGCGCGTCGAACTTGGCCGCCGCCCGCCGCCAGGCCTGGTCGATCTTTTCCGGGCTCAGGATCTCCGCCGTCGGCGCGGTCGGCGAGACCGTCGGCTCGGCGGCCGAACCGGGCGTGGCGACGACCGCCGTGGCGCCGGCCGCGGCCACGGCCAGGAAGGCGCGGCGGTCGAGGCTGTTCAGATCGGTCTTGGACATCAACGCACCGCCGGATTGCTGGAGAGCTGCGCGGGATCGGGCGGGAACGGCGCCGAGCCCAGCTTGAAGGGTCGATATTCCGCCGCCTGCCCGCCCGAGCGGACGCCGGTCGGGGTCAACACGTCGAAGGTCAGGCGAACGATGCCGTCGACCGGCCTGTTCCAACCGCCCGTGACGACCGCCGGGGCCGAGAGATCAAGTTCAGTGGCCGGACTTTCGGCGATCACCGCTCCGTTCTGGTCCAGCGCCTTCCAGCGGACACGCTGGCCGATCAACGGATAGGACGGCAGGGCGCCGGCCGCGCGCGGCGCGACCTTGGCGGTGAAGCCCCTGAGGCCGCCCTCGCCCACCGTCCAGGCCACCGAGACGTCGATCGCGCGGTTGCGCTGCTCCCAGGCCGCGTAGGACGGCTTGCGCTGGCGGTTCTCGTCGACGACGCCGTGATCGACATAACCGTCCACCGACCCGGCGTAGAGGTTCCGGTTGGAGTGGTAGTCCTGATAGGTCCAGAAGATCGCGCCGCCCACGAAGGGCCGCTTCTCGAACGCCGCCATCTGGCCCAGCAGGTTCTCGACCCGCGCGATGTCGGCGGCCTTGGGATCGGTCGAGAACGGGCCCGGCCAGCCGAACTCCGAGATCACCAGCATCTTGTCGGGATAGGTCTTGTCGAAGAAGTCCAGCCACGGCTCCACGGACTCGGCGCCGCCGCTCCAGGTGCCGAAATAGGCGTTGGCCATGATGAAGTCGGCCTCGCGCAGCGCCTGGGCCGGCTTCCACGGGGCGATCGACACGTCGGAGTCGGCGAAGGTCACGAAGCGGCCGGGATCCAGGGCGTTGATGTGCGCCTTCATCGCCCGGAAGAACGCCAGGCCGCCGGGCTTGGAGGCGTCGCTCTCGTTCATCACGCTCCAGGCCAGGACGCTGGGATGGTTGCCGGCCTCGGCGATCATCTCGCCAATCTGGCGCTTGGCCAAGGGCAGAAGACGCGGATCGGCCAGTTGCGCCTCGGTCATCTGCCAGATCGGGATCTCCGGGATCAGCAGCACGCCCTGGCGGTCGGCTTCGTCCAGCACGGCCTGCGGCTGCGGGTAGTGCACCGGCCGGGTCAGGGTGACGTGCAGCGCCGCCAGGTCGTTCCAGTCCTGGCGGATGGTGCCGACGCTCTCGGCCTGGCCCTCCCAAGGCGAATCCTGGTGACGGGTCATGCCGGTCAGGCGCACCGCCTGGCCGTTCACATAGAGCCGGCGGCCCTTGATCTCGATCTTGCGGAAACCGACCGTGTCGGTGCGCTCGTCGAGCAGCCGTCCGTCTTCGTCGCACAACTGCGTCGACAGGCGATAGAGCCTGGCCGCGCCGACGTTCCACAGCTGGGGCCGCTGGACCTCGACGCTCAGCGACGGTTCGGCCGCGCCGCCCGCCGCTACGCGCACGGTCTGGTCGGCGCGGGCCACGACGCGGCCGTCGGGATCCTCGATCGCAGTCGTCAGGCGATAGGCGCGCGGCGCCGCGTCGAGGTTCTCGACCCGCACCCGGGTCACCGCGGTCGCACGGTCGGCCGACAAACTCTGGGTGATCGTCTGCTGGCGGATCAATCCCTTGTCGGCGACGCTCAGCCAGACGTCGCGCAGGATCCCGCCGTTGCGCCACCAGTCATACCAGACGTTGCCCGACGCCTGCAGCCGCATGGCGTAGCCGGGGATGGTGGCGAAGCCCGGCCGGTTGTCGATGGCCACCGCGATCCGGTTTTCGCCGGGCCGGACCAGCTTGCTGACGTCCAGGTGATAGGCCGTGAAGCCGCCCTCGTGGCCGCCGGCCTCGACGCCGTTCACGAACACCCGGCTCTTGTAGAACGTGCCGCCGAAATTGAGCTCGACATGCCGGCCCGCCAGGCCTTCGGGCAGGACGACGCTCTTGAAGTACCAGCCGACGCCGTCGAACGCCTGGTCCTGGCCCAGATTCCAGGTATGGGGCACGGTGACCGCCCTGGCGCCCTCGGGCGGCGCGGCGCGCCAGCCGGCGGACATCCCCTCCCCGTTCGGGTCGGGTCGGAAGCGCCAGTCGCCGTTGAGATCGAGCCGCGTGGCGGCGGTGGCGGCATGGCCGCCCAGGGTCAAGGCGAAGATCAGGAGGCGCAGAAACTTGCCGATCTTCCTCATCCCCGCTCCCGCCGCTTCGGCCTTGGAGGCCGATAGTCAAAAGCCTGGGCTTCCGCCCAGGTCCGCACTCGCCTGAAATAGTCGTTCTCCCGACGTCGACGACGTCGGAATTTCCACTTTCCCCAAAAAAGGAGGGCTGCCGCCGCCTTGCAGTCGCGGCGGCAGCCCAGTCGGGGAGAAAGTAGAGCTACATCTTGTAGCTGAAGTTCAGGGAGACCACGCGGCCGTTCTTGTAGAGCGCGGTGGGCGCGCTCTTGACCGAGCTGTATTGGAAGTAGGTTTCGTCCAGGAGGTTCGACGCGTTCAAGGTCAAGGTCATGCGGTCGTTGAACTTGTAAGCGCCCTGGAAGTCCAGCTGGGTATAGGCGTCGCTGTAGTCAGCCGATTGAAGACGACCGAACCGGTTGAAGTACTTGGAACGGTAGTTGTAGCTGAGGCGAGCCTGCCAGGGGCCATGCTCGTAGTACGGCACCAGGTTGATGGTGTCGCGCGACAGGAAGGGAATGCCGAGGCCATTGCCGGTCTCGGACGAGGTGAAGGTGTAGTTCGACTGGATGCCGAAGCCGTAGCCCAGGTCTGCCTGGTAGGAGAGCGCGAAGCCCGTGACCTTGGCCTTGCCGCCGTTCACCGGCGTGGAGACGTCGTAGGTCCGGACCTGGCCGGTCGAGTCGGCCAGTTGCTGCCGCGACGTCTCGTTGCCGACATAGTTGGTGATGTCGCGATAGAAGACCTCGCCCGACAACAGGCCGCCCGGGGCGAAGTACCATTCGGCCGATAGGCCGAAATTGGTCGCCTCGTAGGGCTTCAGGTCGGGGTTGCCGCCGCCGGCCGTCAGGCGGACGTCGTCGCGGCTGAAGGCGCCGGCCAGGTCCGAATAGCGAGCCCGGGCGATGACCTTGGCGGCGGCGGCGCGCAGCACCACGGTGTCACCGGCGTCATAGGCGAAGTTGAAGGCGGGCAGGAACTTGGTGTTGCTGTTCTTGACCGTCGTCAGGTTGGTGGTCGTCGCCCCCGACGTGGTTTCGGTGAGGTAGAAGGTCGAGGTGTCCTCGGTCTTGACCAGACGGCCGCCGATATTGCCGCGATACTTCTCGCCCTTGAAGTCGCCCTGGACGTAGGCGGCGGTGTTCTTCTCGTTCACCTGGAAGAACGAACCGGTGTCCAGGCCCCAGTTGACGTTGATCGTCTGGCCGGGGACCGAGGCCAGGGTCTTGATCACCGTTTCCTTGGACAGGGTGGCGAACGGTACGCCGTTGCCGGTGGTGTTCAGGCCGTCGAACAGGCCGTCCGGCGTCGAGAACGAGCCCAGGTCGGCCAGGGTGAAGGCGCGATTGGTGAAGGTCGCGCCGCCCATCGTGGTCTGGCTGTTGTCGTGGTCGCTGTACTTGGCGCCGAACAGCAGCTTGGTGAACGGACCGAACGACAGGTCGCGCGTGAAGTCGACCTGGCCGTACTTCTCTTCGTCGATGGTCTTTTCGGCATAGGTGACGCCGCCGATCTGGGCGCCGTTGAACGGTTGCCCGCCGTTGGCGGCGAGCACGCGCGGATCATCCCGCAGGCTGTTCTCGGCCGGGGCGGTGCCCACCCACTGGGTCGCGTCCGTGCCCGGGTTGGCCCAGTTCAGGACAGTGTTCTTGCCGTCGAAGCCGTAGGAGAAGCCCTGCAGCGTGCGGAAGCTCAGCAAGTATTCCGGGTTCTTGCCGCCGCTGGCCTTGGTGTAGCCGGTGTTGCCCGACACGGTCCACAGGTCGCCCGTCCACTTGCCGGCCAGGTTGATGCTGTCGTTCTTGACCTGGGTCTTGCGGTAGTTGGTGTCGAGTTCGCCGTTCCATGAACCGCCGGTCCCTGCGCCATAGCTGGCGGCCGTGACCAGGCCGTCGGCCACGGTGGCGTTCTGGAGACGATCGCCCCGGACGTCGTAGCTGAATTCCGACTGGCTGAGGTTGTTGTACTGGCCGCGGATCGAAAGGCCGGTCAGGGTCAGCTCGACGCTGTCGACCGGCTTCCATTGGATCGCGCCGGACAGGCCGACGCGCTTGCGGACCTGTTGGAAGTATTCGTGAGCCAGGAAAGCCGGATAGCGGGCGGCGTTGAGCGCCGCCATGCTGGCCGTGGTGGGAGCCGCGCCGTTGATGGTGGCGCTGGCCGACTTCATGCCGGTGATGTTGCCGTTGGCGTCCTTGTTGAGGAAATCGCCGCCCGAACCGTAGCCATAGACGGCCACGCCGGCCCGGCTGAGGTTTTCCCGGTCATAGGTCACGGCGCCGAGGATGCCGAAGGTGCCCGACTCGTTCCGCCAGCTGTAGAGGCCGGAGAGCTTGCCGTTGCCCTTTTCCGAGCGGTCGTTATAGGCGTAGCCGCCCGACAGGCTCAGGGTGTTGGGATCCAGGTCCAGCGGCTTGCGCGTGCGGATGATGACGGTGGCGCCCAGGCTGCCTTCGTCGAGGCGGGCTTCCGGCGTCTTGTAGAGTTCCGCGCGGCCGATGATGTCCGGCGACAGCAGCGAATAGTTGAAGGTCCGGCTCGAACGGTCCGACGGGTTGCCGCCCCAGTCGGCCGAGGCGATGGCGTGGCCATCGACATAGATGCGGTTCAGCGACGGCTCGGTGCCGGCGATGGAAACCTGCTCGCCTTGGCCGAACTGGTGATCGACCGTGACGCCGGGGAGACGCGACAGCGACTCGGCGACGTTGGTGTCGGGGAACTTGCCGACGGCCTCGGCCGTGATCACTTCGACGATGGCGTTGGTTTCACGCTTGAGCTGGATGGATTTCTTCAGGCTCTCGCGAATGCCGGTGACGACGACTTCGTCGACGGTCGTCGCGCTGCTGGTCGTCTGGGCCGACGCCGCGCCAGCCATGAACACGCCCGCCAGAGCGGTCGTCAGCAGAATATGTGCTTTGAGGCTCATTTGTTGAGTCCCCTCCCCTTGGGGCGCCGAAGCCCCTCCCTCGCCAGACCGTCGCCACGACAGCCGCTCGAAGCTCCCGAAGGCCCCTAGATACCAATCTAGAACCATTGAGATACCTGATGCGGATTTGACCCTAGGGCCGGGCTCGCTTTGTCGTCAATTAATAAATCAAATTTCATATATAAATTTTTTCCGGCGTGTAGAATTGTCACCCAACTGCTCGGGCTCCGCCGACGCCGCGATTCCTGGAGGCTCCCTGGGGTAATGAAAAAAGATAAATATATCTTAGGTTTATGGGCATCGCGAAAGGCGGCCACCCTTGATTGTCACGCGGGGGCAGCACACGCGTCGAAACGATTCATACATAAATTCAGGAAATTTAATGAAATAAAGCCTGGACCGCAGGTGGTCCTATCCACCTCATATGGAGGTCTTTTGGCGGACTCTCCGACCCCGCCTGGGCGACCTTGGCGCGGCGGGCCGCCAAGCCTGGCGACCGGCCCATGGCGCGCCCGCCGGACCGTATCGGGACAAAGGGCGCATCTTCATGAAATCGTCGAGTAGTCCGATGTCCTTCTCAGACCGCGTGGGCCGGCTCGAAGCCGATGACGCCTTGCCGCTCTACATGCAACTGCAGCGCGTGCTCAGGAGCGCCATCCAGAGCCGCGTCCTGTCGCAGGATGCGGCCATTCCGCCCGAACGGGAGCTGGCCGAGGAGTATGCGGTGTCCCGCATTACGGTGCGCAAGGCCTTAAGCGGCCTGGTCGACGAGGGGCTTCTGAGCCGCCGCCGCGGCGCGGGCACCTTCGTGGCCAGCCGGGTCGAGAAAAGCTTTTCGAAACTGTCGTCGTTTTCCGAAGACATGCTTTCGCGCGGCCGGCGCCCCCACAGCGTGTGGGTCAATCGATCGCTCGGCGCCGTGACCCCCGAGGAATCCCTCTCGCTCGGGCTTTCTCCTGGCGCGGCCGTCTACCGCTTTCATCGCGTCCGCTACGCCGACGACGCGCCCATGGCGTTGGAGTACGCGACGGTTCCAGCCTATTGCCTGCCCTCGCTCGAGGCGGTGGGCGACTCGCTCTACGAAGCGCTCGAAAAGGCCGGCTATCGTCCGGTGCGGGCCTTGCAGCGCCTGCGCGCGATCGTGTTCACCAAGAGCCAGGCCGAGGCTCTGGCCGTGTCGCCGCGAGACGCCGGCCTGCTGATCGAGCGACGCGGTTTCCTGTCGGACGGTCGCGCGGCGGAGTTCTCCCAATCCTACTATCGGGGCGACGCCTATGACGTGGTCGCCGAACTGAGCGGCGCGCCCTAACGCCCAGTCCCGAGGCCAAGTGGACCGGATCGGACCTGAAGTGATCTGGCCCATCCGCCCAGGCCTTGCAGATGGCCGCGCGCAACGGACTCCATAGCGAGCGCTTGGAGGTGCTGCTGGGGAACGTGCTCGACCGCCGGGCCGAGTGGATCGATCGCCGCCACGCTCACATCACCGAGCTTCGTCAACGGGCGGCCACCGCCGCCGCCAAGCTCTCGCGGCTTTACCCGGCGATCGAGGACGGTGTGACCGATACCGCCGACCAAGATTTCAAGGATCGCATGAAGGAACTGGCCTCCATGCGGGACGAGGCCCGTGCGGACGCTGACAGGGCCGAGGCGGCCATTGAACGCCTGGGGCCAAGCCTCACGCCCGAGAAGCTGCAAACCTTCGCCCAGGCCGCCGAAGCGCGCCTTCGCGCCGAGGACGGCGTCCGCGCCGTGGCTCAGCGCATCGAGGTGCTCTCGACGAAAGAGATCCAGATTATGGGAAATCGAACTGACTTGCTTCGAACCCTGGTCGCCTCAACGGGCGAAAACACAGCGATTCTGGAAGTTCGCAGTTTCAAACCGAAATGGCGCGCCCGGAACGATTCGAACGTCCGACCCTCAGATTCGTAGTCTGATGCTCTATCCAGCTGAGCTACGGGCGCGCACTGCCTTTCGGCGAGGCGGGGGAGATAGCCCGGACGATCCGGGGACGCAAGCGCCTTTTGATGCAGAATGCGCGAAGTTTGTGGAGAAGGCCTCCCAAGCCTTGACCCGCAAGGCTGCGCTCCCTTCTTGAGGGGAACGACCTTGGCCGCGCGGGGATCGCAACGGCGCGCTCCTCGTTTCCGTGGCCGGGGTCTTCGAGAAAGTTCGCCATGCGTCTGATCGCCCCCCTGCTCGCCACTCTGATCGCCGGCTGCGCGCCCCTTTCGGCCGAGGCCGGGCCGCCAGCCCCAGTCCAAGCGACGGCCGCGGCGCCCGCCTACAAGCCGAGCGGCATGGTGGCGGCGGCCAATCCGCTGGCGGTGGAGGCCGGCCTGAGGGTGTTGCGCGACGGCGGCACGGCGGTGGACGCAGCGGTGGCGGTGCAGGCGGTGCTGGGCCTGGTCGAGCCGCAGAGTTCGGGCCTGGGCGGCGGCGCGTTCCTGGTGTTCTACGACGCCAGGACCGGCAAGGTCACCGCCTATGACGGCCGCGAAAAGGCCCCCTTGGCGGCCACGCCGCAGCTGTTCATGGGTCCGGACGGCAAGCCGCTGAACTTCGTGACCGCAGTCCTTTCGGGTCGCTCGACGGGCGTGCCGGGCGCGGTGGGCATGCTGGCCCAGGCCCAGAAGGAGCACGGCAAGGCCGCCTGGGGCACATTGTTCAAAGACGCCGAGGGCCTGGCCGACCGCGGCTTCACCGTCAGCCCGCGCCTGGCCGGCATGATCAACAGCCCCCGCGTGCCGCAAAACGCCGCGCCGGACGTGATCGCCTATTTCACCAAGCCGAACGGCCAGCGCTACCAGGCCGGCGACACCCTGAAGAACCCCGCCTACGCCGCCACCCTGCGCGCCCTGGCCGCCAAGGGGCCCAGCGCGCTCTACGAGGGGCCGCTGGCCCAGAAGATCGTCGACCGCCTGCACCAAGGCGACCTGGCCTCCAGCATGACCCTGGCGGACCTGAAGGCCTACAGGCCGCGCTCGGCCGACGCCCTGTGCCGGCCGTGGAAGGTCTACACCGTCTGCGTGCCCAATCCGTCTTCGAGCGGCGTGTCGGTGCTTCAGGCCCTGATGATGCTGGAGCACACCGACATCGCCCAGCGCGGGCCGACCGATCCCGTGGCCTGGACCCAGCTGGCGCAGGCCGAACGCGTCATGTACGCCGACCGCGACCGCTATGTCGGCGATCCGTCGTTCGTGAAGGTGCCGATCGAAGGCCTGCTGGACCCGGCCTATGTCGCCGAGCGGGCCAAGCTGATCGGCGAGACCGCCGGTCCGGCCCCGAGCTTCGGCCTGCCGAAAGGCGCGCCGGTCATCGGCCCCGATAGCACCCAGGAGCCGGCCGGCACCACCCACATGGTCATCGTCGATCCGATGGGCAACGTGGTGTCGATGACCACCACGGTCGAAAGCGTGTTCGGCTCGGGCCGGATGGTCGGGGGGTTCTTCCTCAACAACCAGCTGACCGACTTCAACTTCGATCCGCATGACGGCGACGGCGCGCCGGGCGCCAACGCCGTGGCCGGCGGCAAGCGGCCGCGCTCGTCGATGGTCCCGATCGTGGTGCTGGACAAGGACGGCAAGTTCCTGGCCGCCGTGGGCTCGCCGGGCGGCTCGGCGATCCTGTCCTACAATCTCAAGGCCATGGTCGGGGTGTTCGACTGGGGCCTGACCATGCAGCAGGCGATCAGCCTGCCCAACCTGGTGGCGCGCGGCGACAGCTTCTCGGCCGACGTCGAGAAGTTCGGACCGGCGATGACGGCGGCCCTGCAGGCCCGAGGCGTGGCGGTCCGCACCGGCCAGAACGAGACCTCGGGCCTGCACGGCGTGATCGTACGGCCGGGCGGCGTGCTGGAGGGCGGAGCCGATCCCCGACGCGAAGGGGTGGCGAAGGGGCTGTAGGATCGGGCTGGGACGGGACGCCCCCTCCGACCTAAGGCTTCGACTTCGCCTTCGGCTTCGCCGGCTCGGGCGGCGCTTCCGGCAGCGGTTCCGGGACGCCCGCCAGCGTCAGATCGAACACCGAACCGCCCGGCCCGGTCTCGACCAGGGCTAGGTCGCCGCCATGGCCCTGGGCCAGTTCGCGGGCGATGGCCAGGCCCAGGCCGGTGCCGCCGCGTCGCACCGAGCCCACGAACGGCTGGAAAAGGTTGTTGCGCGCCTTTTCCGGCACGCCGGGACCGTCGTCGGACAGCCGCAGGATGCTCATGCCCTCGGCGCGGCGCAGCTCGACGAACACCCGGCCCTTGCCGCCACGGTCGGGCGCCCCCTCGATGGCCTCGCGGGCGTTGCGCAGCAGGTTGGTGAGAATGCGATGCAGCTGATCCGGATCGGCGACCACCTGCTCGCGACCGTCGATCACGGTCTCCAGGGCGACGCCGGACGGCAGCAGGCCGGCGTCCTCGGCGGCCATGTCGAGGGCGGCGCGCAGCGGCGTGGTGCGCAGGGCCGGGGCCGGCTCCTTGGATTTGCCGTAGGCCATCACGTCGCTGGCCAGGGTGATGGCCCGGTCGAGGGCGCGTTCCAGCCGCGGCAGGGCCTGGGCCACCTTGGGATCGCCCAGGGCGGCCAGGCGGTCGGAGGCCATCTGGGCGCTGGTCAGCATGTTGCGCAGGTCGTGATTGATCTTGGCCACCGCTTCGCCCAGGGCGGCCAGGCGGGCCTTGGCCTGCAGGGCGGTGATCAGGTCGGACTGCATCATGTCGAGCTCGCGCTCGGCCCGGCCGATCTCGTCGCGGCGACGCGAGACCACCACCCGGGCGGCCGGATCCTCGGGATTGGCGCGGAACCGCTCCATGGCCTGGGTGATGCGCTGCATCGGCCGCACCAGCAGGAAGTTCAGCGACAGATAGATCAGCCCCCCCGCCAGGGCCGCCACGAAGATCGTCACCCCGGCCAGGCGGCCCAGGGTGGCCACCAGATCGGCCTTCAGCTTTGCGTCGGGCAGCACGATCTCGACGAATTCGGCCTCCTGGCGGAAGCGCGGCTCGGCCATCACCCGCACCATGCTGCCCGGCGCGCTCTTGAGAGTGAAGAACGGGGCGGCCAGCCACGAACCGGGGTTCTGGCGGCGCAGGTCGACCAGATAGGGCGGCTTGATCTTCAGGCCCCGCGGCTCGGTGGGCAGGACCAGGCGACGGGCGCCGTCGACCTCCAGCGCCACGATCACCACCCCGGCCTGGTCGAGCAGCTGCTGCGACACCCGGTCGGTGACCCGGCGCTCGGGATCGGCGTCGGCGATGGTCGAGGCCAGTTCGGCGGCCCGCACCCGGTCCAGCAGCCACTGCTCCTCGAAATAGGCCAGGGCGGGCGGCAGGATGACCGCGCCGGCGATGGCCACGAACAGGGCGGTCAGCAGCAGCAGCCGCGCCGACAGGCCTCCGGGCCACGGGAAGCGACGCCCTGGCCTGGCATTTTCCGGAACGGACGGCGTGACCGGCTCGGTCATCTGTCTGGGTTACTTCAGGTCAGGGGCTTCGGCAACGCGTCGGCGTCGCCAATAGCGCCACAGCGGCGGCAACAGGGCCAGGCCGCCCATCGCCGCGATCGGCAGATAGATGCGCGGCGAGAACAGGGTGTGCATGGTCACCGGCTCGCCGCTGGCGAAGATGTGGCCCAGGCCCGCGCCGATCCCGGCATAGACGAACGAGCTGGGGATCATCCCTAGGAACGAGGCCAGCAGATAGGTGCGCACCGGAATGTTCATCAGGCCCGAGGCCACATTGACCAGCAGCAGCGGGAAGGCCGGGATCAGGCGCAGGGTCAGCAGGTAGGAGAAGGCGTCGGCCTTGAAGCCTTCCTCGACCCGGCTCAGCAGAGCGCCGGGCTTCCGGCGCAGGAAGTCGCCGAAGGCCGTGCGGCAGACGAGATAGACCACGGTCGAGCCGCCGGTCGCGCCGGTCACCGCCGCCGCCCCGCCGCCGATCGGCCCGAACAGGAAGCCGCCGGTCAGGGACAGGATCAGGGCCCCCGGCAGCGAGACCGACACCGTGGCCACGTAGACCACGACATAGATCGCCGCCGTCTTCAGCGGATTGGCCGCGGCGTAGGCCTGCAGGGCTTGGCCCTGGGCCTGCAGGGTCTCGAGATTGAGCTTGCCGGCCAGGCCGCTGGCCAGAGCCGCGACCAGCAGGATCAGCAAGGCGCCCAGCGGCCCGAACCGGCGCAGCCAGGCCAGGGTGGCGTCGGGCGTCATCCCGCGCCGACCGCGTCGGTCACCGAGGCGAAGCCCTCGGCGCGCAGCCGGGCGGCCAGCTCGCGCTTGATGCGCTGGACCAGGCCCGGCCCGCCATAGACCAGGGCCGAATAGAGCTGCACGGCGCAGGCCCCGGCGCGGATCTTGGCCAGGGCGTCGGCGCCGCTGGCGATCCCGCCGGCCCCGATCAGCGCCAGGCGGCCGCCGTTGGCCGCGTGGAAGCGGGCCAGCATGGCGGTCGAGGCGGCCAGCAGCGGCCTGCCCGACAGGCCGCCGCTCTCGGCCTTTTGGGGCGAGGCCAGGTCGGCGGAACGGGCGATGGTGGTGTTGCTGACGATGATCCCGTTCAGGCCGTTGGCCGCGACGGTCTCGACGATGGCCTCGACCTCGCCGTCCTCCAGGTCGGGCGCGACCTTCAGGAAGATCGGATAGTCCGTCGTCCCGGCCGCCTTCAGCAGGCCGCGCGCCTCGGCGATGCGGCCCAGCAGCTCCTCCAGCGCCGCCTTGGTCTGCAGGGCGCGCAGGCCGGGCGTGTTGGGCGACGAGATGTTGACGGTGAAATAGTCCGATAGGCCCCACAGCCGCGTCAAGCCGGCGACATAGTCGGCGACGCGGTCGGTCGCGTCCTTGTTGGCCCCGATATTGGCTCCGACGACGGGCTGGCGACCGCCGGCCCCGCGACGGGCCTTCAAGGCCGACAGGCGCGCGGCGAACGGCTCCAGCCCCTCGTTGTTGAAGCCCATGCGGTTGATCACCGCCTGGTCCTGCGTCAACCGGAACAGGCGCGGCCGCGGATTGCCGGCCTGGGCCAGAGGGGTGACCGTGCCGCACTCCACGAAGCCGAAGCCGGCCTGGGACATGGCGGCCGGGACCTCGGCGTTCTTGTCGAAGCCGGCGGCCAGGCCCACGCAGTTGGACAGCGCCAGGCCGGCGACGGTGCAGGCCAGGATCGGGTCGTCGACGTCGGACTGGCGCGGGCCCAGGCCCATCTTCAGGCCGCGGATCGCCCAGCCGTGGGCGTCCTCGGGGTCGAGCACGTGCAGGGCGCGGGCGGCGATGTCGTGAAGGCTCATGCGGTCAGCCCGCCCAGGACCGGCACGCCGTCGGCGTCGAGATCCAGCGCCCGCTCGGCGACCACCTCGTCCACCCTCAGATCGCGGAACAGGTGTGGAAACAGGGCCCCGCCGCGCGAGGCCTCCCATTTCAGGGCCTCGCCCAGGTCGTCGGCCTCGACGGTCAGCAGCATCAGGTCGGACTGGTCCTTGAAATAGAGCTCGGCGGTCCGCTGGGCGGTGTCGTGGCCGGAGAAATGGATGAACCCGTCGGCCAGGTCGACCGCCGAGCCGGCGAAGGTCCCGGCGGCGCGGGCGGCGTCCCACTCGGCCTTCGGAAGGATCTTGTAGATCTTGCTCATTCGCCGCCGTGCCCGCCGTTTTCCGAAGCATAGAACAGGTGGCTCAAGGTCGGGGCTCCGTCGGGATCGATCGAAAACACCGCGACCGTCGCGGTGGGGAATTTGCCGCGCAGCTGGGCCAGCCGGGCGGGATCGGCCGGGCCGCCCATGGCCAGGCGCAGAGCCAGTTCGTGCAGGCCGGGATTGTGGCCCACCACCATGACGGTTCCGCCGTCGGGCGACTCCTCGCGAATCGCCGCCAGCACGTCCTGGGCTTCGGCGTGATAGAGGTCGCGGCGGGTCGCGGCCCGCGCCTTCGGAAAGGCCGGCGCGGCCGCGTCCCAGGTCTCGCGGGTGCGGCGGGCCGACGAGACCAGGGCCAGGTCCGGCGACAGGCCGGCCTTGGCCAGCACCTTGCCCATCAGGGCCGCGTCGTTGTGGCCGCGCGGCGCCAGGGCGCGCTCGAAATCGCCGCCCGAAGCGGCGTGTTGCTCGGCCTTACCGTGGCGCATGAGGATCAGTCGGTCCATGATCCTCCATAGCCTTCACCGCGGCGCATCGGAAGCGCGCGGTTGACATAGAAGGCGCCAAGCGGTCCAAGGCGGGCATGGCTGAACTCGACTTCGCCGGACCTGTGCTGACCGAAGGCGGAACCTGGCGGTTCCCGCCCCATCAGCCCCTGCGGCTCGACTCCGGCGCCCAGCTGGAAAACCTGGAGATCGCCTACCGCACCTGGGGCGAACTGAACGCGGACGGCACGAACGCCATCCTGATCTGCCACGCCCTGACCGGCGACCAGCACGTGGCCGGAACCCACCCGATCAGCGGCAAGCCCGGCTGGTGGACCCGTCTGGTCGGCCCCGGCAGACCGATCGATCCGGCCAAGCACTTCATCATCTGCTCCAATGTGGTCGGCGGCTGCATGGGCTCGACCGGCCCGGCGTCGATCAATCCGGCGACAGGCAAGGCCTACGGCCTGACCTTCCCGGTGATCACCATCGCCGACATGGTGCGCGGCCAGGCGATGCTGGTCGAGGCGCTGGGCGTGGACACCCTGCTGGCCGTGGTCGGCGGCTCGATGGGGGGCATGCAGGTCCAGCAATGGGCGGCCGATTATCCGGACAAGCTGTTCAGCGCGGTGATCGTCGCCTCGGCCTCGCGCCATTCGGCCCAGAACATCGCCTTCCACGAGGTGGGCCGCCAGGCGATCATGGCCGATCCCGACTGGAAGGCGGGCGCCTATGCCGAGGGCAAGTCGCGGCCCGAGAAGGGCCTGGCCGTGGCGCGGATGGCCGCTCACATCACCTATCTGTCCGAACCGGCCCTGCAGCGGAAGTTCGGCCGCGAACTGCAGCGCGACGGCCTGTCGTGGGGCTTCGACGCCGACTTCCAGGTGGAGAGCTATCTGCGCCACCAGGGGGCCAGCTTCGTCGACCGCTTCGACGCCAACTCCTACCTCTACATCACCCGGGCGATGGACTATTTCGACCTGGCGGCCGCTCACGGCGGGGTGCTGGCCCAGGCCTTCGCCGGAGCGCGCCACGTGCGCTTCTGCGTCCTGTCGTTCACCAGCGACTGGCTCTACCCGACTGCCGAGAACCGCCACATCGTCCGCGCCCTGACCGCCGCCGGCTGCCGGGCCGCCTTCGTCGAGATCGAGAGCGACAAGGGCCACGACGCCTTCCTGCTGGACGAGCCGGTGATGGACGCGGCGCTGCAGGGCTTCCTCGGCTCGGTGGAACGGGAGCGGGGCCTGTCCCGATGATCCGCGAAGACTTCAAGGAGATCCTGCGCCTCGTCCGCCCGGGATCGCGCGTGCTGGACGTCGGCTGCGGCGAGGGCGTGCTGCTGGACCTGCTGACCCGGGAAAAGCAGGTCGACGGCCGGGGGCTGGAGATCAGCGCCGCCGGGGTGGCCGCCTGCATGTCGCGCGGCCTGTCGGTGGTGCAGGGCGACGCCGACCAGGACCTCGACCACTTCCCCGACCGCACCTTCGATTATGCGGTGCTGTCCCAGACCCTGCAGGCCACGCGGCGGCCGCGGCACGTGCTGGACGAGCTGCTGCGGATCGCTGACCGGGCCGTGGTGTCGTTCCCGAACTTCGGCCATTGGCGCGTGCGCTGGTCGCTGCTGCACCGGGGCCGCATGCCCGAGACCGAGGCCCTGCCCCTGCCCTGGTGGGCGACGCCCAACATCCACCTGTGCACCCTGGCCGACTTCCTGGCCCTAACCGAAGACCTGGGCGTGCGCATCGACGCCTGCGCCGCCTTCGCGGGGAACGGCCCGGCCCGGCAGATCGACCCGACCAAGGCCATCGAGAACTGGCGCGCCGAAAGCTGCCTGTTCCTGCTCAGCCGCAATCCCCCGCCCGCCATGGCGGAACCTCCAGCTCCCTCAGGCGATCTCTTCGACGGATGAAGCTTCGTCTCATGACCTACAATGTCCACCGCTGCGTGGGCACGGATCGCAAGCTCGACGTCGAGCGTGTGGCCGAGGTCATCGCTGCGGAGAACGCCGACGTGGTGGCGCTTCAGGAACTGGACGTCCGCCGGGCCCGCA
The DNA here is from genome assembly GCF_900114015.1 of Caulobacter sp. UNC279MFTsu5.1. Classification (GTDB taxonomy): domain Bacteria; phylum Pseudomonadota; class Alphaproteobacteria; order Caulobacterales; family Caulobacteraceae; genus Caulobacter. Next base: position 23,063 of record NZ_FORN01000016.1, on the reverse strand, counting down.
CCAGGGGCGTGGACCAGGCCCATCGCCTGGCCGAACTGCTGAAGATGCGCTCGCATTTCCATCCGGCCATGGCGGTGGAGGAGGAGCTCTACGGCGACGCCATCCTGACCGCCCTGCCCGAAAAGAAGGTCAAGGCCGACGGCCTGCCGCTGTATCCTCGCATTCCTGGCCTGGAGCCGCGCGGCGCCATCTGGATCACCGTCGAGGTCGGCGGGACGCCGGTGCAGATCATCAACACCCACCTGGGCCTGGTGCCCCAGGAGCAGAAGCGCCAGGCCGCCGCGCTGCTGGGCGAGGGCTGGGTCACCCACGAAGCCTGGAAGGCCCCGGGCATCCTGCTGGGCGACTTCAACGCCACGCCCTATTCGGCGACCTATCGCCTGCTGAAGGCCGCCCTGCGCGACGCCCAGGCGCCGACCGCGTCATGGCGGCGGACCCCGACCGCGACCTTCCCGTCCCACTTCCCGTTCATGCGCATCGACCACGTCTTCCTGACCAAGGGCCTGGAGACGGTAGGGGTGCGCTCGCCCTACGGCGCTCTGGCGCGGACCGCCTCGGACCACCTGCCGCTGGTGATCGACCTGGAGATCACAGGCGCCTGACGCCGCGCGCGTTCTCCGGTTTTGAGCGGAGAAGGATTCAGTCCTGCAGGTGGTCCGGCAGCGCCGGGCTTTGATCTTCGTCCGTCAGGCGGCGCAGCTCGCGCTTGAGGCGCTTGCGGCGGCCCCAGGGCCGCCAGGCGTCGGTGGGCGAGATGGCGTCGCCCAGGCTCCAGTCGGCGATGAACTGCTGGACGCCCGTCAGCGGCCTGATCGGCGCCGGCGCCAGGCGGCGCGGCTGGCCGTCCTTGCGATCCAGTGCGTTGATCGTCGCCGCCAGACCGCCCAGGCGGTCGTAGGTCTCCAGCACGTAGCCGGTCTCGTGGTCGAGGAAGTGACCGATCAGCCGGCCCAGGAAGGCGCGGATCGCGGCGCGGCTGGTCTCGTCGGTACCCTCGAAGGCGATGTCGCACTCGGTGTCCAGCCCGATCGAGCGGTTGTTGAGGTTGGCCGAGCCCAGCCGCAGCACCCGGTCGTCCATGATCGCCACCTTGGAATGGACGATGATCGCCGCCCCCTTTGGCGTGCGGGCGCTGAAGGCCGAGAAGCGGCGGTGGACGTCGATCTCGCGCAGGCGGTTGATCGCCGAGGTGCGGGCGCTGTCCATCGTCATCTGGTCGAAATAGCTGGGGCTGTGGGCCGGCCCGACGGTCACCACCTCGGGGCCGTCCGGCTCGGCCAGGCGCTCGGCTAGGGCTTCGACGATGATCGGCGAGGTCAGGTACTGGTTCTCGAGATAGATCAGCCGCCGGGCCGCCTTGATGCTGGCCAGGTGCATCAGCATCGTCTCGTTGATCTCCGGGTCGCCCTTCCAGGCCGGCTGCGTGCGGCAGACGCCGACGGGCAGGTTGCGAAGGTCGGGGACCAGATAGTCCGGCCAGGGCGCCGCCTCGGGCTTGTCCGGGCGCGCAAGCGACTCGCCCGTCGATCGGGCCCATCGGGCGATGAACAGGTCGCCCAGGGCCTCGGCCGCCTTGCCGTCGACCAGGGCCGCCACCTCGTGCCGGGCCGGATAGTGATGGCCCGTGGGCAGGCGGCGGCGAGGGTCGTTGTCCAGGTGCTGGGTGGTGTCCCAGCGATCGACGCCGATGTCGCCGCCGCTGACCAGGGCCACCGCGCCATCGACCACGACCACCTTCTGGTGGTGGCTGGCGCTGGCCGGCAGGGTGTTGTCGAGATGGTACTTCACCCGCGATCCGGTGAAGAACACCTGGCCGCGATGCGGTCCGAACAGCTGCGAGGCGGCGATGGGGAACGGCATGTCCCAGACCAGGATCCGCACGTCCAGGCCGGGGTTCAGCGCGGCCTGCCGGCGCAGCAGCAGGCCGATGCGGTCCACGTGCTTGGGGTCTCGGCTCTTCCTGACCCGGTCGGGATCGAGACGCGTCAGCGGGTCGAACACCCAGGCCAGGATCCAGATCGACTTCCGGGCCGACAGCAGGATCGACTTCAGCGCGTCGAACGCCTCGTCGTTGTCGATGAACAACGCCAGCCGGTCGGCCTGCTCCACGCGCCAGCAGGTGGCGCCCGGTCGGAGCAGGGAAGCGGAAGTCAGCGCGGATGCGTCGTCGGCCATATCGCCCCTTGTGCCATGGAAATTCGTCAACGCACGGACCCATGTTATGGCTCCGCTTGGATAGAACGCTCACGCATGCTTGTTGGACGCCCATGACCGCCCAGACGCCCGCCCATCATGTCCTCGCCGACCGCAAGCGCCTGTGGGCCTTCTGGCTGGGCTGCCTGGTGGTCACCGCCGGCGTGGTCCTGCACGTGCCGATGTACCTGATGGGCGCCGACATCGGCTACCGGCTGGCCGGCATGAAAATGGACCTGGGCATGACCGTGGGGATGCTGTTGATCCCGCCCGGCTGCGCCCTGGCCGGCTGGGGCCTGCTGCCCCGGCGCGGCGTCGACCACCACCTGGAGCACACGATCGAGATCACGCCGCCCGAGGACGCCCCGCTGTCGCTGGCCCACTGGGGCCTGATGCTGGTGCTGGTCGTGGCCCTGATCATCGACATCATGAAGCCGGCCAGCCTGGGCTTCGTGGTGCCCGGCATGATCAAGGAGTACGGGGTCAGCAAGGCGATGGTCGCCTGGCTGCCGTTCGCCGCCCTGACCGGCACCGTGGCCGGCTCGATCATCTGGGGCGCCCTGGCCGACGTGTTCGGGCGGCGGGCGTCGATCCTGCTGTCGGCGGTGATGTTCGTCGGCACCTCGATCTGCGGAGCCATGCCCGATTTCTGGTGGAACGTCGGCATGTGCTTCATGATGGGCGCGGCGGCCGGCGGGCTGCTGCCGGTGGTCTACGCCCTGCTGGCCGAGACCATGCCGTCCAAGCACCGCGGCTGGGCCCTGGTGCTGGTCGGGGGCCTGGGGGCGGTGGGCGGCTACCTGGCCTCGTCCAGTTCGTCGGCCTGGCTGCAGCCGGAGTTCGGCTGGCGGATCATGTGGTTCCTGAACCTGCCGACCGGCCTGATCCTGATCGCCCTCAGCGGCGCGATCCCCGAATCCGCCAAGTTCCTGATGGCGATCGGCCGCCTGGACGCCGCCCACGCGGTGATGAAGCGGTTCGGCTCGGTGGTCCGCGAAAAGGCCGACCGGCCCGAGGACCACCACCATGTCCTGACCCCGCCGCCGGTCGAGCGGCGCTTCCTGGGCAAGACCGCCGCTCTGAGCATCGCGGCCGTGGCCTGGGGCCTGGTCAATTTCGGCCTGCTGCTGTGGCTGCCGGCCGAGCTGGTCGCCGAGGGCCACAGCGTCGGCGTCTCCAGCCAGCTGCTGGCCAAGTCCGCCCTGATCGCCTTCCCGACCGTCTTCGTCTGCGCCTTCCTCTACAGCCGCTGGAGCACCAAATGGTCGCTGGCGGCGACGATCGCGGTCAGCGCCCTGGGCGTGGCCGGCGTGCTGACCATCGGCCCCGGCGTCAGCCCGGTGCTGCCGGTGGCGCTGATGATCATCGGCACGAACGGCCTGCTGGCCATCCTGCTGCCCTACACGGCCGAGAGCTTTCCCTCGCGGGTCCGCGGCCGAGCCACGGGCTGGGTGGCGGCGTGCAGCAAGTCGGGCGGACTGATCGCCCAATTGTTGGGCATCCTGGCGGCCGTGCCGCCGCTGAAGGTCGCCGCCCTGATGATCATCGCCCCGCTGGCCCTGGCGCTGATCCTGGTCGCCGGGTTCGGGACCGAGACGCGCGGACGGGACCTGCGGGAGCTGGAGGGGTAGGGTGCGGCCCACCGACGGGTTGCAAAAGCATCCTTCACGATCAAGTCGCCCATCCGGGTTGCCATCCCGGCCGCAGCGCGGCGGAGAGCCGGGATCCAGAGGACTGGGCCAATGCGGTGCGGTCGCCCTGGGTCCCGGACTGCCTCTGCGAGGCTTCCGGGATGACAACTTCTTGGGGGCGACCGTGAAGTAGGACCCTACCCCGCGATCGCCGCCGCGTCGCGTTCGCCGGTGCGGATGCGCAGGGCCTGCTCCAGGTCCAGGACGAACACCTTGCCGTCGCCGATCTTGCCGGTGTTGGCGGTGCGCTGCAGGGCCTCGACCACCGGCTCGACCACGTCGTTGGCCACGGCGATCTCCAGCTTGACCTTGGGCAGCAGCTTCACCTCGTACTCCGCGCCGCGATAGACCTCGGTCTTGCCCTTCTGTCGGCCGTAGCCGCGAACCTCGGTGACCGTCAGGCCCGAGGCGCCCGCCTCGGTGACCGCCTCAAGCACGGCGTCCAGGCGACTGGGCTTGATAACGGCGACGATCATCTTCATGGCGCGGCTCCCGCTGGCGACGGCTTGTTCTATGACTTCAGGCTAGGCCTGGGAATCGATGGCTCCAAGAGCTTTGCGGCATTTAGAGTACGCGGCGCCTTTCGAACAGGCGCCGCCCTGACCGGAGCGGGACCGCCCGGCGAGGGCGCGAGCACTCCGGGCGCGAATACCCGAACGCGAGCGCGGCTGCCGCGCGGCTTGACCGCGAAGGTCTGCTTGACGGCCTCCATCAGGATCAGGCCGGCGAAGCGTGGCCACAGGCGGGCCCCGACCTGCTCGAACCCCTCGGCCCAGCGCGCGGCCACCGACAGGGGCGGGGCGTAGAGGGCTCTTGTCCAGCCCGCTGGCTCCAGGTCCGCCTCGCGCAGCAGGGCCTCCAGTTGGTGGCGGCTGAACGGCCGGCCATGACCGAAGGGCGTGCTCTCGGCCCCCGCCCACAGGCCGTCGCGCGACGCCACGGCGACGATCAGGCGGCCGGACGGCGCCATGACCCGCCAGAGCTCGCGCAGGACCGCGGCCGGATCGTCGGCCTCCTCCAGGGCATGAACGGCCAGGATGCGGTCGAACATGGCGTTGGGGAACGGCAGGGCCGTCTCCTCGACCAGGGTCGCGGCGTTGGCCCCGCCGCTGGGCCAGACCTCGACGCCCTGGGCGGCGGGCATGGCCGCGATCACACGACGGGCCTGAGGGCGGGCCTGGTCGAGAAACGGCGTGGCGTAGCCCAGGCCCATCACGTCCAGCCCGCGCGCGTCGCCCCACGCCTCCTCGACCTTGCGGCCCAGCATCTCGCGGGCCGCGCGCCCGAGCGGACTGGCGTAGAAGGCTCTGAGATCGAGCACGTCGCGGCGCATTGAGTCTCCCGATCGATCGCTTCATCTATGTAGGCGGGCGGGTCCCTGGCGTCACGTCCCCGCCCCCTAAAAGGACTTGGCCCTGTCCGGAGTCGAAACCATGTCGCTGACCGTTCACCAGTTTCCCTGCCTGTCGGACAATTACGGCTTTCTCGTGCGCGACGAGGCCACCGGCACGACGGCGACGATCGACACGCCCGACGCCGACGCGATCCTGGCCCAGCTGGACAGGCTGGGCTGGACGCTGGACCTGATCCTCAACACCCACTGGCACCCCGACCACGCCGGCGGCAACGCCGCGATCCAGGCGGCGACCGGGGCGACGATCGTCGGACCGCCGGAGGTGACCCGCATCGCCCCGCTCGACCGCAGCGTCGGCCAGGGCGACACGGTGATGCTGGGCGAGACGCCGCTCGCGGTGATCGACACCGGCGGCCACACCCTGGGCCACATCGCCTATCACGACGCCGCCGACCGCATCGCCTTCGTCGGCGACACCCTGTTCGCCCTGGGTTGCGGCCGATTGTTCGAGGGCACGCCCGAGCAGATGTGGGGCTCGCTGTCGAAACTGGCCGCCCTGCCTGACGACACCACCGTCTACTGCGCCCACGAATACACCGCCGCGAACGCCCGCTTCGCCCTGTCGGTGGACGACGCCCCGGCGCTCAGGGATCGGGCCGAGGCGGTGTTCGCCGCCCGCGAGCGGGGCGAGCCCACCGTGCCGACCACGATCGGCCTGGAAAAGGCGACCAATCCGTTCTTGCGCGCCCCCCTGCTGCGGCCGCATCTGACCCCGGCCGACGCCTTCGGCGAGATTCGCGCCGCCAAGGACGGCTTCAAAGGATGAGCATCGACCCGCGCGGCCTCGCCGGCGACCTGGGCGCCCGCGAGATCATCCGCCTGCTGGACATGGCCCCGCACCCGGAGGGCGGCTGGTACAGGCGCACCTTCGAGGACACGGCGGTCGACGCCCACGGCCGCCCCGCCTCCACCGCCATCTACTACCTGCTGCAGGCGCAGGAGCTGTCAGCCTGGCACCGGATCGACGCGGTCGAGACCTGGCACTGGTACGCCGGCGCGCCGATCCGCCTGACCCTGTCGCCGCCCGACGGCCACGGCGCGACCGCCCATACCCTGGGGCCGGACCTGCGCGCCGGCTGCCGGCCGCAGCTGATCGTGCCGACCGGCTGGTGGCAGACCGCCGTCAGCCTTGGCGCCTGGACCCTGGTCGGCTGCACCGTGGCGCCGGGCTTCCGGTTCGAGGGCTTCGAACTGGCGCCGGAGGGATGGCGGCCGACGGTCTGAGACGTCCGTCAAGCAAAAAGGCCCCGGAGCGATCCGGGGCCTTTTTCCGTCAGGGGGCGATCGAGGCCGGCTCGGCGGCCGGTTCGGGATTGGTGTCGTCTGAGCCGTGCGACCATTTCTTGAGGATCGGCGACAGGGCCAGGAACAGCACGCCGATGCCGATCGAGATCAGGCCGATCACCTTGAACACCAGCAGCGACTGGGCCATGGCCGCGGCGGGGTCCAGCACCTGGCCGCCGATGGTCTCGGTCGAGGCGATACCGGCGATCCAGCCGCCGAACAGGTTGGCCATGGCCAGGGCCATGTACCAGACCGCCATCACGAACGAGACGATCGACAACGGCGACAGCTTGGTCATCTGCGACAGGCCGACCGGCGACATGAACATCTCGCCCGAGGTGTGCAGCATGTACATCAGGACCAGGAAGACCAGCGGCATGCGGAACGCGCCGTCGGCGAACTGGGCGCCGACCAGCAGGATGAGGAAGCCGGCGCCGACCTGGACCAGCGACAGGCCGAACTTGACCATCGGTCCCGGATTGCGGCCCCGCCGGCCCAGCACCGTCCAGAGGGCGGCGAACACCGGGGCGAAGATCAGGATCCAGCCGGCGTTGATCGCCTGGGTCTGGGCCGCGTTGAACGCGGTGTTGACCCACAGCTTGCCGGCCGTGCTCCAGCCAGCGGCGGCCAGTTGCTCCGGCGAGCCCAGCACGATCGCGCCGCCGAACCACTTCACCGGATGCGACAGCAGGACGAGGTTGACGTTGGTGGCCGCGAACAGGTTCAGCGACGAGCCGGCCTGTTCGAACAGGGTCCAGAACACCACCGCGCCCAGCACCAGGACCGTGGCCAGCAGAAGCCGCTCGCGCTCGACCTTCTGGCACTTCACGAAGGCGAACCACAGGATGTAGCCCAGCGAGCCGAACATGCCGGCCACCAGAGTGGCGCTGACCACCGGAGTGTACTGCACCAGGAAGAAGATCAGCCCGACCACGCCCAGCGAGGCGGCGTAGATCAGGCCTTCGCGATTGACCGGACCCAGCACCGGGGCCTTCAGCTTGCCCAGCTCCGGCGGTTCGCCCTTGCCCAGAAGCCAGGGCTTGCCCAGCACGAAGACGACGAAGCCGGCCAGCATGCCCAGACCCGCCATGCCGAAGCCCGCGGCCCAGCCGAGGTTGACGCCCAGCAGGCCGCACAGGATGGCCGCCCAGAACGAGCCCAGGTTGATGCCGTAGTAGTAGAGGGTGAAGCCCGGATCGCGGCGCGGATCGCCCTGCGGATAGAGCTGCCCCACCAGGGTGGCGACATTGGCCTTCATGAAGCCCACGCCGACGATGATCAGCGACAGCGCCAGCCAGAAGATGTTGAGATACAGCGGGTCGCGGTCCTTCACGCCCAGCTGGTACTGGCCCTTGGGCAGCACCGCGGGCAGGGCCGAGTGCGCCGGCAGATTCTTGATCTCGAAGTCGCCCCTCTCGTTGGCCGCCACCTCGTAGGGCTTGTCGCCAACGACGATCCTGGCCGTCCGCTCCTCGCCGCGGCCCTTGACCTGGAATTCGTAGGTCTGGCCGGCGTACTGCAGAGTCTGGGTCGCCGGACGGCCCTCGACCGCCATGGTCAGGTGGCCCGCCACCAGCAGGATCGCCCCGAAGGCCACGGCCTTGCGAGTGCCCAGATAGCGGTCGGCCAGGAAGCCGCCCAGCAGGGGCACGATATAGACCAGCGAGGTGTAGGAGCCGTAATGGCCGCCGGCCGTCTTGGAATCGAACAAGAAGTGCTGGGTCAGGTAGAAGATCAGCAGCCCGCGCATGCCGTAGTAGGAGAAACGCTCCCACATCTCGGCCAGGAAGCAGATGATCAACCCGCGCGGATGGCCCCGCAGCAGCTGGATAAGCACGGGTATGCCGGTCACCAGGGTGACCAGGATGCCAGCGGCGACAACGATATTCATTCACGAACCTTGAAACGTACAAGCGGTGGGGCGACCAGCAGGTGGTTTCGCCCTCCCCTCCCCAATTGGCGGGGAGAAGATCACGGCGCTTTGCGTTTCACAAGCAATGGCTTGCCGCGGTGGAGCCCCGCCCCTTCGCCGCGCGTTTCCTAGGCGACGCCCCTCTCGGGCGGGAGATTTCGCCATGACCAATCCGACCCAAGACCATCCCATCACCTGTTCGCGCGAGGACGGACGGGTGGAGGTGCTTTTCGAAGGCCACGAGATCGCCGACAGCGACGACGTTCTGGTGCTCAAGGAGGCCGACTACGCCCCGGTGCGCTACTTCCCACGCTCGGACGTGGCCATGGACTTCCTGCAGAAGACCGACAAGGTCACCCACTGCCCCCACAAGGGCCGGGCCTCCTATTACACGATCCATCGCGACGCGCGGATCATCGAGAACGCGGTGTGGTCCTACGAGGACCCGCTGCCCGGCCTCGGCCAGATCGCCGGCCGGCTGGCCTTCTATCCCGAGCACGTCGATTTCAAGCGCGCCGGCCTGACCCCGGCCGAGACCCGGGCCGTCGACGTCGACGAGGTGGTCCGGCACACCGACAGCGGTTCCGGCGCCAGCCAGGCCGAGCACTGGGACGCCAACGTCTCCATGCCCGACGACGAGGCCTGGGAAGGCGACGACATCCGCGAGGACGATCCGCGCTCCGTGGCCAGGCCCTATGAGGGGACCGGATCCATCTGAGCCCGCGCTCGCGGAACCTGAGGCATAAAGCGTTCGTTAACCTTCCAAGCGCTGCAATGACCGCAACGCTCAAGCTAGAAGCCTCCCTCAGAGAGGCGCCCTGGGAGAAACGCCGTGGCCTACATCGGTTATGATTCCGGTTTGCGTCCCCCATCCGGCCAGACGCGGTCGCGCCCCGCCCGTAGCCGGTTCGCCTGGGAACGGCTGGGGCTGGTGGCGGCCAGCGCCCTGGCCTGGGCCGGGATCATCGCCGCGGTCCGCGCGATCTTCTAGCGGCGCGAGCCAGCCTGGACCTCAGTAGGCGAAGTCCTCGAACACGCGGTTGATGTCGCCCTTCCACGCGCCGTCGTACAGCGCCAGCAGCCGTTCGGCCGGGGTGATCCCGGTCTCGGCGATCTCTTCCAGGTCGCCCAGATAGATCGTCTCGTCCAGGAAGCCGCCGTTCAGGTGGGCGCGCGATTTCAGGCCCGACTTGGCGATGGCCACGAAGTCCCGGGCCACGTCCTGGGCCGTGCGGCCGGCCACCTTGGCTTTCAAGCCCAGACGCGGCACGTCGCGGCGCAGGCCGGCGCGATCCTCCGCCGTCCAATCCTTGCAGAGGTCCCAGGCCGCGGCCAGGGCCGCGTCGTCGTAGAACACGCCGGTCCACAAGGCCGGCAGGGCGCAGAGGCGGCTCCACGGTCCGGCGTCGGCGCCGCGCATCTCCAGATAGGTCTTCAGCCGCACTTCCGGGAACAGGGTCGTGGTGTGGTCGGCCCAGTCCTTGATCGTGGCGCGCTCGCCCGGCAGTTCGTCGATCCCGCCGTCGATGAAGTCGCGGAAACTGCGGCCGGCGAGGTCGATGTACTTGTCGCCGCGCTTGGCGAAGTACATCGGCACGTCCAGGGCGTAGCGGGCGTAGCGCTCGAAGTCGAAGCCGTCCTCGAACACGAAGTCCAGCAGGCCCGTGCGGTCGGGGTCGGTGTCGGTCCAGACATTGGCGCGGGCCGACAGGAAGCCGTTGGGCTTGCCTTCGGTGAACGGCGAATTGGCGAACAGGGCCGTGGCGATCGGCTGCAGGGCCAGGCTCATGCGGAACTTGGCGACCATGTCGGCTTCGCTGGAGAAGTCGAGATTGGCCTGCACCGTGCAGGTGCGCAGCATCATGTCCAGGCCCAGGCCGCCGACCTTGGGCATGTAGTTGCGCATGATGACATAGCGCCCTTTGGGCATCACCGGCACGTCCTCGCGCTTCCACAGCGGCGAGAAGCCCAGGCCCAGGAAGCCCAGGCCCAGTTCGTCGGCCACGGTCTTGACCTCGTCCAGGTGCTGGCCGGTCTCCTCACAGATGTCGTGCATGGTCTTCAGCGGCGCGCCGCTCAGTTCGAACTGGCCGCCCGGCTCCAGGCTGACATTGGCGCCGTTGCGCTCCAGCCCGATGATCGTCGGCCCTTCCATCACCGGCTTCCAGCCGAAGCGCTGCAGGCCGGTCAGCAGGGCGTGCACGCCCCTGTCGCCCTCGTAGGGGACCGGCGCGTGGTCCTTCAGGTAGAAGCCGAACTTCTCGTGCTCGGCGCCCACGCGGAACTGGTCCTTGGGCTTGGAGCCCTGGGCGAAATAGGCGGTCAGATCGTCCAGCGTCAGCGGACGCTCCTGGCTCACGGTTTCGGCCATCGGCCACCCTCCCCAAACACGCTTCAAGAAGGGAGGGAACGTCCCTCCGACCAGGCCGCGAACTGTCGTGCTGCGCAGTTGGGCTTTTTCCTAGCGAACCTCAAGGGGCCGGCCCAGCCTTTCGCGACAGACGAGGTCTTGTTCGCCCTCATGCCCGCCGCGGCGGGCCCTGGGTTCCGCGCTCCACGGCCCTGTACGAGAGCGACCGGAAGACGACCTGGCCCTCGCCCGAGGCGAAGATCGCCGGGCGCAGGCTCATGAAGCCGTCGGCCATGTTGTGGTTGTAGCCGGCCACCTCGTACGAGACGATCCGCCGCCAGGCCGCGCCGCCCTGGCGCAGGTAGAGGCTGACCACGTTCTCGTCATTTACCAGGCCCAGCGTCAGGCGCCGCCCCTGCATCGCGCCGGGCGGCGGATACTCCTGCTCGACCCCGAACTTGTAGGCCCGCAGCTTGTCGGCCTCGGCCCCTGCGCCGCAGAACAGCTTGTCGTTATAGAACAGCAGCAGGCCGCCCTGGCCGGCGCCCTGGACCTCGAGGTCGACGGTGATCTCGTAGGATCGGTCGCCGGCGATGAAGGTCAGGGGCGAGGAGTCGGCGGGACCCTTGCCCTGACCTTGCAGGACCAGGCCGTCCGCTCCGAAGCGGACCCGGTCCAGATAGCCGGCTTTCGGCGCGTAGAAGGCCAGTTTCGTCCCCAGGGTGTCGGCGCGGAAATCGTCCGACAACGCCAGGCCGTGCTCACCCGACGGGGCGCCCTTCGGCTTGGGCAGGGCGCGGGAGAGGTCGCCGCCCAGGGCCTTGGGCCAGCCGTCGGCGGTCCATTCGAACGGCTCAAGCAGCATCTGCCGCCCCAGGGTGCGGAAGCCGTTCTCGTAGCCGTGATAGGCGAACCACCAGTCGCCAGCCGGGCCCAGGACCGGCGTGGCGTGGCCGCGCGACCACCAGGGCTCGTCGATGCTGGTGGTGCGGACGATCGGATTGTGCGGGCAGTTCTCCCACGGCCCGTGGATCGAGCGGGACCGGGCGACCACCACCATGTGGCTGGTCGGCGGACCGGCCGTGCCGCCTTGGCCCGAGAACAGATAGAACCAGCCGCCGCGGCGCAGGATCTTGGGGCCTTCCGGGGCGGGGGCCTCGATCACCCAGTCGTCCGGAATCGGCCAGCCGTCATAGACCTTCTCCACCGGGCCGTCGCGGCGCAGGCCGTCGTCGGTGATCTTCACCCGATGGCCGTCGTTGAGGAACAGATAGCGCTTGCCGTCCTCGCCGACCGCGTGACCGGGGTCGATATAGCCGTTGACGTCCATGTCGACGGGCTCGCTCCACGGACCGCTCATGCTGTTGGCGTGGACGACATAGATCTTGAATGGCAGGCCTTTCGGCGTCCCGGCGACCAGCACCGGGATGTAGATGAAATAGCGCCCGTCGTGCTTGGCGATGTCCAGGGCCCAGACCGAGCCCAGCGGCGCCTTCAGGGCCGGTCCGACCGGCGTCCAATTGACCAGGTCCCGCGAGCGCCAGACCACCGCGCCCGGATAGTAGAGAAACGAGGAGAAGACCGCGTAATAGTCGTCGCCGTCCTTGAGGAGGCTGGGATCGGGCCGGTCGCCCGACAGGACCGGATTGCGGTAGAGGCCGTTCCCCAGGTCGGCCCGCCTTTGACCCTCGACGCCGGCGCGCCAGGTCGCCGCTTTCGCGGCCGGCCCGCCGGCCGGCTTCTTCGGCGCGGCCTGGGCCGGCGCGGCGAGGCCGCCCGCGGAAGCCAGGCCCAGAAGCAGCGCTTCGCGGCGGGAACGAACCATCGGGATCTCCTGGCGATCTTTGTGAGTGTCGGCTAGCGCCAGTCGCCGGCGGCGGCCTGCCACAGGGCCATGGCCGCGATGGCGGCGGTGTCGGCGCGCAGGATGCGGGGACCCAGCGAGACCGGGATCACGAACGGCAGCGACCGCAGGCGCTCGCGCTCCTCCGGGGCGAAGCCGCCTTCGGGGCCGATCAGGATGGCGGCCGGGGCCGAGGTGTCGGCCAGCGCCTGGATCATCGGCCGGGCGTCGCCGCCCTCGTCGCAGAAGACCAGCTTGCGGGCCGGATCCCAGCCATCGAGGATCTTGTCCAGCTTCTGCGGATCGTCGACGGCCGGCACGTCCAGGCGACCGGTCTGCTCGGCGGCCTCGATGGCGATGGCGTCCAGGCGGCCCAGCTTGAGGAAGTCGACATTGGTCCGCCGGGTCTGGGTCAGGCGCACCCGGCGCGCGCCCAGCTCGGCGGCCTTCTCGACGATGGTCTCGACCCGGCCGCGCTTGACCATGGCGATCACCAGGTCCAGGTCCGGCCCGAACGCCTGGGGGCGCGTCTGTTCTTCGGCCTTCAACAGGCAGCCGCGCTTGCCCGCCTCGGTCAAGGTGCAGCTCCATTCGCCGTCCTGGCCGTTGAACACCAGGATCTCGTCGCCGACCGACAGCCGCATCACCGCGGTCAGGTAGCGCGACTGGTCGATCGTGGGCGCGACGCCGGCGCCGGCCTTCAGCGGATGGGGAACGAAGAGACGGATCATGCGGCCCTTCTAGCGCAACTGAACCGTCCGGGGGTAGGCTCGCCCGCATGAGCAAGCTCGAAGACTACGAAGCCGAACTCCGTACCCTGCAGCTGGCGATGATCGGCCTGCAGAAACAGGCGATCAAGGAAGGCTGGAAGACCGTCACCCTGTTCGAGGGCCGCGACGCCGCCGGCAAGGACGGGGCCATCGCCCGCCTGACCGAGCACGCCCATCGCCGCGCCACCCGCGTGATGTCGCTGCCCACCCCCAGCGATCGCGAGCGCAGCGAGTGGTACTTCCAGCGCTATGTCCGCCACCTGCCGGCCGCCGGCGAGGCCGTGGTCTTCAACCGCTCCTGGTACAACCGGGCCGGGGTCGAGCGGGTGATGGGCTTTTCCAGGCCCGACGAGCAGGAGCAGTTCCTGCGCGACGTGCCGGCCTTCGAGCTAATGCTGGTCGAGAACGGGGTCAAGCTGGCCAAGTTCTGGCTCGACATCGACCAGGAGACGCAGGCCAAACGGCTGAAGGCGCGTCGCGACGAACCGCTGAAGGCCTTCAAGGTCAGCGACCTGGACGCCGTGGCCCAGGCCAAGTGGGACGACTATTCGGCCGCCCGCGACGAGATGCTGATCCGCACCCACTCCACCCCCGTCCCGTGGATCTGCGTCCGCGCCAACCATAAGAAGGCCGCGCGGCTGAACATCCTGCGCTGGCTGCTGCACGTCTCGGCCCCGAAGAAGCTGCTGAAGGGAATCCCCAAGCCGGACCCGGAGGTGATCTTCAAGTTCGAGCCGGCGGCGCTGACGGATGGAAGGTTGGCGCAGTAGCCCCCTCAGTCGCTTCGCGACAGCTCCCCCAGAGGGGGAGCATCTGGCGCGGCGTAGATCTTCCCCCTCCGGGGCAGGTGGCCCAAAGGGTCGGAGGGGATCTGCGGCGGTCAGTCCGCATCCCACTCGAACGCCGCGTCCAGCCAGTTCCCCAGCCGCCCGTCCGGCCGCGCCAGGGCGAAGATCCGGGCCATCTCGGCGTCCGACAGGGCGAAGTCGAAGATGTCGAAGTTCTCGGCCAGCCGCGCCGGGGTCCTGGTCCTCGGAATGGTCGCCACGCCCTGCTGGACCTGCCAGCGCAGGGTCACCTGGCCGGGGGTCTTGCCATGGGCCTCGCCGATCTCGACCAGCACCGGGTCGGCCGCCACCTTGCCCTGGGCCAGGGGCGACCAGGCGGTGATCGTCGAGCCCATCGCCTTGGCCTTGGCGATCAGGGTCTTCTGCGACAGGTAAGGGTGGTACTCGACCTGGTTGGTGGCGATCGGCGCGTCCGAGGCCGCCTGGGCCCTGGCCATCATGGCGGACGGGAAGTTCGACAGGCCGATGGCGCGGGCCAGGCCTCGGGCGTGGACGTCGTTCAGCGCCGCCATCGTCTCGGCCAGGGCCGGCTTCGGCTTGGGCCAGTGCAGCAGCAGGAGGTCGACCTGCGGCGCCTTCAGGCGCTTGAGGCTGGCCTCGACCGACCGCTGCAGGTCTCCCTGGGCGAACTGGTCGACCCAGACCTTGGTGGTCAGGAAGACCTGGTCGCGCGGCACCCCGGTCGCCGCCAGGGCCGCCCCGACCTCCTGCTCGTTGCGATAGGCCTGGGCGGTGTCGATGTGGCGGTAGCCCAGCTCCAGGGCCTTCTCGACCATCGACTGGGCGGCGCCGCCGTCCAGCTGCCAGGTGCCCAGGCCGATCACCGGCATGGCCACGTCGCCCGCGCGGACGTCGGGGATGGAATGGGACATGGCGGGTCTCCGGAAAGGCGCTCAGGCCGATATAGGCGTTCGGCGCCTTCGCGTCAGCCGCCGTTGCAGATGCTGCAGGCCGGTCAGCGCCAGGGTCAAGGCGTAGAAGCCGGCGCCCATCAGCAGCATTGTCGCCAGCACCGCGCCGTAGCCGCGCTTGCCCACGTCGAGGAACGGATAGGGATAGAAGCCCGTCACCGCCCCGTGGGCCAGCGACCAGGCGCCATAGGCCAGCGGGAAGACCAGCGCCTTCCAGGCCGAGCCCCACCGGGCCGCCTCGCCCGGTGGAAAGGCCAGGAAGTCGGCCAGGAACAGGGCCGGGGTGACGGTGTGCAGCAGGACGTCGGCGCCCAGCTGCAGGCCGGTTGGCCGCCACAGCCCGGCCAGCAGGGCGTGATAGATCCCCGCCGTGATCGCGATGTAGACGCCGACCGCCACCCGCGTTCCGGCCCGCTGCGCCCACCGCCCCAGCGGCCGGTTCGCCGCCAGGACCGGGGCGGCCAACAGGGTCCCGACCGCGATGTTGCTGAGCACCGTGAAGAAGCTCAGGAACCTGACGGCCGCATGGGCGGCCTCGGCCGGCGGCCGGCCGTGGACCATCAGCCAGAACTGCAGGAGCACGCCCGCCCAGACGACCGCCGCCGCGCCGCTCCGCCAGAAGGTCTTCATGCCGTCTCCGCGTCGTAGGCCTTGAGCAGCTTCTTCGGCGCGGTCGCCCGCCACCGACGCTCGATGAACCGCTCGACCGTGCCGGCGTCGATGCGCGACAGGCGGGCCAGGACGTAGGGATAGTTCCTGTAGTGGTCGGTGACGAAGAAGGTCTCGGGCTCGGCCTCGATCAGCAGCTCGCGCTCGTCGAAGCCCACGCCGGGACAGACCAGGGTGTCGCCGTCGTCCCACACCCGGGTCAGGAACTTGCCGTGCGCCTTCAGGCACGGATGGCCGTAGGCCGTTCCGTCGGTCACCCCGGGCAGTTTGAGGGCGAAGGCGCGCACTTCCTCGAAGGTCATGGTCAAAGTCCTGGGTCGCCGCTTCCGGCGCGACTATAGGGAGAAGATGGACGCTGAAAACACCCCCTCCCCTTCGGTCCAATCCCCGTCGGGCCTGGCCTCGCCCGTCCTGATGCTGGGCGCCACCAGCCTGATCGGCGGGTTCATGCTGGCGCGGCTGAACGCCCTGGGGATCGCGCCGATCTCGCTGAGCCGCCGCCCGCCGACCGACGACGTCTGCTGGGTGGACGGCGACCTGGCCGACCCGGACCTGGCCGAGGAGCTGCCGCCGATCGCCACGGTGCTGTCGCTGTCGCCGCTCTGGCTGCTGCCCGCGGCCCTGCCGGCCCTGAAGGCGCGCGGCATGACCCGGCTGGTGGCGTTCTCCTCGACCAGCCGCTTCACCAAGCTGGACTCGGCCGAGCCGTCGGAGCGGGCCGTGGCCCGGTCGCTGGCCGAGTCCGAGGCCAAGGTCGAGGCGTTCTGCGTCGAGCACGGCGTGGCCTGGACGATCCTGCGGCCGACCTTGATCTATGTCGAAGGCCGCGACGCCAATGTCAGCCGCCTGGCCGGGCTGATCCGGCGGTTCAAGGCGCTGCCGCTGTCGGGCCGGGGCGAGGGCCTGCGCCAGCCGGTGCATGCCGACGACCTAGCCGCAGGGGCCATCGCCGCCGCCCTGGCCCCCGCCGCCCGGAACAAGGCTTACGACCTGGTCGGCGGCGAGACCCTGACCTACCGGACGATGGCCGAGCGGATCTACGAGGGCCTGGGCCGCCGGCCGATGATCCTGCCGCTGCCGCCGTGGCTGTTCCGCCTGCTGCTGACCCTGGCCAAGCCGTTCTATCCGGGCGCGACGGCGACCATGGCCGACCGCATGGCCCAGAACCTGACCTTCGACGACGCCCCGGCCCGGCGGGACTTCGCCTGGGCGCCGCGGGATTTCCGGCCGCGGTTCTAGTGCGCCTAGCCGATCCAGGTCTCCCGGCAGACGGACCGCCACCGGTTCCCGGCCTTGCGGGCCTCGCAGAAATAGCCGTGTCCCCAGCGGCCTCTCGATTGCAAGGACCACAGCACGATCGCGACCTTGCCGTCCGACGACAGCAGGGGGCGGGTGAATTCGGCGGTCATCGCCTGGCCCATTTCGACGACCCTGGCCGGCTTGCCCCCGGTCCGGCAATCGGGCGCATAGGGCGCGAAGACATGCTTTTCGGCCTGGCGCTTCAGATCAGCGACCTCCGCGGCGGTCAGCGAGGTGTCGCGGAGATAGGCGTCCAGCGTTTCCGGCAGGCGGAAGGCGTCGGGACCGCCGGCGCGCGAGGGGCGCACCTCGCGCGGCCAGCTCCCGTCCATCTGCCGCCGGTATCGAACCCTCTGGCGAAGGCGCTCGACAGGATCGCGCAGGCGTCGCCCCGCGCCTCCGCCGCCAGGGCTGGAACCGAAAGCCCGCCCAGGACCGCGACGGCCGCGACCAGAATACCCGCCGTCCTCATCACCCCCCCCAACGCCGACGCGACCGAAGATTGGAAGGCTAGCGGAAGCCCGGCGTTCCGTCAGGCCTCAGGCGTCGCTCAGCACCATGGCGAACGGGACCTTGGCCCCATCCTTGTCGACATAGCCGCTGACCAGCTTGTGGTCGGGGTGCAGCACGCCCAGGTCGACGTCCTCAGTGGGGAACATCACCACCCGGCGGTCGCCGATGCAGATCAGCAGCTCGTAGCCGTCCAAGGCCCGCTGCGACATGGCCTTCAGCCGCGAATAGTAGGGCTCGCGCCGCCAGGACGCCGGCTTGCCCGGGTCGACCACCACGTTCAGCCGCTTGCCGTCGCGGTCGGGGTACATCAGGAAGCCGGCCTTGTCGGGCCGCCAGGCGGCGTCCAGCTTCTCGGAGGTCAGCCACAGGCAGTGGAAGCCCCGGCAGGCCTGGGGCCGGGCCTCGTAATCGCCGCAGCCCGAGCCCTTGCGGAACACGCCGCACCACCGGCCGGCCGGCTTGTCCAGTTCGCTGATCTGCAGGACCTTGCAGCACATGCCGCAGTCGCCGCACGACTTGGACGGGTTGGCGGTAGAGATCGCTTCGCTCATGCCGGCATCTCGCGCACCAAGCCCTGATCGATGTCGCGGTCGGGGAGGATCGTGTAGCCGCGCCGGCCGACCAGGACGTTGAGGGTCAGCCCCTGGGCCGCGCCGCGCGCCGCCCAGGTCTTGAAGGTGTCGTGGAACGGGGCCTTGCGCCAGGCGTCCGGGGCGGCCGGATCGACCTCGACCACCAGGGTCCGGCCCGCGTCCTCGCGATGCAGGACGAACCGCGCGCGGTCCGGCCGCCAGCGGTCGTCCAGGTTGGGCGCGTTCAGCCAGTAGCAGGCATAGTCGGCGCAGGCCTGGGGCCGGTCGGCGTAGATCCCGCAGCCGGCGCCCTTGCGATAGTGGCCGCACCAGGCATGGGGCGGCTTGGCGAGGGCGGCCACGCCCATCAGCTTGCAGCACATCCCGCAGTCGCCGCAGGTCCTGGCCTGGTCCACCGTCGCTCGCCCCGTAATCGTCCGGTGACGGATCTATCGCGGTTTCGTGACGGTTTTGCTGTCCCCTTTTCAAACGCCGGGACGAGCGGACCTCAAGTCTCGCTCCACACCGCCAGCTCGTTGCCGGACGGGTCGGTGAAGTGGAACCGCCGCCCGCCAGGGAAGCCGAAGATCGGCCGGGTGACCACGCCGCCCGCCGCCGTCACCTTGGCCAGCATGGCCTCGAGGTCGTGGGCGTACAGCACCACCAGCGGCCGGTCGGTCGCGCCTTCCTGCGGCGTGGTGAAGCCGCCGTCGGCGCCCTGGCCCTCGAAGGCCGCGTAGCCGGGACCGTAGTCGGTGAAGGCCCAGCCGAAGGCGGCGGTGTAGAAGGCCTTGGTGGCCGGCAGGTCGCCGGCGGGCCATTCGATATAGTCGATCTTGCCGTCTTCGCGCATGGTCGCGGCCCTTCCGTTGTTCTTCTTATGTTCTAGGCCGCCGTCAGGGCAGAGTCCAGACGCTGGTGCGCTTGACGGCCATGTCCTCCAGCTCCCGGGTGGTCGGCACCTGGTATTCGGCCAGTTTCGCCAGGCCGTCCTTGGGGAAGTAGGTGCGGCCCGGATCGCCGATCAGCACGCTGGCCCCCGCCGCCCTGCCCTGGCCCAGCCAGGCCATCACCGCTTCGGCCATCGGCCGCTCGTAGCAGATGTCGCCGGCCAGCAGCACGTCAACCGCCGGCGGCGGGGCGTCCAGCAGGTTCGTTTCGGTGAAGGCCACCTCCACCCTGTTGGCGTCGGCGTTCAACCCGATCGCCGCCTCGCAGAACACGTCGATGTCGGCCGCCAGCACGCTGGCCGCCCCGGCCTTCATCGCCGCGATCGCCACCAGCCCCGAGCCGGATGCGAAGTCCAGGACGCGTTTTCCCGAAACGATCGCCGGATTGTCGAGGATGTAACGAGCCAGCGCCTGGCCGCCGGCCCAGGCGAAGGCCCAGAACGGCGGCGGCAGGCCGATCTCGGCCAGGGCCTCCTCGGTCAGCGTCCAGATCGGGGTGATCTCGTCGGCCAGGTGCAGCCGCAGTTCCGGCGTGTGCGGCGGCGCTTGAAGCCGGGTGTTCTCGAGGATGAAGGCGCGGCGGCCGACGAGGGAGGCTTCGATCATGGTGCCTTAGAGCACCCGCCGGACCCGGACGCGAGGCCTAAGCCGGAACCCGGCTGGACGCCGCCTTCAGCACCGACAGATAGCCCGGCGCGGTCAGCATGCCCTCCGTCCGCCCCTTGGCCGCCAGCAGCCGATGGGCCTTGGGCAGGTTCCAGCACGGCATGTGCATGAACAGGTGATGCTCGGCGTGGAAGTTGACGTGGTAGGGCGCGATCAGGGCCCGCTCGAGCCAGTTGGCGTGGGTGGTGCGGGCGTGGCGGAACGGATCGGGCTCGTCCTTGGCCACCAGGGCGTGCTCGGCGATGTTGCGCAGGCGGGTGACCAGCGGGAACCAGGTCGCCATCGGCACGATCCACAGGGCCAGCCAGGCCCACCACAGGCCCAGGGCGCTCAGCGCGACCAGCAGGCCCAGGTTCCACAGCAGGAACGGCCGTTGCCGCGCGACCTCGCCGCCGAAGATCGCGCCCTTCGGCTGGCCCTGCCCCCTGGCGCCCTTCAGCTTGCCCAGCAGCGGGCCGAACCGCTGCTTGAAGAAGGTCTGGCCGGTCAGGTCGCGGACGATCTTGCGGCGCAGGCTGGCGCGGGTGGTCGGGAACGGCGCCGACAGCACCAGGTCCGGGTCCTCGGCCTGCTGGGCGTACTTGTGGTGGGTCAGGTGATAGGGCCGGTACTTGGCCAGGGAGGCGCCGGTCGGCGCGGCGCACAGCCATTCGCCGACCCCGTCGTTGACCTTGAGGTTGGGGTGCAGCCCGCCGTGGGCGGCCTCGTGCATCAGGATGGCCAGGCCCAGCTGGCGGGCCCCGATCAGCATCACCGCCAGGACGTAGGTCAGCGGGTTGGGCCAGAGCACGAACATCGCCCCGGCCGCGACGATCACCGCCCAGGCGTGGGCAACCATCGCCAGGCCTCGCCACGACGAGCGCGCCGCCAGCGGCGCCCATTCCTGCGGCGTGAACAGCTCCTGCGGCTTGATGCGGGACGCGACGGCCATGGCGCGATCATGCCACATTCAGCGTCCGGCTTACAGAATGCCCCGACGTCACGCCGCTTCGGAGACCGCCATGCGCCTTGTTCTGACCGCCCTCGCCCTGACCTTGGCCCTGCCCGTCGCGGCCGTCCCTACCCTGTCTTGGGCGGCCAGCTTCGACTGCAATCGCGCCCGGGCTCCCGACGAGAAGGCGATCTGCGCCAACACCGCCTTGAACGACAAGGACGTGAAGATGTCGGTGCTCTACGAGGTCAACAAGCGCACCCTGGCCATGGGCGGCCGAGGCGTGCTGATCGACGCCCAGCAGCAGTGGCTGCACGACCGCCGAAGCTGCGGCGCCAACCGCGCCTGCCTGAACCGGGCCTATGACCGCCGGCTGGGCGAACTGGAACGCGGCCTGGAGCGGATCTATCGCAACGGGCCGTTCTAGGGGTCGCGCCCCTACAGCCCCGGCGGCTTCCACATCCCCGCCGCCAGGGCCAGGAACAGCACGAAGCCGACCTGGGCGTTGGACTTGAACAGGGCCAGGGCCCCGACGGGGTTGTCGATCCGCACCCGGGCCGCCTGACGCGACAGGTGGACGGCGACCAGCGCCGCGAGCGGCAGGAACAGCGGTCCCAGCCCGCCGACCCAGGCCGCGGCGATCACCAGCACGAAACAGACGACGTAGAAGGCCAGGACCCCCTTCTGGACATGCGCGCCCAGCCGGCGGGTCGACGACTTCACCCCGGCCAGGGCGTCGTCCTCGATGTCCTGGATGGCGTAGATCGTGTCGTAGCCCAGGGTCCAGAACAGGCCTGAGGCGTAGAGCAGCGCCGCCGACCAGTCCAGCCGATGGGCGGCCGCGGCGTAGCCTAGCAGGGCGCCCCAGTTGAAGGTCAGGCCCAGCCAGGCCTGCGGCCACCAGGTGATGCGCTTCATGAACGGATAGGCCGCGACCAGGGCCAGCGAGGCCACGCCCAGGCCGATGGCCAGCCAGCCCAGGCAGACCAGGATGCCGAAACTGACCAGGCAGCAGCCGATCAGGAAGGCCCAGGCCTGTTTGACGCTGATCAGGCCGGCCGGGATCGGGCGCATCGCCGTACGGCTGACCTGGGCGTCGAAGTCGCGGTCGACGATGTCGTTGAAGGCGCAGCCGGCCGCCCGCATCAGGGCCGCCCCGACGAAGAAGGCGATCAGCAGCCAGGGATTGGGCCACTGGCCCTTGGCGGCCGCCGCCAGGGCGATGCCCTGCCAGCCCGGCAGCATCAACAGCCAGATCCCCGCCGGCCGGTCGAACCGGCCCAGCTTCAGCCAAGGCCGCAGGACCGGCGGCGCGTGGCGGTCGACCCAGTTGCCGGCGGCGGCGTCGGGCAGGATGGCGGTGTTGGGCGAACTCATGGGCAAGGCTTAGCCCCCGGCTCCCGCCTCGCGCAACCGCGGCGAACCACAGACATAGAGATTTCCGATTTCGCTCCGAAAAACGATCGATTGGATCGATCAGGCGTCCTCGGCCAAGGTGCGTCCAGCGAAACGGCGATCCCCTGCCGCCGTTTCGCGGCCCGAGAAGGGCCGCCGTCTTCCCCCGGGCGGCGGCCCTTCTCCCTGAGCTTCGAAAGGTTTCCGCCATGACCCGCCTGTCCCTCGCTGTTCCGGTCGACCGCGTGGAAGCCTGGACCCTGTTCGCCCTGGGCCTGGCGGCCGGGATCGTCGCGCCGCATCCTGTCACCACCGCCCTGTGGACCGCCGCGGTCCGGGCCTTCGAGCGGGCCGGCGACGCGAGCATGGCGGCCCGGCTGACCTCGAGCACCAAGTTCGGCCGCCGCATCCGCGCCCGCCTGCGCGGCGACACCCTGAGCCATCTGCGGTTCGCCTAGGGTCCCTTCAGAGACACGACTTCGCCGCCTCACGCGATCTCTCGCTGAGCGGATGGGGAGGGTGCGAAGCGCCCGGGCCTCGCCCGGATGGTTTGCAGTTGTAAGTACCGTTTCGACGAAGTCAGGCGCTTCGCGTGGAGCCGTTATCCGGAAGCCTTCGGATCGCGGATTTTTAACCCGCTCCGATGGAGGCCCCCGACGGGCGGAAGGTTGACGACCCTTCCGGACCGCCTGGGCGATTTCAGCCCAGGCCTGCTGGCCTGATCCATCTATCCCCGGCGCCGGAGTTTCGTCGCGACCAAGGCGAACCTGCTCCGAACCGACCTGGGACGTCTCCGAGGAGACACGACGGACAAGCCTTCCCGCTCGTCCACCCCCGAAGGCCGCATCGGTC
>NZ_FORN01000018.1 GCF_900114015.1 Caulobacter sp. UNC279MFTsu5.1 | reverse complement strand
AGTAACCCCCTCCAGCCCAGTCCCGCTCGATCGCCCCCCGCCGCCGCATCGGTCGCTGGCCATGCGCCCTTTCCCCGCGACGAGGTGACACCAGGATACGGCCGGTCCGAGAGGGTGCGGGGCATAAAGTTTTAGCGCCGCGATTTCAGTGGCTTGGTCGTCGCATTGACGGGGACATGCCCTTGCGGCGTGTCCCCCAACCCGTCTGGCTCCGTGCGAAACCCGGGAACACGCCGCCGGGGCGCGTCCCCGTCGGCGGACGACTTTGGGGGGCGCACTCACAGCAAGCGCCCTGCAAACCGGCCGGCGCTCCACCGTGAGTGCATGGCCCGGCCCATCGGGCGCGGCGTCACGGCCCGGTCGCCGGGCGCCAATCAATCGAGCGTTGGCGCGTGGGGTCAGCTCGCGTCCACTCCTTGATCAAGTAAGTAAGAACTTCCTTCTAGGCCGACGCGAGCCGCTTCCGGTTGCAATCTTCGCAGCGCATCCTGAGGGATTGCGACCGCCGCCGACAGTCGTCGTTCCGCCTGCCGTATCAAGGATATTCGAAACGTCCGCGTTCCAAATGGGCTCGATCTCAAATCGGAACCCAAAGTCTATCACCATGACATATGCGAACTATGCAAATAACGTTTCCATATCACGCTATATTATAGGCTTATGGATGCAATTCATCGAAGATACGCCATGATCTCTCGATTGCGAAATGCTGAAAACTTCGACATCGTCCTGTCATCGAGCGCTTCTAGGTTGGATCGAGATCGCGGCCTTGTTGAAAGCGCCTAGAACACTCGGCCCATCCAAGACCCAGATTCAGGCCCCAGCGGCGACCGTCCAGAACAAGACCCCTTCGGAGGAAACGCATGACCACCCTGACCGTGGGCGATCTCGCCCTGATCGGCTACAGCGCCGACACCGCCGGCAAGTCGTTCTCGTTCGTGCTGCTGCAGGCGGTCGAAGCCGGCACGGTCATCAGCTTCACCGACAACGGCTGGCTGGCGGCGGGCGGCTTCCGGGCCGGCGAGGGGGTCTACACCTACACCGCCCCGGCCGGCGGCGCGGCGGCGGGCACGGTGATCACGGTCACGGGCCTGACCGGCTCGCTGAACCCCTCGACCTCGGGCGACCAGATCATCGCCTACCAGGGCTCGGGCCCGTCGGCGACGCCGCTGTTCGCCCTGGACTTCGCCGACGGCAACACGACCTACGCCGGCGACGCGACCAATTCCAACACCTCGGCCATCCCGACCGGCCTGGCGGCCGGCAGCACCGCCCTGGCCTTCGGGACCGACAACGGCGCCTATGTCGGGACCACCACGGGGACCAAGGCCGCGATCCTGTCGGCCATCGCCAATTCGGCCAACTGGACGCTCGATGACGGCGTGCCGGTTCCCTACAAGACCGGCTTCACGGTCACCGACGGCGGCGTGCCCAGCGCCAACGTCTCGATCAGCGACGTCACCCTGGCCGAAGGCGATTCCGGCGACCAGGTGATGACCTTCACGGTCACCCGCACCAACACCACCGGCGCCTTCACCGTCGACTTCGCCACCCACGACGGTTCGGCCCAGGCCGGGACCGACTACGCCGAGACCCACGGAACCCTGACCTTCGCGGCCGGCGGCCCGGCCAGCCAGACCGTCTCGGTGACGCTCCACGGCGACGTGACGGCCGAGCCGAACGAAACCTTCACGGTCAATCTCTCCAACCTGGTGGTCACCAGCGGCGCGGCGGTCCTGATCGACGCGGTCGGCCAGGGAACCATCGTCAACGACGATTTCGCCCCGCTGGCGATCTACGACATCCAGGGCGCCGGACACGTCTCGGCCTATGACGGCCAGATGGTCTCGACCCGGGGGGTGGTGACGGCCATCGACACCACCGGCTCGCGCGGCTTCTGGATCCAGGACGCTTTCGGCGACGGCGACGACGCCACCTCGGACGCCATCTTCGTGTTCACCAACGCCATCCCGACCGTCCAGGTCGGCGACCTAGTGCAGGTGACCGGCGCGGTCGACGAATATAACGGCGGCGTCGCCAGCAACCTGTCGATCACCGAGATCACCGCCCCGAGCGTCAGCGTGATCGGCACGGGGACGGTGGCGGCCACCGTGCTGGGGGCGGGCGGCCGGGCCATCCCCCACACGGTGATCGACGACGACCATCTGGGCAGCTTCGATCCGGCCACGGACGGCGTCGACTTCTACGAGTCGATCGAGGGCATGCTGGTCACCGTCCACAACGCCCAGGCGACGGGCGCGACCTATCAGGGCCAAACCTGGGTGGTGGCCGACAACGGCGCCGACGCCACGGGGCTGAACGGTCGCGGCGGCGTCACCGTGTCGGACGGCGACAACAATCCCGAGCGGATCCTGGTCTATGCCGACAGCGGCGTGAACCCGGGCTTCTCGGCCGGCTACGTGCTGGGCGACCACCTGGGCGACGTGACCGGCGTGGTCAGCTATTTCGGCGGCGCGTACGAGGTGCTGCCGATCGCGGTCCAGACCACCACCAGCAACGGGCCCCTGCCGCTGGAGACCACCAGCCTGGCCGGCGACGCCAGCCACCTGGCGATCGGCGCCTACAACCTGGAAAACATCTCGCCGCTGGACCCGGACGCCAAGTTCGCGGCCCTGGCCGCCGACATCGCCCATAACCTGGGCGCGCCCGACATCCTGGGCGTCGAGGAGATCCAGGACGCCGACGGCGTCGGGACCGGCTCGGACCTCAGCGGCGCGGCGACCCTGAACAAGCTGGTGGCGGCCATCGAGGCGGCCGGCGGCCCGCACTACAGCTGGGTCGAGGTCGCCCCGACCACGCCCAACAGCACCGGCGGGCAAAGCAACGGCAACATCCGCAGCGCCTTCCTCTATCGCGCCGACCGGGTGGATTATGTCGAGGGCTCGGTCCGGCTGATCCAGGACACCACCGGAACCACCGACGCCTTCCACAACAGCCGCAACCCGCTGGCCGCCGAGTTCGTGTTCCACGGCGAGACGGTCACCGCCATCGACGTGCACAACTATTCGCGCGGCGGCAGCGACCCGCTGTTCGGCGCCAACCAGCCGGCGGTCACCAACGGCGACGACCGCCGCATCGACCAGACCACGGCGGTGCGCGACTACGTCCAGGGCCTGCTGGCCGCCGATCCGGACGCCCACGTCACGGTGATGGGCGACTTCAACGGCTATTACTACGAGCAGACCCTGACCCTGCTGGAGGCCAATGGCGACCTCTACAACCTGGCCCGCACCCTGAGCCCCGAGGAGCGCTACTCCTACATCTTCGAGGGTAACGCCCAGCAGATCGACAACCTGCTGGTCTCGCAGAGCCTCAGGGACGGGGCGGTGTTCGACAACGTCCACCTCAACACCGGCCAGGCGGCGATCGACCAACCCACCGACCACGACGCGATCCTGGCCCTGCTGTCGATCAACACCGCCCCGGTCGCCACCCTGGACGGGGTGTTCACGGTCAACGAGGACGCGGTGCTGACGGTCGACGCCGCCCACGGCGTGCTGGCCAACGACAGCGACGCCAACAGCGACGTCCTGAGCGCGGTGCTGGGCCAAGGCCCGACCTACGGGATCCTGGTGCTGAACGCCGACGGCTCGTTCGTCTACACCGCCAACGCCAACTACAACGGCGGCGACAGCTTCACCTACACCGCGCACGACGCGTTCGGCGGGGTGTCGGGCGTGGTGACGGTCCAGCTGGGCGTCGCGGCGGTCAACGACGCGCCGGTCGGGGCGGCCGACGCGGCCGGCGTCGCCGAGGACGGCTCGATCCTGGTCGACGTGCTGGCCAACGACCACGACGTCGACCTGGACAGCCTGACCATCGCGGCCCTGTCGGGCGCCAAGTCGGCCCTGGGCGCCTCCATCAGCCTCGAGAACGGCCAGGTCCGCTACGTGGCCGACGCCGACGCCTTCGACCAGCTGGCCGCCGGCCAGTCGGTGGTCGACAGCTTCACCTACACCGCCTCGGACGGCCATGGCGGTTTCACCGCCCCGATCACCGTCAGCGTCACGGTGGGCGAGGCCGGCGACAACCGCACCCTGTCGGGGGCGCTACTGCAGGCCAACAGCTTCACCGACGCGGCCGGCAAGGACACCACCTATACCGGCGGGCTGCTGAAGGACGTGATCGACGGCGGCGACGGGGCCGATACGCTGCGGGGGCTGGCGGGCTACGACACGCTCACCGGCGGGGCCGGGGCCGACTTCCTGGACGGCGGGCTCGACGGCGACTACCAGCGCGGCGGCGCGGGGGCCGACCGGATCGTCTACGACGCGGCCGACTATGTGATCGACGGCGGCGCGGACCGGGACACGCTGATCCTGAACGTCGGCGCGACCGTCAACCTGGCCAACATGTCGACCAGCCAGATCGCCGGCGGGGCCTATGTGACGGGCTTCGAAGACGTCGACGCCTCGGGCGCGACGGCCGGCGTGACCCTGACCGGCTCGGCCTACAACAACAGCCTGACGGGCGGGGCGTTCGCCGACACCCTGGTCGGCGGCGCGGGCTTCGACACCCTGGCCGGGGGCGCGGGCGACGACGTCCTCGACGGCGGGGCCGACGGCGACCAGCAGCGCGGCGGCGACGGCGCCGACCGGATCGTCTACGACGCGGCCGACTACGTGATCGACGGCGGCGCGGGCCGCGACACCCTGGTCCTGAAGGTCGGGGCCGTGGTGAACCTGGCCAACCTGTCCTCCAGCCAGATCGCCGGCGCGACCTATGTCTCCAGCTTCGAGAACGTGGACGCCTCCGCGGCGACGGCCGGCGTGACCCTGAGCGGCTCGCAGTTCGGCAACAGCCTGATCGGCGGGGCGGGGGCCGACGTGATCTCCGGCGGTGGCGGGGCGGACCTGCTGACGGGCGGCCTCGGCGCCGACACCTTCGTGTTCGCCGCGGCCTCGGACTCCGCGCCGACCGGCCGGGACGTCATCCTCGACTTCGGGGCTGGCGACCGGATCGACCTGTCGGGGATCGACGCCAACACCGGCCTGGCCGGCGACCAGGGCTTCACCCTGAACAACCAGACCGGCCACGCCGGCGACATGGCCGTGTTCTACGACGCGCAGGGCGATCGCACGGTGGTTCTGCTCTATACCGACAACAGCGGCCAGGCCGCCTCGATCTTCGAGCTGGCCGGCCATCAAGGTTTGACGACGTCGGACTTCATCCTCTGACCCGGCCATGACCAGGGCGGCCGCGGATCGTCCGCGGCCGCCCGGGTCGTCGTCCCTATTTGGCGTTCTCGCGCCGCGCCGCCTCGCGTTCGGCCCGTTCCTTCAGCTCCTCGTCGAGGCTGGCGGTGTCCCAGGCCCCGGCCCCGTCGCCGGGGCGCAGGCGCGCCAGGTCGGCGGTCAGCAGCTTGTCCATGGTCTGGGCCGCGTCGCGCGAGGCCAGGATGTAGGCCTCCTCCTGGCCCCAGACGGGACGCAGGTCCTCGAACGACTTGCGGTCGTGGCGGCGGAAGATGCCGGCGGCGCGGTGGGCCCGGTGGGCGCGGTAGCCCAGCTTCTGCAGGGCGGTGGTCCCCAGGGCCAGGGCGGCCTCGAAGGTCTCGCGCTCGACCGCGTCGGCGCCGTTGGCCAAGAGGTCGTAGGCGTGGCGGCGGTCCCAGGCCCGGGCCAGGATCACCAGCTCGGGAAAGGCCTTGCGGGCGGTCTCGACCAGCTCGACGGTCTTTTCGCGGTCGTCCAGGGCGACGATCAGCATCCGGGCCCGCTCGATGCCGGCGGCGCGCAGCAGGTCCATCCGCGTGGCGTCGCCGTAGTGCACCCGACGGCCGAAGCGGCGCAGCAGGTCGATCTGCTCGATGTCGCTGTCCAGCACCGTCGAGCGGAAGCCGTTGGCGGTCAGCAGGCGGCCGGTGATCTGGCCGAAGCGGCCGAAGCCGGCGATGATGATGTCCGGCTCGCTGTCGGCGAAGTCGCCGGTCTCGGGGACCTGCTTGGGGATGGCCGCGTCGAGGGCCTGGGCGATGCGCTCGTAGAGGATCATCGCCACCGGGGTCAGGGCCATGGAGACGGCGACGGCTGCGGTCAGCAGGGCCGCCAGGGTGGCGCCGATCACGCCGGCCCCGACCGTGAAGCTCAGCAGCACGAAGGCGAACTCCCCGCCCTGGGCCAGGGCGGTGGCGACGGCCGCCGCGCCCCGGGCCGGGGCCCCGAACAGCCGCGCCAGGCCGAACATCACCGCGAACTTCAGCACCATCAGCCCCAGCACCAGGCCGATCAGGGTCAGGGGCTGGCTGGCCACCAGCTTCAGGTCGATGCCCGCCCCGACGGTGATGAAGA
The DNA here is from genome assembly GCF_900114015.1 of Caulobacter sp. UNC279MFTsu5.1. Lineage (GTDB taxonomy): Bacteria > Pseudomonadota > Alphaproteobacteria > Caulobacterales > Caulobacteraceae > Caulobacter. The sequence continues at coordinate 87,798 of NZ_FORN01000018.1, read as the reverse complement.
ACAGGCCCAGCAGCAGGCCGCGGAACGGCTCGATGTCGGTCTCCAGCTCGCGGCGGAACTCGCTCTCGGCCAGCACCACCCCGGCCAGGAAGGCGCCGAGGGCCGGCGACAGGCCGACGGTCTGCATGATGCTGGCCACGCCGACGACAATCAGCAGGGCCGCGGCGGTGAAGATCTCGCGCAGCCGGGCCTCGGCGATGAAGCGGAAGATCGGCCGCACCAGGTAGCGGCCGCCGCCGACCACGGCGCCGACGGCGACGAACACCGCCAGGCCCTGGGCCCAGGGCGGCAGGTGGGTGACCAGGCTGGCGCCGCCGTGGCCGCCGGCCTCGGCGTGGACCGGCGGGGCGATGGTCGCCAGGGTCGGCAGCAGGGCGAACATCGGGATCACCGCCAGGTCCTGCAGCAGCAGGATCCCGAACGCGGCGCGCCCGACCGGCCCCTGCCTCAGGCCCTTCTCGTCGAGGGTCTGCAGCACGATGGCGGTGGACGACATGGCCAGCACCATCCCGACGGCCAGGGCCGTCTGCCAGGGCAGGCCCAGCAGCATCGAGACGCCGGCGATGGCCGCCGAGGTGCCGACCACCTGGGCCCCGCCGAAGCCGAAGATCGCCTTGCGCATGTCCCACAGGGTGGAGGGCTGGACCTCCAGCCCGATCAGGAACAGCAGGATGACCACGCCGAACTCGGCGAACTTCATCACGTCGGTCTGTTCGCCGACCAGCGACAGGGCGAACGGGCCGATCACCACTCCGGCGATCAGGTAGCCCAGCACCGAGCCCAGGCCCAGGCGCTTGGCGATCGGCACGGAGATGACGGCGGCGCCGAGATAGACCAGGGCTTGCAGCAGGAACGGCATGGATCAGGCCCCCAGTTCGGCGTCGGCGGGCATGGTCAGCAGCGAGCCGAGGCGGGCGCGGTAGCGCTGGGCCTCGGCCTTCAGCTCCTCGTCGTCCTTGGTCGCCGCGCCGTGCACCACGAAGGGCGTCTCCCAGACCATGCCGCACAGATAGGCGGTCTGCTCCAGCGGCCGCAGGAATTCGTCCATCGAGAAACGGTTGTAGCCGTGGGCGTGATAGGCCTTGGCCGCGCCGCCGGTGGTGCAGGCGGCGAACAGGCGCTTGCCGGCCAGGGCGTTGCCGTCCAGGCCGTAGGCGAAGCCGTGCAGCCAGACCAGGTCGAACCACTCCTTCAGCAGGGCTGGGGTCGCGTACCAGTAGAGCGGGAACTGCACGGCGATCACGTCATGGGCCAGCAGCCGCTCCTGTTCGGCCTCGATGTCGATCGCGAAGTCCGGATAGGTCTCGTAGAGGTCGTGGAAGGTGACGCCGTCCAGCCCCTTGGCCGCCTTGGCCAGGGCGCGGTTGGCGCGGGAACGTTCAAGCGCCGGGTGGGCCAGGGTCAGCAGCACGCCCGAGGTGGCGGGCGTCGCAAGCCCGGTGCTAGCTTCCGTAGGGTTAGCCTGATCCGTCACGCCGCAACTCCACGCATCGAAATTTTATTCATCAAGGGTTGAATTTCTCCGTCCGGCGGCTCAGAGCAGTCGTCGAACGTCGCTCCGGGAGGAACCATGGTCGACAAGGTCAAGTCCACAGCCGCCGAAGCGCTGGCGGGTCTTTTATTCGATGGCATGACCATCATGGCCGGCGGCTTTGGCCTGTGCGGCATTCCCGAGAACCTGATCGCGGCGATCCGCGAAACGGGCGTCAAGGACCTCACGGTGGTCTCCAACAATTGCGGCGTCGACGGCTTCGGCCTGGGGATCCTGCTGGAGAACCGCCAGATCAAGAAGATGGTCTCGTCCTATGTGGGTGAGAACAAGCTGTTCGAACAGCTCTACCTCAGCGGCGAGCTGGAGCTGGAGTTCAATCCGCAGGGCACGCTGGCCGAACGCATCCGGGCCGGCGGGGCGGGCATCCCCGCCTTCTTCACGCGCACCGGCTACGGCACCCTGGTGGCCGAGGGCAAGGAAACCCGCGAGTTCGACGGCGAGATGTACGTGATGGAGCGCGGCCTGACCGCCGACCTGTCGATCGTCAAGGCCTGGAAGGCCGACGCCGAAGGCAACCTGATCTACCGGAAGACGGCCCGCAACTTCAATCCGATGATGGCCACGGCCGGCAAGGCCACGGTCGTCGAGGTCGAGGAGATCGTGGAGATCGGCGGCCTGGACAAGGACAACATCCACACCCCCGGCATCTATGTCGACCGCCTGATCAAGGGCGCGAAGTTCGAGAAGCGGATCGAGCGGGTCACCACGCGTCCGCGTGAAGAAAAGACCGGGGAGATCGTCTAATGGCCTGGACGCGCGACCAGATGGCCGAACGGGCGGCCCAGGAGCTGCGGGACGGCTTCTACGTGAACCTGGGCATCGGCATCCCGACCCTGGTGGCCAACTACATCCCCGCGGGCATGCATGTGACGCTGCAGAGCGAGAACGGCATGCTGGGCATGGGTCCCTTCCCCTACGAGGGCGAGGAGGACGCCGACCTGATCAACGCCGGCAAGCAGACGATCACCGAGCTGGACTCCAGCTCGTACTTCTCGTCGGCCGACAGCTTCGCGATGATCCGCGGCGGCCACATCGCCCTGTCGATTCTCGGCGGCATGCAGGTGGCCGAAAACGGCGACCTGGCCAACTGGATGGTGCCCGGCAAGATGGTCAAGGGCATGGGCGGGGCCATGGACCTGGTGGCCGGTGTCAAGCGGGTGGTGGTGGTCATGGACCACTGCGAGAAGTCCGGCGCCCCCAAGCTGCTGCGCCGCTGCTCGCTGCCCCTGACCGGGGCCGGGGTGGTCGACCTGCTGATCACCGAACTGGGCGTGTTCGAGATCAACCGCGGCAAGACGCCGGTGCGGCTGGTCGAGCTGGCGCCGGGCGTGACGGTGGACGAGGTGAAGGCCAAGACCGAGGCGGCGTTCGAGGTGGGGGTTTAGCGGCTCACCCCCTTGCCCCCACCTGACCGCTGCGCGGTCTGTCCGCCCCCATAGGGGGCGGAGCCGGATGCGCGAGGCTCTTCCCCCCTCCGGGGGAAGACGACCGCGAAGCGGTCCGTAGGGGGCAAGCGTTCTCTGCGCTATCGTCAACCTACTTCCCCGGATCCCGCCACGGCGTATCCGGCGGCAGCCCCGTCATCGGATCCCTGGGCACGGGCGCGAAGTCCTGGGCGATGAACAGGTCGGTTCGGCGCGAGCGCTTCCTGTCCAGCCGTACACTGACGATCTGCAGGTCGGACGTCGCCTTGAAGTCCTGCTGGATCTTGCCGCGATAGACGCCGTCCAGGCTGGCGATCAGGGTCCGCCGGCCCAGGGCGGCGTCCAGGGGAGCCTCGACTTCGGCCTGGTTGCGGGGCGCGATCTCGTGCACCCACATCCGCAGCGGCGGAGCCTCCGGCGTGCCGAAATAGCCGCGGCCGTAATAGGCGGCCACGTTGTAGAGGAAGCGGTCGTCGACGGCGACGGCGGTCAGGCCGCCGTGCAGGGCCTGCTCTTCGCGCGAGCGCTCGATGATCGCCTGCACCGTCTGGTCCCAGCCGCGGGCCCGCTTGAAGGCGTTGGCCATGCCCATGGCGTCGGCCGTGCGCGGAGCGATCACCCAGGCCAGGAAGACGACGGCCAGAACCGCCTGCAGGGCCAGGCCGCCGACCAGCCAGCGGCGGGCCTCCCAGCGCAGCAGCCAGGCCGCGACCAGCACCGAGCCGGCGACATAGGCCGCCCCCGCCCAGTTGGCGTTGGCCCGCGACACGAAGGCCTGGGCCGCCACCGTCGCCAGCGGCGGCAGGGCGAAGCACAGCAGCATGACGTCGGCCGGGGCCAGCCGCCTGCGGATCGCCAGCAGCAGGGCCCCGCCGCCCAGCACGCCGAACGGCACCGGCCCGAACACCCCGAACTGCGAGCCGACGAACTGGACCAGCTCCAGCGGATTGAACAGCTTGCCGGCCTTCCAGTTGGCGTTGGCGGCGGTGTGCTCCAGCGTCGAGAAGTGGTGCTGGTAGTTCCAGATCATGTTCGGCGCGAAGACCGCGAACAGGGTGACGAAGAAGGCGGCCGCCATGGCCGGGGTCCAGGCCCGCCGGGCCTCGCGCGACAGGACCAGGTGCGCGCCCAGGCTGGCCAGGGCGTAGATCGCCGCGTACTTGGACAGGAACGCCAGGCCCAGGGCCGCGCCCATGCCGGCGGCCACCCAGATTCGGGCGCGGGGCGAGGCGTGGGGCAGGGCGACGCAGGCCCAGATCATCAAGGCCAGGAAGAACAGCAGCGGGGTGTCGGTGGTGATCAGCACCGACGACAGCTGGATGCCCGGCATCAGGCTGAAGATCGCCGCGGCGGCCAGTCCGACCCAGGCTCCGCCGCGCTCGGCGCCGTACAACCGCGTGGCGATGCGCGAGACCACCAGGGCCGTGCCGGCGTTGATCAGCGGCGAGCCGATGCGCAGCCAGGCCTCGGCGTCGCCGCCGATCCGCGTGGTCGCCCAGATCAGCCAGGCGATCACCGGGGGCTTGGAGAAATAGCCGAAATCCAGGTGGCGCGACCACAGCCAGTACTGGGCTTCGTCCGGGTACAGCTCCAGCGGCGTGACGAACAGCGCCACGACCCGCAGAACTGTCAGCACCCCGACCAAGATCAGCGTCAGCCGCCAGATTCGCGCCTGCGCCGCCTGCGCCGTTTCATCAAGGGCCACGCTGTTTTCTCCCGCATAAGTAAGAGGACGCTGACTAAATCTTCCGCAAGCGGGCCCCGGAGGCGGGTTTATCCGCGATCGTGGCCTTTCCGTCACCAAACCTTCTAAATAGGTCGCTAAAGAGCCTCTCAATGATATGGCTGGCCGGGATTCATGCACCCCGTCGCGGCCTGAACGAGGGGACTAGATCAAGATGATGACGAAAAAGCTCGCCTGTCTGGCGTCGACCGCCCTGGTCGGCTGCCTGCTCAGCGCCACCGCCGCCATGGCCCAGTCGACCGGTACGGACGCCGTCGAACAGGTTGTGGTCACGGCCGCCGGCCAACGGAACCAGAACGGCGCGATCGTTCAGCAGATCGTGCCGAAGTCGCGTTCGACCATCACCCAGGAATTCATCGCCCGCCAGGTGCCCGGCCAGACCATCCTGGACTCGCTGAACCTGATGCCCGGCGTCAACTTCACCAACAACGACGCCTACGGCTCGGCCGGCGGCGACATCACCATCCGCGGCTTCGACGCTCAACGCATCGCCCTGCTGCAGGACGGCGTTCCGCTGAACGACAGCGGCAACTATCAGATCTATCCGAACCAGCAGCTGGACTCGGAACTGATCGCCAAGGTCGACGTCAACACCGGCACCACAGACGTCGACAGCCCGACGGCTGCTGCGGCCGGCGGCACCATCAACTACGTGACCCGCAAGCCCGCCGATGACTTTGGCGGCGTGATCGAAGCCCAGGCCGGCGACGGCAACTTCCGCCGCTTCTTCGGCGTGATCGACACCGGCAAGGTCGGTCCCCTCGGCACCAGCGCCTGGTTCAGCTACGCCGACGCGATCAACGACGTGTTCAACGGCCCGGGCAAGATCCACAAGAAGCAGTACAACGCGCGGATCTATCAGCCGATCGGCGACAACGGCGACTTCGTCAGCCTGATCTTCAACTACAACGAAAACCGCAACAACTTCATCAACCGCATGTCGCTGGCCGCGTTCCAGGCCGGCACCGGCGTCGGCTACAGCCGCGCCACCTGCGCCCGCCCGACCCCGGTCGCCGGCACGGCCCAGATCGATGTCAACGCGGGCACCTGCTACAAGTACAACATCAACCCGTCGAACACCGGCAACATCCGCGGCCAGTCGCTGTTCCACATCGGCGACAACTTCATCCTGACCGTCGACCCGTCGTTCCAGTACGTTCTGGCCAACGGCGGCGGTCGCGGCCTGTTCAAGGAAGACGGCACCGGTACGGGCAGCGGCATCATCCGCGGCAGCGCCCTGACCGGCGGCCTGGACCTGAACGGCGACGGCGACACCCTCGACACCGTCCTGCTGTACGCGCCGAACACGACCAACACCCGCCGCTACGGCGTGACCTCGTCGCTGATCTGGAAGTTCGACGACAACCAGAGCGTCCGCGTCGCCTACACCTTCGACGAAGCCCACCACCGCCAGACCGGCGAATACACGACGTTCAGCGGCGACACGACGCCGAACGACGTGTTCGGCGGCAAGGACGGCTACGGCAAGTCGATCAAGCTGTCGGACGGCAGCATCCTGCGCAAGCGCGACCGCGTCTCGGTCGCCACTCTGAACCAGATCTCCGCCGAGTACCGCGGTCGGTTCATGGACGACAAGGTCCTGCTGAACGTCGGCCTGCGCGCCCCGTTCCTGAAGCGCGAGCTGCATAACTTCTGCTATCAGGCCGACACCTTCACGGCCTACTGCACCAACCAGACCCCGACGGCCGTGGCGGGCAGCAACGACGGCGCCGGCCAGACCCTGGTCACCCTGCCGGGCCAAGGCGCGACCCAGTACGGTCGTCCGCGCGAGTTCACCCGCAAGTACGACAAGGTGCTGCCGAACATCGCCGCCAGCTACAACCTGACCGACCACCAGTCGGTCTATGTCAGCTACGCCGAGACCCTGTCGGCGCCGCGCACCGACGACCTGTACGACAAGAAGCTGACGAGCCCGAAGGCGGAAACCACCCAGGCGTACGACGTGGGCTACCGCTTCCAGTCGCCGACCGTCATGCTGGCCGCCTCGGTCTACTACACCAGCTTCCAGAACCGCATCGAGCGCGCCTTCAACGAGCAGGACAACATCGCCTTCTCGGTCAACGTCGGCGACGTCAAGCTGAAGGGCTTCGACGCCCAGTTCGGCTTCAAGCCGGAAGACTACATCAGCTTCTACGCCTCGTTCTCGTACGCGGACTCGGAACTGCAGGAAAACATCCCCGGCACCTCGCTCGGCAGCCTGCTGCTGACCAAGGGCAAGGAGCTGTATGAAGCGCCGAAGTACCAAGGCGTGGCTCGCGTCGACTGGGACATCACCGAGGCGCTCAGCCTGGGCGTCCAAGCCAAGTACGTCGGCGAGCGCTGGACCAACCTGACCAACACCGAAAAGGTGCCGCACTACGCCCTGCTGGACCTGGACGCCCGCTACACCCTGGACGGCTTCGGCCTGAAGGGCACCTATGTCCAGATCAACGTGAAGAACCTGGCCAACGAGAAGTACCTCGGCGACTTGGCCGTCAACCCGTCGGGCACGGGCCTGGGCCAGCCGGGCTATCCGCGCACCGCCAGCATCACCCTGCACGCCGCGTTCTAGGAACGGCGTCCAGCGAAGCTGAGAACGAAGGGCGGTCCGGAAACGGGCCGCCCTTTTTCTTTTGACGCATTTCCTTCACGCGAACCGGAATCCACTTCGCTTGAAAATGCTCTAGAAGGGCGGCTTGATCCGCGGGCCGTCCTGGCCCATTTGCGCCTCCCGTTTCGATCCAGGTTCCTTCCATGACCCCGACCGTCCCCGCCGAGTGGGCTCCGCACCGCGCCATGTGGGTGGGTTTCCCCAGCCACGCCGAGCTCTGGCAGGAAGACCTCGACCAGGCCCAGGACGAGGTCGCCGCCCTGGCGCGCGCCCTGGCCGGTCCCGGCGGCGAGCGCGTGCGCCTGATGGTGGTCGGCGACGAGGCCGAGGCCGCCGCCCGCGCCCGCCTCGCCGACACCGCGGTCGAGATCGTCCGCGGCCAGTTCGGCGACATTTGGCTGCGCGACACCGGCCCGATCTTCACCGAAACGGCCGGCGGCGCCGTGGCGGCCGGCTTCAAGTTCAACGGCTGGGGCGGCAAGTACCAGCTGGAGGGCGACGACATCGTCGCCGAGCAGATCGCCGCCGCGTCCGGCGCGCCTTTGGCTCGCAACGGCTTCGTCCTGGAGGGCGGGGCCCTGGACCACGACGGCCAGGGCACGATCCTGACCACCCGCCAGTGCCTGCTGAACGCCAACCGCAACGGCGACTGGGACGAGGCCAAGGCGACCGCCGCCTTGGCGTCCGCTCTCGGCGCCCGAAAGGTGCTGTGGCTGGGCGACGGCCTGCTGAACGACCATACCGACGGCCACGTCGACAACCTGGCCCGCTTCGTCGCGCCGGGCGTCGTGGCCTGCCCGATGGCCTTCGGGACCGACGATCCCAACGCCGAGGTCTATGCCGAGACGGCCCGCGCCCTGGCCGGCATGACCGACAGCCGCGGCTCGCCCCTGCAGGTGGTGCGCATCCCCTCGCCGGGCCGCATCGTCGACGAGGACGGCGAGGTCATCCCGGCCTCGCACATGAACTTCCTGATCGCCAACGAGGCGGTGATCGTGCCGATCTACGCCGAGGAGTCCGGCGCCTTCGCCGTCGAGGTGATCAGCGGCCTGTTCCCCGAGCGCGAGGTGATCGGCCTGCCCTCGACCGCCATCCTGACCGGTGGCGGCTCCTTCCACTGCATTTCCCAGCAAGAGCCGGAGTAGATCTCGCTAACCCGGCTCGGCTTCAGGCGGCGCGATGAGCATTTGGGTGACCGCCGGCTCTAGCCTAGCAGCTTCTTTTTCGGCTGCGATCATCGAGATTTGCGCTAGGCGAGTGATGCGAGCGTGGCGAGCCACATACCATTCTTCAAAGAGCATTTCGATTAGCTGTAGGAGAATGCCGGCTTCTCCTGCGTCAACCGGGACAATAACGTTGATGTCCTTTTCCATATGGGCGCCGATGTTGCCGAGTTTCCTCACATGATCGATCGCGTCGACCGCCTCGTGTGTGACCCCGGATGGCGCTTGTCCTGCGTCGACGGCCTCCCTCAGGGCCTTAATCTCTAGATCGAGAGTCCGCTTCGATATCTTGCAAAAGTCGCGGATCATACCCTGCAGGCAGCGGCGCGCGAGGGTCGCTGCCGCCTTGGGGCTAAGGTCAACGATCGCGCAAGCCTCACGATAGTCCTCTCTCAACGGGGCAGGAATGAAGTCGGGTTGAGGTTTACTGGCTGCTTCGGGGATTAGTCGTCGCACTAATCTCGGAGTCGATCCGACCACAGGTATGTCGGTGTAATTCGGTCCAGAAGTTGCTTTTTGAACATTGACCGACAGCGTGAGCTCTCTGCACAGGTTGTTAGCGCATATGATTGCGCGCCACCCTAAGCCTAATCTGCCATCGCGATAACCCGAGATATCCAATTCGCGAAAGTTTTGGCTAAAACGGTTCTCGGTAACTACCTGAGCGTGATGGCAATGTGGGCATGTCCAATTGAATTCTTGCACGATGTTCGTTCCCGTGAGGAGCGTCATGATGCACACGCAAACTAAGCCGTAAAGTACGGGATCGCGGCTGGATTGGTGCTTGATCATCAGCTACATGCCGCACGCCTCTTGTAAGAAGCACCGCGCGTCACGATTTGGACGCTCCCTAGCTGCGTTATCGACCCATTCAGGAGCCCGGCGAATGACCCGCACCCTCAGCGTCGCGGCCATCCAGACCTCGTACGGGATGGACCTGCAGGCCAACATCAAGAAGACCGAGCACTTCATCCGCGAGGCCGCCGCCAAGGGCGCCCAGGTGATCCTGCCGTCCGAGCTGTTCCAGGGGCCGTACTTCTGCGTGGCCCAGGAGGAGCGGTGGTTCGCCGAGGCCCATCCGTGGCGCGAGCATCCGGTGGTCAAGGCCATCGCCCCCCTGGCCGGCGAGCTGGGCGTGGTCATCCCGATCTCGATCTTCGAGCGCGAGGGGCCGCACTATTTCAACAGCCTGGTGATGGCCGACGCCGACGGGAGCCTGCTGGGCCTCTACCGCAAGAGCCACATCCCCGACGGCCCCGGCTACATGGAGAAATACTACTTCCGGCCGGGCGACACGGGCTTCAAGGTCTGGGACACGCGCTTCGGCCGCCTGGGCGTCGGCATCTGCTGGGACCAGTGGTACCCCGAGGCCGCCCGGGCCATGGCGCTGATGGGCGCCGAGTGCCTGTTCTACCCCACCGCCATCGGCAGCGAGCCGCACGACCCCAGCCTGGACACCGCCCTGCCGTGGCGGCGGGCCATGCAGGGCCACGCGGTCAGCAACGTGATCCCGGTGGTCGGCGCCAACCGCATCGGCTTCGAGCCGTGGGACGGCTATCCGAACGGCGGCCAGACCTTCTACGGCTCGTCCTTCGTCGCTGACCATCGCGGCGACCTGGTCAGCGAACTGGGCCGGGCCGACGAGGGCATCGTCGCCTCGACCTTCGACCTGGACTTCCTGCAGACCCACCGCGCGGCCTGGGGCTTCTTCCGCGACCGGCGGCCGGAGTTCTACACCGCCCTGGCCAACGGCCGGCCGGCGTGATCCACACCGACCGCCTGGTGCTGCGCCCGGCGGTCGACACCGACCGCGACGCGATCGCCGCGCTCAACGCCGACCCGCGGGTCGGCGCCTGGCTGGGCGGGGCGCGCGATCGCGCCGCCAGCGACGTCTTCGTCGACCGCGTCCAGGCCCACGAGGCCGAGCACGGCTTCGGCTTCTGGGTGGTGGAGCGCAAGGCCGACGCCCGGGTGATCGGCATGACCGGCGTCTGGTGGGTTCCGCCCGAGATGGACATGCCCGGGACGGTCGAGATCGGCTGGCGCTTCATGCCCGACGCCTGGGGCCAGGGCTACGCCACCGAGGCGGCGCGGGCGGCGCTGGACTATGGGTTAAGGGCGCTGGGCCTGGAGGAGATCATCGCCTTCACGGCGCGGACGAACCTGGCGTCCCAGGCGGTGATGAAGCGCATCGGCATGGTCCATGCGCCCGAGCGGGATTTCGAGCATCCGGGCCTAGCGGATGGCGATCCGTTGCGGCCGCACGTGGTGTTCGTGGCGACGCGGCGCTACCCCCTCCGGCCCTCCGGGCCACCTCCCCCAGAGGGGGAGGATCTAGCGCGACCTGATGCTCCCCCTCCGGGGGAGCTGTCGCGGAGCGACTGAGGGGGTCTTCAACTGGCCCCGCACCCGGCCGGCGCCCCCTTGGCACGCGACGCCGCCACCTCGGCCCGCGCCTTCTCCAGGTCCGCCAGGAACGCCGGATCCTGGTGCAGCCGCGAGACCAGGGCCGAGCCCAGATAGCGCCCGGCCTCGATGTCGCTCGGATAGTGCACGCCGCAGACGACGCGGCTGTCGCCGAATTCGCGGCCGCGGGCCAGGACGGCGCTGGCGTGTGCGGGCGCGACCTCGGAAATCACCAGGGCCCAGGACCAGCCGATCAGGCCGTGGCCGGACGGATAGGAGCCGTCGGTCTCGATCCACGGCTCGCGCGGCACGCAGATCGGCCGGGTGTTGCCGACCGGCGGACGGGGGCGCTGGAAGACGGCCTTGGCCGGCTGGTAGAGGGTGGCGGCGTCGTCGGTCATCCGCAGCAGCAGGTTGGCCAGGGTCGGGGTGGCCTCGGGGCCGATTGTCACGCCGGCCGCGCAGGAGAAGCTCTTGAAGCCGTGCGCGCCCGACAGGTCGGCGTCGGCGATGGCGTGGTCCCAGGCCGGCGTCCCCGCCAGCTTGCGCGTCGTCTCGAAGGTCGCCCGGTCGGCCTTGCCGCGGGGTGAGTCCGGGGCCGGCGGCGGGCCGACGATCAGGGCCCCGTCCAGGTTCATGCCGGTCTTCAGATAGCCGGCCGGCGGCTTGGTCCAGCTGGCCGTGCTGGGGCTCGTGGCGTAGGGTGCGGCCTTGGGGGGCGAGAACAGGTCCTGGACCGGCGAGCAGCCCGCCAGCAGAACGCCCGCCAGGGCGGCGGGCAGCAGCGCGTTTCGGGTCATGGGCGGCCTCCGGTCGGTCATCCGCCCACAGACCGGCGGCGAGGGACGGCGTCAAGCATGAAGCCGCTTGACGAGTCGTAATGTTATTTCATAACGCTCGATCCAAGCCGCTGCCCCGGCCAAGGTCCAGGATTTCCCATGCCCCGTCGCGTTCTGCTCTCCGCCGCGAGCCTGCTGGCTTTCGCCCTCGTCGCCCCCCTGGCCCAGGCCGCCGAGACCCCCGCTCCGACCCCCGATGCGGCGGACGCCGCCGCGCCGGACACGCCTAACGCCGTCGACAAGGTGGTGGTCACCGCGGCCCCCTACGCCGTGTCGCTGGACACCGTGACCAGCAGCGTCAACGTCGTGACCCGCGATCAGCTGGACACCGCGCCGGCGGCCGGCATCGGGGACCTGCTGAACGGCCTGCCGGGCCTGAGGTCCACCTTCTACGGCCCCGGCGCCTCGCGTCCGGTGATCCGCGGCCTGTCAGGACCCCGGGTGATGGTGCTGCAGAACGGCGTCGGCCAGGTGGACGCCAGCGCCCTGTCGCCCGACCACGCCGTGGCCAGCGACCCGGGCGAGGCCTCGCGGATCGAGGTGCTGCGCGGCCCCTCCACCCTGGCCTATGGCGGCTCGGGCATCGGCGGAGTGGTCAACATGATCGACGACCGCGTGCCCTCCACCCCCGCCGCCAACGGCCCCGAGGGCCGGCTGTCGGCCTCGGTCTCGTCGGTCGACGACGGCTGGGCCTATAGCGGCGCGGTCAAGGCCGGGAAGGGGCCGATCGTGTTCGCGGCCGACGCCTCCAGCCGCCGCACCGGCGACTATTCGATCCCGACGGCGGCGGTGTCCGACCGCCTGGCGGCCCGCGACGGCCTGACCGTCGATCCCGACCACAGGGTCAAGAACACCGACGTCGAGGTCGACGCCTATGGCGCCGGCGTCTCCTGGGTCCACGACCGCGGGTTCATCGGCGCCTCGGTCAAGAAGACCGACACCACCTACGGCGTGCCCTACGAGCAGATCCTGGCCCCGATCGACCCCAACGCCGAGGGCCCGGTCTCGATCCACCTGCAGCAGACCCGCTACGACCTGCGCGGCGAGCAGGAGCTGGACAGCAAGCTGTTCGAGAAGGTCCGCGTCTCGCTGGGCTACGCCGACTACGAGCACGCCGAGGTCAGCGTCGAGGACGGCGAGGTCGGCACCCGCTTCCTGTCGCACGGGGCCGAGGGCCGCGTGGAGCTGGTGCACCGCGAGCACGACGGCCACCAGGGCGCCATCGGCTTCCAGGCTCTGGACCGCCACTTCGAGGCCATCGGCGACGAGGCCTTCGTGCCCTCGACCGACATCAAGGAGTACGGGATCTTCACCCTGCAGCGCCTGGATCGCGGGACCTGGGGGATAGACGGCGGCCTGCGCTTCGACACCCGGTCCCTGCAGACCCCGACCCAGAAGCGCGACTTCGACAACGTCTCGGCCTCGCTGGGCGTGTTCCTCAAGCCGACCGACAGCCTGTTCTACGCCCTGACCCTGTCGCGCAACGGCCGGGCCCCGACCGAGTTCGAGCTGTTCGCCAACGGCCCGCACCCGGGCACCGGCGGCTTCGAGGTCGGCGACGACAAGCTCGATTCCGAGACCGTCACCTCGCTGGAGGCCACGGTCCGCTGGAAAGGCGACCGGCTGCGCGCCGAGGGCCACCTGTGGGCGGCCAAGTACGACAGTTTCATCGAGGAAGCCCCGACCGGCGCGGTCGAGGACGACCTGCCCGTCTACCAGTACTTCCAGACCAAGGCCGATTTCCACGGCGCCGAGCTGGAAGCCAGCTACGACGCCTGGCGTGGGGCGACCCAGTCGCTGCGCCTGGAGACCACCTTCGACTGGGTGCATGGCGACACCGACGCGGGCGTTCCGGCCCGCATCCCGCCGTGGTCGCTGGGCGGCTCGGTGGTCTGGACCGCGCCGCGTGTCGAGACCACGCTGGAGGTGCGCCGGGTGGCCGAGCAGGACCGCGTGGCGACCTTCGAGCTGCCCACCGACGGCTACACGGTGGTCAATCTGAAGGCCACGTTCAAGCCGATCGCCGACTCGCCGCTGCGGCTGTTCATCGACGGCCGCAACCTGACCAACGCGGAGATCCGCGAGCACGTCTCGTTCCTCAAGGACATCGCCCCGTCGCCGGGCCGCTCGGTGCGGGCGGGCGTGGCCTGGAAGTTCTAGGGGGGATCGGGCTCGTCGTTGGATAAAACAGTTGTCATCCCGGAAGCCCCGCAGGGGCTGTCCGGGATCCAGGGGACTGGGCGAAGGCCTTGCGGCTGCCCTGGATCCCGGACAAGCGCTGCGCGCTTTCCGGGATGACAATCGTGAGGGGGCGAGCGCTCCGAACCTTGAAAGAGGCCGCAAGCGGCGCCGTTTTCCCGCCAGGGACGAAACAAAGCTCGGCTTGACCGCAAGGGGGAGGGGTCGATTGCGAGGCCCCGCCGGATCGGCTAGAAGCGCCAGACCTTTAAAGGCCGCCTGAGCGCAATAGGCGTCCGTTCATTAGCCTTTTGTCGAGCTGTTCATGGAAACGACCCAACCCGCCGGCGGCATCTCCGGCAACGTCCTCTTCTACTCCTCGCCGGAGCCGCTGAACCGCGAGCAGCACGCCAAGCTCGCCCTGGTCCACAAGGACAAGCCCTACGGCTTCGCCCTGAGCGGCACCGCCGTGCCGCTGGCCGTCACCGAATTCGCCCCGGCCGCCCTGAGCTATCCGGTGATCTTCGCCGGCGACGACCGCGTGCCGCTGGCCGTGATGGGCCTGAACACCGGCGAGAACCTGTTCATCCAGGCGGACGGCGCCTTCGAGGCCGGCGCCTACATCCCGGCCTATATCCGCCGCTACCCGTTCGTCCTGGCCAATGACGAAAGCCAGGATCGCCTGATCGTCTGCATCGACCGCGGCTCGGACCTGCTGGCCGAAGGCGGCCAGACCCCGCTGTTCGACGACAAGGGCGAGCCGACCGAATACACCCAGAACTGCATCAAGTTCTGCGACGACTTCGAAGTCGAGCGCCGCCGCACGGACTCGTTCGTGCAACTGCTGAAGGACAACGACCTGTTCGAACTGAAGAAGGCCGTCTTCACCCCGGTCAACCCCGACGGCTCGGCCGGAGAGCCGCAGACCGTGGCCGAGTACTTCGGCGTCTCGGAAGAGAAGCTGAACGCCCTGCCGGCCGAGAAGATCAAGGAGCTGCAGGCCAGCGGCGCCCTGGCCCAGATCTATGCGCACCTGGTGTCGCTGATCGGCTGGGACCGCCTGATCGCCCTGGCCACCATCCGCCAGCAGCAACAGGCCGCCAACGGCGCGCTGAACTAGGCTTCACGTCTTCGGACGCATGAAGAGGCGGCGGGTTCGAAAGAGCCCGCCGCCTTTTTTGTTTCACCTTCTCCCGGAGGGGAGAGGGCGTTATCTGGCGAAGATGCTCCGGGTCAGGCACGAGAAGACCAGCCGGCCCGCCTCGTCCAGCAGGTCGTGCTGGGCGATGACGATGCCCTTGCCGTCACCGACCGGGTCCTTGCCCATCACCGTCATGCGGCCGCGCAGCAGCTCGCCGGCCGGCGGGTTGCGCAGCCAGCGCAGGGCGTCGACGCCCACCCGCTTGGTCTGGGGCCAGGCGGCGCTGGCCTCGGCGTCCAGCTTCGACCAGATGGCGAAGACCATGGTGTCGGGCGCGCCGCTGGCCGCCGGCCAGCCCGGCTGGAACGCCGCGCAGAAGGCGTCCAGCGCCTTGCCGTCGACGACCGTGGTCCCCAGCGTGACCACCTGGCCGATCTCGATGTCGTCGAAGGAAGCGGGCATGGACGGGCGACTCTCTTGCGAACGCGGGTCTTGGACCTGATCACGACGGCTTGGCCATTGTCGAGAGCGCTTGGACAAGCCATGTGTCTTGCCGCGTCCTTGCCTTGGACCGCGCCTGGAACCTGTTCATGCCGCTCCGCAAACTGTTCGCCGTCCTGCCGGCGCTGGTGATCGCCCTGCTGCTGGGCGCGCCCGTCCTGACCGGAACGGCCCGGGCCGCGCCGGTCCAGACCGGGCACATCGAGGTCGAGCTGGTCTCGCAGGAAGCCGGCGCCGCCCCGGGCTCGACGGTCTATGTGGCCCTGCGCCAGAAGATCCAGCCCGGCTGGCACACCTATTGGCGCAATCCAGGCGACGCCGGCGACGCCACCCGCATCGTCTGGACCCTGCCGGCCGGCTGGACCGCCGGCGACATCGTCTGGCCGACCCCGGAGAAGAGCCGCGTCGGGCCGCTGCTGGACTTCGCCTATACCGGCGAGGTGCTGCTGCCCGTGCCGATCAGCGTGCCGGCCGACGCCCGGGTCGGCTCGGTCGTCACCCTGAAGGCCGCCGCCGCCTTCCTGGTCTGCGAGCAGGTCTGCGTGCCCGAGGATGCTGTCGTCACCCTGACCCTGCCGGTCGTGGCCGGCATGCCGGGGACCGATCCCAAGTGGGGCGCCAAGGTCGCCGAGACCCTGGCCAAGGCCCCCAAGCCGGCCGGGCTGAAGGCGGTGTTCGCGCTGCAGGGCGGCGTGCTGAAGCTGGCCGTGACCGGCGCGCCGCTGAAGGGCGCCGACGTGTCGGGCGCGTTCTTCTATCCCTATTCCGGCAAGGTCATCGAGCATCCGCCCGAGCAGGCGATCGAGCGCGGCCCCGAGGGCCTGACCCTGTCTCTGACCCCCGGCTACGATTTCACCCAGGCCGAGGCCAAGCCGACCGAGCTGGCCGGGGTGCTGGCCTTGAACGGCGCGGCCTACGAGGTCACCGCCACGCCGGGCGCGATCCCGGCCCAGGCCGGCGGCCTGGGCGCGCCGCCCGCTGCGCCGGCCAAGGCCCGCGGAGCGGCCGAAGGGGCCGCCCTGGGCCTGCCCCTGGCTCTGGCCTTCGCCTTCATCGGCGGCCTGATCCTCAACCTGATGCCCTGCGTCTTCCCGATCCTGTCGATGAAGGCCGCCAGCCTGACCGCCCACGCTCACCATGCCGGCCGAACCCGTGTCCAGGGCCTGGCCTTCCTGGCCGGGGTGGTCATCACCTTCCTTGTTCTGGCCGGCCTGCTGATCGCCGTGCGGGCCGGCGGCGCGGCCGTGGGCTGGGGCTTCCAGCTGCAGTCGCCGGCGGTGGTCGCGGGGCTGGCCCTGCTGATGCTGCTGGTGGCCTTGAACATGTCCGGCGTGTTCGAGGTCGGCGCTTCGGTGCAGGGCGTGGCTTCGGGCGCATCCGGCAACGGGATCGGCGGGTCGTTCCTGACCGGCGCCCTGGCCGTGCTGGTGGCCGCCCCGTGCACCGCGCCGTTCATGGCCGGGGCCCTGGGCTACGCCCTGACCCAGCCGCCGCTGCTGTCGCTGGCCGTGTTCCTGGGCCTGGCCCTGGGCTTCGCCGCGCCGTTCGTGATCCTGGCCTTCGCCCCCGCCCTGCTGGCTCGCCTGCCACGCCCGGGCCCGTGGATGGACGTGCTGAAGAAGGGCCTGGCCTTCCCGATGTACGCCACCGCCGCCTGGCTGGCCTGGGTCTACAGCCAGCAGACCGGCGGGATCCCCCTGGCCGCGCTGCTGGCGGCCAGCGTGCTGGTCGCCTTCGCCGCCTGGCTCTACGGCCTGGCCCAGGGCCGGCGCATCGAGGGGAAGGGCGCGTTGGTCCCGTTCGGGCTGGCGGCCCTGTCGCTGGTCGCGGCCGTCGCCCTGGTCGCGGTCGGCGTCCGCGCCGCGCCGGCCGTCGCGGCGGCCACGAGCGCCGAGGTCCCGGCCGGTCCCGGCCTGGCGTCCGAGGCCTGGAGTCCGGAAAAGGTCAAGGCGCTGCAAGCGCAGGGCAAGGTGGTGATGGTCGACTTCACCGCCGACTGGTGCGTGACCTGCAAGGTCAACGAGGGAACCGCCCTGAAGGGCCAGCGCGTGGTCGACGCCTTCAGGGCGTCGGACACCGTGCTGCTGCGCGCCGACTGGACCAAGCGCGACGCCACGATCGCCGCAGCCCTGGCCGAGCACGGCCGGGCCGGGGTGCCGCTGTACCTGGTCTATCCCAAGGGAAGCGGCGAGCCGGCGGTCCTGCCCCAGCTGTTGACCGAGGGCCTGGTGATCGAGGCGGTCGAAAAAGCCGCGAAGGGGTAGGAGTCCGCGTCACTTGCCCCCTACGGGTCGCTTCGCGACCGTCTTCCCCCAGAGGGGAAGAGCCTTCGGGATTGAGGCTCCGCCCCCTATGGGGGCGGACAGACCGCGAAGCGGTCAGGTGGGGGCAAGTATCGACCCACCCTCTACTTCTTCTTCTCGCCCTTGCTCCCGAACGGCAGCCGGTCCTTCACCTGGTCCAGCGGCGTCCGCGTCACCACCACCGGCGGCGGGGCGACCACGGTCGGGGCCTTGATCGGATAGGCCCGCCAGCCGCTCTGGATCAGGGCGCCGAAGCCCTGGCAGCGGGGCAGGATCCGCACCGCGCCGGTCCTGGGCTTGGGGAAGGGCGGGGGCTGGAACAGGTCCTGGCGCTTGGGGTCGGTGAACCGCCAGTCGGTGGGCAGGCCGTAGCCCTTGTCGCCGCCGATCCGCACGGCCTGATAGGCGATGTTGGCCTGGAACGGCGGCACGCCGTATTTCAGCATCGCCCGCAGGAAGATGGCGTCGGCCTCCTCGCGCTTGCCCGGCTCGCCGATCGTGTAGAGCCAGTCGTGGACGATGGCGGCCCGGGCCGTCGGGCCCTGCGGGTCGACGAAGCCCTGGCCGTACCAGGGCACGCTGGCGAAGTCGGTGACGTACCAGCGCGGCACCACGATGACCTTGCCGGTCTCGACGTCGCAATAGGGGAATTCGGCGTCCAGGGTGAACAGCTTGCGGCCGTCCTTGGTCTGGTTGAACAGCATCACCGGCTGCGGGGTCAGCGAGCTGGGCGGGGTCGGGGCGACGACCGGCACGAAGACCGTGGTCTTGGTCTCGGTGGCGCAGCCGGCCAGGGCCAGGCCCAGGACGAGGGCGGCGAGCGGTAGGGGACGCTTGAAGGTCAACGGCATGATCGGCGGGGGGGTCTCGGGCGGAGCCGACCTTCTGGACGGCGAGCTGCGCCTTATCAAGCCTCGATGGCGAAGGTGCGGCGACGGCCCTACGGCACGCTGGACCCGCCTAAGCCGCCGGCTGCGGCGGGGCGGTGATCACCTCGACGTTGTCGTTCAGCAGATAGACCATGTCGCGCAGGGCCAGGTCCTGGTCCTTGACGGTCCTGGCTTCGCCCACGGCCTTCAGCTTCTCGGGCAGGTCCTGGCTGATGCCGCGCAGGATGCATTTGAGGTCGTCGACCGCCCCGCGCTCCTTCAGGGTCACGTGGCCCTTCATGTCCAGGGCCGACAGCTCGGCGATCTTGCCCTGGAAGACGTCGAAGCCCTTCAGGGCGGCGGCGACGGCGGCCGGGTCCTTGGGCAGGCCGGCGCGATAGGCCTCGGCCTGGGCCTTCAGACCCTTGGCGCGGCCGACGATGTCGATGAACAGCGGCTCGCCGGCCACCGAGGCCGGGGCCTGGCCGGACTGGACCACGGCGGGGGCGGGGCCCGCCTGGACGTCCGGACTGAACGAAGCGAACCAGAGCATGGCGGAAAAGGCGACGGCGTCACAGGACATGGAGCTCTCCCCGCGAAAAACGTCATTGGTCTTCATGACGCGGCGGCAGGGGTTTGGTAAGCCCGCCCGGGTAAACGCCGATTTACCAGACCCCGTGACCCCTCGCATGAAGGAACGCCGCATGGCCGATCTCGACGCCGCCTGGAACCGCCTGGAAGCCGCCGCCAAGGCCGCCGGCGAAAAGCGCATCGTCGAGATGTTCGACGCCGAGCCCCGGCGGCTGGAGACCCTGACGCTGGACGTCGCCGGCCTGCACGTCGACCTCAGCAAGCAGGCCTGGGACGAGGCCGGCCTCGAGGCGGCGCTGGACCTGGCCCACGCGGCCGACGTCGAAGGCGCCCGGGCGGCGATGTTCGGCGGCGCGGCGATCAACAGCTCCGAGGGCCGCGCCGTCCTGCACACCGCCCTGCGCGCCAAGGCCGACGCCGACGTCAAGGCCGGCGGCGCGCCCGTCATGGCCGAGGTCGAGGCCGTCCGCGCCCGGATGAAGGCCTTCGCCGAGGCCGTCCGCTCCGGCGAGATCAAGGGCGCCACCGGCAAGCCGTTCAAGGCCATCCTGCACATCGGCATCGGCGGCAGCGACCTGGGCCCCCGCCTGCTGTGGGACGCCCTGCGGCCGGTCAAGCCGCAGATCGACCTGCGCTTCGTGGCCAATGTCGACGGCGCCGAGTTCGCCCTGACCACGGCCGACATGGATCCGGAACAGACCCTGGTCATCGTGGTCTCCAAGACCTTCACCACCCAGGAGACCCTGGCCAACGCCGGCGCCGCCCGCGCCTGGCTGGCCGCCGCCCTGGGCGAGACCGGCGCCAACCAGCACCTGGCCGCCATCTCCACCGCCCTGGACAAGACCGCCGCCTTCGGCGTGGCCGACGATCGCGTGTTCGGCTTCTGGGACTGGGTCGGCGGCCGCTATTCGCTGTGGTCGTCGGTCAGCCTGTCGGTGGCCGTGGCCTGTGGCTGGGACGTCTTCCAGGGCTTCCTGGACGGCGCCGCCGAGATGGACGCCCACTTCCGCACCGCCTCGCTGGAGGCCAACGCCCCGGTGCTGATCGCCCTGGCCCAGATCTTCAACCGCAACGGCCTGGACCGCCGCGCCCGCTCGGTCGTGCCCTATTCGCACCGCCTGCGCCGCCTGGCCTCGTTCCTCCAGCAGCTGGAGATGGAGAGCAACGGCAAGTCGGTCGGGCCCGACGGCCGGCCGGTCAAGCGCGGCACCGCCACCGTGGTGTTCGGCGACGAGGGCACCAACGTCCAGCACGCCTATTTCCAGTGCATGCACCAGGGAACCGACATCACCCCGATGGAGCTGATCGGCGTCGCCAAGTCCGACGAGGGACCGGCCGGCATGCACGAGAAGCTGCTGTCCAACCTGCTGGCCCAGGCCGAGGCGTTCATGGTGGGGCGGACCACGGAAGACGTCGTCGCCGAGCTGACCGCCAAGGGCGTCTCCGAGGCCGAGATCGCGACCCTGGCCCCGCAGCGCACCTTCGCCGGCAACCGGCCGTCGACCCTGGTGCTGATGGACCGCCTGACCCCCCGCACCTTCGGCGCCCTGATCGCCCTCTACGAGCACAAGACCTTCGTCGAGGGGGTGATCTGGGGGATCAACAGCTTCGACCAGTGGGGCGTCGAGCTGGGCAAGGTGATGGCCGGCCGCATCCTGCCCGAGCTGGAAAGCGGGGCGGCGGGGAGCCACGATCCGTCGACGGCGGCGCTGATCGGGCGGCTAAAAAAATAGACCTCGCCCCAACCTCCGCTCATCCCGGCGAATGCCGGGACCCAGATGGAATGGCGGTGTGGCTGACGCCATAAGCGCTGAGCCTCTCCAATCAGCCACACGGCTTTGGGATCTGGGTCCCGGCATTCGCCGGGATGAGCGGAGTTAAAGAGTGGTCCATCGCCGTCTCAGAACGTCTTCCTCACCCGCAGCGTCCAGAACGTCCGCGGGTTGATGTCGCGCTCCTCGCTGAACGCCACCGCCCGGGTGTCGCGGTCGGCGTAGACCGTGCGGCGGACGACGAAGTCGTCCCACATGTTCAGCTGGGCGCGCAGGGCTAGGGTCGGGGTCGGCTTGTATTCGACGAAGGTCTCGAAATAGGCCGCGCCGCGCCAGCCGCCGGTCTGGTCGGGGTCGAAGGTGTCCCGGCCCAGCTTCGGCAGCCAGTTGATCCCCCACTGGGTCTTCCAGGCGGCGATGTCCTGCTGGAAGCCGATATTGGCCTGGGTCGGGCGCACCTCCGAGATCGGCCGGTCCTTGTGGGTGGTCGGGTCGGTGACGTGGGTCTCGTTCCAGTCGTTCTTGAAGGTGAAGCGGCCGCCCTTGATCCCCCACCGGTCGGTCGGGACCACGATGTTGACCGACAGCCGGTCCAGCGTGCCGTTGCCGATGTTGCCGACCGCCGACAGGCCGCCGGGCAGGGGCATGCGGTCGATCACGTCGATGATCTCGTCGTGGCGATAGCCCACCGAGACGATGCCCTCGCCCCAGAACCGCCGCTCGAAGGTGATCTCCGAGATCCAGCGCTGCTCGGGCCGCAGGTCGACATTGCCGCCATAGACATTGCCGTCGTCGAGGTCGGACGAGGCGGCGAAGTCCTCGAAGTCCAGCTGGCCCAGCTCGCGCTCGAAGCGGACCCGCACCTGGTGGTTGGCCTTGGGCGTCCAGGTCGCCTGGAAGCGCGGCTTGGCGTAGAAGAAGCTCTCCTTGTTCGAGGCGTCGCCCGACTGCTTGATCGTCGAGGTCTCCAGCCGCAGGCCGCCCTCCAGGGTCAGCTTGGGATTGACCCGCCAGGTGGCCTTGGTGAAGGCCTCGCCGCGCAGCTCCTCCACCTTGACCGAGGCGCTGGGCAGGTCGACCGGCGTCCCGTTCTCGGCATAGGTCTGGTGGGTGTCGAGCATGTTGTAGGCCAGCTCGCCGCCGGCCTCGATCGTCAGGGCCGCGCCGGGCTCGTGGCGGACCAGGGCGCGGACGATCGATTCCGAGGAGTCGCCCTTGGCCGTGAAGCGCTGGTCCAGGCCCTGCTCGCTGTCGCCGCCGGTCGCCACGTCGTCGAAGCTTTCGAACTGGTGGATGACCCGGGTCTCCAGCGTCCATTTCGGCTTCAGCGGCCGAATATAGGTCACGCCCAGCTCGCCCGACTTGGTGTCCTCGGCGTAGGCGCTGTCGCGCAGCACGCCCGGCGAACTGATCTTCTGCCACTCCTTCCAGTCATGGACCCCGTACTCGGCCGTGGCCTCGACCTTGCCGCCGGCCAGCGGGCCCGAATAGTTGACCCGCGCCGAGTCGCTGCCGCCCCAGCCGTCGTTGGCGAAGGCCTCGTCGCGCAGCACCTTCCCGGCCCCGTCGCGGCGGATGCTGCGGCCCACGCCGTTGGAGTCGCTGGTCGAGGTGCCGTCGCTCAGCAGCACGCTCCAGCTGCGCTCGCCGCTCTTGGCGGTGAACTGGTAGCTGCCGCCCCAGACGTCGTGGCCGCCGTCGAACAGGCCGGCGTTCCAGGTGACGATCGACTGGCGGCTGGCGGCCGACTTCAGGATCACGTTCACCACCACCGAATAGCCCTGCATATCGATGCCCGGCGCCCCGCCGCGGATCAGCTCGATGCGGTCGACCTGGCTGGCCGGGGTGCGCTCCAGCACGTCCGAGCCGGCGTCGTTCTTCGAGGCCGGGCGGTTGTTGTTGATCAGGATGTTGCCGACCGCCCCCTCGAAGCCGCGCGTCCCGGCCCCGTCGTCGACCGTGAAGCCGGGCACCCGGTCGACCATGTCCAGGGCGGTGTTGGGCCGCTGGGCGGCGAAGAAGTCGGGGGTGAAGACCAGCACGCCCTTCTGGGCCGCGTCGTCCAGCGGGGCCTGGCTGGTCGGGCCGGTCGGGACCGGGGCCTGGGCGGCCTGCGGCGCCCCCTCGGCGGCGTGGGCCGCCGCGCCGGCGGTCAGCAGCAGGGCGGCGGCGGTGGTCGCCAGCAGCATGGTCTTGGTCATCGTGTCATCCCCTCAGATGTCGCGATAACTGCCGACCCCGGACCTTCACCTCAAGTTACAAGCCGGAAAGGTGGATTACTTCGAGGACACATTACACGGTGTTCATGTTCGTGGACTGTGAGGGGCTGTGGATAACACTGGTGAAGCCGCCGTTAAGACTTGGAGAGATCTGGAAAAATCTCGACATAGGGCGGGTCGTCGGGCACGGGCGGGAATTCGGCGATCCGCCCTTCGAGATAGACCAGGTGCTTGTAGGCCTTGCGGCGTTCCAGCTCCGCGTGGGCCGCGCGCAGGGCGGCGTCGATGTCGATCCTGGCGGCCGGACCGGCCGGGGTCTGGGGGCGATGTCTGGCCATGGAAGGCTCTCCGTGGAAAGAGGCTCCGCCCCTCTGGGGGCGGACAGACCGCGAAGCGGTCAGGTGGGGGCAAGGGGCGGCGGACACGGTTTGTCGATCTCACGCGGAAACCCGCTGAGGCTTGGGGGGGCGGCGGAGCGTCCGGGCCATGCCCGGTGTAGGATTTGGAGTGTACCGTTTCGACAGGGCCGGAACGCTCCGCGCGGCCGGTGGACGAGAGCCTTCGGATCGCGGATTTTTAACCCGCTCCGATGGAGGCCCCCGGCGGGCGGAGGGGCGACGTACCCCGTCCGGACCGCGCGGGCGATTTCAGCCCGCGCCTGCCGCGTTTCGCCGATCCTTCGCCGGCCGGGTTTCGTCCCGATGTTTCAGGGAACCTGCCCGGACCGCGCGAAGCGTCACTCAAGACCACCGACGAGCGCTTCCCGCTCGACCGCCCCCGCCACCCGCCAGGTCGCCAGCTGGACGGCCTCCCCGGTGGTGGGGCGAGGTCAAGTATGGGGGCGGTTTCGGACTCCGAGGACCAATTCGGGTCTTTTAGGGCGTTGATCGGATTGGGGTTTGGAGTCGATCGCCCGAGGATAAAGACGGGTCGGTCCCCTCTCCCCTTGCGGGAGAGGGTGGCCCGAAGGGCCGGGTGAGGGGTCTCGCGGGCCTTTCCGACAGGCCTTTCGACCCCTCATCCGTCGGCCTGCGGCCGCCACCTTCTCCCGCAAGGGGAGAAGGGTCACCGCGCCCTACTCCCTAGGTTGGGCCGAACCTTACATCTCTCGAAGGCTGCAGCGTGCAGGACGGGACGGGTTGGTCAAGGACGGCGCCCCGCGCCGCCGCGCCGCGGCCGCCCTCCGGGCGGTCCTTGAGCAACCCGTACCGTCCTGCGATCGTCTCGCCGTGAGATGTGATGGGGATTTGGTTGCTCGAAGTCCCGCATAAATCATGTCTCCGTACTGGAGGCGTCCGTATTGTTGATATTCAGACTAGTTTGTTCTGTTATTTGGCAGGTGCGATGGCATTTTTCCCACAACGTGACGCTTGTTTCTCTCATCCCAAAAATAGTAAATACGAAACTGGTAGGCGTTATTATATCCGTTTCCATGTTTAAGGTGGTCAAATAGGACGCGGGTATCGCCATCGTAGTTTATGCTGTATTGAGGTCTACGTTTAGCTTCGTCTCGATCAACAAAGCATGCTGAGTCCTCAACTCCAATTTCGGCGAGCTTATTTTTAACTTCTAATTTTAGCTGTGAATCATTCTTAATCCTCGCGGGTGTCATGTAGTCTTTCATAATCAATAGAGACTTCTCTATGAGCTCCAGCATATTTTTATTGCCGTTTTTCTTGCAATCCTTAAGGGCAGATTGGTGTATATAGACAGCGTCTTGAAGTACTTCTTCTGCCCAATCTTCAAGATCTTCGTAGGATTCCAATCTGCGGGGCGGTGCCAGCGCGTGGTCTTCTTCTTTTTCGCCTTCAGATAAATATTTTGAAAATCGGTGCTTGTTTTCAAGGCGGATGTTTTCCGCTTTGAGTCGTTCAACCTCTCGCTCCGCTTCTAGGCGACGATCTTGCTCTTCCAGCGCTAGGCTGTGCCATTCGTCGCGCTCTTCGGCGTACTCATTGACCAAGTTTAGAGCTTGCTCAAGTTCCACTTGAGGAGACGGCGCGTCGTGACTACTATCCTTTTCCTCTCGGCGGCTGGCGTCCCTTACTGTTGAATAGCGCGGAAAGGAAAATTCCGATCTATCCAGGAATGCTGCTTGCAGGACGCGACTTGTTATTTGCCTTATGAGGGTTCCTGGCGGTTTGGCATTTTTCAGCCATAGGGGGTGTGCAAATGGGTCTTCTGTCGCTTCGGTAAGGCCGGGCTCATAGAGTCGTACGGCTCCATTGAAGGCGGACATGCGCTTCCCAATAGTACGCTGTAATTCACTTATGGCATCGTTGTCTAAATGATAGATATGTGACGATCCGCCCACCCTTTTCGAAATGTTATTTGGAGAGATATATGTATTTCCGTTATCATCATTAGTTATTATTATTACCGGTAATCGTCTGTTAGATGAGTATATAAGTTCAACTATATCGGGGATGTCCCTTATATTCGATATTTCGATGTAATCGGAAAGGGGGCGGTTGTCGGCCTCTGCCGCTAATTCGCCCAACACGCGCTGGACGACATTTGGGCGTGTAATTTCGAAGGCTGGGGATTCGCCCCTTTTTACACAGGTAACCTGCGCCCCGAAGCGGGTCATCCTTCCTACGCGTTTCTCTACGAAGAACTCGGAAATCCAAGTTCTAGGAAAGTTTGGTTCTGGCCAGTCGAGGCGTGCCGCCCATAAGTTTCCATCGCGAGCCGTAAGGCGGACAGCCTTGGTGGGGTTTGCGCCAATTTCGTCTGTGATGTCGAAGGTCTGGCCTTCCCAAGCTGCATTTGGAAGCGAAGTGCCAGATCTTTGATGGCCGTTCCCGGTCGGTTCAGCGGCCATCCATTCAACCGCAAGCTTTACGCATCGGTCGAAGGAATCCGTATCCGAAAGTTCAAACCAAACTCTCGAAACCGGCTGAATATGCGAACGAGCGAAACGAGAAAGCGTCAGCGCTTCAATCAAGTTGACCTCCCCGAGCGATTTCGAAGCATGCCTATCCGCTTCTGTATGGCGGATTTTGCTGAGCTTCGACTCTTGAGCTTTTGGATAGCTGGTGTTTGGGCCTCTTGACCAGTTTATGATTGTTGCGAGTTGATCCAAGGAGGGCGTGCTGCTCGCAAAATGGAATGCCGAGCCCTCACCCCTTCCCCCATCGCCCCCTATCCGCTACAAGCCCCGCCACCATGACCCGCCTGCCGCATCATCACGGCCGCCACCACCATCCGACCTCGCCTCGCGGGATCGGCCGGGTCCGTTCGCTCTAGCGACAGCCCAGCCGCAGCCCCGCCCAAGGCGGATGGGGCTTCGTACGAGCGCCATCCGTCGAGACCTACGATCAGGACCCGACGCGCATGAC
The DNA here is from genome assembly GCF_900114015.1 of Caulobacter sp. UNC279MFTsu5.1. GTDB lineage: Bacteria > Pseudomonadota > Alphaproteobacteria > Caulobacterales > Caulobacteraceae > Caulobacter. The sequence goes on along the minus strand of NZ_FORN01000018.1, from coordinate 61,084 downwards.
CGACCAGCCAGACACCTCCGGCGAGACCTTCCGTCCCGAAGCCCGCAACCCGCGCGGCTTCGCCGACAAGCGCGCCCGCGACCTGCGGGCCGAGCGGGCGATCCTGGAGGCGGTGTCGGCCGTCTACGAGCGCTACGGCTTCGAGGCGCTGGACACCGGGGCGTTCGAATATGCCGACGCCCTGGGCAAGTTCCTGCCCGACAGCGACCGTCCCAACGAGGGGGTGTTCGCCCTGCAGGACGACGATGACCAGTGGATGGCGCTGCGCTACGACCTGACCGCGCCCCTGGCCCGCTTCGCCGCCCAGCACTGGGAGACCCTGCCCAAGCCGTTCCGCCGCTACGCCTTCGGGCCGGTGTGGCGCAACGAGAAGCCGGGGCCGGGCCGGTTCCGCGAGTTCATCCAGTGCGACGCCGACACCGTCGGCTCGGCCCGTCCGGAGGCCGACGCCGAGATCATCGCCATGGCCGTCGAGGGGCTGGAGGCGGCCGGCCTGCCGCGCGGGGCGGCGGTGCTGAAGATCAACAATAGGAAGCTCCTGAACGGCCTGCTGACCGCGGCCGGGGTCGAGACCCAGGGCCAGAAGCTGGCCGTGCTGCGCGCCGTCGACAAGCTGGACCGCCTGGGCGTCGAGGGCGTGCGCCTGCTGCTGGGCGAGGGCCGGCTGGACGAGAGCGGCGCCTTCACCAAGGGCGCGGGCCTGGTCGGCAAGGCGGTCGACTCGGTGCTGGACTTCGTCCAGGCGGGGAGCGGCGGCCGGTCCGAGACGCTGGCCAAGATCGCCGACGTGATCGGCGGCTCGGCCGAGGGCGACGCGGGGCTGGACGAGCTGGCCAAGATCGACGCGGCCCTGAAGAGCCTGGGCGTGGCCGACGACCAGGCGCTGTTTGAGCCGTCGATCGTCCGGGGACTGGAATACTACACCGGCGCGGTGTTCGAGGCCGAGCTCTTGCTGTCGACCACGGACGACAAGGGTGCCAAGGTCAGCTTCGGCTCGATCGGCGGCGGCGGGCGCTATGACGACCTGGTGGCGCGGTTCACCGGCCAGTCGACCCCGGCCACGGGCTTCTCGTTCGGCGTCTCGCGCCTGGCGGCGGCGCTGCGGGCGGCCGGGCGCGAGCCGGGCGGGGCGGCGCGCGGGCCGGTGGTGGTCATCGCCTTCGACCAGGCCCACATGGGCGAATATTTCGCCGTGGCCGGCGAGCTGCGCGCGGCGGGGATCTCGGCCGAGGTCTATCTCGGGACCTCGGGCATGCGGCCGCAGATGAAATACGCCGACCGCCGGCTGTCGCCGGCCGCCATCATGCTGGGCGGCGACGAGATCGCGGCCGGCACGGTGACCATCAAGGACTTGGATCTTGGCCGCGAGCTGGCCTCCGGCATCGCCGACAACGCCGCCTGGAAGGCCGAGCGGCCCGGCCAGCAGACCATCCCGCGCGGCGAACTGGTCGCGGCGGTGCGCAAGATCATCGGGGGTTGATGTCGTGAGGCTCGAGCGTTCCATTCCGGCGGAGGCGCTCGCCGCCATCCGCGCCCCGTTCCTGTCGGCCGGGGCCGCCCCGACCGACGCGCCGGTGCTGCAGCCCCTGGGCCTGTTGCTGGACCTGGCCGGCGAGGCCATGCGCTCGCGATTGTTCGTGGTCTCGGGCGACGCGGGCGAGGAGGCCTGCCTGCGCCCCGACTTCACCGTCGCCATCGCCCGCCAGCACCTGGCCGGCGGCGCGGGCGAAGGCCGCTACTTCTACGAAGGCAAGGCGTTCCGCGTCGCGCCGCGGGGCGGCGACCGGGCCGAGGAGTTCCTGCAGCTCGGGGTCGAGGCCTTCGAGTCCGGCGACCCCGTGGGCGCCGACGCCGAGATCGCCGCCCTGGCCTGGGCGGCCTCGGCGGCCGGCGGGCGCGGCGACCTGACCCTGCTGCTGGGCGACGTCAGCCTGTTCGGGGCCTTCGTCGACAGCCTGGGCCTGACCCCGCCGCTGGGCGCGCGGCTGAAGCGGGCGTTCGGCAAGCCGCGCCAGCTGCGGATCGAGCTGGACGGCGGCGACGGCGGCGGCCAGGCGCCGGGCGAGGAGAAGAGCCGCATCGCCGCCCTGCTGGCCGGCCTGCCCGAGGCCGAGGCCTCGGCGGTGCTGCAGGAGCTGTGGAGCCTGGCCGGCATCGAGCCGGTCGGCGGCCGTCGTCCGGCCGAGATCGCCCACCGCCTGGTCGAGCGCGCCCAGGCCGCGCAGACCGGCCGGCTGTCGGTCGGCGAGGCCGACGCCGTGCGGGCCTTCCTGGCGGTCGGCGACCGTCCGGACGCGGCCCTGGACGCCATCTCGGCCTTGGGCGGCCCGCAGCGGGCGGGGCTGGACGCGGCCCTGGACGGCTGGCGCCGGCGGCTGGCCGGCCTGGTCGCGCGCGGCGTGCCCGAGGACCGCCTGCGCCTGGCCGCCGCCTTCGGCCGGGCCTTCGGCTATTACGACGGCTTCCTATTCGAGGTGCGCAGCGCCGCCCTCGACGAGGAGCGGCCGGTGGCGGCCGGCGGCCGCTATGACGGCCTGCCCGCGCGGCTCGATGCGACAAGAGTGGGGGCGGAGACGAAAACCGGCGCCGTGGGCTGCATGGTGCGCCCGGCGCGAGCCTATGCGGGAGGCGGCGAATGAGCGCGACCCAAGCAACGCCCATGATCTTCGCCATCCCGTCCAAGGGCCGGCTGAAGGACCAGGTCGAGGCCTGGCTGGCCGAGTGCGGCTTCAAGCTGGAGATGTCGGGCGGCGCGCGCGGCTATTCGGCCGAGCTGTCGGGCCTGCCGGGGGTGTCGGTGCGGCTGCTGTCGGCCGGCGACATCGCCGCGGGGCTGGACAGCGGCGAGCTGCACCTGGGCGTCACCGGCGAGGACCTGCTGCGCGAGCGGGGCGAGGACATGGACGCGCGGGTCATGCTGCTGCGGGCCCTGGGCTTCGGCCGCGCCGACCTGGTGGTCACCGCTCCCAAGAGCTGGCTGGACGTCGACACCATGGCCGACGTCGACGAGGTCGGTCACGCCCACCTGGCCAAGACCGGCCGGCGTCTGCGCGTGGCCACCAAGTACGTCACCCAGACCCGGGCCTTCTTCGCCCGCCACGGCGTGGCCGACTACCGGATCGTCGAGAGCAGCGGGGCCACCGAGGGGGCGCCGGCGGCCGGCGCGGCCGAGCTGGTGGTCGACATCACCACCACCGGCGCGACCCTGGCGGCCAACGGGCTGAAGATCCTGTCCGACGGGGTGATCCTGAAGAGCCAGGCCCAGCTGACCGCCTCGCTGATCACGCCGTGGACGGAGGAGCAGGTCGGGTCGCTGGCCCGGCTGTTGTCCGTGGTCGAAGCCAAGGGTCGGGCGGCCAAGCTGGCCACCCTGGTCTGGCCGGCCGAGCAGGACGCGGCGGGCCAGGCGGCCGTGGCCCCGTTCGTCGGCCAGGGCGCGCGACGGGCCAACGGGGCCCTGCTGGCCGCGGCCGACCTGTTCGAGGCCGCCGCCGCCCTGGGGGCGGCCGGGGTCGAGCCGGTCACCGTCTCGCGTCCGGACTATGTCTTCGAGTCGCGGTCGGCGGTGCTGGACAGGCTGCGGGATCGGCTGTTTCGGTAAGTTTTGACTGGGTTGTCAAAAATTTGCTGAGAGATCGGCGATAAGTTTGACCCGCTGGTCCAATCTAACCGTTTTGTGTCAAAAATATCGTCGGTCGTCGCGGATTCACGATGGTTGCCGTTGACACCATCTCGGATTTGCCGTTTCTAACCCTTGCAAGGAAGAAACGAGCCCACAGAGAGCTCCCTTCCTTCGGCGTTTCGGGGAGGAAACGCCCACCTAGATCGAATGATCGAGAAATAGCTGGACCCGTCGCGATTATCCCCCGCGACGGGTTTAGTGTTTTTGGGCTCGATTTCAGGTTTTTGACGGACTCGATAAAAATGGCGGTTTCCTCGGGAGCCGCCTTTTTCTTGTCGCCGGATCGCCGCGGGCGAGCGGCGGTGGCGCGTCTACCTGGACTTCGGCGACTGCGGGGCCTGGGACAGCAGCCACGCCACGAAGCCGGCCGGTTCAGGCCGCGTCTCCGCCTCGTGCAGCAGCGCGAAATGCCAATCGGCGTCGACCAGGGTATGGGCGAACGGCGCGACCAGGCGGCCGTCATCCAGCATCGGTTGGAACAGGCTGCGGGGCAGCAGCGCCACGCCCTGGCCGGCCAGGGCGGAGGCCGCGTTCAGCTCGTGGCTGGGATAGTCCACGGCGGCGAACCGAAACCGGGCGTCGTCGGGCGCGCCGGCCTCGCGCAGCCATCGCGGCCAATCCGGATGCGGCAGCAGGATCAGTCCCTCCAGGTCCGTGGGCTGGACGATGCGGCGCCGCGCGGCCTGGTCCGGGTCGAGCATCGGCGTCAGGTCGACGGGAAACAGCGGGTGTGAGGTCCAGTCCGGCCAGGGACCGCTGCCGGTTCGGACGGCGATGTCGAAGTCGCGCCCGGGCCGCAGGTCCGTCGAGACGTCGAGCTCGATCGCCACGCCGGGATGGTCGGCCTGATACCGGTCCACGCGCGGCGCCAGCCAGCGGGCGGCGAAGGTCGGCGGAGCCGTGACGCGGATGACCGGACAGGCGCGGTGGAAGGCCTCCAGCGCCTGGTCGATGTCGCCCAGGGCCCGGTCGACGCGCCCCGCCAGGGCGATCGCGTCCTGTGTCGCGGTCACGCGCGGCCCCCTGCGCACGAACAGCGGCTTTCCAAGGTCCTGCTCCAGCGTGCGGATGCGCAGGCTGACGGCGGCGGGGGTCAGGAACAGGGTCTTCGCCGCCGCGGCGAAGCTGCCGGACCGCACGCATTCGCTCAAGACCCGCAGGGATTCCAAGGAGGGACGCTTCACAAACTCTCCTTGTCGTAACCGCAAGAAACCCGCGTTTTGCCGTCGCCCCCGAGGGTGTCAGAAGAGCCCGCCTAGATAGGAGGTAGGAATTTGTCCCTGCAAGCCCGTCCGCTCTTCGACCTGACCCTCCACCTGCATCCGGTGATCGAACTGGGGCGCACGCCGGCCGGCGAGCGTCGCATCTACCCCGTGTCCGGCGGCGCCTTCGAGGGCGACCGCTTGAAGGGCGAGGTGTCCCCGCTCATCGGCTCCGATCTGCTGCTGCTGAGGGCCGACGGCGCCTTCCAGCAGGATGTTCGCCTGCTCCTGACGACCGACGACGGCGCCCCGATCCTGATGACCTATCGCGGCGTCCGCCGGGCTTCGGCGGAGGTCGACCAACGTCTCTCCCGCGGGGAGATCGTCGACAGCGCGGAATATTACCTGCGCACCACGCCTTATTTCGAGACGTCGTCGGACCGGTACGGCTGGCTCAACGGCATCGTCGCCGTCGCGCGGGGCGGCCGGATCCCGGGCGGCGTCCGCTACGAGGTGCACGAGATCCTGTGACCTGGCCCTGGCGCTTCCCATGTTCGACAGTCCGTCGATGATCCTTGATCATCGCCGGGCCCCGGCCGGCAGGGCCCGGCTTCCGAACTCGAGGATGCCTGCCTACCAGATGTCCACCCGGTCCTCCGGCGCCACGTACAGCTTGTCGCCCGGCTTGACGTCGAAGGCCTTGTACCAGCCGTCCTGGTTCCGGATCGTGCCGTTGACGCGGTAGTAGGCCGGCGAGTGGGGGTCGCTGACCACCTGCTGGCGCAGGGCGTCGTCGCGGATCTTCGAGCGCCAGACCTGGGCCCAGCCCAGATAGACCCGCTGGTCGCCGGTGAAGCCGTCGATCACCGGGGCCGGCTTGCCGCCCAGCGAGGCGTGATAGGCCTGCAGGGCGAAGGCCAGGCCGCCCATGTCGCCGATGTTCTCGCCCATGGTCAGCTGGCCATTGACCTTGGCGCCGGGCAGAGGCTCGAAGGCGCCGTACTGGGCGCCCAGCTTGTCGGCCTGGGCCTTGAACTTGGCGGCGTCCTCGGCGGTCCACCAGTCGCGCAGCACGCCCTTGCCGTCCGACTTGCGGCCCTGGTCGTCGAAGCCGTGGCTGATCTCGTGGCCGATCACCCCGCCGATGCCGCCGTAGTTGACGGCCGGGTCGGCGTCCGGATGGAAGAACGGGGCCTGCAGGATGGCGGCCGGGAAGACGATCTCGTTGTTGACCGAATTGTAGTAGGCGTTGACCGTCTGCGGGGTCATGCCCCACTCGGTCTTGTCGACCGGCTGGTTCAGCCGTTCGACGTCGTGGCGCCATTCGAAGGCGCCGGAGCGCAGGGCGTTGCCGTAGACGTCGTCGGCCTTGATCACCAGCTTGGAATAGTCGCGCCACTTGTCGGGATAGCCGATCTTGACGGTGAACTGGGCCAGCTTGTCCTCGGCCTGGGCCTTGGTCTGCGGCGACATCCAGTCCAGCGTCTCCAGGCGGGCCTTCAGCACGCCGCGGATGTTGTCGACCAGGTCGATCATCTTGGCCTTGGACTCGGGCGGGAAGTAGCGGGCCACATAGACGCGGCCGACCGCCTCGCCCAGCTGGTCGTTGACCGACGCCACGGCGCGCTTCCAGCGCGGCTTCTGCTCGGGCTGGCCGGCCAGGGTCTTGTTGCGGAACGCGAAGCTGGCGTCGACGAAGCGCTTGGACAGCAGCGGCGCGGCGCCGTCGGCGACCTTGAACGCCTGCCAGGCCTTCAGGGTGTCCAGCGGCGTGTCGGCGTAGATCTTGGCGAACTTGGGGAACGCGGTGTTGGTGGTCACCACCACGCGGTCGATCTGGGGCAGCTCGGTCCCGACCAGGTAGCGGTTCCAGGCGAAGCCCGGGGTCAGCTCCTGGAGCTGGGCCAGGGTCATGGGGTTGTAGGTCTTGTCGCGGTCGCGACGCTCGGCGCGAGTCCAGGAGGCCTCGGCCAGCTGGGTCTCGAAGGCGACGATGGCCTTGGCGTTCTCGGCGGGCTTGTCCCAGCCGATCATGGTCAGGATCTGCGCGACATAGGCCTCGTAGGCGGTCTTCTTCTCGGCGAACTTGGCGTCGAGATAATAGTCGCGGTCGGGCAGGCTGAGGCCGCCGGTCGCGGCGTAGACAGCGTAGCGCGTGGGGTTCTTGGCGTCGGGGCTGATGCCCAGGCCCAGGATCGCCGAGAAGCCGGTGGTGGGGTTGCGGCCCATCAGGGCGGTGAAGTCGTCCTTGGTCCCGACCTTGCGGATGTCGGCCAGCTCCGGGGCGATCGGCTTGGCGTCCAGCTTCTCCGCCAGGGCCTCGTCCATGAACGCCCTGTAGGCGGCGCCGATCTTGACCGTGTCGGCGTCGGGTGTCTTGCTCGCGGCGGCTTCGGTGATGATCGCCCTGGTGCGGGCCTCCGACAGCTCGGCCAGCTTGTCGAAATTGCCGTAGCGGGTGCGGTCGCTGGGGATGGCGGTGTTGGCGTCCCAGGTCCCGTTGGCGTACTTGTAGAAGTCGTCGCCCGGCCTGGCCGAGCGGTCCATGCCCGTCACGTCGAAGCCCCAGTCGCCATAGCGCGGCGACTCCAGCGACATCGTCGCCGGGCCGGCGGCCGGCGCGTCGGCGGCGACGAACAGCGATTGCAGGGTGCAGGCGTCGTTCAGGCAGGCGTGGTCGTGGTCCTCGCGGGCGTTCGCCCCGAAGGCCGCCAGGGACAGCGCGGCCATGGCGGCGGCGGCGAACCAGATTCGTTTCATGAAGTCGCGATCCGTTGAAAAACCGAACCGTGACTTGGCCATCAACCGGGGCGTTTCGTCCCTTACTTTTTTGTCATGTTTTCAGTGGTCGTGGTGCATGTCAGCCATAGGATCCGCCGCGGCCGGGGCGGCGCCGGCTTTCGGGGCGCCCGATTCCACCGCCAGCTCGATGCGGATCCGCCGCCCGCCGTCGAACACCAGGGTCAGCGGCACCTTGCCGCCCACGGCCTGGGCGCGGGTCAGGCCCGTCAGCATCAGGTGATAGCCGCCGGGCGCGAAGGCGACGCTGGCGCCCGGCGCGATCTTCAGGGGGCCGGTCACCGGCCGCATCGACGAGATCCCGCCCTCCTGGCTGGTCTGGTGCACGGTCACCGCGCGGGCCGCCGGGCTCTGGACCATCAGCAGCTTGACGGGCTTGCCGCCGACATTGACCAGGGTCAGGTAGCCGACGCCGTTCGCGCCGGCCCGGGCGGGCCGGGTCCACGGATGGCGAATCTCGATCCCGCCGACGCGATAGTCGCCGGCGTAGGCGGGGGCGGTGAAGGTCAAGGCGGCGGCGAAGGCGAGGGCGAAGCGGTTCATGGCGTGTCTCCACAGCGGGACTTCATGCCCGACATGACGGGCGGTGGTGGTGCGGCCTGTTGAGCTGGCGGCCGATCGGGCTTCGATCGAACCCGACCCCTGAAATGGTCATCCCGGCCGTAGCGCAGCGAAGCGCCGGGGCCCAGGACCTCCGCGGTGCGTCGATCCCTGGGGTCCCAGACAGCCTCTTCGAGGCTTCCGGGATGATAACGGCTTTTTGCCGCCGATGGTCTTCCAAGCGTCGACCGCCCCTAATGCACCGAGGCCGCCGCCGCCGCCCGTTTCGGGGCCAGGGCCAGCATGCCGCGGGCGATCTCCTGCTCGCCGATCAGGGCGTGGTCGGCCCCCATCTGCGTCAGCAGGTCGACATCGTTGTCGGTATAGGCCCGGGCGACGATCTTGACGGCCGGGTTGGCGGCGCGGGCCTGCTCGATGATCCGGGCGGCCTCGAACGGGCTGGGCACGGCGACGAACAGGTGGGTGGCCTCGGCCAGGCCGGCCCGCAGCAGCACTTCGGGGCGCACGGCGTTGCCCTGGATGACCTCGAAACCGCCGGCCCGCAGGTCGTCGGCCCGCTCGCCCTCGTCCTCGATCACCACCAGCGGCATGCGGCCCTTCAGCCCCTCGGCCACGGCCTTGCCGACCCGGCCGTAGCCGACCAGCACGCCGTGCGGGCGGGCCGCCGCCGCCGGGGCGACGGGCTCGCCGGCCCGGCCGACCAGCCTGGGCAGGACCTTGTCCAGCAGGGCGAACAGCGCCGGGTTGATCAGGATCGACAGGATGGCCCCGGCCAGGATCAGGTCCTGGCCGTCCTTGGGCAGCAGTTTCAGCGACACGCCCAGCCCGGCCAGGATGAACGAGAACTCGCCGATCTGGGCCAGGCTGGCCGAGATGGTCAGGGCCACGCTCTGCGGCCGCTTGAAGGCGACGACGATCAGCCAGGCGGCCAGCGACTTGCCGACCACGATGATCGCCAGGGTGGCCAGCACGGCCAGGGGCTCGCGCAGGATCACCGACCAGTTGAACAGCATGCCGATCGATACGAAGAACAGCACCGCGAAGGCGTCGCGCAGCGGCAGGGTCTCGTTGGCCGCCTGCTGCGACAGCTCGCTCTCGGCCATGATCATGCCGGCGAAGAAGGCCCCCAGGGCGAACGACACGCCGAACAGCGCGGCCGAGCCGAACGCCACGCCCAGGGCGATGGCCAGCACCGCCAGGCGGAACAGCTCGCGCGAGCCGGTGTGGGCGATGCGGTGCAGGATCCACGGGATCACCCGGCGGCCGACGATCAGCATCAGGGCGACGAAGGCGGCGACCTTGCCGATGGTGATGGCGAAGGCCCCCGCGACGCCGCCTGGCCCCGGCGGCGGGGCCTCGCCGCCCAGGATCCCCGACAAGGCCGGCAGCAGCACCAGGGCCAGCACCATGGCCAGGTCCTCGACGATCAGCCAGCCGACGGCGATGCGGCCGCGGTCGGTCTCGATCAGCCGCCGCTCCTGCAGGGCGCGCAGCAGCACCACGGTCGACGCCACCGACAGGGCCAGGCCGAACACGACGCCCGCCCCCAGGGTCCAGCCCAGCAGGTGGGCCAGGCCGATCCCCATCACCGTGGCGGCCAGGATCTGCACCACGGCGCCGGGGATGGCGATCTTGCGCACCGCCATCAGGTCCTTGACCGAGAAGTGCAGCCCGACCCCGAACATCAGCAGGATCACCCCGATCTCGGCCAGCTGCGGCGCCAGCTCCTGGTCGGCCACATAGCCGGGGGTGAACGGCCCGACGACCACGCCGGCCACCAGGTAGCCGACCAGCACGGGCAGCTTCAGGCGGTTGGCGATGGCCCCGAACACGAAGGCCAGGCCCAGGCCCGCGACGATGGTGGCGATCAGCGAGGTGTGATGCAAAGGCTCTCCTTGACGGTCAACATTTTCGGGCGTACTCAACCAATATGGGCGACGTTATCCAGGAGCGCCAGATGCCCCACGCAAAAATCCTCCTGCCGGCCCAGTGCCGCGGCGCGCGCGGCCTGCTCAGCTGGTCGCAGGGCGAGCTGGCCGACCGGGCCGGGGTGTCGCGCAGCACGGTCAAGGATTTCGAGACCGAGCGCCACGCCCTGCACCATAGCACCGAACGCCTACTGATCGACGCGCTGGAGGCCGGCGGCGTCGCGCTGATCCCGCCTGGAAACGACCAGGGGGCCGAGGCCGGGGCGGGCGTAAGACTGAAGATCGCCAGCTAGGAACGCGCGAAGAGGGGCAAGACCACGTGAGCCATGCGATGTCGCCGGCGGACTACAAGGACCTGGTGCTGTTCCTGGCCACGGCGGGCATCGTCGCGCCGCTGTTCAAGCGGCTGAAGCTGAACCCCATCCTCGGCTTCCTGATCGCCGGCGTCATCCTGGGGCCGTTCGGCCTGGGGGCGCTGAGCCGCGGCTTGCCCTGGCTGGACTACGTCACCGTCGACAACCCGCAGGAAATCGCCCAGCTGGCCGAGTTCGGGGTGGTGTTCCTGCTGTTCATGATCGGGCTGGAGCTGTCGTGGGAGCGGCTGCGGCTGATGCGCAAGCTGGTCTTCGGCCTGGGCGCCCTGCAGATGATCGGCTGCTCCCTGGCCCTGGGCGGCGTCGCCATGGTCCTGGGCCAGCCGCCGGTGGCGGCCCTGGCGATCGGCGCGGCCCTGACCCTGTCGTCGACCGCCATCGCCGTGCCGGTGCTGGTCGAGCGCAAGCGCCTGCATTCCGAGGGCGGACGGGCGACCTTCTCGGTGCTGCTGTTCCAGGACCTGGCGGTGGCGCCGATCCTGATCACCCTGGCGATCCTGGGCCGGGGCGACGGGACCTTCACCCTGCGCGACCTGCTGGCCCTGGGGCCGGCCGTGGTCGGGCTGGGCGCGATCGTGCTGTTCGGCCGCCTGGCCCTGCGGCCGATGATGCGCTCGGTGGCGAAAGCCAAGAGCGAAGAGATGTTCATGGCCGCCTGCCTGCTGGTGATCATCGGCGCGGGGCTGGTGGCGTCGCTGTCGGGCCTGTCGATGGCGCTCGGCGCCTTCGTGGCCGGGATCCTGCTGGCCGAGACCGAGTACCGCCACGAGGTCGAGGTCAAGATCGAGCCGTTCAAGGGCCTGCTGCTCAGCCTGTTCTTCGTGTCGCTGGGCATCCGCCTGGACCTGTCGCTGCTGGTCGCCTCGCCGGCCTTCGTGCTGGCCGTCGCCGCCGGCCTGATCGGGGTCAAGGGTGTGATGGTGATGGGGATGGGCCGCCTCTTCGGCCTGTCGAGCCGGGCGGCGATCGAGGCGGCCCTGACCCTGGCGGCAGGCGGCGAGTTCGCCTTCGTGATCCTGGACAACGCCATGGGCGCGGGCGTCGTCTCCGGCCAGGTCGGCCAGGCCGTGCTGGTGGCCGCCACCCTGACCATGTTCCTGATCCCGCTGCTGGCGGGGATCGGCGGGCGGCTGGCCAAGCGCGCCGCGGTCCCGGTCAGCGAGGCGCCCGAGATTCCCGAGCACCAGGGCGAGGAGCCGCAGGGCCGGGTGCTGGTCGTCGGCTACGGCCGGGTCGGCCGGCTGGTCGGCGACATGCTGGACCGCCACGACCTGCCCTGGATCGCCATCGACCGCGACCCCGGCTTCGTCCAGCAGGGCCGCCGCAACGGCCACCAGGTCTATTTCGGCGACGCCTCGCGGGTGGAGCTGCTCGAGCGCTGCGGCCTCGACTACGCCCGGGCCGTGGTGGTGACCATGGACTCGCCGGACGCCGCCGAGGCGGTGGTGGCCACCGCGCGCGGCCACCGCCCCGACCTGACCATCGTCGCCCGGGCCCGCGACGCCCGCCACGCCGCCCGGCTCTACGAGCTGGGCGCCACCGACGCCGTGCCCGAGACCATCGAGGCGTCGCTGCAATTGTCGGAAGCCGTGCTGGTCGACATCGGCGTGCCCATGGGCCTGGTCATCGCCTCGATCCACGAGCGGCGGGACGAGTACCGCAAGGTCCTGAACCGCCCGGACGCCCTGGGCGGCAAGCGCAAGCGGCTTAGGGACGCGGGCAGGACGTAGCGCGGCGTCTACTGGCCGGCCGATATCCGCGCGATCATCTTCTCGGCGTTGTCGTTGGCCGGGTTGAGCGCCAGCGACCGGCGGTACTCCGCGACGGCCTGGGTCTTGTCGCCCGCGGCCGCCAGCGCTTCGGCGTAGCTGTCATGGGCGTTCCAGCTGTCGGGGCGCTGGGCGGCATTGTAGCCGAGCATCGCCCTGGCCTCCGTCGGGCGCGGCGCGCGCAGCAGGCGGTAGCCCCAGGCGTTGACGTAGTCCTCGCTGAGGTGCAGCTCCGGGAAGCGGCGGCGCGTGTCGGCGACGGTCGCGCCGACGTCGGCGTAGCGGCTCCGCTCCAGCGCGGCCTCCAGCGCCACGAGGCCGCGGGGCCGGCCGAACAGCGCCTCGTGCGCGGCGTCGGCGGCCGACTGCAGCGCGTCCTGCAAGCCCGCGCGATTGGCGAGCAGGACGATCCCGTAGCCCTGGCCCGGATAGAAGTCGCAATAGCTCGAGAAGCCGAAGGTGCCGCCGCTGTGGCGCAGGTAGACCTGGCTGTCGGCGGTCTTGGCGATCATCCAGTGGAAGCCGATCGCGGCGGCGTCGGGCGAACCCCAGGCCGGCTGGTGGGTCAGGGCGATGGCCGGGTCGCGGGCGGCCAGCTGGGCGGCGAGATAGCGCGCCATGTCCGCCGCCGAATAGCGCAAGCCCCCGGCCGCGCGGATGACGGGCGCGGCGAGCGCGGGCGTCGCGGGGCCGCTGTGATCGTAGCCCAGCGCGAGCAAGGCGGGCGGCGGCGCGGCCGCGCCGGAGCCCATGCCCAGCGGCGTCTCGACATATTGGGCGAGCAGCGCCTCGTAGGGGCGGCCATAGAGGCGCTCAAGCACGATCCCGACCAGCTGCGAGGCGACGTTGGAATGGCGCGGGACCCGGCCGGGGGTGTCGACCAGGCTGGCCGTGCGCAGGTCGGCCATCAGCGTTTGCGACGTATAGCCGTCGAGGAGCTTGGCGGCGATGAACGGGATTTCCGCCGGCTTGGCGCCCCCGACGGCCTGGCGCCAGTCGGGCAGGCTGTCCGGCAGGGCCGAGGTGGTGTCGACCAGGTCGATCAGCCGCACGGGGCGGCCGTCGCGCTCGAGATTGTCGTAGCCCGGCGGCAGGTGGCGGCGCACGTCGTCGGACGCGGCGGCCTTTCCCTCGCCGATCGCATGGGCCAGCAGCAGGCCGGTGAACGTCTTGGAGATCGAACCGATCTCGTAGACGCTGCGCTCGGTCGCGGGCGTTCGGGCGTCGCGGGCGATGACGCCGGCATTGTGGAAGCGCGTGCGGCCGCCGTGCACGACGGCGACGGAGAGGCCGTCGGCGCGGCCCGCCCGCACGAATTCCGCGACCAGCGCGCCGACCGGATCGACCGCGTCCGCCGCGTTCGCCGCTCCTGAAAGCGCCAGCGGAATCGCCGGCGCCAGGGCGAGAAGCTCGCGTCGAGCCAGGCCGTTCGAATGCGGGGGCGAGGATTTCGGGTCGGTCGATCTCATCAACGCGGTCCGCTGCTGGGGCTCATGGACGCGAGGGCGCCGCTGTCGGGCGCCGCCTGGCGTCGCCGCGCAGCTTATGGAGGTCCGGTTCTTCGACCTAGTGACATCGCGTTCACGTGCGGGCCTTCACGTGCGAGCGCCGAAGCTTGCGATCGTCGCCGTTTCGTATATAACTGACGGGTCAGTTATATATCTCGAGCTCCCCCATGCCCCCCGGCCAACCCAAGTGGCGACGACGCAGCGAGGCCCGGCCTGGCGAGATCATCGCCGCGGCGCTGGCGGTGTTCTCCGAGAAGGGCTTCGCGGCCGCGCGGCTGGACGACATCGCCGCCCGGGCCGGGGTCTCCAAGGGCGCGCTCTATCTCTATTTCGAGACCAAGCAGGACCTGTTCCGGGCGGTGGTGCGCGAGACGATCGCCCCGAACCTGGCGACGGTCGCGGCCTTCGTCGGCCAGAGCCCGCTGCCGTTCGGCGACCTGATCCGCCTGGTCTTCGCCCGGATCGCCGAGGTGATCACCGAGGGGCGCCTGGGCGCGGTGGCCAAGATGGTGATCGGCGAGTCGCGCAACTTCCCGGAGCTGGCCAAGGTCTGGCACGAGGACGTGGTCTCGGTGATGTTGGGGGCGATGAGCGGGGCGGTGGCCGCCGCCCAGGCGCGCGGCGAGGTGCGGCCCGGCGATCCCCAGCTCTACGTGTTCAGCCTGGCGGGACCCCTGCTGCTGGGGGTGCTGTGGCGCGAGGTGTTCGTGCCGGTCGGGGTCAAGCCGATCGACCTGAAGGCCCTGTTGGCCCAGCACGCCGAGGTCGTGCTGCAGGGCATGCTGGTCGAGGCCGGGGAGGGACGCGCATGAAGCCGCCGGTCCGCATCGCCCTGGCCGTCGCGGCGGTCCTGCTGGTCGGGTTCGTGGCCTGGCGGATCTGGGGGTCGGGCGCGGCCCATCCCCGGCGATTGTCGGGCTATGTCGAGGGCGAGACGCTGTATGTCGGGGCGTCGGCGGCCGGGCCGGTCAGCACGGTGTCGGTGCAACGCGGCCAGCGGGTGGCGGCCGGCCAGCCGCTGTTCGCCCTGGACGCCGGCCAGCTGGTCGCCGCCCGCGACCAGGCCGCGTCCCAGGCCGCCGCCGCCCAGTCCCAGGCGCTGGACGCCGCCAAGGGGCAGCGGCCCGACGAGCTGGCGGTCTATGACGCCCAGCGCGCCGCCGCCGCAGCCGCCCTGGCGGAGGCCCAGGCCGACTACAACCGGGTCGCGCCCCTGGCGGCCCGGGGGATCTATGCGCCGGCCCGGCTGGACCAGGCCAAGGCGGCGCTGAGGACCGCCCAGGCCAATGTCCGCACCGTCGAGCAGCAGCGCCGGGTCGGCACGCTGGGCGCGCGGCCGGACGCCGTCCGCGCCGCCCAGAGCCAGGCCGCCGCGGCCCGCGACCAGCTGGCGGCCGCCCAAAGCCGCCTCGACCAGATCAGCCCCCGGGCCCCGACGGCCGCCCGGGTGCAGGACGTCTTCTACCAGCCCGGCGAGTGGGTGGCGGCCAACCAGCCGGTGGTGGCCCTGCTGGCCGACGACCGGGTGCGGCTGCGCTTCTACGTGCCCCAGGCCGAGGTCGCGCTCTATCGGCCCGGGACGCGGATCGCCTTCGCCTGCGACGGCTGCAAGGGCGGTCTCTGGGCCCGGATCAATTTCGTCAGTCCCCGGGCCGAATTCACCCCGCCGGTGATCTACAGCCGCGACGCCCGCGACCGGCTGGTGTTCCTGGTCGAGGCCCTGCCGGACCATCCGGCCGACCTGCCGCCCGGCCTGCCGGTCGACGTGGTCCCGCTGAAGGGGGCGGGAAAGTGAGCGCGGCCGACCCCGCCGCCGCCGATCTGGCGGTGGATGTTCGCGGCCTGGACAAGTCGTACGGCGACAAGCACGTGGTCCAGGACCTGACCATCCAGGTGGGAGCGGGCAAGATCACCGGCTTCCTGGGTCCCAACGGCTCGGGCAAGACCACCACCCTGCGGATGCTGTGCGGCCTGCTGACCCCGGACGGCGGCGAGGGCGCGGTGCTGGGCCTGGACTTCCGGCGGCGCGCCGAGGCGATCAAGCGCCAGACCGGCTACATGACCCAGAAGTTCTCGCTCTACGAGGACCTGTCGATCCGCGAGAACCTTGACTTCACGGCCCGGATCTACGGCCTGGACCGCCGTCGCCAGCGGGTGGACGAGGCCCTGGACCGCCTGGGCCTGGTCAATCGCCAGAAGCAGCTGGCCGGCAGCCTGTCGGGCGGCTGGAAGCAGCGCCTGGCCCTGGCCTCCTGCGTGCTGCACGAGCCGCGCCTGCTGCTGCTGGACGAGCCCACCGCCGGGGTCGACCCCCAGGCGCGGCGCGAGTTCTGGGACGAGATTCACGCCCTGTCGGCCGAGGGCCTGACCGTGATGGTCTCGACCCACTACATGGACGAGGCCGAGCGCTGCCACGACATCGCCTACATCGCCTATGGCAAGCTGATGGCGCGCGGCACGCTGGACGAGGTGATCGGCCAGTCGGGCCTGACCACCTTCCGCGCCGAGGGGCCGGGGGCCGACCGCCTGGGCCGCGCGCTGTCCGAGGCGCCGGGCGTGGCCATGGCCGCGCCGTTCGGGGCCGCCCTGCACGTCAGCGGCCAGGACCGCGCGGCCCTGGAGGCGGCCATCGCCCCCTACCGCAAGCCGCCCTTCGTCTGGAGCGAGGTCTCGCCGACCCTGGAGGACGTGTTCATCCAGCTGATGGCCTCGTCGAAGGACAACTTCCAATGAGCGCCCGGTCGTCCGATCCGGGGGCTCCAGATCGCGGCCAATCTTCAGGTCGAGGATTGTCGCTGAACCGCATCCTGGCGGTGCTGACCAAGGAGTTCATCCAGCTCACGCGGGACCGGCTGACCTATGCGATGATCCTGGTCATGCCGATCGTCCAGCTGATGCTGTTCGGCTACGCCATCAATAGCGACCCGCGCGACCTGCCCACGGCGGTGCTGGTGCAGGACCACGGGCCGATGGCCCGCTCGACCCTCTCGGCCCTGGCCCACAACGGCTATTTCAGGATCGTCCGCGAGGCCGCCTCGCCCGAGGAGCTGGACCGGGCGATCGCCCGGGGCGAGGTGCAGTTCGCCCTGACCATCCCCGCCGACTTCACCCGCCGGGTGGTGCGCGGCGACGACGCCCAGATCCTGGTCGAGGCCGACGCCTCCGACCCCGCCGCCACCGGCGGGGCCATCGCCGCCCTGGCCAACCTTCCGCGCACGGCGCTCTCGCGTGACCTGGTGGGCGCGGCGGCCCAGACGGGGAAGGACCCGTTCGAGGTGGTGATCCACCGCCGCTACAATCCCGAGGCCATCACCGCCTACAACATCGTGCCCGGCCTGCTGGGCGTGGTGCTGTCCCTGACCCTGGTGATGATGACCTCGCTGGGCATGACCCGCGAATACGAGCGCGGCACCATGGAGAGCCTGCTGGCCACGCCGGCCAAGCCGATCGAGGTGATGATCGGCAAGCTGTCGCCCTATGTGGTGGTCGGCCTGATCCAGACGGTGGTGATCCTGATCCTGGCGCGGGTGCTGTTCTCGGTGCCGATGGCGGGCGGCTGGGACGCCTTGGCCTTGGGCGTGGTGTTGTTCATCCTCGGGTCGCTGTCGCTGGGCTTCCTGATCTCGACCGTGGCCCGCAACCAGCTGCAGGCCGTGCAGATGTCATTCTTTTACATTCTGCCGTCGATTCTGCTGTCGGGCTTCATGTTCCCGTTCCGGGGCATGCCGGCCTGGGCCCAGGCCCTGGGCAGCGTGATTCCAGTGACCCATTTCCTGCGGGTCGTGCGCGGCTCTTTACTTAAGGGGCTGGGACTTGCGGACCTGTGGACAAGTCTTGCCGCCCTGGCGGTATTTGTCGTGGCGATCGCCGCCGCCGCCATGTCGCGCTATCGCCGTACCCTGGACTGAGGTAGCCGGCGCCCTTTGTGCGCTGCGGTGGAATTCGCGGCCGAATGCGACGTTTTTAGGCGTCTGCGCAGGGCAAAACGTGCTCAAGGCCTTGCGCTGCGCGGATTCACGTGCGAACCGGTACCACGCTGGCGCTTTTTCCGAGACAGTCAGCCGAAACGCTCGGAAGTTGATTCTGTGGGGGCGGTCAGGTGTTCGCGGCGTCTTCTCTAAGGGGGCGCCGAAACCTGGCAGGTGTTGCTCTGCTGACACTTTCGCGGATCGTGCGCCTTGGTATAACAATGCTCGGTCGGTCTCGGCCGGTGCAGGGCAATAGAGGGCTCTTGATATGAAACTCCAACTCCTGGCGGGAGTGGCTCTGGCCGCGGTGTTCGCCGCTGGCGCCGCTTCGGCCCAAGAGACCGGCTGGTACGGCGCGGTCGACCTCGGCTATCACTGGCCCGAGGGCATCAATACCGAATCAGACTTGGCCCTGCGGGATGGCGCTCCGGCGCACTGGACCTGGTCGACCGACAACGACTGGGCCGGCTTCGTCCGCCTGGGCTACCAGTTCAACCCGAACTGGCGCGCCGAAGTCGAGGGCGGCTATCGCCCCGGCGACCTGACCAGCGTTCGCGGCAACCCGGTCCGTCAGCAGCCGTACGCGCTCTGCACGCCCGGCGTGACCCGCACCGCGGCCGCTCCGACCTGCGGCAGCCCGTCGGGCTCGATCGACTCCTGGTCGCTGATGGTCAACGTCCTGTACGATTTCGCGCCGGACTCGTGGATCAACCCCTTCCTGGGCGCCGGCGTGGGCATCAACCGCCTGGACGTCGACGCGCTGGGTCAGTTCAGCGGCGTCGGTCCGGTCACCGCGACCAACCCGGCCATCCAGAACCTGACCGCCGACGACGACGACATCGCCGTCGCGTGGCAGGCCATCGCCGGCGCTTCGATCAAGGCGACCGACAAGCTGAAGGTCGACGTGACCTATCGCTGGTTCGCGACCCAGGATCACGCCTGGCAAACCACCGGCTCGGGCCCGATCAACCCCGGCGCGTTCGAGGGCCAGTACAAGGACCAATCGCTGACCGTCGGTCTGCGCTATTCCTTCGCCGCTCCGCCGCCCCCGCCGCCGCCGCCCCCGCCGCCCCCGCCGCCTCCGCCTCCGCCCCCGCCGCCTCCTCCGCCCCCGCCGCCTCCGCCGCCGGTGCAGTACGAAGCGCGCGAGTTCATCGTCTACTTCCCGTTCGATCAGTACGTGCTGACGCCGGAAGCCCAGTCGGTGGTTTCGGAAGCCGCGACCTACGCGACCTCGGGTCACGCCACCAAGCTGGTGGTTGTCGGTCACACCGACACCTCGGGTTCGCCGAAGTACAACGCCAAGCTCTCGGAGCGTCGTGCGAAGGCCGTGGCTGACGCCCTGGTCGGCGCCGGTGTCGCCGCCGACACCCTGGCCGTTGACTGGAAGGGTGAAAGCGCCCCGGCCGTCGCCACCGGCGACGGTGTGAAGGAACCGCTGAACCGCCGTTCCACGATCTCGATCAACTTCTAAGATCAAGATCACCACCGAAGTTGAGGGCCCGGCGGCGACGCCGGGCCCTTTTCTTTTGCGTCGCGCGCCTTCGCGCCAAACCGAAGGGCGCGCGCGGGAGGGCGAAAGATGCGCCGTGAGCGTTGGATCGCCAGTCGGCGGGAGCTTCGCCGAGGCAAGGGCTTTTCGGCGGAATCCAGTCCGCGACCGGATCACTTCTTTGTGGCCCGCGACAGGGCGTCGCAGCGGCGATTGCCTAGGCCGTGCAACCCTTTGATCCTGCCCAGCATCTTCCAGGCGACCGTCGTTCGTTCACAGCTTGTTAAGAAAAAACTCGCCCGCGAGGCGCATCTCGTCGTTGACGAGTCATTAGCCACTGTGGCCCCATATGTGGGCTGAGGGGGCTCCTCGGCCACAAGATATAGCGGCTGGACGGGGCGTTCCCTTCTCCGGAACTCGCTGATTGATTATGGATTTTTGATCATGAGCAGTGAAGCGGCGAAGACGACGGCTGTCCCCCAGGCCCGCACCGAAGGCCTGCGGACCTCGGAACGGCCGAAACTGGCGCTGGTGCGCAAGGTCGAGGTCGACCGCTCGCGCGACGCCCTGCTGACCGATTTCGGCAAGACTACGCTGGAGGACCGCTACCTGCTGCCGGGCGAGTCGTACCAGGACATGTTCGCCCGCGTGTCGACGGCCTTCGCCGACGACGCCGACCACGCCCAGCGCGTCTACGACTACATGAGCAAGCTGTGGTTCATGCCGTCGACCCCGGTGCTCAGCAACGGCGGCGCCGAGCGCGGCCTGCCGATCAGCTGCTTCCTGAACGCCGTCAACGACAGCCTGGACGGCATCCTGGGCGTCTGGAACGAGAACGTCTGGCTGGCGGCCAACGGCGGCGGCATCGGCACCTACTGGGGCGGCGTCCGGTCGATCGGCGAGAAGGTCAAGGGCCAGGGCCAGACCAGCGGCATCATCCCCTTCATCCGCGTGATGGACAGCCTGACCCTGGCGATCAGCCAAGGGTCCCTGCGCCGCGGCTCGGCGGCCGTCTATCTGGACATCCACCACCCGGAGATCGAAGAGTTCCTGGAGATCCGCAAGGCGTCGGGCGACTTCAACCGCAAGTCCCTGAACCTGCACCACGGCATCTCGATCACCGACGAGTTCATGCACGCCGTCCGCGACGGCCACAAGTTCGGCCTGCGCTCGCCCAAGACGGGCGAGGTGCTGCGCGAGGTCGACGCCCGCGCCCTGTGGCAGAAGGTTCTGGAGCTGCGCCTGCAGACCGGCGAGCCCTACCTGATCTTCTCCGACACCGTGAACCGCGCCATGCCCCAGCACCAGCGCGAGCTGGGCCTGAAGGTTCGCCAGTCGAACCTGTGCAGCGAGATCATGCTGCACACCGGCGTCGACCACCTGGGCAAGGACCGCACGGCCGTCTGCTGCCTGTCGTCGGTCAACGCCGAGACGTTCCTGGAATGGCGCGACCACCCGATGTTCATCGAGGACATCATGCGCTTCCTCGACAACGTCCTGCAGGACTTCATCGACCGCGCCCCGGACGCCGCCTCGACCGCCGCCTACGCCGCCATGCGCGAGCGCTCGGTGGGCCTGGGCCTGATGGGCTTCCACAGCTTCCTGCAAAGCCAGAACGTGCCGTTCGAGAGCGCCCTGGCCAAGAGCTGGAACATGCGGATGTTCAAGCATCTGCGCCGCGAGGCCGACAAGGCGTCGATCGCCATCGGCGAGGAGAAGGGCCCGTGCCCGGACGCCGCCGAGCGCGGTTCGATGGAGCGCTTCTCGCACAAGCTGGCCATCGCCCCGACCGCCTCTATCTCGATCATCTGCGGCGGCGCCTCGGCCGGCATCGAGCCGATCCCGGCCAATATCTATACGCACAAGACCTTGTCGGGCTCGTTCGCCGTCAAGAACCCCTACCTGGAGAAGCTTCTCGAGGAGAAGGGCCAGAACACCGACGCGGTCTGGGGCTCGATCCTGGAGAACGAGGGCTCGGTCCAGCACCTGGACTTCCTCAGCCAGGACGACAAGGACGTCTACAAGACCGCCTTCGAGCTGGACCAGCGCTGGGTGGTCGAACTGGCCGCCGACCGCACGCCGGAGGTCTGCCAGAGCCAGTCGGTGAACATCTTCCTGCCCGGCGACGTCGACAAGTGGGACCTGCACATGCTGCACTGGCAGGCCTGGGAGCGCGGCGTGAAGTCGCTGTACTACCTGCGCTCCAAGTCGGTGCAGCGGGCGTCCTACGCCGGTTCCGACGTCGCCCTGGCGGGGCCGGCCAACGGCTTCGACGCCCCGACCAAGACCGACTACGAGGAATGCCTGGCCTGCCAGTAGCGGCCGACGCTCGGGAAACCCTGGACATCAACGGCGTCGCGGACCCCCGCGGCGCCGTTTTCGCGTCGGGAACCTAAGCCAATAAGAAATGTTCATGACGTGGGGATTTGTCCCATGGACGCCGTTCGAATTCCGAGTAGGCTTTCCGCGGGGACAAAGGGTTCTGGGGACCTGAATGCGCGCGTACACGGCATTGGCCGCGATCATTGGGATAAGCGCGCTGGCTGTCGCCGCGGCGCAGGCCCAGCCGATCGGATCCGCCAAGTCGTCCAGGCCTTCAAATAAGACGTCGAGCGCCGCCCGCAAGGCCGCCTCGCCCAGTTTCGTCGTCGACATGCGCGCCGGCGCGCCGATCGATCTCGGCGTCCGCAATGTCCGCCCCGCCGGCGCCGCCGTCGGTTTCGCCGAGGCGCCCGCCGCCAGGACCGGGCGCGCCAGCGATCCCAGCTTCGCGCTGTCGCCCGCGGGCGCCTATGGCGACGCCGGCCTGCTGGACGCCAACCGCTATTACCAGGACCGCGGCCCGGTCACCTGGCGGTCCAACGCCTTCGTGGTCGGCGAGGGCGCGCACGCCGTCGACTCGGTCCGCGTGTCGGTGGCCAGCGTCGCGCCGCAGGGGCGGACCCGGCCCCTGGCCCTGGTGCGGCCCGAGCAGGACAGCTTCGAGGATCGCGACGTCGACGTCACCGTCACCCGCGGCTGGCCGGCGGCGGTGTCGCTGGGGGCCGGCAAGTACGCCCTGGACGTCACGCCGCACGCCGGCCTGGGCTTCGGCGGGGCCGGCGGCTCGGCCGAGGCCGGGGCCACGGTGCGGTTCGGCAAGAAGATGGGCGACCAGGTCGTCAACTCGCTGGGCGTCGAGGACGGCCGCCAGTTCGGCCAGCGCGGGCGCTGGTACATGTTCGCCGCCGCCAGCGGCCAGGCCGTGGGCCTGAACATGCTGCGCAACGGCGACGGCGACTGGAGCCGGGCGGGGGTCACCACCGACGCGAGCAGCAAGCTGGTCGGCGACGGCCAGGCCGGCCTGGCCTGGCGCAAGGGACCCATGCAGGCCTCGTTCGGCTATGTGCACCGCAAGATCAGGGCCAAGGACCAGATCATGGGCATGGCCACCCAGAAGGACGAGATGGTCGCCTTTTCGTTCAGCCTCAGGCCGCACTGGTAGGCGGCCACGCCGGGGCGATGTGCTTCGGCGCTTGAGTTTCGGGCCCAGATCATGCAGCTAGCGCCCGTCCATCATCGAGCCTTCCGCCGGGCCTCCAGTCGAGCCATCACGCGCCATGAGCGATAGCGAGCCTCCTCGCCGCAAGATCCTGAGCCTGAAGAGCGGCGTCGCCGCGCCGGGCGGCCCGCCGCCGCTCGAGCGTATCCCGCGGCCGGCCGGCGCCAAGCGCGTGGTGCTGAGAGCCCCCGAGCCGCCGCCGCCCGCGCCGCCGCCGCCGACGGGCGACTTCAAGTGCAAGCCCTGCGGCACGCGCTTCGACCCGCCGTCCGAACTGGCCGACGAGGAGTCGGTGCGCTGTCCGTCGTGCAACGCCCGCCTGGGCCTGGCCGGCGACTTCCGGGCCGATCCGCCGCGCGTCGAGAAGCTGCGGGCCCGCTACCTCAAGAAATAGGCTCGTCCCGTTCCGGCGGCCGCGGGGCCTCCTGTTCGGCGAACGTCTCGTCCGGTGGGGCCAGGGTCGTGTCCGGCGCGAGGATGGGATCCTTGACCACCTGCCGCGGCGTCGGCGGCAGGCGCTTGAACAGGCCCCGCCACAGGGGCTCGGGCGTCGGGATGGCGCTGGACCACAGCCGGCCGTTGATCGCCAGGGCCTCGGCGTCGTCGAAGGTCTGGCGCATGACCGCGGTCTCGAACTTCATCATGTTGAAGTTCTCGAAGCTGGCGGGGATCGAGGCGGACCAGAGCGGCAGGTTGTGGCGGGCGCAGAAGCCGGCGGCCACGCTCAGCGCCTGGCGGTACGAGAACCGCAGCATGGTCTCGAAGCTGCGCCCCATGATCGAGGCCACGCCCGGCTGGGTGGTGCGGGGCGCGGGATCCAGCACGGTGTTGAAGATCACATAGACCCGGCCGCGCCGCAGGCGCTGGCCCAGGTCGCGCCAGCGCAGCAGGGCGTCGGGCATCAGGAACAGCGGCGCGGCGATGCCGCCGTCGGCGTGCATTTCCTGGTAGCGGGCCATGCCGCCGTCGCCGTCGGCCGCTTCGACATCGATCAGCTTGGGCGGGAACAGGCCGGGCAGGGTGGCCGAGGCCACGAGCACGTCGCGGAACAGCCGTACGGCGTCCTCGCCGCCCCGGGTGGCGATCTCGCCCATGTCCCAGATCGTCGCCTTCTGGCTGTCGAGATTGGTGGTGGCGATCAGCAGGCGGCGGCCGCGGGCGTGCTCGCGAGCCACGGCCTGGATCATGTCCAGGTCGACGAACGGCGCGACCAGCCCGTCCAGGGAGTCGCCGCGGAACAGGCTGAGACCCAGGGTCGGGCCTAGGCGCTTGAGGCTGAGCAGTTCGGAGGCGTGGCCGCCGATATAGGCGTCGGCCAGGCGGTCGTCCCAGTCCGGGCCGAGGAAGGCGAACGGCGCGATCAGGGCGCCGGTGCTGACGCCGGTGACGATGGCGAACCGCGGCCGGGTGCCGGCCTTGGTCAGGCCGACGAGCGCCCCGGCCCCGAAGGCGCCGCCGGCCGCTCCGCCCGACAGGGCCAGGATGTTGAAGTCCTCGCGGCCCAGCAGCGGCCGCATCGGGGCCAGGCGGTCGGCGACGCCGCGCAGGGTCTCGTCGGCCTCGTCGATGCTGAGCCGCACGCCCGGGAAACCGACGGCCTCGATCGCGCTGTCGGGCAGGCCGACGGGGGCGGGGGCCCGCTTGGCGCGTTGGGCGTTGGCCGCGCGATCCCGGAAGAAGGCCTGGACGGGATTCTTGGGGTCGGACGGCGTGCTCAAGGGTGGCTCAGGAGTGGCCGCTCGAGGCCAGGACCACCCCGACCAGCACGGCGGCGTAGTGCAGGCCGGCGCCGCCGATCACGTGACCGTGCCAGATCGCCCGCCGGAACTTCAGCCGCTTCATCAGGTAGAACACCGTGCCGGTGGAATAGATCACCCCGCCGATCGCCAGCAGCAGCAGGGCCACCCAGCCCATGCCGGCGATCATCGGCTTGATGGCCACCAGCACCAGCCAGCCCAGGGCCAGGTACAAAAAGACCCAGAAGCGCTTGTCCAGGCCCGGCAGGAACAGCTTGGCCAGCACCCCGATCCCGGCCACGCTCCAGACGGCGGCGGTCATGCCGATCGCCCACCAGCCATGCAGGTTCTGGGTGGTGAACGGGGTGTAGGACGCGGCGATCATGATGAAGATGCCGGCGTGGTCGAAGCGACGCAGCAGCGGCCGCCAGCGGGCCTTGGCGAAGTTGTAGGCGGTCGACAGCGACAGCATGGTGATCAGGCCGACGGTGTAGACGGCGATGGCCGCCACCTGGCTCAGCGAGCCCAGGCCGAAGGCCAGGCCCAGCATGATGCCGCCGCCCAGCAGGGCGCAGGCCAGGCCGGCCAGGTGCACCACAAGGTCGGCGCACTTGGCGGCCGGCGTCGGATAGTGCGTGGCCTGGACGACCGCCGGGACCGGGG
This sequence comes from Caulobacter sp. UNC279MFTsu5.1, assembly GCF_900114015.1. Classification (GTDB taxonomy): domain Bacteria; phylum Pseudomonadota; class Alphaproteobacteria; order Caulobacterales; family Caulobacteraceae; genus Caulobacter. Next base: position 35,861 of record NZ_FORN01000018.1, on the reverse strand, counting down.
CCGACGTCGGGGCCGGAATGATGCTGGTCGTCTCGGTCATGGCCCGCCCACTGTACGCGCAATCGATGACATATAAACGCCGATCATCGTGGCTGGGATAGGGCGCGGGACGATTTGACGCTGGAAGGGTGGGAGGTGTTCGGCGGGTGAGATCCGACGGGGTGAAACGCAAAATCCGTTGTCACCCCAGCAGCCCGTGCGCCCCGTCCCAGGCCAGCTTGGCGCCGACCGCGATCAGCAGCAGGTAGATGACCTTGTAGAAGCCCTCGGCGGGCACGCGGCGCACCAGCCAGACGCCGGCCCAGGTCGAGGCCAGGGCCAGGGGCAGCAGCACGGCGGCCGTGGTCAGCACCTGGGGCGTGAACTGGCCCAGGGCCACATAGGCCGGCACCTTCATCCAGTTGACCGTGGCGAAGAAGATGGCGCTGGTGCCGATGAACACGTCGCGCGGCAGGCGGCGGGGCAGGACATAGATCTGGAACGGCGGGCCGCCGGCGTGGGCGACCTGGCTGGTGAAGCCGGCGACCGCGCCGCACAGGGCGCCCAGCCAGGGCCGCGCCGGCCCGGCCTCGACCGCCTCGGCGGCCTTGACCGCTCGCTCGGCCCACAGCCGCTGCAGCGAGAAGGCGATCGAGATCAGGCCGATCGACAGCTCGACCGCCGCCACCGACACCCGGGCCGCCAGCAGCCAGCCGACGAAGATGCCGACCGCCGCCGCCGGCAGCATCAGGACCAGCAGGCCCCTGTCCCAGGTCTTGCGGAACGACCAGACGCTGACCACGTCCTGGGCCAGCAGGATCGGCAGGGTGATCGCCGCGGCCAGCACCGGCGAGACGACCAGCGCCATCATCGGCACCGCCACCACCCCGATCCCCGCGAACCCGCCCTTGGCCAGGCCCAGCAGGATCACGGCGGGCACGGCGACGGCGTAGAACAGGGGATCGGTCAGCATGGGAGGGTGGTAGCAGGATCGTGGCGGCCGCGTCATCCGCCGGGAGCCCCCTCCGGCCCTCCGGGCCACCTCCCCCAGAGGGGGAGGATCTACGCTGTGCAGATGCTCCCCCTCTGGGGGAGCTGTCGCGAAGCGACTGAGGGGGTCTTTGGGCCCGCGCTCTCGGCCTAGCCTTCGCGCGCGGAGCCGCATCCGAATTCCTGGCGGTAGGAGCTTCCGCGAACCTGCCTACCCCGCCGCCCCCTTGCTCTCCCAGCCCTCCACGAACGGAAACCGCTCGGCCCAGAAGTCCGCCAGCCGCGGATCCGCATCGACCCGCCGCACCACCTCGGCCATCCGCGGCGCCACCTCGTAGAACCGCTCGCGCCGCGGGCCCCAGCGGCTGACCACGGCGACATAGAGGTCGAGCACCGTCAGCGCGTCGCCGAGCAGATAGCGCCCCGGCGCCAGCTGCGCCTCCATCATCCCCCAGCACGCGGCGATCCGCTCGGCCGTCGCGGCCTTGATCCGCGCCTGGACCTCGGGGTCCGGCCCGCCCAGCCGCGAGGGATCGTCCCGCACCCAGAACAGCGAGTAGATCGCCGCCGGCACGAACACCATCCAGCGCAGGAACTGGCCGCGCAGGGGCGAATCGGGCGACGGAGCCAGCCGCGCCTCGGGGAACCGGTCGGCCAGCCAGATCAGGATGGCGGCGCTCTCGGTGATCGTCTCGCCCTCCGGCGTGACCAGGGCCGGGATCTGTTTCAGCGGATTGACCCCCGCCACCTTGGCCTGCTGGGCCGCGCCCTCCCAGGTCGGCGCCTCGACGACGGCGTAGGGCTGCCCCAGAAGGGTCAAAGTCGCTTCGACGGGCACGGACCCCGAGCCAAGCGCGCCGTAGATGGTGTAAGCTTGATTCATCTTTCGTTACCCAATCTACCCACAACATGTTGTGTGCTGCGACGTCGTGGCCACTAGATGATCCCGACGACCGCGCGCTACCAAGAGAGCCTAACCGTCCGTCCGATTCGCGTCCGCCTGCCCTGGAGCCGTCCTCGATGTCCGCCAAGCTGATCACCACGCCCGGCCTGCTGACCCCCTCCGGCGCCTACAAGCCCTTCCGCTACCCGTGGGCCCACGACTTCTGGAAGAAGCAGCAGCAGGTCCACTGGATGCCCGAAGAGGTGCCGCTGGGCGAGGACCTCAAGGACTGGGCCGTCAAGCTGAACGACAAGGAACGGAACCTGCTGACGCAGATCTTCCGCTTCTTCACCCAGAGCGACGTCGAGGTCGCCGACAACTACATGGAGCGCTACGGCCGGGTGTTCAAACCCACCGAAGTGAAGATGATGCTGTCGTCGTTCGCCAATATGGAGACCATCCATATCGCGGCCTACGCCCTGCTGCTGGAAACCATCGGCATGCCGGAGAGCGAGTTCGGCGCGTTCATGGAATACCAGGCCATGCGCGACAAGCACGACTTCATGCAGAAGTTCGGCGTCGACTCCAACGCCGACATCGCCCGCACCCTGGCCATGTTCGGCGGCTTCACCGAGGGCCTGCAGCTGTTCGCCAGCTTCGCGATGCTGATGAACTTCCCGCGCTTCAACAAGATGAAGGGCATGGGCCAGATCGTCTCGTGGTCGATCCGCGACGAGAGCCTGCACTGCGAAGGCATCATCAAGCTGTACCACACGTTCAACAAGGAGACCGGCGCGGTCACCAAGGCCGTGGCCGACGACATCGTCGACTGCTGCAAGACGGTGGTGACGATGGAGGACGCCTTCATCGACCTGGCCTTCGAGGCCGGCGACGTGCAGGGCATGACCCCCGACGACATCAAGCAGTACATCCGGTTCATCGCCGACTGGCGCCTGCGCCAGCTGGCCCTGCCGGAGGTCTACGGCGTGAAGGAAAACCCGCTGCCCTGGCTGCAGTCGCTGCTGTCGGGCGTGGAGCACGCCAACTTCTTCGAGGCCCGGGCCACCGAATATTCCAAGGCGGCCACCCGGGGCCAATGGCACGGCGCGGAGGGCGTGTGGTCGAGCTTCGACACCATGCTGCAGAAGCGCTCCGAGAACACCCTGCCGGCGGAATAAGCCAGAAGAAGCAGGGATAAACGGGGATAACATGCCGCCGCCCTCGAAAGGGGGCGGCGTTTTCTTTGGCGGGAGCCTGGAGCTGGTGATCGTGCGGGGCAGGGGGAAGCCCACGCTCCGTGGCGCAGGGCTGTCGCCTATGGATTTTCCGGGAAAAGAGCTGTCATCCCGGACAAGCCCGGCGAAAGCCGGGCGCCGATCCGGGACCGCGCGCAAGCGCCTGAGTTCACGCGTCGATCCCGGATCTTCGCGCTGCGCGCTTCGTCCGGGATGACAATGGGGCCTTCAGCGAAACGCTACGACAGCCTTACGGCCGGTCCTTCTTCGGGATGGCCGCGACCTGTTCGGCCGAGAGCTTGGTGATCGACTTGGCCATGATCGGCATGGCGAAGCCGAAGCCGTCGGAAACCCGCAGGTCCAGGTCGAGCGGATGGCAGACCGAGTCGACGCCGCGGACCACCGACACCAGGTGCACGCCGGGCGAGGTCAGCTGGCTGGTGCCGTGCGACAGCTTCACCTGGTAGACGTCGCGGTTGCGCACCCGCAGATACAGCGTGTCGCGGTCGGGCGCGCTCCAGCCGTCCCAGTCCGACAGGTAGAAGCAGCTGCGGGCCGGCTTGGCGGCGGCGTCCTTGGCTTCGTCGGGGGCGTTGGCGGCCAGGGCCGGCGCCGAAGCGGCCAGCAGCGCCGTCGTCAGCAGGCCGGCCCGGATCGTGGATTTGACGTTCATGGCGTTTTCCTAACCGAGATCCCTCGGGGGAAGAGATTGGTCTTCTCCCCCTTGAAGTCAATCGGTCGCGCTTGGGTTACGCCGAGTTCCGGTTGAGTTGGAGAACAGCCGGAGATTGTCATCCCGGCAGCCTCTACGAGGCTTCCGGGATGACAGCGGATGAGAGGCTTCCGATAGTCTCGGGCGGCCAGCCGCTCGATTGAGCGCGGACCTAGGCCTTGGCGGCTTCCGCTTCGGCCGCGACGTCGGGCTCCGGATCGTCCAGTTCGCCCTCCCACTTGGCGACCACGGCGGCGGCGACGGAGTTGCCGACCACGTTGGTGGCGCTGCGGCCCATGTCCAGCAGGTGGTCGACGCCCAGCACCAGGGCGATCCAGGTCTCGGGCAGGCCGAAATAGGTCAGGGTGGCCATGATGACGACGAGCGAGGCGCGCGGCACGCCGGCGATGCCCTTGGAGGTCACCATCAGCAGCAGCAACATGAAGATCTGCTGCTGGATCGACAGGTGCACGCCGTGGGCCTGCAGGATGAACACCGTGGCGAAGGTGCAGTACAGCATCGAGCCGTCGAGGTTGAACGAATAGCCCAGCGGCAGGACGAACGAGACGATGCGGCGGCGGATGCCCAGCTTGGGCAGGGCGTCGAGGATGCGCGGATAGGCGGCTTCCGAGCTGGCGGTCGAGAAGGCCAGCAGGGCCGGCTCGCGGATGGTCCCGAACAGCGGAACGGCCCGCTTGCCCAGCACCAGGAAGGCGGCGATGAACAGCAGCAGCCACAGCGTGCCCATGGTGGCGTAGAAGCCCAGCACGAACTTGCCATAGACCGCCAGCATCGACAGGCCCTGGGCGGCGATGGTCGAGGCCAGGGCGCAGAAGATCGCCAGCGGGGCCAGCTTCATCACGAAGCCGGTGACCTTCAGCATGATCTGGGCGCCTTGCTCGGCCAGCTCCAGGATGTGCGGGGCCTTGTTGTCGAGCGAGGCGACGGCGGTGCCGACGAACAGGCTGAAGACCACGATCTGCAGGATCTCGTTCTTGGCCATGGCGTCGAAGATCGAGGTCGGCACCAGATGGGTCAGGAAGCCCTGCAGGGTGAAGGTCTCGGTCGAGGCGGCCGGGGCGTTGGCGGCGGCGCTGGTCGCCTCGTTCAGCACCAGGCCCGCGCCGGGATGCAGCAGGTGCACCATCAGCAGGCCCAGCAGCAATGAGACGGCCGAGGCGCTGATGAACCAGCCCATGGTCTTGGCGCCGATCCGACCCACGGCGGCGGCGTCCTCCATGTGGGCGATGCCGGCCACCAGGGTGGTGAAGACCAGCGGGGCGATGATCATCTTGATCAGCCGCAGGAACAGGTCGGTGCCCATCTTGAACCACTTGACCGCCTCTGCGGTCTGGGCGGGGTCGAGATACTGGTTGCAGACCCAACCCACCAGGATCCCCAGGACCATGGCGGCGATGATCAGGAAGGCGAAACGTCTATTCATGGGCTCCCCTCTCGGGCGCGGGCCCGAGCGATTGGTCGTGGCGGCGGCGGCCGAAGGAAAGGGCAAGCTTTCCGCCCGGCCGCCGCCGCGCAGGTCATTGCGACCCTTGTGGCCGACGAATTCGGCTTCGTCCATGCCTTGAAGACGGCCCGTCGGCCTTAGCCTGGAAATGCCGGCGGAACGCTGATATAGGGCGCCATGTCAAACCAAGAAAAAGCAATCGCCGCGGTCGAGCGGCTCAATCAAGAATACGAACGCGCCGTCGACGCCCTGCGGACCGCGCTTCGCGCCTATCTCGAACACGGGACCCGGCCCGACCCGCAGACGCGGTTCGACGGCACGTTCGCCTATCCCGAGCTGCGGCTGATCTACGATCCCGAGGCCCTGCCGCCCAAGCTGGCGCGCTCCTACGCCCGGGTCAGCCGGCCCGGCGTCTACGCCACCACCATCACCAAGCCCAACCAGTTCCGAGACTACCTGGTCGAGCAGCTGACCCTTCTGCTCGACGACTTCGAGGTCGAGATCGAGATCGATCGCTCCACTCAGGAGATCCCCTATCCCTACGTGCTGGACGCCAGCATCGACCTGAACCAGGCCGACGTCCGCAGCGAGGACATCGCCCGCTTCTTCCCGACCACGGACCTGGCCTTCATCGGCGACGAGATCGCCGACGGGGTCTGGAACCCGGCGATGGAGGAGAGCCGGCCGCTGGCCCTGTTCGACGGCCTGCGCACCGACTTCTCGCTGGCCCGGCTGAAGCACTACACCGGCGCCCCGGCCGAGCACGTCCAGCAGTTCATCCTGTTCACCAACTATCATCGCTATGTCGACGAGTTCGTGCGCTGGGGCATCGAGCAACTGGGCCAGGAAGGCGGCCCTTACGAGGGCCTGTCGTGCTCGGGCGGGCTGATGATCACCGCCAACACCGCCAATCCCGAACTGGCGGTGGCCGAGTCGACCTGGCGCAAGCACCAGATGCCAGCCTACCACCTGATGGCGCCCGGCGGCCGGGGCATCACCCTGGTCAACATCGGCGTGGGTCCGTCCAACGCCAAGACCATCTGCGACCACCTGGCGGTGCTGCGGCCGCAGGCCTGGCTGATGATCGGCCACTGCGGCGGCCTGCGCGACACCCAGACCATCGGCGACTACGTGCTGGCTCACGCCTATCTGCGCGACGACCACGTGCTGGACGCCGTGCTGCCGCCCGAGATCCCGGTGCCGTCGATCGCCGAGGTCCAGCGCGCCCTCTACGACGCCTCCAAGGCGATCAGCGGCGACAGCGGCGGCCAGCTGAAGAAGCGCCTGCGCACCGGCACGGTGGTCACCACCGACGACCGCAACTGGGAACTGCGCCACAGCCTGTCGGCCCTGCGCTTCAACCAGAGCCGGGCCGTGGCCATCGACATGGAGAGCGCCACCATCGCCGCCCAGGGCTATCGCTTCCGGGTGCCGTACGGGACGCTGCTGTGCGTGTCGGACAAGCCGCTGCACGGCGAGATCAAACTGCCGGGCCAGGCCAACGCCTTCTACGAGCGGGCGATCAGCCAGCACCTGCAGATCGGCATCCTGACCTGCAAGCTGCTGCTGGACGAAGGGCCGAACCTGCATTCGCGCAAGCTGCGGGCCTTCGACGAGCCGCCGTTCCGGTAGGCGCGCGCGAAACCCCCTCAGTCGCTCCGCGACAGCTCCCCCAGAGGGGGAGCATTTGGCTCGGACCAGATCCTCCCCCTCTGGGGGAGGTGGCCCGAAGGGCCGGAGGGGGGCCTACGGCGCTTCCAGAAACGCGACGATCGCCTCCGCCAGCCCCGGCTCCATCACCGCGCTCAGGTGATCCCCCGGGACCCGCGCCGCCCGGGCGTCGGCCATCATCGCCGCCAGCCCCTCGACCGAGCCGTTGTCGTCGTCCCGCTGCCCCGCCACGACCAGGGTCGGCGCGTCGATCGCCGCGATCTCTTCCGCCGACGTCGCCACGAACGAGCTCAGCGCGCCCAGCATCGCCTCGGGCTTCAGCCCGCCCGCCGCCATCATCGCGTGGACTCGGCGACCGGCGCGCGGGTCCTTGGCCGCGTCGCCGTGGCGGATGGCGTCCTCGAACATCGCCGCCCGCGCCCCGGCCTCCATCAGCCCGCGCTCGCCCATCCCGCCCAGCACCAGCTTCCGCGGCCGGGCCCCGCGCGCCACCATCCGCACCGCCGTGCGCGCGCCCAGCGAATAGCCGACCAGGTCGTAGTCCTTCAGGTTCAGGTGGGCGACCAGGGCCTCCTGGTCCATGGCCAGTACCTCGCGTGGCCAGGCGGCCGGATCGGCCGGGGCGTCCGAGCGGCCGTGGCCCCGCAGGTCGGGCGCGATCACCCGCCGGCCGGCGGCGGCCACGGCGGCGGCGATCCCCGGCAGGAACCAGTTGCTCTCGGCGCTCGCCAGGAAGCCGTGCAGCATCAGGGTCGGCCAGCCTTCCCCAAGCGTGCGGTAGCCGATGGAGACGCCGTCGAAGCTCTGGAAGCGGTGCAGGTCGGTCATCGGGGCAGAGTGGCGCCCGGCAGTTCACTCTTCAATCCGCTCATCCCGGCGAACGCCGGGACCCAGATCCCGTAGCGGTGCGGTGGGTTGGAGAGGCTCAGCGCTCTTGGCGTCAACCACACCGTCATTCCATCTGGGTCCCGGCGTTCGCCGGGATGAGCGGTGTTTGGATGTCTCGCTTTCGTCATCCTGTGGCGCTAACACGGCGCCATGACCCGTCATATCCCGCTGCAAGGCGTCGAGAACTTCCGCGATTTCGGCGACTACGCCGCCGGCGCGGGCCGGCTGAAGAAGGGCGTGCTGTTCCGCGCCGCCCACCAGGCCCAGGCCACCGACGACGACCTGGCGGCCATGGCGGACCTGAACCTCTGCACCATCGTCGACCTGCGCCGGCCCAACGAGCGCCAGCGCGATCCGTCGCGGCGCTGGGAGGGTTTCGCCGCCGAGGTCATCGACAACGACCTGGGCGTGACCGGCGAGGACCCCTGGCATGCGTTCCTGCGGGAATCGGACCTGTCGGTGGCGTCGATCCGCGGCTATCTCGTGGAGTACTACCGCCGCGCGCCGTTCGCCGAGCGGCACCTGGACCTGTTCCGCCGCTACTTCCAGGCCCTGGCCGCGGCGCGCGGCCCGGTGCTGGTCCACTGCGCGGCGGGCAAGGACCGCACGGGCCTGCTGGCCGCCCTGACCCACCACGTGGCCGGGGTGGGCGACGACGACATCGTCGACGACTACCTGCTGACCAATGACGAGGCGCGCTTCGCCCGTCGCGGGCCGAAGTTCGCCGACCTGCTCGAGGCCGAGCTGGGCCGCCGCCCGTCCGACGCGGCCGTGCGCGCGGCCATGGGCGTCGAGGCCGACTACCTGGCCACGGCGATCGCCGAGATGAAGGCGCGCTACGGCTCGCTCGACGGCTACCTGGACCAGGCGGTCGGCCTGGACGCCAAGGGCCGCGAGGCGGTGCGGGCGCATATCCTGCTGTAAGCGCTGGACGCCACCTCCCCTGCGATGCGGGTGAGGAGGAAGAGCGGACGGAGGGGGCGTCCTCCGCATTCCCCTCGTGACAAACGCTCGTTTCAAAGTCACGGTCTCCCCCAAGCCGCCGCGTCAGACGACGGCCCTGTAACAGGGTGGAGCAGCATGAGTGAGGTCTCGGCCGCCGCGGCGGTCCCAGCCGGGGGCGAGCCGGTCGCTCCGCCGAAGTCGGGCCTGCCGCGTGGCGCGCTCGCCTGGATTCTGCAGCAGGGCTCGCGCGACCCCTATGTGATCCTGATCACCATCTACATCTTCTCGCCCTACTTCTCGCGGGTGCTGGTCGGCGATCCGGTGGCGGGCCAGGCCCTGGTGGCCAACATCTCCACGACCTACGGCGTGCTGACCGCCCTGACCGCGCCGCTGCTGGGCGCGATGATCGAGCAGTACGGGCCGCGCAAGCCGATGCTGGGCGGGGTGCTGGGCGTGATGGTCCCGGCCCTGGTCGCCCTGTGGTGGGCCATGCCGGCCGGGGGGCTGCCGCTGATCGCCACCAGCGCCCTGCTGACCGTGCTGGGGCTGGTCTACAACTGGGGCGACGTGCTGAGCAATTCGCTGCTGGGCCGGGCCGCCGGGGTCGTCCCGGGCCGCGCCGCCCTGATCTCGGGCCTGGGATACGCCGTGGCCAACGGCCTGTCGGTGGCCCTGCTGATCTTCATGCTGTGGGGCATGGTGCTGCCCGGCCAGGTCGACTGGCCCGGCGTGCCCCACGCGCCGCTGTTCGGCCTGGACCCGGCGAAGAACGAGCCCAGCCGGATCTCCGGCCCCCTGTCGGCGGCGGTGATGCTGCTGGGCGCGATCCCGTTCTTCCTGTGGACCCCCGACGCCGCCCGCACCGGCCGCAGCTGGACGGAAAGCTTGCGCGCTGGGATCACGATGCTGCGCGACATCTTCGCCAACCTGCGCGGCCACCGCGACGTCGCCCTCTTCCTGGGCGCGCGCATGCTCTACAACGACGGCATGACCGCGCTCCTGGTGTTCGGCGGGCTGCTGGCCGCCGGCCTGATGAAGTGGGGCGCGCTGGAGATGCTGGCCTACGGCATTTCGCTGAGCGTCTTCGGGGTGATCGGCGGCCTGGTCGCGCCGTGGTTCGACCGCGTCCTGGGCCCGCGCAAGGCCGTGCAGCTGGAGATCGCCGGCTCGCTGGCGGTGCTGGTCGCCACCCTGGGCATGGGCCGCGAGAAGATCCTGTACTTCTGGTCCTACGACCCGGCGGCCCACGCGCCGATCTGGAACGGGCCGCTGTTCCGCACCGCGCCGGAGCTGATCTATCTGGGCCTGGGCCTGCTGATCGCGGTGTTCGTCACCGCCCAGTACGCGTCGAGCCGCACCCTGCTGATCCGCCTGTGCCCGCCCGACAAGACCGCCGCCTTCTTCGGCCTCTACGCCCTGTCGGGAACCGCCACGATGTGGCTGGGCTCGCTGCTGGTGGCCGTAGCGACGGCGATCTTCAAGAGCCAGGTCGGCGGCTTCCTGCCGGTCGCCGCCCTGCTGCTGCTGGGATTCTGCGGCCTGTTCCTGGTCCGGGGCGGCGACCCGGAGGGCTGATCCGGTAGCCTTGGGACGCCGGGGGCGGTATCACCCGCCGATGCGTCACGTCGTCCTCATCAGCGCCCCCTGGCGCGACCCGGTCTGGGCCGCGGCCCCGTGGCGGGACGAGCCCTTCGCCTGCGCGATGATCTCCGGCGGCCAGGCCGGGCGGTGGTCCTACCTGCTGCGCGAGCCGGACGCCACGCTGGCCCTGGACGCCGCCGACCCGCGCGACCCCTTCGCGGCCCTGGCCGAGCTGGTCGGGCCGCCCCAGGGCGTGGACCCCGACGGCCCGCCGTTCCAGGGCGGCGTCGTGGGCCTGGCCGCCTACGAGCTGGGCGACCGGGTCGAGCGCCTGGACCTGCCGCGCACCGGCTGGCCGGACCTGGCCTGCGCCCGCTATCCGGCCCTGCTGGCCTTCGACCACCTGCAGCGCCGGGTGCTGGCGATCGGCCGCGGCGGCTCGCAAGGCTTCGCCCGGGCCCGCGCCGAGTCGGCCCTGGGCTGGCTGGACGGCCCGGCGCCGGCGCTGCACGACGGTCCGCTGTGCGAGGGCCTGAGCGCCAGCGACGGCGAAGCCTACGAGGCGGCGGTGGCCGAGGTGGTCGAGCGCATCGTCGGCGGCGAGATCTTCCAGGCCAATATCGCCCGCGCGTGGACCGGGCGGCTGGCGGCCGGCGCCCATCCGTTCGACCTGTTCGCCCGCCTGCGCGCCGACAGCCCCGCGCCGTTCTCGGCCTATCTGCGCCTGCCGGGCCGGGCCCTGGTGTCCAACTCGCCCGAGCGGTTCCTGAAGGTGTCGGGCGACGACCTGGCGATCGAGACCCGGCCGATCAAGGGCACCCGTCCGCGCGGCGCCGACCAGGCCGAGGACGCTCGGCTGATCGCCGAGCTGTCGGCCAGCGCCAAGGACCGGGCCGAGAACCTGATGATCGTCGACCTGATGCGCAACGACCTGGCGCGGGTCAGCCCCCCCGGCAGCGTCGCGGTTCCCGAGCTGTTCAAGGTCGAGACCTTCGCCAACGTCCATCACCTGGTCTCGACCGTGACCGGCCGACTGGGACCCGGCCTGGGGCCGGCCGACCTGCTGCGCGCGGCCTTCCCGCCCGGCTCGATCACCGGCGCGCCCAAGGTCCAGGCCATGAAGGTGATCGCCCAGCTGGAGACCCCGCGCGGCCCCTATTGCGGCTCGCTGTTCTGGGCCGGGTTCGACGGGGCGCTGGAGTCCAGCGTGCTGATCCGCACCGTCGGCCTTGAACAAGATCGGGAAGGCTGGCGTTTGGAAGCCAGGGCCGGGGCCGGCATCGTCGCCGACAGCGACCCCCACGCCGAGCGCCTGGAGACCGAAGCCAAGTTCGCCGCCCTGCGACGGGCCCTGATGGAGCCGCCCCGCGGATGACAGCCTTTCCCTTGGATGATCGCGGCCTGCTGCTGGGCGACGGCCTGTTCGAGACGATGCTGTGGACCGGCGGCGGCCTGCCGCATCTGGACGCCCACCTGGCCCGGATGGCGGCCGGCTGCGAGACCCTGGGCCTGCCGGTCTTCGATCAGGACCAGGCCCGCGCGCTGTGCCTGGCCGCGCCGGGCGAGGCCGGGCTGGGCGAGGTCCGCACCGCCGTACGCCTGACCCTGACGGCCGGCTCCGGCGGCCGGGGGCTGGATCGTCCGGTCGCTCCGGTCCCGCGCCTGGCGGCGACGGCGGCGGCCGCGCCGGTGGTCGCCACCCCGGTCGACCTGGTTCTGGCCAGGACCCGCCGCAACGAGGGCTCGCCCGCGTCCCGGCTGAAGACCCTGTCCTATGTCGACAACGTCCTGGCCCGCGCCGAGGCCCGGGCCGCCGGCGCCGACGAGGCGGTGATGCGCAACAATCGCGGCGACCTGGCCTGCGCCGGGGCGGCCAACCTGTTCTGGGTGGCGGGCGGTTCGCTGTTCACCCCGGCCCTGCATTGCGGCGTGCTGGACGGCCTGGCCCGCCGGCGGGTGATGGCGGCGGCGCGCGAACTGGACGTCGAGGTCCACGAGGTGGCCAGCAGCGCCGAGGCCCTGGACGCGGCCGAGGCGGTGTTCGTGACCAACAGCCTGATCGGCGTGCGGCCGGCGCGACGCTTCGAGGGCGAGACCTTCGGCCCCCACGCGCTGGTCGAGCGTCTGGGCGAGGCGTTGCGCGACCCCGTCAGGTCTTAGAGCGCGTCACCTGCTCGGAGAGGCGGGGCTTCAGATAGTAGGTGCGGCGGAAGGTCAGGGTCTGGGGGATGACGGCCTTGAACATCGAGTTGTACTCGTAGCTGGCCTTGCTCATGATCACGCTCTGGCCGGCCGGCAGCACGCTGACCGGAATGTCGACCACGGCGCCGGCCGAGGGGCAGTTCAGCGGCGCGTTCGACTTTTCCGACCATACGACCACATCCTTGCCCTGGGCGTCGGAGGCGATGCTGACCAGGCACATCCGCAGGCTCGAGGCCGGGAACGGCGACATCAGCACCTGGCCGACGCTGAACAGGTCGGCCACCCGCGCGTCGGTCAGTTTCTGGTCGCGGGCCACCACGTCGCCGATCGACGAGGTCAGGTGGCTCAGGCGCCGCTGGGCCATCATGGCCTCGGTCAGCTCGGCCATGCCGAAATAGAAGAGGATCAGCACCGGGGCGATCAGGGCGAACTCGACGGCCGAGACGCCGCGGCGATCGCGCCAGAACCGGGAAAGGCGGCGGGTCATGTGCATTTGATCGCCACCGGGGTCTCGGAATAGGGCTCGTTGGCGAACACCGCCGCGAACGTCACCTGGCGCTCACCGGACGCGCCGCCGACCGCCTCCTGCAGCAGCGGGGTGATCAGCGGCCACTTGTAGTAGCCGCGCACCAGAACGATCGAGCCGGGGCCGCCGGGATCGAAGCAAGTCTTGCCGCCCGTGGGCGCGGGCAGGTTGTTGGTCTGGGCGAACGAAGGCAGGACGCGGACGTCGAGGGTGATCGACGAGGCGCACGAGCCGCCCAGCCAGGACATCTTGCCGCACACCGCGTCGCGGAACGTCGTGGCGTCGCCGCCGCTGGTCTGCAGGGCCCCGGTGCGGATCGTGCGGTCGACGTCGGCCAGGGCGTTCTCCAGGCTCATCGACACCAGGAAGGTGAGGCCCAGTTCGATGATCGCGAACACCAGGACCAGGAAGGGAATGGCGACGAAGGCGAACTCGATCGCCGCCGCGCCGCCGTCGGCCTGGGCGAAGCGGCGCAGCAGGCCCAGACGGGCCAGGAGTTGGCGATGGTGTCGGGCTCGATCGGCCATGGCGGCGTCCGCGTCAGCGCCTTCTGGGAACGGCAGGCGACGCAATCTAGGCCGCGCGTCCCTAATCAGGGGTTTAGGCTCGCGCGATCACGCGGCGAGCCGGCTTCAGGGCGTGGGCAGGGCGGCGGCCGCGGCGGTCGCCGCGGCGGGCTCCGCCGGGGCGGTCGCGCCGCCCAGCAACGAGCAGCGCTCGCCGCAGGCATAGGTCGCGGCGTTGACGCCGCGCTGAACGACGACGGCCTGGGTGGGAACGTTGGAGACCACGACGTCGCGGTCGGCCAGGGCGCGGCCGTGGGCGTCGAAGGCCAGGATGGTGGTGGCGCCGGCCTTCTTGCCCATGACCACCAGCGTCCGCTCGTTGACCAGGCTGACGTCGGCCACGGTCGGATCGCCCACCACGATGTCGCGCACCGGCGCGCCCAGCACGATGCGCGCGGCGGCGCCGGCGCTGACCGATAGCGGGGCGGACGGGCTGCCGGCGGCGGCGACGGTGGCGACGGAGAGGCTCAGACCGGCGCAGAGGACGAGAGTCAGGCGGCGCATGAAGGTGTCTTCCCAGGCTTTGTACGCCGCCAGCATGCCCGGGAATGGTCAATAAAGAACTAAGCTGGCTACTTGTGTATTCTTTCCGACACTTGAGAACATGTTGTCGCATAAGGAGTTTTTGCCCCTTTCTGCATCATATAGTTAAGAAGAAATAATGGTAAACTAAAATAAACCAATGAAAAAATCGCGGAAACCATTGGCTGTTTACTGGGCATTAAGTGAGGTGGGCGAAATTGATCGTGTTTTCGGGGGTGAGCAAGTCGACACGGCTTGGAGCCCAGATCCACTTACTGACCAGGAGATCCACCATGTCGAAGTTCGTCACCCGCTTCCTGAAAGATGAATCCGGCGCGACCGCCATCGAGTACGGCCTGATCGTCGCCCTGATCGCCGTCGTGATCGCCACCATCGTCACCACCCTCGGCGGCAGCCTGAAGGCGACCTTCGCCAAGGTGAACACCACGGTGACGACCGCGAACAGCGCGACCTAAGACGCTCTGACGCTCGAAAAAAAAGAGGGCCTCGGCGGAAACGCCGGGGCCCTTTTTCATGTCCGTCACCCCGGAGTCCCGGACCGCCGGCCGGTGGAAAATGCGGGACGGCAACCATTGCTTCATCGGATCGGGCGCAGATTGCCGCCGTTGGAACACGCAAGGCCGCCATGCAGACCTTTCAGTTCGCTCTGCTGCTCATCTTTCCCGCGCTGGTCGTCGTGGCCGCGCTGAAGGACGTCACCAGCTACACGATCCCCAACTGGATCTCCCTGGCCCTGATCGTCGCCTTCGCGCCGGTCGCGCTGTTCAGCGGGGCCTCCCTCGCGACCATGGGACTGTGCCTGGCCGCCGGCCTGGTCGCCCTGCTGGTCGGGATGGGGATGTTCGCGGCCGGCTGGATCGGCGGCGGCGACGCCAAGCTGTTCGCGGCGGCCGTCCTGTGGCTGGGCTGGCCCGCCGCCCTGCCGTTCATGCTGGTCACCGGCATGGCCGGCGGCGCCCTGACCCTGGGCATCCTCGGCCTGCGCTCGGGCTGGTTCGAGCCGGTGCTGGCCGGCAGCCCCGCCTGGCTCCGCAAGCTCGGCGCCCAGGGCGGCGACATTCCCTATGGCGTGGCCATCGCGGTTGGAGCCCTGGCGGCCTTCCCGCAAGGCGCGCTGGCCCTGGCCGTCGGCGGCTAGGGGCGAGCCTGTCTCGGGCTTCTGGCGCCCGCGTCAGCCTGTCACGCCGCCGCCCCGCTTTTCGGACCGGCGCCTTTAGCCGCTGTTAACCATGGCCGCGCGAGCATGAGAGGCGGCCAGAAAGGCTGTTCGACGATTCGTGCGTGATCGCCTGAAGGCGGCTCGCCCCCGCCTGTATCTCCGTCGCCAGAGCCCGACCGCATGAATCCTCTTCGCGTCATGATCGTCCTGGTCGCCGCCGTCGCGGCCATCGGCCTGGCCGTGGTCATGCAGAAGGCGATGGGCGGCAAGCCCGCGCCCGCGCCGATCGCCCAGGCCGCCGCCCCGTCGACCAAGCCCATGACCCAGGTCCTGGTCGCCAAGCGCGACCTGGCCATCGGCGACCGCCTGACCGCCGGCGACGTCGACTGGCAGCCCTGGCCGTCCGACACCGTCAACGCCGCCTTCATCACCAACGGCGCGGCCGATCCCGTCCCAACCAAGGCGACCGCCAAGGCCGCCAAGGCGGTCGGCGACGCGGCGGGGACGATGATCGGCGGCGTCACCCCTGAAAAGGCCGTCGAGGGCGCGATCGTGCGCGACCCGATCCTGGCCGGCGAACCCATCACCGCCCGCAAGATCGTCCGTGGCGGCGAAGGCGGCTACCTGTCGGTGGTCCTGGGACCCGGCAAGCGCGCCATGGCCGTGCCAGTCACCTCCGAAACCGCGGTCGGCGGCTTCATCCTGCCCGGCGACCGGGTCGACGTCATCCAGACCCGCGAGGCGCAGAGCTTCGGCGAGGGCGATGGCGGGGCGATCAAGCAGACCGTCGCCGAGACCGTCGTCCAGAACGTGCGCGTGCTGGCCCTGGACCAGAGCACGGCGGCCGAGAAGGACGCCAAGACCATCGTCGCCTCCACCGCCACCCTCGAGGTCGGCCCGGTCGAGGCCGAGGCCCTGACCCGGGCCAAGGCCGGCGGCCCGGTGACCCTGACCCTGCGCGCCTACACCGACCTGGGCGGCCCCTCCGGCCTCGCGGCCGCTTCGCAAGATTCCGCCGTCGTCCGCATCAACCGCGGCGGCCAGACCTCCAGCATCTCGGTCCGCCCATGATCCGCCGGCTCCTCTCCGCCTCGCTCGCGGCCGTCCTGGCCCTGGCGTCGTCGACCGCCGCCCTGGCCGACGGCCCGGCGGCCGGCACCCATCTCTACCGGACGCCGGCTCGCGTCGCGTCGCGCCCGATCGAGACGCCGACCCTGGCCCCGCCCGCCGACCAGGTCCTGCGCATCGACCTCACCACTACGGGCGCCCAGAGCCTGGTCCTGTCGCGCGGCAAGTCGGCGATCATCGAGCTGCCGGTCGACGTGCGCGACATGCTGGTGACCAATCCTGCCGTGGCCGACGCGGTGCTGCGCGGCCCGCGCCGCATCTATGTGCTGGGCATGGCCCTGGGGGCGACCGACGCGGTGTTCTTCGACGCCTCGGGCCGCAAGATCCTCAGCCTGGCCATCCGGGTCGAGCAGGACTCCACCGCGCTGGAAGAGACCCTGCGGCGCGTTCTGCCCAACGCCAACATCCAGGTGCAGGCGATCCGCGACAGCGTGATCCTGACCGGCGCGGTGGCCAACACCGGCGAGGCGGGCATGGCCTCGCAGATCGCCAGCAAGTTCGTCGACAAGCCCGACAACGTGCTGAACATGCTGACCATCGCCGGCAAGGACCAGGTGATGCTCAAGGTCCGCATCGTCGAGGTCCAGCGCAACATCATCAAGCAGCTGGGCTTCAACACCGGCGCGGTGCTGGGCCAACTGGGCGGGGCGCAATATTCATTCGGCATGAGCCCGACCTTCGGCGTCAACGGCGCGCTCCTCGGCGGCGTGACCGGCGGTTACAAGCTGGACACCACCAAGCAGCCGATCGCCGCGGCGCCGGCCCAATGCACCAACAGCACCGTGGTCAACGGCTCCAACATCGGCAACTGCGTGGGCGTCGACCGCATCGGCAGCGACGGCCTCAACTCGGCCAGCGCCATGGTCCAGGCCTTCGAGCGGGTGGGGCTGCTGCGCACCCTGGCCGAGCCCAACCTGACCGTGGTGTCGGGCGAATCCGGCAAGTTCCTGGTCGGCGGCGAATTCCCGATCCCGGTCTCCCAGGACATCTCCGGTCGGGTCTCGCTGGAGTTCAAGCCGTACGGCGTGGGCCTGGGCTATACGCCGGTGGTGATGTCGGGCGGCCGCATCTCGCTGAAGCTGTCGACCGAGGTGTCGGAGCTGACCAGCCTCGGCGCCTTCACTTTGGCCAGCAGCACGGGCGGCACCAATCTGAGCGTGCCGGGCCTGACGGTCCGGCGAGCCGAGACCACGGTCGAGCTGCCGTCGGGCGGTTCGCTGATGATCGCCGGCCTGCTGCAGCAGACCAGCAAGCAGAACATCGACGCGCTGCCGGGCATGACCAACCTGCCGATCCTCGGTTCGCTGTTCCGCTCGCGCGACTATCTGAACGGCGAGACCGAGCTGGTGGTGATCATCACCCCCTACATCGTCGACCCGACCAAGCCGCAGAACCTGCAGACCCCGGCCGACGGCCTGCAGACGGCGAGCGACATGGGCACGGTCCTGCTGGGCCGGCTCAACAAGGTGGTCAAGGCGCCGGACGGCGCGAACAGCGGGCGCGCCTACCAGGGCCCCGTCGGCTATGTGATCGAGTGAGAACGCGGACATGACGCGACCCCATCCCCATTTGCTCCAGACGACCTTGATGAAGCTGACGGCCGGCGGCCTGGTCCTGGCGCTGCTGACGGCCTGCGCCTCGTCGGGCGCCGGTCCGGATACGGCCGCCCTGCCACGCACCGACTCCCAGCAATGGGAAGACCGGGTCCATGTCGACTCCCGTCCGGACGAGGTGCTGCTGGCCCTTCACGCCGAGGGGCTGTCGGCCGCCCAGAACCAGGCCCTGGACCAACTGCTCGGCCGCTGGCTGGCCGCCGAGGCGCGCGAGATCGTGGTCAACGCCCCGACCGGCGGCGCCAGGGGCGAGATCGCCGGCCGCATGGCCGCGGCCGCCCGCCAGCGGCTGGTCGCCATGGGCGCGCCGGCCGCCAAGGTCCGGGTGACGGGCTATGACGCCGGGGGCGCGCCGGGCGCGCCGCTGAAGGTCGGCTTCCTGCGCTACACCGCCCACGTCCCGCAGTGCGGCGGCTGGGAGAACATCACCGCCACCCGCAACAACGCCGCCTACGAGAACTTCGGCTGCGCGGTGACCGCCAACATCGCCGCCCAGGTGGCCAATCCCGAGGATCTGCTGGGTCCGCGCGCCGAGACGCCGATCGACTCCGGGCGTCGCGCGACCGTGCTCGACAAGTACCGCAAGGGCGAGGTCACCTCGTCGGCCAAGGACGAGCAGTCCAACGGCGTCATCTCGAAGGCGGTCAACTGATGGCCCCGCGCAACGATCACGACCCCTTCGACCTGGGCTTCGAGGCCGACGACGACTTCGCCGCGCCCGGTATGTCCCCGGGGAGCGACCCGTGGCGCGGCGCGCCGCCGGCGCGTTCGAGCGCCGACGACCCGTTCGCCGATTTCCCGCCCGTGCGGCCCGGCGAAACCGTCTCCGCGCCGTTCGCGGACCTGCCGCCGCCGGCCGAGCCGTACATGCCCAAGCCGCCGGCCGCCGCCGCGCTCGCCGCCCCGCCGGCCGCTCCCGCGGCGACCCGGGCCGTGCCGATCGAAGCGGCCGAGCCGGTCGCGCCCGTCGCCCATCCGGTCGGCACCACCCAGGCCCTGGTGCAGGAGGTGCTCGCCGCCGCCGACGCCGACATGGGCGAGGCGGCCGTGCCGCGCATCACCATCCACGCCTTCTGCGCCCGGCCCGAGACCGTCGCCCTGGTCGAGGCCGCCGCGGCCGACCGCCGGATGGCCCGCGCCTCGACCATCGCCCAGCCCGGCGGACTGGAGGCGGCCGTGGCCTATTACCAGAACCAGTCGACTCCCTCGCTGGTGCTGGTCGAGAGCCTGGACGCCGCGCCGCGCATGCTGGCCCTGCTGGACGGCCTAGCCCAGGTCTGCGACCCGGGCACCAAGGTCGTGGTCATCGGCCAGACCAACGACATCGCCCTCTACCGCGAGCTGATGCGGCGCGGGGTCAGCGAGTACATCACCCAGCCCCAGGGGCCGCTGCAGATCATCCGCGCGGTCTCCAGCCTCTATGCCGATCCCTCCGCGCCGTTCGTCGGCCGGCAGATCGCCTTCGTCGGCGCCAAGGGCGGCGTCGGGTCCTCGACCCTGGCCCACAACTTCGCCTGGTCGATGGCCGAGCGCGTGCAGGCCGCCACGGTGATGGTCGACCTGGACCTGCCGTTCGGCACCGCCGGCCTCGACTTCAACCAGGATCCGCTGCAGGGCGTGCTCGACGCCCTGACCCAGCCCGACCGCCTGGACCCGGTGCTGATGGACCGGATGATGGTCCGCTGCGGCGACCGCCTGTCGCTGTTCGCCGCGCCCGGCGCCCTGGACCAGGACTACGAGATCCCGGCCGACGCCTTCGAGGAGGTCACCCAGAAGATCCGTGGCGCCGCGCCCTTCGTGGTGCTGGACCTGCCGCACAGCTGGAGCGCCTGGACCCGCCGGGTGCTGATCGCCAGCGATGACCTGGTCGTGGTGGCCACGCCCGACCTGGCTTCGCTGCGCAACGCCAAGAACATCGTCGACCTGGTTCGGGCCGCGCGCCCGAACGACGCCCCGCCGCGCCTGGTGCTGAACCAGGTGGGCGTGCCTGGCCGTCCCGAGATTCCGGTCAAGGACTTCGGCGAGGCCCTGGGCCTGACGCCGTCCCTGGTGCTGCCGTTCGATCCCAAGCCCTTCGGCCAGGCCGCCAACAACGGCCAGATGGTCGCCGAGGTGGCCCCCAAGTCGAAGGCGGCCGAGGGCATCGACCACCTGGCGCGGCTGATCAGCCGCCGCGAACCGCCGGCGGTCCAGAAGACCTCGGTCCTCTCCAGCCTGTTCAAGAAGAAGTAGGGGCATGTTCGGCAAGCGCGATCAGGCCGCCATCCGCACGGAGCAGGCGCCGCCGCCCGTCTCGACCGGCGCGCCGGCCATCGCCACGCGTCCGCAGCGCGTCGAGCCCGCCGCCAACGAATCCGGCGCGCCCGCCGCCCAGGGGGCCGGGCCGGCCCTGGCGACGCCCGCTCCGGCCAAGGCCGCCGGCCCCAAGGCCACCAACGGCCTGGAGCAGCTGCGCGCCGCCCAGGGCGCGCCGCCGACCACCCAGGTGGTCCGCGAGCAGAGCGACTACTACCACGCCACCAAGACCACGATCTTCAACGCCCTGCTCAACACCATCGACCTTTCCCAGCTGGCCCAGCTGGACCTGAAGGCGGCGGCCGAGGAGATCCGCGACATCGTCGCCGAGCTGGTGGCGATCAAGAACGTCTCGATGTCGGTGTCCGAGCAGGAGCACCTGGTCCAGGACATCATCAACGACGTCCTCGGCTACGGCCCGCTGGAGCCCCTGCTGGCCCGCGACGACATCGCCGACATCATGGTCAACGGCGCCCACCGGGTGTTCATCGAAGTGGGCGGCAAGGTCCAGCTGACCAATGTCCGCTTCCGCGACAATCTGCAGCTGATGAACATCTGCCAGCGGATCGTCAGCCAGGTCGGCCGTCGGGTCGACGAAAGCTCGCCGATCTGCGACGCCCGCCTGCCCGACGGCAGCCGCGTCAACGTCATCGCCCCGCCCTTGGCGCTGGACGGTCCCACCCTGACCATCCGGAAGTTCAAGAAGGACAAGCTGACGATGAAGAACCTGGTCGACTACGCGTCGATCAGCCCGGAAGGGGCGCGGGTGCTGGGCGTGATCGGCGCCTGCCGCTGCAACATCGTCATCTCGGGCGGCACCGGTTCGGGCAAGACCACCCTGCTCAACACCATGACCGCCTTCATCGACCCCACCGAGCGGGTGG
Source organism: Caulobacter sp. UNC279MFTsu5.1 (assembly GCF_900114015.1). Taxonomy (GTDB): domain Bacteria; phylum Pseudomonadota; class Alphaproteobacteria; order Caulobacterales; family Caulobacteraceae; genus Caulobacter. Next base: position 14,596 of record NZ_FORN01000018.1, on the reverse strand, counting down.
TGACCTGCGAGGACGCGGCCGAACTGCAGCTGCAGCAGCCGCACGTGGTGCGCCTGGAAACCCGGCCGCCCAACCTGGAAGGCCAGGGCGCGGTGACCATGCGCGACCTGGTCAAGAACTGCCTGCGGATGCGCCCCGAGCGGATCATCGTCGGCGAAGTCCGCGGCCCGGAGGCCTTCGACCTGCTGCAGGCCATGAACACCGGCCACGACGGCTCGATGGGCACGCTGCACGCCAACAGCCCGCGCGAGGCGATCAGCCGGATCGAGAGCATGATCACCATGGGCGGCTACGGCCTGCCCTCCAAGACCATCAAGGAGATGATCGTCGGCTCGGTCGACGTCATCGTCCAGGCCGCCCGCCTGCGCGACGGCTCGCGCCGCATCACCCACATCACCGAGGTGGTGGGGCTGGAAGGCGACGTGATCGTCACCCAGGACCTGTTCGTCTACGAGATCAACGGCGAGGACGCCGAGGGCAAGGTGCTGGGCAAGCACCGCTCGACCGGCATCGGCCGTCCGCGCTTCTGGGACCGCGCCCGCTATTACGGCCTGGAGCGCGAGCTGGCCGAAGCCCTCGACGCGGCGGAGTAGGCGATGCTGTTCATCCTCGCCGGCGTCCTGGGCTTCATCACCATCGCGGGCCTGGGCTTCGTGCTGGCCGGCGGCGGCGACAACGGGGCGGCCAAGACCGTCAAGCGCGCTCAGCTGATCACCGGCGGTGACCGCCAGGCCGTGGCGGCCCGCGCCAAGGCCGCGGCCAACACCCCCGACGCCCGCCGCAAGCAGATCCTCAAGACCCTGAAGGAACAGGACCAGAAGAAGAAGAAGGCCTCGCTGACCGTCGCCGCGCGCCTGCGCGCCGCCGGCCTGGGCGACAATGTCCGGATGTTCTGGATCATCAGCGGCGTGGTCGGGCTGACGGCCGGCCTGGTGCTGCTGCTGCTGCGCCAGATGCCGCTTGTCGCCCTGGGCGCGGCCTTCGCCGCCGGCTTCGGCCTGCCGCGCTGGGTGGTCGGCATGATGGCCAAGGCCCGCACCAAGAAGTTCACGACCGCCTTCTCCGACGCCATCGACATCGTCGTGCGCGGCATCAAGTCGGGCCTGCCGGTCCATGACTGCCTGAAGATCATCGGCAAGGAGTGCCCCGAGCCCCTGGCCGGCGAGTTCCGCGTCCTGGTCGAGAACACCGGCATGGGCATGTCGATGGAGCAGGCGCTGGAGCGCATGTACGAGCGCATGCCGACCAACGAGCTGCGCTTCTTCACCATCGTCCTGACCATCCAGGCCAAGACCGGCGGCAACCTGGCCGAGGCCCTGGGCAACCTGTCGACCGTGCTGCGGGCCCGCAAGCTGATGGCCGAGAAGATCAAGGCCCTGTCGGCCGAGGCCGTCGCCTCGGCCTTCATCATCGGCTGCCTGCCGCCCGGGGTCATCGCCCTGATCTCGATCACCGCGCCCACCTACATGGCGCCGATGTTCAGCGACCAGCGCGGCCACTTCATGCTGATGATCGCCGGCTTCTGGATGGCCGTGGGCATCTTCGTGATGCGCAAGATGATCAACTTCAAGTTCTAGGGGAGGCGAGATCATGATCGAGAAGCTCACCGACCCGCAGACTCTGTTCAGCATCTTCATCGCCATCGTGGTGTTCGCCACCATCGTCACCCTGGCCTCGCCGATGATGAGCAGCAACGGCCTGGAGGGCCGGCTGAAGTCGGTGGCCAACCGCCGCGAGGAGCTGCGCCGCCGCTCGCGCGAGGCCCTGTCCCAGAAGGGCGGCGGCTCGCTGCGCCACGTCGACGAGGGCATGTACAAGAGCGTCGTCGACCGCCTGCAGCTGTCCAGGCTGCTGGAAGACCCCAAGGTGGTCGACAAGCTGGCCCAGGCCGGCTTCCGCGGCCCCAAGCCCGTCTCGACCTTCTACTTCTTCCGCTTCCTGATGCCGTTCGTGTTCGCGGTGGTGGTGGCGTTCTACCTCTATGTGGTCAACGGCTTCGGCCTGTTGCCGGTGCAGAAGATCGCCGCCTGCTTCTTCGCCCTGACGGCGGGCTACTACGCGCCCAACCTCTACATCTCCAACATCGCCCAGAAGCGCCGCGAGTCGATCGTCCAGGCGTTCCCGGACGCCCTGGACCTGATGCTGATCTGCGTCGAGAGCGGCATGTCGATCGAGGCGGCCATCGCCAAGGTCGGCGCCGAGGTCGGCTCGGCCTCGATGGAGCTGGCCGAGGAGCTCAGCCTGCTGACCGCCGAGCTCAGCTACCTGCCCGAGCGTCGCCTGGCCTACGAGGGCCTGGCCCGGCGGACCAACCATCCCGGCATCCGCTCGGTGGTCACCGCCATGATCCAGGCCGAGCGCTACGGCACCCCGCTGGGCGCGGCCCTGCGGGTGATGGCCAAGGAGAACCGCGAACTGCGCCTGTCGGCCGCCGAGAAGAAGGCCGCCGCCCTGCCGGCCAAGCTGACCGTGCCGATGATCGTGTTCTTCCTGCCCGTGCTGTTCATCGTGATCATGGGTCCGGCGATCATCAAGATCCAGGACGTGATGAAGCACCGGTAAGGCCGGGAGCGCCGTGCCCGCTTTCGACCCAATACAGACATTACCTGCATGAGAACTGGACCGGCCGGTTCTACATGTGAACGGTCAACAGGGCATGGCGAAAGTATACGCCTTGATGGCCTCAGGCGGGTCAAAGGAACGCAGGCGGTTGCGGCCGCTCTCTGGCGCCGGGACCGCTCGGCTATAGGGCGCTCAGCGAAGGCGGGAGAAGCATCGTCGCTTAGTCCGCTTTTCACCGTCCGACAGGATGGGCCAAGCGGTCCTGAAGTCGAGCTCAACTAAAAAGCATGTCGTTTTGGATTGCCAACATAGGTCTAGATCGCGGATGGCCAGTGTGAAGATGCCTGTAGTCGCGTTGCTGGTCGCCGCACCGGCTCTCATTCTCGCGAACTGCGCGCCACCTTCCGACCAAATCGCTGCGAGCACGAGGCACTGCGCCGATGTGCGTGTTGCGGCCGACCTTAGTATGCGCCTGAGCTCATACGGCGAGGATAATGAGCGGTGGGTCGTGCAGGCGTGTCATCCTAGCGGAACGGCTTGCACGCGGGTGCTGAGCTATGAGCATGCGCCGCCGCCTGTCTACTCGATGGGCGACGACGAAACAGTCACCATCGAGGTGCTGGGGGGAAAACTCTTAGCGCATGTCGATGAAGCGGCGACGAGCCGAAAATTCCATTTTCGCGCCCACAAGATCACCGGCAACATGGGAGCGGAAGGCGTCAAGTCGTTCTATGCCAGAATACAGCATCGCTGCCCTCCGCCAAATCGCTTGTACCCGCGCTAGTCCGGCGGCGAAGGCTCCCCGCAAGGACGAAGAGCAGCTAACGACCGATGCTGTTGAAAAAGTCGGATTCCGGCTCAGGGCGTTGAATTTTCTGCGATATTAGGCCCTATTCGAAAATTCGCGCGGCCGGACGTGTATTCGCCAGCTTTGGCCTTGAGCGGACACTTTATAGCCGTCTACCGTGGTTTATTTGGCAATACTCCGAGATGCCGTGCAAAATGCTAAAATTCCCGCAAGTCAGCTTTTCGACTTTTTCAAAAGCATCGACCCAATACAGACATTATCTGCATGAGAACTGGACCGGCCGGTTCTACATGTGAACGGTCCGCAGGGCATGGCAAAAGTATACGCCTTGATAGTCTCGAGCGGGCCAAGGGAACGCAGGCGGCTGCGGCCGCTCCCTCAAGTTTTCTCAAGAGGTTCTCGGCATGACGCTGCTATCTCAAGGCTTAGTAATTTTGTTTCTGGCGCAGAGTGCGGAGTTGGCCGTACTTAGGGTCCTTGAAGGTTCCGACCTCTCGAGCGAAGGTATCGACGCACAGGTAATCAGCCTTCCTAGGGGGGTGAGCGCGGAGTCGTTCGCCGAGCATGTCGTTCAAGCTGAACATCTGAAAGCCTGGGGTGACGGCTCAATACGGCAGAACGAGACGCCGGGACCGCTCGGCTATAGGGCGCTCAGCGAAGGTAGCGGGAGAAGCATCGTCGTTTATTACTCGCGCGAGGAAAAAGGGCCGAGTGTGGTTTGCCGACTAAGAACAAAAGGCGCCAGGGGCCTTAGCGCCGCACGGTATCGCGCGCTTAGATGGTGCGCCGGACAAGTCGGCGTCGAGTTGCCGGCGTCACCTCCGCCGCCGGTAGGGGGCAATTAAACAGGGCCTCGCCACGGCGGCGAAAACTGAACCTGGCGCCGCAACCGGGCCAAGGCCGCTGCACGACGGACGCAACGTTCAAGCCGTGCGCCCGGGATGGTTGCTCGCGTGGGGGGCAAGTTCGGATTGCCACCCCAAGCTGACGTCCGGGGCGTCCGCTTGGCGCCGGTTGGAGGTCGCCTTGGCGAGGGCGATCCTCTTTCCCCTCTACCCGCCCGCCTTCACCGCGTCCCACGAGCGAGTGGCGCTGGCTTGTCCGACGGCGGCGCGCAGCCAGGCCAGGTTGTTGTCGACGGACTCGGGCGGCAGGTCCTGGCGGGCCAGTTTCTCGGCCTCGTCGAGGCGGCCCTGCAGGCCGACCACCAGGGCCAGGTTCTGGCGCACCTGGATGGTGGCGGTGGGCAGGGCGGCGGCCTGGCGCAGCAGCTTCTCGGCTCCGGGCAGGTCGCCGCTCGAGGCCAGGTGCATGGCTAGGTTCGTCAGGGGGACCGCCTCGGCCGGGGCCAGGGCCACGGCCTGGCGATGGGCCGCCAGGGCCTCGTCGTCGCGCTTGGCCTGCTCGTAGGCCACGCCCAGCAGCGACAGCGGCCGCCAGTCGCGCGGCTGCAGGGCGGCGGCCTTGCGGCCCGGCTCGATCGCGTAGAAGCCCTGGCCGCGCGCCACGTTGGCCCGCGCCGATTCCATCAGGGCGTCGTAGTTGTCGGGCACGACGATCAGGATGCGGCCGGCCGCGTCGGCGGCCTCGTCGTAGCGGCCCAGGGCGCGCAGGGCCTGGGCCAGGCCCACGCCCGCCTCGACGTCGCGGCCGTCGCGCTCGGCCTCGGTCGACCAGAAGGCCATGCGGGTCAGGGGATCGGCCCGCCGCATCTCGGCCCGTTCGGCCGGCGTGGCCTTGCGCGGCGGCTCGGGCGCGGCGACGGGGGCGGTCGCCGCCGCGGGCTTGTCGGCGGCGTACGCCGAGGCCGCCGTCAACACGCCGGAGGCGAGGAGGGGGACGAGAACGGTTGCGAGGCGCGCGCGCTTGCGACACATGAAGAAGGATCTCCCGACGGTGTTCGCATCCTCGCGCGCGGCCCTCAAGGAATCGTTAAGCATAATCTTCACCCCTTCAGGGCGCGTCCATGTCGGAACCGATCATCGCCTCCTCGTCCCGTGCTCCCGAGGAGGGCGCGCCGACGCCGATCCATTGCCTGTACGAGGATGAACTGACCGCCTTCGTCGAGGCGCGGCCCAGTTTCGTGAAGGGCTTCGTGGCCCTGGAGGACTTCAAGGCCAAGGCCGGCCAGGTGCTGGTCCTGCCGACGCCGCAAGGGGCCGTGGACCGCGTGCTGCTGGGCCTGGGGGCCCGGGACAAGGCCGAGGCCATGCTGTTTCGCGCCCTGCCGGCCCGCCTGCCGGCCGGCGACTACCGCCTGGCGGCGACCCCCGACGGCCTGGATCCCGGCCAGATCGCCCTGGCCTTCGCCCTAGGCGCCTACCGGTTCGACCGCTACCGGCCTCGCGGCGGTGAGGAGCCGCGACGACTGGTCGCGGACGAAAGCGTCGACCTGGACGAGGTCCGCGCCGTGGCCCACGCCTGCGCCCTGGCCCGCGACATGGTCAACACCCCGGCCAACGACCTGGGGCCGCTGCAGATCGAGACCATCGCCCGCGAGATCGCCGAACGTTACGGCGCGACCCTGGAGGTGATCCTCGGCGACGACCTGCTGGAGCGGAACTATCCGGCCGTCCACGCCGTGGGCCGCGCCGCCGTCCCGTCCCGGGCGCCGCGCATGCTGGAGCTGACCTGGGGCGATGCGGCCCACCCGCGCCTGGCGCTTATCGGCAAGGGCGTGGTGTTCGACACCGGCGGTCTGGACATCAAGCCGTCCGGGGGCATGCGGCTGATGAAGAAGGACATGGGCGGCGCCGCCCACGCCCTGGCCCTGGGCCGGATGGTGATGGCCGCCGGCCTGCCCGTGGCCCTGACCGTGCTGGTGCCGGTGGTCGAGAACGCCATCGCCGGCGACGCCATGCGGCCCGGCGACGTGCTGGCCACCCGCGCCGGCCTGACCGTCGAGGTCGGCAACACCGACGCCGAAGGGCGGCTGATCCTGGCCGACGCCCTGGCCCGGGCCGCCGAGCTGGAGCCGGCCCTGACGATCGACCTGGCCACCCTGACCGGCGCGGCCCGCGTGGCCCTGGGGCCGCAGGTCATCCCCTTCTACACCCCCGACGACGACCTGGCCCTGGAGATCGAGGAGGGCGCGCGCGAGGCCTCCGACCCCGTCTGGCGCATGCCGCTGTGGGACGGCTATCGCGAGGCGGTCGAGGGCGACATCGCCGACCTGAAGAACGACCCCGACGCCTGGGCCCAGGCCGGCTCGATGACGGCGGCCCTGTTCCTGCAGCGCTTCGCCCCGACCACCGGGTCGTGGGCGCATTTCGACATCTTCGCCTGGAACCCCAAGGCCCGGCCGGGCTTCGCAGCTGGCGGCGAAGCCCAGGTGATCCGGGGCCTCTACGGCATGCTGAAGTCGCGGTTCCCGAAGGCCGACGCATGAGCGATCCGCGCCCCAATGACCCGAGGGTGACGCTGGCTCGCCCCGACCTGGCCGACCTGGACCTGCAGGGCCTGGTCGCCGCCGAGCGCTACGCGGCCCCGACCCTGCGCCAGGTCGCCGTCCCGACCACCGCCCTGCGCAAGGCCGCCCATCCGATGGCCGAGCAGTGGGACCAGCTGCTGTTCGGCGAGCTGTTCCGGGTGCTGGAGGTCAAGGACGGCTTCGCCTGGGGCCAGGCGGCGCGCGACGGCTATGTCGGCTTCGTCGCCGAGGACGACCTGGCCGCGCTTGGGGCGCCGGCCACCCACCAGGTCGCCGTGCCGCGCACCTACGCCTTCGCCGAGCCGGACATCAAGTCGCGGCCGGTCGGCCTCTATTCGCTGAACGCCCTGACCGCCATCGAGGCGACCGAGGGCCGGTTCGCCAAGGGCGAAGGGACGGGCTGGTTCGTCGCCGCCCACCTGGCCCCGATCGGCAAGGCCCTGACGGACTATATGGCGGTGGCGGAGGGCTATCTCGGCGCGCCCTACCAGTGGGGCGGTCGCGAATCGCTGGGGCTGGACTGCTCGGGCCTGGTGCAGCAGGCCCTGGCGGCTTGCGGCAGGGCGGTCCCGCGCGACACCGACATGCAGCTGGCCTTCTTCGCGCCGATCGCGGCCGAGGACCGCCGGCGCGGCGACCTGGTGTTCTGGAAGGGCCACGTGGCCCTTCTGCTGGACCCCGACACCCTCCTGCACGCCAACGCCCACCACATGGCCGTGGCCGTCGAGCCCCTGGCCGGGGCGATCGCCCGGATCGAGGCGGCCGGCGGCGGGACGCCGACGGGGTGGCGGAGGCCGTTTTAAATACCGTCGTTCCCGAGGCACACTCAGAAAGAATGATCGCAGATGACGAATATCGGGCCGAGCTCATCACAAATCTGTTTTAGCCCGACCGTCCGGAAGAAATTTGAAGCGCTCGGTAAATTGGAGCTTATCGACTCTCTTGAGGGTTTCTATTCGCAGTTGCTGAAATGCCGCCGCGATTTCGTTGAATACTCAAATCCAGAAACCATGAGCGAGGTCGCGCGCGCGGCTGCGAATGTTCAGGTCTTGCAGCAGGTTCATCTGCATCGTGCCGAGCGGTTGCTGGTTTCGGCGGGGTCGATGATCGCCGAAGAGAACATCTACGGCCTGACTCTCCTCATTCGAGGACATATCGAGTCGACGGCCATAATGGGTTACCTCTGTGATCGTATTCGTGCGTTTATGAACGGAAGTGTCCCGTTCGAAAGGGTCATCTTCGATATCGCCCACGCCCTAATGGGGGTGAAGCATGTGATGTTCAAAGAAAAGCCTGATCCTGTGAATATTATGACGGCTATTGAGAAAGCGGACCGCTATTTCGAGCGCAAAGCTGGTTCGTCCGGGCAAGGTATGCTTGCGGATTGCTACGCTTGGCTGAGCGACTTTGCGCATCCGAACTTCCTTTCCGGGGGTTCCGCGCTAAAGCTCAACCGGTCCCTTGGTCGGTTGGAATTCCGTCACGGGTTCGGGCTCAGTGAGGAGGAGATAGGGCACCTTGGCTATCTCAATATTAGCGCAGCGCTCTTCATTATGTTCTTCAATGATCTAACCGAGATGGTGCCCAGCGCCTTTCCTGTTGGTCTCAGTCCCGACATCTAGATCGTCATTGCCATTCATATCTCTCCGCATGCGCCTACTTATTTGCGCGCGAGATTTTGCGCGCGAGATCAAAAAAGAGCGCAAGCATTTCGCATAAGCCAAATGCCGAACTTGGCTTAACTCACTTCGGCCACTGCGCCAGCCAGTCGACGATCGACTGCGGCGTCATGTGGCGAGCGTCGGTCAGGGCGAAGAAGGCGCCGTCATTGACCAGCTTGCCCTTGGCGTCGACCACCAGGAAGCTGGGCACGCCCTTCAGCTTGTCCAGCCCGTATCGGGCCGGGATCTGCATGTTCTTGTCGTAGCGGCCGACGTTCACCGTCACGACCTCGTAGTGCTTGTCGACCCAGGCCTTGACGTCGGGCTGCTCGATGACGCCGGCGAAGACCCGGCAGTCGCCGCACCAATTGCCGCCGAAATCGATCAGGGTCAGCTTGTGGGCCTTCTTCGCTCGCTTGAGGGCCGCGGCGACGTCGGCCTCGGCGTCGGCCTTCTCGTCATAGGGATAGGGCGGGGTCGGCAGGTCGGCCAGCGACTTGAGGGCCACGGTCGGCGCCTTGGCGGCGAAGGCCGAGCCAGGAAGCGCGGAAACAGGGGCGGCGATCAGCAGCGCGGCGAAAGAGGCGGCCAGCAGGCGAGACGTCATGGTCGAACGGTTCCGGTGAAACGGTGCGGTTCGATACTCTACTCACGGAATGGGAAAAGACCGCAAGGCCAGCTTTGCTGCAGGCGGCTTCACGCCGCCTGGGGCGCCTTGAAAGGCGGCAAAAGAAAAGGCCGCGAAGCGAACTTCGCGGCCTTTGATTCTTTTGGACCTGAAGACGATCAGGACTTGGCGGCGGCTGGGGCCGGGGTGGCCGGAGCGGTCGCGGCGGGCGTTCCGGCGGCGGCCGGAGCGGCGGGCGCGCCAGCAGCGGCCGGAGCCGCGCCGGCGGGCTTAGGGGCCGGGATCGGCAGGCTGGAGCCCAGGCTGTGCAGGTAAGCGATCATGGCGATCCGATCTTCCTGCTTCTTCAGGCCGACGAACGTCATCTTGGTGCCCGAGACGTCCTTGCCCGGCGCCTTCAGGAAGGTGTCGAGGTGGTCGTAGTCCCAGACCGGGTTCTTCGAACCGAAATCGACCATGGCCGCCGAATAGGCGAAGCCGGGGTGGGTGCCGGGCTTGCGGCCGACCACGCCGAACAGGCCTGGACCGGTGTGATTCTCGGGCGTGAAGTTGTGGCACGAGGCGCACTTGGCGCTGACCGCCTGGCCTGCGGCGACATTGGCCGGGGTCAGGACGCTGCCCCAGTCGGGCGCGACCTCGGCGGCCGCGCCGCCTTCGCCCGCCTCTTCGGCGACCGCGATCTCGTAGCCGGGCTTTTCAAGCTCGTGCTTGGCGAAAACGATGTCCGACGCTTCCCGCAGACCGAAAATGATCAGGCCGGTCAGCAGCACGCCGCCAGCGATCTTGTTGAACGTCAGGTCGCTCATCTAAAGCCTTACCAGCCTCTTGGGGGCCGTCTGACGACAGGCCCGAAATCCGCGCCCGGAGGTTTCCCCCGCGCGCTCCATGTTGCGCTCGCGTCTCTTACACGCTACCGCCCGAGGCGCAACCGGGCAGCAACGGTTTTGACCCGCAACGGCCTTACATGAACCCCATCGTCGTCATTCCGGCCCGCATGGCCGCCACCCGCCTGCCGGACAAGCCCTTGGCCGACATCGGCGGCGTGTCGATGATCGTGCGCGTGCTGCGCCAGGCCCAGGCGGCGGGAATCGGTCCGGTGGCGGTGGCGGCCGGCGACATCGCCATCGTCCACGCGGTCAGGCAGGCCGGCGGCCAGGCGGTGCTGACCGACCCGGCCCTGCCCTCGGGCTCGGACCGCATCCTGGCCGCCCTCGAGGCGCTGGACCCCGAGCGCCGCCACGACGTGGTCATCAACCTGCAGGGCGACATGCCGTTCGTGCAGCCGTCGGTGCTGAGCGCCTGCGCCGACCTGCTGAGCGCCCATCCCGGCTGCGACATCGCCACCGTCGTCGCGCCGGAGGCCTCGCCGGCCGACCGGTCCAACCCCGACGTGGTCAAGGCCGTGCTGGCCATGGAGCAGAACGGCCTGTCGGGCCGGGCGCTCTATTTCACCCGCTCCACCCTCTATGGCGAAGGGCCGGTCTGGCGCCACATCGGCATCTACGGCTATCGCCGCGCCGCCCTCGAAGCCTTCAACGCCGCCCCGCCCTCGCCGCTGGAGAAGCGCGAAAAGCTGGAGCAGCTGCGGGCCATGGAACTGGGCCTGTCCCTACGCGCCGCCGTGGCCGCCGAGGCCCCGATCTCCGTCGACAATCCTTCGGACCTAGAAGCGGCGCGCGCCTACGCCGGGAAACACGCATGAGCATCCTCAAGAAGATCGCCTTCCAGGGCGAGCCCGGCGCCAACAGCCACGAGGCTTGCCGCACCTATTTCCCCGACTACGAGGCCGTGCCCTGCGCCACCTTCGAGGAGGCGTTCGAGGCCATCAAGACCGGCGCCTGCCAGCTGGGCATGATCCCGATCGAGAACTCGATCGCCGGCCGGGTGGCCGACGTCCACCATCTGCTGCCGGCCTCGGGCCTGAAGATCGTCGGCGAGCGCTTCAAGCCGATCCGCTTCCAGCTGATGGCCAACAAGGGCGTGACGCTGGAGACGGTGAAGATCGCCTGCTCGATGCCGATCGCCCTGAGCCAGTGCCGCCACAGCCTCAAGAAGCTGGGCCTGGCCCACGAGAGCGCCGGCGATACGGCGGGCGCCGCCAAGGCCCTGGCCCTGAAGCCCGATCCGACTCGCGCCGCCGTCGCCCCGGCCCTGGCCGCCGAGATTTACGGCCTGGACATCCTGGCCCGCGACATCGAGGACGAGCGCAACAACACCACCCGCTTCCTGGTGATGACGGCCGAGAAGAAGCCGGAGCCGCCGCCGTTCACCCACCGCTGCGTGACCAGCTTCGTGTTCAAGGTCCGCAACCTGCCGGCCGCCCTCTACAAGGCCCTGGGCGGCTTCGCGACCAACGGCGTCAACATGACCAAGCTGGAAAGCTACATGGAGGGCGGGGCCTTCACCGCCACCTTCTTCTACGCCGAGGTCGACGGCCGCCCTGAGGACCGCCCCCTGGCCCTGGCCTTCGACGAGCTGAAGTTCTTCTCCGAGAAGTTCGAGGTGCTGGGCGTCTATCCGGCCGATCCGTTCCGGGACCGGGTGTAGGGTCCGGGCGCCGACCCGTACAATGACTGGACAGCGGCGCCGGGGCCGGATATTCGTCCAAAAGTTGTTTTTCGGGGGTTTAAATGACGATTCAGTTGGCGAATGATTTCATCATCGAAAACGATGAAGTCTATAGTGGAGAGCCAGCGTTTTATCTCTACAACTTCGGCGGAGCCATGAGGCTCGAGAATAACGGTACGATCACCTCCACCACGATGGGGATTAATTCGTACGTCTCCAGCGGCCTCATACTGAACGCCGGCAAGATCCAAGTCGAAGGAACCAGCACCGCCTACGGCATTTACTCGGGTCAGTGGTGCGCCGCGGTGCTGAACACTGGATCCATCGAGGTTTCCGGTGTCAACGCTTACGGCATGCTGTCCTGGTCTCCGGGGCAGAAGTTTGACAACCAGGGTCGGATATTGGTCTCCGGGACGGACAGCGCCACCGGGCTGCAGTTCGTCAACGGCACGACGCTGAGCAACACCGGGACGATCGACGTCCACGCCGGTTCAGGCTACGCGCGCGGCGTCTACATCGATCGGCTCGACGGCGGCGGTTTCCAGAACCGCGGCTCGATCACGGCCGTGTCGGACAGCGGCGTCTCTTACGGTCTGGTGCTGAGCGGCCTAGCCTCGGGCGCGCCGACGGCGCCCAATATCGTCAATTGGGGCGTCATCACCGCCGACGTGGCGATCTATTCCAACAGTGGCGGCTATTCTCCGCCCCAGGAGGTGGTCGACTACGTCGCCAACTACGGCACGATCAACGGTCAGATCTTCCTCGACCTCGGCGCCGACATTCTCAAGAACTACGGAACCATCCGGGGCGACGTGTTGATGGGCGCGGGCGGCGACACGGTCGACCTGCGTGGCGGTGTGTTCGTAGGCAGCGTCGACCTGGGTGACGGCAACGACTTCGCGATCGGCGCGGTCTCGGCGGACACCATCTACGGCGGCATCGGGCGCGACATGATCCAAGGTGCGGGCGGCGATGACATGCTCGACGGCGGGCAGGGCGTCGACATCCTGCTGGGCTGGTCCGGCGGGGATCACCTTCTGGGCGGAAGCGGCTCGGACACGCTCGATGGCGGAGCCGGGGCGGACATCCTCGTCGGCGGTTCGGGAAGCGATAGGCTGACCGGCGGGGCCGGGGCGGACATTTTCACGGCCACCCATGCCGAGCTGGCCGGCGATGTGATCGTCGACTTCGCCCGCGGCGACGTCATCAACATCACCGACGTCGATCCCGCCCAGTTCACCTATGTTCGCAACGGTTCGACCATCACCCTGGGCACCGGGGAGAGCTTCACGCTCCTCAACGCTCCGCATGGCGACCTCGTCGTCACGGCCGACGGCCACGGCGGCGTCAATCTGGCTCTGACCGGCGTGGCCAAGGCCGGGATTGGTCCGAACTTCAGCGCCGACTTCAACGGTGACGGGGTGAGCGACTTGGCTTGGCGCGAGATGGCTGGAACCTTCACCACCTGGACCACCGTGCTGGATCACGGCCAGCCGACCATGGCGGCGAACACCTTCATCACGAGCGACCAGAACAACAACTGGCAACTGGGCGCCGCCGCCGACTTCAATGGCGACGGCAAGGCCGACCTCCTGTGGCGCGACGCCGGGGGAACGCTCGACGTCTGGACTTCCACCGGATCGGGCTTCGAAGCGGGCGCCATCACCGACGGCGTCTCGTTCGACTGGGCGCTGGCGGCCACCGGCGACTTCAACGGCGACGGCAAGGCCGATCTGATCTGGCGTCACAGCGACGGCATGTTCACGGAGTGGACATCCAACGGTGTGGGTTTCAACAAAAATGTCTATTTGCAGGACGGGGTTGACCCCAGCTGGACCCTGGCCGGCGTCGGCGACTTCAACGGCGACGGCAAGGAAGACCTGATCTGGCGTCACAGCGACGGCATGTTCACGGAGTGGCGCTCGAGCGGCGCCGGCTTTCAGCCCAACGTCGTGGTGGACGGCTCGGTGACGCCGGACTGGACGATCGCCGCCATCGGAGACTTCAACGGCGACGGCAAGGACGACCTAATCTGGCGCCATGACAGCGGCGTCTTCTCGGAATGGGCGTCGACGGCGAGCGGGTTCGACAAGAACGTCTATGTCAACGGCGGTGTTGGAACCGACTGGGCGCTGGAGAGCGTCGGCGACTTCAACGGCGACGGCAAGGCCGACCTGCTGTGGCGTCACGACGGCGGCACGTTCACCCTGTGGAACTCCACAGGCGATGGCTTCACGCAGAACGTGCTGATCGACAGCTCGGTCAGTTCCGATTGGCATACGGCGGTCCGGGATTACTTCCTGATCTGACCTCGGTCGAGAACCGGAAGACGGAGCTTGCCGTCAGGGCAGGCTTCGCCTTCCGGTCTTTCGGCGCCTAACCTCCCGGCCAAGGCCCCAGCGAGGGGCCGGGGGAGAACTTTGATATGCACACTCTGATCGCGCCGGTGATGGCGCTGACAGCCTGGTCGCTGGTGATCTGGCTGTGGATGTACATCCAGCGGTTGCCGGCCATGAGCCGGGCCGGGCTCAAGCCGCAGGACGCGGCCTTTCCGGGCGGCCTGGACGGCCTGCCCGCGCCCGCCCGCCAGGCGGCCGACAACTACAACCACCTGATGGAGCAGCCGACGATCTTCTACGCCGCCGCCCTGGCCATCCAGGTCGCCGGCCATGGCGACGCCCTGGCGGTCCGGCTGGCCTGGGCGTTCGTGGGCCTGCGGGTGCTGCACAGCCTGATCCAGATCAGCGTCAACATCGTGCTGCTGCGCTTCACCGCGTTCGCGGCGGCGACGCTGGTGCTGGCCTGGATGGTGGCGCGGGAACTGGCGAGGTTGTTGGGATAAAGATCCTCCCCCTTTGGGGGAGGTGTCGCGGAGCGACGGAGGGGGTCTGCGGACTCGGCGGGTGAAACCCCCTCCGGCCCTCCGGGCCACCTCCCCC
>NZ_FORN01000041.1 GCF_900114015.1 Caulobacter sp. UNC279MFTsu5.1 | reverse complement strand
AGCGACCAGTTGCGGCGGCGGGGGGCGATCGAGCGGGAAGCTCCATCGGCGGTCCTTTTGGACCAAACCTCGCGTCTCCAGGGCCGGCCGGGCATGGAACACTAAAACGGCGTGACGTGAGGGCTGGCGGATCAGCAGGCGGGCGGTGACAGGCCCGCGGTCCGGGACCAGGGTTCGTTGACCTGGCCCGCCCGTCGGAGGCTTCAAGGCGGCGAGGCTCGAACAGGGCTCAGCGTCGCGGGCTTCCGGATAACGACCGCGCGGAGCGATCGGGCTTCGTCGAAACGGTATTCTTTTTCCAAACTTCGGACGTCGTCCGGCGCTCCGCGACCCTTTCCATACGCTCAGCGGGTTTCCGCGTGAGGATGAGAAGCCGTGCCGGTGAACACTTGCCCCCACCTGACCGCTTCGCGGTCTGTCCGCCCCCAGAGGGGGCGGAGCCTCGGCGCTCTTTCCCCTCCGGGGGAAGACGACCGCGAAGCGGTCCGTAGGGGCCAAGCGGGCGGTGCGCCGACTACGAGTTCCCTAATCGAGGTCAAACACGAACTGGTCGTGCTCGGGATGCAGGCAGCTCTGGTCGATTGGGGCTGTCGGGTCGGCCAGGAAGCCGCGGATCATCCTGCGGGCGCAGGCGCTGCCGCGCGACACGCCGTGGGTGGTGTTGGGGATGATGGTCAGCTGGCCCTTGGGGAAGCGGCCGACCGCCGCCTTGGCCACGGCCGGCGGGCAGCCGGGGTCGATCTCGGCGGCCAGGAACAGGGTGGGGATCGGGCTGGAGACCGGCTGGGCCTCGACCGGGTCGGGCCGGCCGACGTCATAGGCCTTGCAGACCTGGAAGTAGCGGCCGAACGAGTTTTCCAGCAGGCGCGTGACCGGATCGCGCTGGGCGCCCTTGCGCATGGCCGCCTCGCTCTCGAACGGGAACTCCTCCTTGCACAGATGGGTCAGGTGCTGGGCCTCGTTGTAGCCGCTGCGGCCCTGCATCTGCTCGGCCAGGGCGGTCATGTCGCCGGCCGCGAACCTGGCGACCGTGGCGGGCAGCGCCCGGGCGTCGGGGCCGCTATAGGCCGCGTCCATCAGGAAGCCGCCCAGGTCGTCGGCGCTATAGACCTTGCCGCCGATCGTCTGCGGGCCGCTCAGCAGCCTGGTCGCCACCGCGTCGAGGTCGGCGCCCGGATGCGGATACTTGGCGTTGCAGGCGGCGTCCTCGGCGCAGCGCTTGAAGATCACCTTGACCGCGTCCGACACCATTTCCGGCCCGCCCTCGGCCCACTTGGCCTCCGGGGTCCAGGGCGAGTCGAGCACCACGGCCCGTACGCCGGACGGGTCGTGCTTGACGACGGCCAGGGCGATGCGCGTGCCGTACGAGACGCCGAACAGGTCGACCTGCTTCAGGCCCAGGGTCTTGCGCAGGTCCTGGAGGTCCTTGACCACCTCCTCGGCGTTGTAGCGCGACAGGTCGACGCCAGAGGCCTTCAGGCGTTGGGCGCAGGCGATCAGCTGCTGGGCGGCCGCGTCGTTCAGCGGCCCGGCGTCGTTGAGGGCCACCTCGCCGCAGTCGAGGATCGGCGAGGCCACCCCGCCGCCGCGCTGGTCGAAATAGATCCAGTCCTGGTCGACGGCGATCAGCTCTCGGCCGGACACGCCGCGCAGGGAACGGCCGATGTTCTCGACCACCCCGCCGCCGGGGCCGCCGTGCAGGAAGATCACCGGAACCGCGCCGGGCTTGGGGGCGCTGGCCTTGACGATGGTCACCGGCAGGGCGACGCGCCGCGTGCTCGGCCCGCCCCGGGTCTCGTCGACGACCAGGGTCCCGCACTGGATCTTGTTGGCCACGCCCGAATAGTCGCCGGCGCACGGGCCAGGCGTGAACTTCGGCTCGGCCGCGTGGGCGGCGCCGGCGGACAGGGCGCCGGCGGACAGGGCGAAGGCGGCGAACGCGCCGGAAAGGGCGGCGCCCCAGATCATCTTGCGCATGTGAGTCCCGTGGTGCTGAGGCCCCGCAGTGAGCATGGCGGCGGGGAGGGGGCAAGGGGACGATCGGGGATCCTAGGTCACGACGACATACTGCTCGATCGCGATGGACAGGATCGCGGACGGCGCGGCGGGCCGGCGTTCGCCTCGCCCGACGATGGTCAATCGCGTCGATCCGGCAAGATCGATGACATAGCAGAGCGAGCCTTCCGTCGCCGGACAAGCTTCGACGTTGCTTATCCCGGAGAGATCGCCGCCTTGGTTCACCGTCAGGCGTCTTCTCATCAACAAGTTTACAAAACAAACAAGTTGATACATGGTCCGTCCGTCGCAACGGAGCCCGGCCATGCACGCGCCTCTGAAACCCGTCGAAACCACCCCGGCGGACGCCTCGGCCCGGAACGCGCCGGTCGGCGCCCTGCGCGCCTTCCTGACCCTGCTGGTCGTCGCCCACCACGCGGCGCTGACCTACCACCCCTACGCGCCGCCGCCGAAGGCCTTCGCCGCCCCGCCGATCCTGTGGACGGCCTTTCCGGTCGTGGACCCGCAGAGGTTCGGGGGCTTTGGCCTGCTGACCCTGGTCAACGACCTGTTCTTCATGTCGCTGATGTTCCTGGTCTCGGGCCTGTTCGTCGCCGAAAGCCTGAAGGCCAAGGGGCCGGGCGGCTACCTGAAGGGCCGGGCGTTGCGGCTGGGCGTTCCGTTCGTGATCGGGGCCGGGCTGCTGGCGCCGCTGGCCTACTTTCCCGCCTGGTTGCAGTCGGGCGGCGCGCCGTCGTTGCCGGCCTATGCTCAAGCCTGGACCCGCCTGCCGTTCTGGCCCAGCGGCCCGGCCTGGTTCCTGTGGGTGCTGCTGGCCTTCGGCGCGATCGCCGGGGCGCTGGACAAGCTGTTTCCCCGTCTGATCCCGACGCTGGGCCGCTGGACGCAGGGCGCGGCCCGACGGCCCGGCCGCGCCCTCCTGGTCCTCGTCGCGGCCAGCGCCCTGGCCTATGTGCCGCTGAACGTGGTCTTGCCCTTCGGCCACTGGACCACGGCGGGGCCGTTCCTGGTCCAGACCGGCCGTATCGGCCACTACCTGGTCTATTTCCTGGCCGGCCTGGCGTTCGGGGCGGCGGGCGTGGGCCGGGGCCTGACCGACCCGCAGGGCGCGTTGTCGCGCCGCTGGTGGGCCTGGCAGATCCCGCCCGTTCCGGCGGTGATCGCGGCGGTCGCCGTCTTCATCGTCGCCTTCTCGCCCAACCCGCCGCCCAAGCCGGTGCTGGACCTGGTCGGCGGCCTGGCCTTCGTTCTGGCCTGCGCGGCCCTGTCGTTCGCGGTGCTGGCGGTCTTCCTGCGCTTCGTCCGGAGGACAGGCCCGGTCGGAGCCAGCCTGCAGGCCAACGCCTACGGCATGTACCTGACCCATTACGTCTTCACCGCCTGGCTCTCCTGGCTGCTGCTGCCGCAGGCCTGGGGTGGGCTGGCCAAGGGGCTGGCGGTGTTCGCCGGGGCGGTGGCGCTCAGCTGGCTGACGACCATGGCGCTGCGCCGTACGCCGCTGTTGGGGCGAATCCTGTGACCGGCCATGATGCGATGCTGAAGGGGGCCTTGCCCATGAACGACGAGATCAAGTCGGTCCAGGACGACCTGGCGTTCCTGAGGACCGTGGCCGAGGGCCGGCCGGGCGGCGGGATGGGCGTCGCCGGCAGCGCGCTCTACGGCTCGGCCGGGGTGCTCTACGGGATCCAGTGCTTGAGCTACTACCTGCAGGAGGCCGGGATCGTCCGCCTATCGCCGACCGCCAACATCATCATGGCCTGGGCGCCGACCTTGATATTCCTGGTGCTGATGACGATCGTGATCATCATCGACCGCAAACGGCCGGCGGTCGGGGTGACCAGCCGAGCCGTCAATTCCGCCTTCGCGGGAGCGGGGATCGCGAACCTGGCCCTGGTCCTGGTCTTCGCCAGCGCCGCCGAGCGCCACCATGACTTCCACTACTGGCTGTTCCACCCGGCTGTGGTCTTCGTGCTGCAGGGCGCGGTCTGGTACGTAATCTTCATGCTGCGCCAGCGGCTGTGGACGGCGCTGGTGGCCTCTGGCTGGCTTGTTTCGGGCGTGGCGTTGGGCATGCTGATCGAGCGCGCGGACCTGTATCTGCTGATCGCCACCGCCAGTCTCTTCCTGCTGATGGCGGTCCCGGGCTTCGGGATGATGCGCCAGGCCCTGCGGGTCCGGCCGGCCTGAGGCGAGCGTGACCGGCAAGTTCGACATCAGCGGATTGGACGACGTCATCCACGGCCGCGTGCGGCTGGGGATCGTCGCCTACCTGGCCAGCGCCGAGGTGGCGGACTTCACTGAGCTGAAGGACCTGCTGGAGGTGACCCAGGGCAACCTGTCGGTCCATCTGCGCAAGCTGGAGGACGCCGGCTATGTGGCGATCGACAAGAGCTTCGTCGGCCGCAAGCCCCTGACCCGCGTCCGCCTGACCGAGGAGGGCCGCGCGGCGTTCGGGGCCTATCTGAAGGCGATGGGGCGGTTGGTGGAGCAGGCCGGCGGTGGCGGCTAGAGCCCCATCTCCGCCCGCAGCTGGGCCGGCGTCACGCCCGCCGCCCGCAGCTCGCGCAAGGTCTGGGCCTTGTCGCGCTTAGCGTAGCGCTTGCCGTCGGGGCCGACCAGCAGGCGATGGTGGCGGTAGGTCGGGGTGGGCAGGTCCAGCAGGGCCTGCAGCAGGCGCTGGATGTGGGCGGCCTCGAACAGATCCCGGCCGCGGACCACGTGGGTGATCCCCTGCAGGGCGTCGTCCAGCACCACCGCCAGGTGATAGGCCACCCCGACGTCCTTGCGGGCCAGGACGATGTCGCCGGCGGTCTCGGGGCGGGCGGGGATCAGGCCGGTCTCGCCCTCGGGGCCGGCGCCCTCCTCGACGAAGGCCAGGCGGTCGAAGCCGCCCAGCGCCCCGCGGGCCGCGTCCAGCGACAGCCGCCAGGCGAAGGCCTCGCCCCGCCCCAGCCGCGCGGCCTCCTCGTCGGGCGACAGGGGGCCGCCGACGAAGGGCCGGGCCGGCTCGTGCGGCGCGCGGCCGATGTCCAGCTCCTTGCGGGTGCGGAAGCAGCGATAGACCAGGCCCTTGTCGCGCAAGGCGTCGATGGCCCGGTGATAGTCGGCCAGGTGCTCGGACTGACGGCGCACGGGCTGTTCCCAGGAAAGGCCCAGCCAGGCCAGGTCCTCCAGGATCGAGGCCTCGAACTCGGGACGGCTGCGGGTGGCGTCGATGTCCTCGATCCGCAGCACGAACCGGCCGCCGGCGGCCTGGGCGGCGTCGAAGGCGGTCAGGGCCGAGAACGCGTGGCCGCGATGCAGATGGCCGGTCGGGGAGGGGGCGAAGCGGGTGGCGAAGCGCAAGCGGACCTAGGCCTGATCGAGCTTGGCGAACATGCCCAGGTGTTCGAACACGCCGCGCAGGAAGGCCTCCTCGCCGCCCAGGGCTTCCTTCAGCGGGTCGAACTGCTTGAAGCTGATCATCTCGGCAAGGCCGTGGCCCGCGCACCAGGCGGCGATGGTCGCCAGCTCCAGGTCGATCGGCGAGGCCGTCCCGCCGCTGCGCTCGTCGATGGTGTTGCGCACCTGGCAGTAGGCGCCTTCTTCCTTCATCTGTTCGGGCAGGGCGTCCTTGTCGCGCGAGCAGTCGTACATCACCCGATAGAGGGCGGGATTGTCGCGGGCGAAACGGACATAGGCCACGCCCAGGCCGGTCATCCGCTCCTGGCTGTCGGCCGCTTTCAGGCGCGCCTCGGTCAGGGCCGCGTCCAGGGCCGCCCAGCCCTCGTGGGCGACGGCGTCCAGCAGTTCGCCCTTGTCCTTGAAGTGGTGGTAGGGCGCGGCCGGGCTGACGCCCGCCTCCCGCGCCACCGCCCGCAGCGAAAGCGCCGACGGACCCTCGGTCTCGAGGATGCGTCTAGCGGCCTCGACCAGGGCGCGGCTGAGGTCGCCGTGGTGATACGGGCGGGCTTCGGAGGTGGCGGTCTGTGTCATCCAGGGCACTGTAGCGGCTCCTGTTCAAAAATCCATCCTAACGGCGTCAAGATTATCTTGACGCCGTTAGGATGCGTGCTATCTAAGCAATGTCTAGATCGGTCTCGATCGAGACCGGGGCGGCCTCCTCGAACGTCGCGCCCGCAGCCGAAACTCAAGGATGTGTGTGATGACCCATACCCTCTACGTCCTGGAAACCGCCTTCGAGACCACGCTCGACCGCATGGCCCTGGGCTTCTTCCTGGCCGCCACCCTCGTTGTCGCGACCGCCCTGGTCGGCGTGGCGATCTAGGCCTCGGCAGCATTCGTGGCTGGCGGGACCCGCGGATTCCCACGCCGTCCCGCCGACACGATCGCCGCCGAGACTCTCCGTTCAAGGTGTCCGAAGCCGCCCGCGCTTTTCGCCGGCGGCTTTTGCATGTCTTGATCCCGAGGACGCCCGCGCCTAGGTCGGATGCTCCCCAGGCGGAACATCCCGCGTCGGGCCGGATTTTCCAGACATGACCTTTTCGTCCTTCGAGATGCGCGGATGAGCGTGGCCTTCACCAAGGAAGGCGACAGCGAGGCGTTCGCCGCCGACCTGCTGGACCGCCCGATCTCGCCGCACCCGAACCTGGTGACGCCCGAGGGGCTGGTTCAGATCGAGGCGGCCCTGGCCGCCGCCCGCGCCGCCTACAGCGCCGCCCAGGCCGGCGGCGACGTCGCCCAGGACCGAACCGCCATGGCCCGCGCCACCCGCGACCTGCGCTACTGGTCGGCCCGCCGGGCCAGCGCCCAGCTGCGCGAACGCGACCCGGCCGTCGAGGGCCTGCAGTTTGGCGGGACCGTCACCTTCGAC
Organism: Caulobacter sp. UNC279MFTsu5.1; assembly: GCF_900114015.1. Classification (GTDB taxonomy): domain Bacteria; phylum Pseudomonadota; class Alphaproteobacteria; order Caulobacterales; family Caulobacteraceae; genus Caulobacter. The sequence continues at coordinate 47,208 of NZ_FORN01000041.1, read as the reverse complement.
CGCGAGGACGGCCGTCGCCAGACCTTCCGCATCGTCGGCGAGGACGAGGCCGATCCGGCCCAGGGCTCGGTGTCCTACGTCTCGCCGGTGGCCCGCGCCCTGCTGGGCAAGGCCGTGGGCGACACCGCCATGGTGGCCGGCGGCGAGGTCGAGATCGTGGCGATCAGCTAGGGCGTCGGAATAGAAACCTCGAAGATGTCCATCCGCCCCGGGCCCAGGGCCGGGCAGTAGGCCGAGTAGAACAGGACGCCCGGCCGCCTGGGATCGACGGCGGGGCCGTTGTTGATCGCTTCCGAACAGTTGACCGGCGCGGCCAGGGGCGTGCGCGGTCCGAAGCGCCCATCGGCGCCGCGCCGGGCGGCGTGCAGGGTCACGCGGGTCTCGGCCTTCAGGTCGCCCGAGGCGAACACCAGGGTGCGGCCGTCGGCCAGCAGGGTCGCGTCGAAGTCGTCCAGCGGACCGTTGACACCGGGGCCGAGACCGCGCACCGGAGCCTCGCCCGTCAGCTCGCCCTCGAACAGGTCCTGCCTGCCCAGGCCGCCATGGCCGTCGGACGAGAAGATCAGCTTGCCGTCGGCGGTCGGCGAGGGCGCCCACTCGTCGCCGGACGTGTTGAAGCGGGGCCCCAGGTTGCGCGGCGCGCCGAACGCCCCGGTCGCCGGGTCGCGGTCCACCGCGTAGAGGTCGTCGCCGCCCTGGCCGCCCGGGCGGTTGGAGAAGAAATAGACCGTGCGGCCGTCGGGCGAGAAGGCCGGGTCGAAGTCGTTGTCCGGGCCATCGAACGACACCGCCTCGGGCCTGGACCAGCCCGCGCCGTCGCGGCAGGTCTGCAGGATGCGCCAGGCCGTCTTCGGCGCGCCGATCGACCCCCACAGCACGCAGCGGCCGTCGGGACTGAAGGCGGGCCGGACCTCGGTGTCGGGCGAATCGACGATCCCCGGCAGCAGCGGCGCCGGCGATCCGGCGGCCAGGAAACCGGCCAGGGCGATCAGGGCGAGGGCGGAGGTCGGCATGGCGAAGGGTTCCCGGATGTCCGCCGCCGACCATAGCCGCGATCGTTCACGCGCCAAGCGCAAGGATGTCTTGGTTCTGTCGCCAAGTTGGCTCATCCTTTCCCCGCGTTCGGGAATGAATGGCGATTCCTGAGAATGCGTAGGAAGGAGGCCCGTCTTCAGTCCGACCGCGTACCCGCTTCATCGGAGCCCGTCCGGCTCCCAAATGCGTTGGAGCCCTTCCGGCTCCAGGGGGAGGCCCTGATGCAGGTGCTGTCCCGCCCCCCGTCCGGCATGCCGGCGCTCGTTCTCAACGCCGACTATCGGCCCCTGAGCTACTATCCGCTGTCCCTCTGGCCCTGGCAGGAGGTGATCAAGGCGGTGTTCCTGGAACGGGTCGACGTGGTCTCGACCTACGACCACGTGGTGCATTCGCCCTCGTTCGAGATGAAGCTGCCCAGCGTGGTGTCGCTGAAGCAGTACGTGCCGCAGGACCGGCCGCCGGCCTTCACCCGCTTCAACCTGTTTTTGCGCGACGGGTTCAGCTGCCAGTACTGCGGTTCGCCCGACGAGCTGACCTTCGACCACGTGATCCCCCGCTCGCGCGGCGGCCGGACCACCTGGGAGAACATCGTCACCGCCTGCGCGCCCTGCAACCTGCACAAGGGCGGGCGCACGCCGCGCGAGGCGGGCATGCATCCCTTCCACACCGCGCGCCGCCCCAGCATGCACGAACTGCAGGACCGCGGCCGCCGGTTCCCGCCGGGACACCTGCACGCCAGCTGGCTGGACTATCTGTACTGGGACATCGAGCTGGAAGCCTAGGGCGCGACGCCGAGTCGCGAAAATGTCTAGGAAACAATGCTTTCCAGCTCCGCTTGCATCGACTCGCCGTCGGACGGACCCAAAGGACAGGGGGCGCTCGACGGGAGGGTTCGATGCTTGGCAGTCCTTCGGCGCCGTCCGGCCCGACGCTTCACGAGCACGGGCGGGCGCTGTGCGTCAAACGTCGGCTGCGGTGGCTGCTGGCCGCCATGGCGGTGGCCAATCTCGTGCTGTGGTCCGTGGTGTTCGGGCTGTCGGGCGCAACCTAGGCGCCGCGTTGCGGGTTCTCTTCCCGACTCCTTCGGGCGAGGACTCGGGAGAGGACCCCATGATGTTTGGCCAGAAAAAAGAAGAAGCCGGCCGCCACTTCACGCACGGCACCAGCGCCTCGACGGCCGACATGGCCAGCGACGGCAAGGTCCGGCACGAGGACAAGCACTTCGACGCCCCGCATTCCCGCGAGGCGGAGACCCCGCTGACCGAGGGCGAAAAGCACGATCAGCTGGCCGAGAAGGTCGAGTGCTCGGAAAGCCGTCAGGAGGCCTTGCTGGACGAGGGGCTGGAGGAAAGCTTCCCGGGCAGCGACCCGGTCAGCGTCAAGCGCATCACCTGACGGACAGGGTTCAGGCCCGTCGCGGGAAGCGTCGGGCCGCCCGGCCGGCGAAGCTGGCCGGGTGATCGGCCGTCGCGCTGTCGGCCAAGGGCGGGGAGGCCGCCTTGATCACCGGCGCCAGGCGACGCCCGCCGCGCCGGCGGTCCTGGGCGGCGATGTCCGCGAAGCTCGCCGCGCCGCGCTGGCGGGCCAGGGCGCGGAGATTCTCGATATGGCTGGCCAGATAGACGACGCCCACCCCGACGGTGTCGGCCAGCAGGTCGCTGATCGAGGCGCTGCGGTCGGAGGTGAACATCTGGGCCACCTCGACGCTGGCCCCCAGCAGGACGGCCGCGATGGCCAGGTCGTTGCGGCGCATGCGGGGGAAGGCCAGGAACGAGACGGCGACCAGGCCGCCGAAGGCGATGGCGTGGGCCGCCTTGTCGTTCAGCCCGAACACCTGCTCCAGGCCCGGCCAGGGACCCAGCATCAGCGCCGCGGCGGTCAGGGCGCCGGCGACGAGGACGGCGCGGGCGGTGGTCACGACATGGTTGGGCGTCAGCATCGGCTTCCTGGCTCGCTGTGAGCCCAAAGCCTTACGGCGCCTTGGCCTACAAGCCGTGAAGGAACAGGGTCAACGGAAGATGACCGCGCGTTGATGCGCCCTAAACTTCGTCGTCCCTCATGCTCCGTGCCAGGGCTATCGCCTACGGCCAAAAAGCGGTTGTCATCTCGGAAGAGCGCGTAGCGCGAAGATCCGGGATCGACGCCTGAGCGCAGGCGCTTCCGGCGGTCCCGGATCTGCGCCCGGCTTTCGCCGGGCTTGTCCGGGATGACGGCCCTTTTGGCAGCCAATCCATAGCGATGGCTCCGCCGACAGAGGAACGCTGGAGGCGTCTAGGGCTTTTGGGCCGACGCCTTCTTGGCGTCTTCGGCCTTCTTGGCGTCGTCCGCCTTCTTCCAGGCCGCGTAGTCCTCGAGATACGGCTGGCGGCGCAGGATCTTGGACGCCGGGTCGACGATCACCGGCACGGTGTCGCCCACCTTGATGCGGCCGGTGTCGTCGGTCATCGGCGCGGTGACGATTTTGTCGCCGACCTTGACCTCGACCGGCATCGGGAAGGCCTTGCCCGACGGCGTCCTCCAGCTCAGCACCAGGTCGTCGCCGTCCCGGGTCTGCAGCAGTTCCGGCAGCTTGGCCTGGTAGAAATAGGCGTCGAAGAACCACTGGTAGTCCTTGCCCGTCACGTCGTTGACGATTCGGATGAAGTCCTTGGTCGTGGCGTAGCGCGGCGCGAAATTGCCGGGCTTGGGATCAGGGCGGCCATAGACCAGGATACGCACGGCCTTGAAGAACGCCGCATCGCCGATCGTGGCGCGCAGGGTGTGCATGACGTTGGAGCCCTTGGCGTAGATGTCGTTCGCCGGGCCGCCCTCGGGCTTGTAGACCTGATCCTCGGTCATCACCTTGTCGGAGACGATCGGGAACAGGTTCTTGCCGCTCACCCGCTGGGCGTTCAGGCGGGTCATGTATTCCATGTCGCCGTGCAGCCATTGCGAATAGAGCGGCTGCATGTAGCTGCCCAGGCCCTCGTGGATCCACATGTCGTCCCAGTCGACATTGGTCACCTGGTTGCCGAACCATTCGTGCGACAGTTCGTGCTGGAACAGCCAGTCGTAGCCGTAGACGTCCTTTTTGTACTCGTTGCCGTAGGCGTTCATGGTCTGGTGTTCCATGCCCAGGTGCGGCGTCTCGACGACGCCCAGCTTCTCGGAGCGGAACGGGTAGGGGCCGATCATCTGCTCGAAGAAGTCCAGCGTGGTCGGGAACTCGGCGAACAGGGCCCGGGCCTTGGCCGGGTCGTCGCTCTTCAGGTACCAGTATTCGATCGGGAAGCTGTCGCCGAACCGGCTCTTGTAGACAGCCTCCAGCTTGTCATAAGGCCCGACATTGACCGCGATGGCGTAGGTGTCAGGCTGCTTCTGCCGCCAATGGAAGGTGCGCCAGCCGTCCTTCTCCGTGACGCCCATCAGCACGCCGCCGGCCGGAGCCGACAGCGGGGCGGGCACGGTGATGAAGAAGTCGACCAGCAGCGGCTCGCCGGTCGGGAAGTCGATGCACGGCCAGAACAGGTCGCAGCCGTCGCCCTGCACGGCGCTGGCGATCCAGGGCTCGCCGGTCGGGGCGGTCTTCCAGACGAAGCCGCCGTCCCAGGGGGCTTTTTCGGCTTCGTGCGGCTGGCCGGCGTAGCGGATCTGGACCACGGTCCTGGCCCCGGCGGCGATCGGGGCGGGCGGGGTGATGGTCAGGCGGCCTTCGGGATTGGTCCAGGCCGAGGCGGGCAGGGTCTTGCCGTCGACGATCAGGGCGCTGACCGCGAAGTTCCTGTCGAAGTCCAGGACGATGCGGGGCAGGGCGCTCTTGGTCGCCAAGGTCAGGGTGGCGTCGCCCTCGATCGCCTTGCGCTGCGGGATGATCTTCAGCTTCAGGTCGACATGCTCGATCGTCACCGCCGCTTCCTCGGTCGGCATCTGGCCGCCGGTGCCCAGGGTCAGGGCGGTGGTCGGCGCCGGCTTGGGCGGATTGACCGGGGTTGCGGCATGGGCGGCGCCGGCCAGCGCCAGCAGCGAAACGGCGCACAGGGCCGCGGCCCGGCGGTGAAACGGGATAGGCAAAGCGGAACTCCCCTCGCGACGCGATCTTTCGGCGACATGGGTAAGCGCGACCGCGCACGCCGCCAAGCGGGAAGTTTCAGGGACGGTTTTTCCGGCGTTCCGGCGAACGCCGGTCAGATTTTCTCGCTGATCTTGATCGCCGCGCGGCAGCCGGCGCGGATCACCGCCGACAGCAGCGGATAGGCCGGAGCCTCCAGGGCGCCTTCGCCGATGGCGATGTCCTTGTGGTGCAACTCGTCGTCGCGGAACTGGCTCAGCTCGGCCGCCAGCGACGGATCGCGCGCCTCCAGTTCGGCGATCTGGCCGGCATAGTGCTGCTCGATCACCGTCTCCACGGCCTCGGTGCAGGCGTGGGCGGCCTTTTCGCCCAGCAGGGCCGTGCCCGCGCCCAGGGCGAAGGCGGCGGCGCGCCAGACCGGCGACATCAGGGTGGGCCGCACCTGGCGCTCGCCCAGCAGCTCGTTGAAGCGGGTCAGGTGGACCTGCTCGTGGCCCTCCATCGCCTGGAGCTGGTCGGCGATCCGCTCGCGGCCCGGCGCCTGGCGCATCACCGCCTGCTGGCCGCGATAGATGTGCACGGCCGCCAGCTCGCCGGCCTGGTCGACCCGCAGGATCTCGGCCAGGCGGGCCTTCTGGGCGCCGAGACCGGGACGGGGAGGGACGGGCTGGCTCATCTCAGGCGGCCTTGGGCGAGGTCTGGGGGCGCAGGCCTGCGAAGAACGAGGCGATCGCCAGGCCCAGCGAGATCACAGCGTTCCAGCCGGCCATGGACAGGCCCAGGAAGATCCACACGGCCTTGTCGCAGGACGGGGCGGCGATCTTGGCCCCCTTCAGCATGGCCACCAGGTCGTCGGCCGAGGCCGCGCCGCCGGCCGCACAGGCGGCCGGGCCGGGCCACCACTTCCACTCGGCGCCGGCGTGATAGGTCGCCAGGCCCGCGCCATAGAGGAAGCCCAGGCCGATCAGCAGGATCAGCGGCCGGCGCACCCGGTCGGCCCAGGCGGTGCGCGTCAGCACGGCGGCGGCCAGCGCCACCGCGCCGGTGACCCAGTAGACCTCGCGCTGCTTCAGGCACAGCAGGCACGGCGCCAGCTTGCCGAAGGTCTCGAAGGCGTGGGCCGCGCCCAGCATGGCGGCGCAGGCGAGGAAGGCCAGGACGGGCCATTGGTCGGCGATCCGGTCCAGCGGACCGCGCGCCGCTGGCGGCGCGGACCCGGCGGGGCGGGCTTCAGCAACCTTGTCCTCGACGTTCTCGATCGTCATGCCGCGCATGCTCCGCCACCGCTTCCCCCCAAGAAGTGGCTCGCCGTGAGGCCGATGACAAGCAGGGCGATCAGGATGCCCGCGAACAGGGCCAGGCGCCTCTCGATCACCGGCATCATGGCCGGGCCGAACTTCTTGACCACCAGGGCCACCAGGAAGAAGCGCGCGGCGCGGGTGGCGGTCGAGGCGATGATGAACATCGGGAAGCTGAAGGCCGCCAGGCCCGAGGCGATGGTCACCAGCTTGTAGGGGATCGGGGTCAGGCCCTTGGCCAGGATCACCCAGACGCCGTACTGGTCGTACCAGCACTTGAACTCGGTCATGCCGCCGGCGTGGCCGGTGACGGTCATCAGCCACACGCCCAGCGGCTTGAGGAAGAAGCCGATCGCATAGCCCAGGATCCCGCCCAGCACCGAGGCCAGGGTGCAGATCGCCGCGTAGCGCCAGGCGCGGTCCGGCCGCGCCAGCACCATCGGAGCCAGCATCACGTCGGGCGGCACGGGAAAGAACGAGCTTTCGGCGAAAGAGACGGCGAACAGGCTGGCCGGGGCATGGCGGGAGGCGGCCAGGCCCATGACCCAGTCGTAGAGGCGACGCAGCATGCGGACTCCGAAAATGAGGACGGCCGTAGCTAGCAGGCGGTCATGACGTTGTCGCGGCGCTTCGCGCGATCGCGCGCAATCCTATTGGAATTGCGGGCTTGGGTGGCTATCACGCCCGTTCGAGGGCTTCAGCCGTCCCAAATTCTTCGAAAGACCATCCCATGAGCGATACGCCTCCCGACCGCCTGGCCTCCAACCCCTCGAGCCCGCACTATGACGCCGAGATCCTCGAGCGCGGCGTGGGCATCGTGTTCAACGGCGTCGAGAAGACCAATGTCGACGAGTACTGTGTCAGCGAGGGCTGGATCCGCGTCACCGCCGGCAAGGCCGTCGACCGCAAGGGCAACCCGATGACCATCAAGCTGCAGGGCGAGGTCAAGCCCTACTTCCGCAACGACAACGCCGAGGGCTGAAGCCGATGGCCCCGCGCCGCCTGATCGACCTGCCCGGCTTCGCCGACCTGGAGACCCGGGCGCTGATGAAGCCGTCGTTCGCCGATCCGGAGGCGCGGGCCCAGTTCCCGGAGATCGACCAGCTGGCGCGCGACACCTTCGGCCTGACCGCCGACGAGGCGGCGCTGATTCCCGACCCGCCCGGCTGGGACGGCATCGACGTCAAGTCGATGCGCGAGCAGGCCGACGCGTTCGAACGGGAAGGCTGGGACGTCACCGACGATAAGCGCCGGCCGTTGCGGATCCTGGGCCACTTCAGCCATCCGCTGTGGCTGGCCCTGCGCGGCGTGGCCGGCCACCTGCCGTTCGCGCCCGAGCCGGAGGATTTCGATCCCTCGACCTCGTCCCTGGCGGCCGAGGCGGCGAAGTTCCGGCGGGACAAGCGTTAGCGCTTCTTGCCCAGCTCGGCGCCGATGTCCTTGATCGAATTGCCGACCTTGCGGTGGGCGGCGACCAGCTGGTCCTTGGTCACGCCCCAGCGCTTCATCCAGTATTCGACCTGATGGCGTTCGCGCGGATCCAGGCGATCCTCGTCGCGGAAGTCCCGCTTGCCCTTGGGAGCACCCATCGTCGCCTCCTTCGTTCTCCTGGCGGGCCTATCCCGCGCGGCGGACATTGTCGAGGCGGACGGCAGACACCGGAAAGGCGCCCATGAGCGATCCCGATCTCGAATCCATGGCCCAGGACGAGCTGGCGCGCGCCATGACCCTGACCTGGCGCGACCTGAACAAGGTGATTCCCTGGGGCGACACCTTCGAGGGCGTTTCGCCGGCCGGGCGCAATGTCGAGGTCGAGCGCAATTACCTGTGGGCCGAGCAGCCTGGCGGCGACATCCTGTGTGAAGTGGCCGTCTATGGCGGCCCCAGCCGCTACGACCAGGGCGCCCGGGCGCGCGGCGTGATTTCCCGGCCTTCCAGACAAGCTTGATCGTGCAAGCTGGGCCGTCATGCGTTAACCCTGGACTCCTGCTTGTCTGAATGCTGGAGGGGGTCCGGTGTACCAGTCAGAGTTTCCCGTCGACGCGCCGGTTCCGATCTTCGATCCCACCTTGCTGGCCGGCATCGCCCTGGTGGTCCTGGCCGTCGCCATCCTGACCTTCTATCTCGGCAGGCACGTGGGCGGGCGCGGCCGTGACGAGCGCTGGCGCGAGGTCCCCAAGACCGTTCACGAGGCGATCAAGGCCAAGTGCGTGGCGGCGACCAGCGCGCCGTCGGGCCAGCTGCTGCACAAGGCCCAGGACCTGGTCGAGGAAGTGCAGCGCCGGATCGGGCCGGTGCTGGCGTTCGGCGGTCCCTGCGCCAAGGCCCTGAAAGGCGTGACCGAAGCCCTCAAGGGCGAACCGGTCGAGAGCAAGCCCACGGACAAGCCCAAGGCCGGGCATTGGGGCGCCGAAGGGGGCAAGAAGGACGACAAGCCCGGCCTCGACGACGGTCATGCCGGCCATGGGGGCGGCCACAAGCCGGAGGCCGAGCTGGAGCTGGCCGCGGCCAATGTCACGATCCTGGGCGGCCAGACCCTGGTCCTGACCGGCCCCCGCCCGGGGCATGAATCCGGCCACGGGCACGACGCGCCCAAGGAAGACGCGCCGAAGGTTCTTGACCACAAGGACTATTCTCGCCAAGTCCGCATGGCTGTTGTGGAATTTTCCGATTTCTGGAGCCGGGGCGATTGTCTCAACGAACTTCAACGCTGCCAGGCGGTGCTGACCCGCACCGAGCCCTTGCACAAGGCCGGTCACAGGGGCGCGGAGGAACACTGATCAGGCGGTCGCGTTTTGGGGCGGCGCCCCTTCGCTGGGCGTCCGAAGGATCGAATGCACAACCACCAGGCGAAATGTCCGCTTTCCTGTCCCCAGGCTTGGCCGTGATTGAGCGGGGCCGGCGCGCCGCGCCAGATCGGGCCTTGTCGACGCGAGCGACCGCCAGAGTCGCGGGCGTAAGGAGGACGAAAGGAAGGCCATGGCCGCGACGGTCTCACCCATGACGCAGTTCCCCCCCGAAGGCGCCCCCGAGCATGTCTCGCTGGCCGACTATCTGCCCTACCAGCTGGTGATCGCCGCCAATGCGGTGACCCGGCTGATCTCCCGGGCCTACGAGGACCGGTTCGGCCTGACCATCCCGCAGTGGCGGCTGATGTCGGTGCTGGCCGAGGGGCCGCTGACCCAGCAGGCCGCCGTCGTGCGCACGGCCATGGACAAGGTGCGCGTCAGCCGCGCCGCCCAGGACCTGGTCGAGCGCCGCCTGGCCGTGCGGCTGAGCAACCGGGTCGACCGCCGCTCGCACAGCCTGGAGCTCACCGCCGCCGGCCGTCGCCTGTTCGCCGAGATCGTGCCCCTGGCCCGCGCCTACGAGGCGGCTCTGCTGGCCGGCCTGGCGCCCAGTGAGGTGGCGACGCTCAAGCGCTTGCTGGGCCAGCTGGAGACCGCCGCCGGCACGCTCTACGGGGCCGACACCGCGCCGGGATCTTAAGTCGCCTCGAACACCCCTCGAGCGATGGCCCGGGCCAGGGTGTCGGCGGCCGCCGAGCCCAGACGGGCGATCGTCAGCGACCGCGCCGGGCCTTCGCCGATCCCGATCGCTTCGGACGACAGGGCGAAGACCACGTCGCCGTCGAACGGGGTGTGGGCCGGCCGGATGGCGCGGGCCAGGCCGTCCTGGGCCATCATCGCCAGGCGCGTGGCCTCGGCCGTGGTCAGGGCGGCGGTGGTCGCCACCACGGCCAGGGTGGTGTTGGCGCCGGCCGCGAACCGACCCAGGGCCGCCAGCTTGCTGTCGTCGGGCACGGGATCGACCGCGCGGGCCGAGGGATCGGGGACGCGCCCGCCGAACTCGCCGTCGATCTCGAACGGCCAGGCCCAGAACGCCTCGCCGTCGGGCATATGGACCGACCCCACCGGATTGACCGCCGCCAGGGCCCCGACCACCAGGCCGTCGCCCAGGTCCAGCGAGGCCGAGCCGACGCCGCCCTTGCGCACCCCCGCCATGGCCCCGCGACCGGCCCCGACCGAGCCCAGCGGAAAGGCCTCGCCGGCCGCCGCGACGGCGGCCAGGCCCAGGGCGCGATAGGGCGGCTCCAGGCCCCAGGCCTTGTCGCCGCCGTTGCCCAGGTCGTGCAGCACCGCCCCGGGCACGATCGGAATGGCCGGCGAGCCCGCCGCCAGCCGGACGCCATGCCCCGCCGCCGACAGGGCCGCGACCACGCCGTCGGCCGCGGCCAAGCCGAACACCGAGCCGCCCGACAGGACGATGGCGTGGGCCCGGCTGAAAGTGTTCTCCGGCCGCAGCACGTCGCTCTCGCGAATCCCCGGCCCGCCGCCGCGCACGTCCACCGCCCCGACCCAGCCCCCGGGGCAGAGCAGGGCGGTCACTCCGCTGCGCACGGCCTCGTCGGTGGCGTGGCCGACCGTCAGGCCGGGCACGTCGGTGATCAGGTTGCGCGGACCGGGACGGGGAGGATGGGGCAAGGCTCGAGGTCTCCTGCGGGCGCGCGGAGCATCGGCCAGCCGCATCGCGAAGGAAAGCCGGCGCGTCGCGCTGAAAAGCGACGCTGGAACTTCCCGCGGGGCTTTGCTAGACAACCCCTCCTTCGCCGACCTTGCGTCGCCGCGAAGCGCGGGCGTGGTGAAACTGGTAGACGCGCCGGACTCAAAATCCGGTTCCGAAAGGAGTGTCGGTTCGACCCCGACCGCCCGCACCAACCTCTTCTGAAATCACGACCCCTTCCCACCCCGCGGCCGCCAAGTGGCGACCATCAGGGCGAGGGTGGCGGCGCCAAGGGCGGCCAGGGTGGCCCAGTCGACCACAAGGGCGGCCGTCGATGCGGAGACGCGCACCGGCCGTTTGGTCGCCGCCGCTATCGCTCGTGATCGCTTGCCCACGGTGAACTCGTCCGTTCGCGCCTCTCCGGGGAGCGCGCTCGAACGGCCTGCGGTTCCGCCAAGTCTCAGTGCGTCGGGTCGAAGTCCGCCTTCGCCGATCGGACATAGGCTTCCCAGCTGGCCCGGTCGTGGAAGTCCAGGCCTTTGTCCCAGGCCGCGCCCATGTAGTAGACGAACGGCTTGCCGGGCTCGACCTTGACCAGGACCAGGTAGTTGTCGGCGTCCTGGCGTACCTCGACCAGGGCCTTGGGGTCGACCATCAGGGCGACGCCCATCGTGCCCTTCACCGGATCCGTCGGCTCCCAGTACGACACGCGGCCCGCGCCCAGATCCTTGGTGAACACCCCGCCCGCGCCGTTGTGGGTCGCTTTGCGCTTGCTGACGCCGATGCCGACCACCAGCGGGCCGGGCTTGTCGGAGCCGATCGTCGAGACCATCCGCGTGAAGTTGGTCCCCAGCGGCAGGGTGAAGGTGCGGGTTTCCCAGACCTTGCGGTCCACGTCGACCGGCCAGGGGGCGTAGGTGACCTCGAACTGGGCGACGTCGTCGCCGGTCTGGAGGATCTGGTAGGTCTTCCAGTTGCGCGAGGTCCACAGCTTGTTGTCCTGCCACACGCCCAGGCCGCCGGCCCCGCGGAAGGTGTTGACGTCGTAGAAGTCCAGGCCCTCGCCATGGAAGGTGTGCTGGTCGCCGGTGCGCAGCTGGCGGTCCATGAACGGCCAGCGGACGCTCTTGCCCCAGGCGTCGATCCCCGAGCTCGAGGGCGGCTCGGCCGCCTCCAGCGCCGGGCCGTAGATGCGGTGGGCGGTGCGGTCGTTCTCCCACAGGATGTCGTCGTAGCGGTAGTCGGCGTGGACCACCACGGCGCGCGGCTTGCGGCCCTCGGCGTCGGGCCGGGGCAGCGGCTTGACGATCGGCGGCATCACCGGCGGGCCGCCGGCCTGGGCCGCGGCCAGGGCGGGCGCGGCGAGCGCGACGGCCAGGGCGAGGCGAAACAGCGGCTGGGTCATCGGGCGGCCTCGTGACGGCGGGAGGGGGTCAGATCTCGGTGCGGCGGGCCAGTTCGCGGCGCTGCTCGGCCATTTTCTGGCGGGTCTGCTGCAGGGCGTCGAGCTCGGCCACGGCCAACAGGTCGTCGATCACCTGGGCCAGGTGGGTGTGGATCGCCTGGCGGGCGGCTCTGGGGTCGCGCTCGCACAGGGCGGCGACGATCCGGCGGTGCTCCTCGACGACGTCGCCGCCACCGTGGGCGCGGGCCCGCCGCAGCATGGCCACGCAGGCCGGCGACTGCTGGCGCAGGGTCCACAGGTCCTCGACTCCGGCCTCGATGGCGGCGTTGCCGGTGGCGCGGGCGACCGCCAGGTGGAAGTCCTGCTCCAGCCGCTCGACCTCGTCGGGGGCGAGGCCGCGGGCCATCTGGCCGACGATCTGCTCCAGCAGGGCCAGGTGCTCATCGGTGGCGGTGGCGGCCGACAGGGCGCAGGCCTCGCCCTCGAACAGCCGCCGCGCCTCGGTCAGCTCCAGGGCGCCGACCTCGACCTCGGCCGGATCGTCGCCCTCCGGTGCGGTCAGGGCGGTGACATAGACGCCCGAGCCCTGGCGCGCCTCGACCAGGCCTTGGAACTCCAGGGCGATCATGGCGTCGCGGACGGTCGGACGACTGACGCCGAAGTCGTCGGCCAGTTCGCGCTCGGACGGCAGCTTGTCGCCGGGGCCGTAGCGGCCGTCGTTGATCGCCGTGGCGATGGCCCGGGCGATCTGCTGGTAAAGCTTCTGGGGATCCGAGGCGCCGGTGGTCATGTCGGTGATCCTAGCGGGCGCTGGCGGCGGGGCAACAGCGTCACCGTTGGGCGGCGGCCGGCAGCCTGGACACCTCGCTGGCGGCCAGCAGGAAGGCGCCCACGCCGTACAGCTGGGTGTCGTCCGGCCCCACCTGGTCGGGCGCGGCGCCCACCCGCTGCACCCAACCCAGCTTGCCGTCCGGCTCGACCGCGGCGACCAGGGCGGCCCAACCCTTGTCGATCGCCGGGCGATATCGAGCGGCCGGCAGCAGGCCGTGGTTCACGCCCCAGGCCAGGCCGTAGACGAAGAAGCCCGTGCCGCTGGTCTCGGGGGTCTTCTGCGGCTCCAGCAGCGACACCGGCCAATAGCCCTGCTCGCCCTGCAGGGCGACGATCCTGGCCGCCATCTCCCTGAACAGCGCCTCGTAGCGCGGCCGGCTGGGATGGTCGCTGGGCAGATCCTGCAGGATGCGGGCGATGCCGGCGAAGGCCCAGCCGTTGCCTCGGCCCCAGAAGATCTTGGCGCCGGCGTCGCTGCGCTTCGCGATGAATCGGCTGTCGCGGAAATAAAGATGGTCGGCCTTGTCGTAGAGCAGATCGGTGGTCGCCCAGAACTCGCTGTCGGCATGGGCCAGATAGCGCGGGTCGCGGGTCGCCTGGCTCAGCGCCGCCCAGGCCGGCGGGGCCATGAAGATGGCGTCGCTCCAGCACCAGCGCGCCTGGCAGTAGGGATCCCCGCCCTCGGGCGGCTTGGCCTCGAAGCCCAGGTCGACGGTCGAGGGATCGGCCAGCACCGCGTCGAAGCGGGCGCGGGTCGGGGCCAGTTTGGCCGGGTCGCGCGTGCGGGCCGCCGACCAGATCCACACCGCGCCGGTGGCGTCGGAATCGGCGTGGCGCGGTCGATGGTCGAAGCCCCAGCCCTCGGCCTGGCCGTGGGCGAGGATGGCGTCGGCGTACCGGGGATCCTTCGAGGTGTCGGCGAAGGCCGCCAGGCCGATATAGAACGCCGCCTGGATCCAGTTGCGGCGGGCCTCGGCGTCGCGCCGGAACTGCGAGGCCGGGATATAGTCGAAATTGTCCATGTGCCCCAGCTGCCAGTCGGCCACGCGGACGCCGATCGCCAGGACGGCGGGGGCGGCCGGGGCCGGGGCGCTGGCCGCCGGCCTGGCGGGCGTCGCCGCGCAGGCCTGCAGCGGGCCCAGCAGGGCGGCCGTCGCCAGGAGCGTTCCGGTCAGGCGTCGCAACATCGTCTGGTCTCCCTAAGTGATCTTGTTCCTGTCTGTCCGTCCGAGCTCTAGCGGAGGTCGGCCAGGGTCAGGTGGTCCATGTCGTCGAAGTCCAGGTTCTCGCCGCCCATCGACCAGACGAAGCGGTAGTCCGCCGTGCCGACCCCGCTATGCATCGACCAGCTGGGCGAGAACACCGCCTCGCCGTCGTCCATGAACACCGTCCGGGGATCGGACGGCTCGCCCATGATGTGCATCACCCGGGCCGGGGCGACGTCGAAATACATGTAGATCTCGCTGCGCCGCCCGTGGGTGTGGGGCGGCATGGTGTTCCAGACGCTGCCGGTCTCCAGCTCGGTGAAGCCCATGACCAGCTGGCAGGTCTCGACGAGGCCGGGGCGGATGCTCTGGCGGATGACCCGGCGGTTGGCGGTCTTCGGGGCGCCGGCCTGGATCGCCCGCGCCTCGGCCTTGCGCACCCGTCGGCTGGGATGGGCGGCGTGGGCCGGGTAGCTGACGAAGTAGAACCTGGCCGGCGCGTCGATCGCGGCGCTGGCGAAGGTCACGGCCCGGACGCCGCGACCGACATAGAGGCTGTCCAGGTTGTCCAGGTCGTGGCGAGCGCCGTCCAGCTCGACCCAGCCGGGGCCGCCGATATTGATCACGCCCAGTTCGCGACGCTCGCAGAAATAGGCCGAGGCCAGGCGGCGGTCGGCGGGCAGGGGCAGGGGGACGGCCAGGGGCGCGGCCGAGCCGACCACGGCGCGGTCGACCTCGACATAGGTCATCGCGACCTCGCCGGGCTGGAACAGGTCGTCGATCACAAAGGCGTCGCGGATGTCCTGGGCGGTCATCCGGCGCAGGCCGGCGCGATCGGTGCTCGGGCGGATCGCCATCTTGGTCCGTGATGATGTGCGGATCATTCGCCCCTCGTTCTTGCGGCCAATTTGGCATTACCAATTTGTCGTTCAGTCGCAAGGCTAAATGACCATATTTCGGCGTCCTGCGTAAAGGTGTCATCGTCGCCGCGTTGCTGCACGCGTTGAAAGTTTTATTATTTCAGTATGTTAGATAGAAATCACGCCGATATCTCTACCTACTTGACAATTTATCATGCCGCTGGCCAATTTTGGTCTTACCAGATCGGGCGCTGATAATTGACCGGACTAACCGGCTGGCGCTGCGCGAGAAGCGAGGGGAGGGAAGACCATGAGAGCCATTCAACGCACCTTGTTGGCGTCCACGGCCATGCTGGCGGCCGTCGCCGCGTCCAGCGCCGCCCACGCCCAGGCGGCCAGTTCGGACCCGTCGGTCCAGCTGGAGGAAATCATCGTCACTTCGACCAAGCGGGCCGAGCGCCTGCAGGACGTGCCGGTGTCGGTGACCGCCCTGACCCAGGACGTGATCGAGCGCAACAATGTCCGCGAGCTGGGCGACGTGGTGAAGCTGTCGCCGGCGATATCGATCGACTACGGCAGCCAGCCGGGCAATTTCAGCATCAAGATGCGCGGCATCGGCACCTTCTCGAACGGCATCGCCGTGGAGTCGGATGTCGCGGTGGTCATCGACGACGTGCCGATCGGCTTCCAGGCCGCCGCCTTCAAGGACCTGATCGACGTCGAGCGGGTGGAGGTGCTGCGCGGCCCGCAATCGACCCTGTTCGGCAAGAGCGCCATCGCCGGCGTGCTGAACATCGTCACCGCTGCGCCCTCCAACACCTTCGGCGGCAAGGCCATGGCCCTGACCACCGACGACGGCGAGAAGCGCGCCGGCTTCACCGTCACCGGCCCGGTCAACGACACGGTGCGCATGCGCCTGACGGTCGCCAAGAGCGACTACGACGGCAACCTCAAGAACCTCACCACGGGCAAGAACGTCAACGGCAGCTCGGGCCTGACCGCCACCGCCAAGATCGAATGGACGCCGACCCAGAGCCTCAAGCTCAGCCTGGCGCCGCGGTTCAACCACAACGTCTCCAGCTGCTGCGCCAGCGCGATCACCGAGCTGACGCCGGGCCTCAACTACCAGGGCGAACCGGCCTTCCCGGCGACCCTGACGCTGCGCGGCATAACCTTCGACAAGAACAACCACTTCGTCCGGGCCGACGACCGCATCGGCGGCGGCAATTCCGAGGTGTTCGGCGGCACGGCCCGCCTGGACTACGACTTCGGCGAAGGCTCGATCCTGAAGGGCCACACCGTCTCGTCGATCACCTCGCGCGACCGCTGGAAGATGCGCGACTTCCAGGACATCGACGGCACCGACCAGCCGTTCCTGCTGGGCTTCCCGGTCGCCAGCCCGTCGGGCGTCAACAGCGGCGCGGTGATCAACGGCTATTTCCACGCCCGGTCGACGACCCAGGAGTTCCGCCTGACCTCGCCGGGCGCAGGCCGCCTGCGCTACGTGGCCGGTCTGTGGTACGCCAAGAACGACCTGGACCGTTACCTGAACCGCGGTCCGGTGCTGCAGCTGGCCCGCTACCTGGCGCAGAGCACCAACGAGAACTATTCGGCCTACGCCAACGCCACCCTCGACCTGACCGACAAGCTCAGCCTGACCGGCGGCGCGCGGATCAATCGGCAGAAGATCCGCTACACCTTCGACAAGACGATCTTCGCCAGCACCGCGCCGGGCGCGGCCACGACCCACCAACTGTTCGGCCGGTCCGACCAGGACGACGCCGTGACCGGCAAGATCGGCGTCCAGTACAGGTGGACGCCCGACATCATGACCTTCGCCACCTATTCGACCGGCTACAAGGGCCAGGCCTACGACCTGGTCAGCACCTTCGACGCCCGCATCGCCGCCCAGATGCCGGTGCCCCCCGAAACGGCCAAGAACTACGAGCTGGGCATCAAGAGCAGCCTGCTGGATCGCCGGATCTATTTCAACGCCACCCTGTTCCGGGCCGACTATCACGGCTTCCAGACCTCGGTGACGTCGTTCCTACCCGACGGCACCTTTCTGACCTTCCTCAACAGCGTCGGCCACCTGCGCACCCAGGGCCTGGAGCTGGACGCCGTGGCGCGGATCACCTCGAACTTCCGGCTGAACGGCGCTTTCGCCTATACCGACGCCACCGTGGTCGATTTCCCGAACGGCCCCTGCTACAGCGGTCAGCCGACCACGGTCAGCGCCGACCCGGCCTTCGTGGGCGCGCCCGGCGTCTGCTACAACACCCCCCGCACCAACGGCCGGGTGCAGAACCTGCACGGCAAGCGCCTGAACAACACCCCCAGGTACAAGTTCAGCCTGGGCGGCCAGTACGATATCGACCTGCCCGACGATGTGCCGTTCAAGGCCTTCGTCGGGGCCACGGTCCGCTGGCAGGACGACATCAACTTCGCGCTCAGCCAGGACCCGCGCACGGTCCAGAAGGCCTACGGCGTCACCGACCTGACCGTCGGGATCGCCGACCGGGACGGCAAGTACAAGCTGACCGCCTTCGCCAACAACCTGTTCGACAAACGCTACGCCCAGGGCCTGGGCAACGGCACGTCGGGCTACAGCAATCCGGCCATCCCGACGGCCCAGGGCAAGACCTGGTTCCCGGGCCGCGACGCGTTCCGCTACTTCGGCGCGCGCCTGGACGTGAATTTCTAGATCTCCCGAACCGGTCCCTCCGCTGTCGGCCGGCCCTGTCCCCGGGGCCGGCCAATTTTTTGCGCCATGGGACGCGGGGGCATCCGCTGGACGGATCGCCTGTGCTATGTGCCGCGCTCTTCCTGACGAACTTTCGCCCGAACGAGTGCGACCCGAATGTCCGACGCCGCCGACGACCGCGAACCCATCGATCCGCCGACCAAGGTCGAGGACGAGGCCGCCGAAGCGATCGAGGCGGTGACGCCCAAGCGAAAGGCCCGCAGGACCAGGGCCTCCCTCGCCACCGGTCAACCGGCTGGGCGGATCGCGGCCGACGCAGAGATCCCCGATCCGATCGCGCCAGAACGTCCGGAAGCGGCTTCACCCGCCGCCGAACCGGCCGAGGCCGCCGACCCGCCCGCCGCGGAAACCGCCGAACCGCCGTCCGCGCCGCCGCCGACCAAGCGGCCGATCTGGAAGCGCCGGCCCTGGCAGATCGGCGCGGTTGCGACCGTGGCGGTGGTGATCGCGATCATCGCCTCGCTGCTGTGGTCCCTGCCGCTGGGCCGGGCGCTGGAGCCCCTGGCCAACCCGACCCTGGTGATCGTGGCCGCCGACGGCTCGCCGATCGCCCGTCGCGGGTCCTACAAGGAAGCGCCGGTCGACGTCGCCAAGCTGCCCGCCTACGTCCCCGGGGCCTTCATCGCCATCGAGGACCGGCGGTTCTACAAGCATGTCGGCGTGGATCCGAAGGCGATCCTGCGGGCCGTGGGCGCCAACGCCAAGGCGGGCGGGGTGTCCGAGGGCGGCTCGACCATCACCCAGCAGCTGGCCAAGAACGCCTTCCTGTCCAACAAACGCACCTTCCGGCGCAAGATCCAGGAGGTGCTGATCGCTCTTTATCTGGACGCCCGCCTGTCCAAGGACGAGATCCTGTCGCGCTACCTGTCGTCGGTCTATTTCGGCGACGGCACGTTCGGCCTGGGCGCGGCCTCGCGGCACTATTTCGACAAGGCTCCCGAGCAGCTGACGGTCGGCGAGGCGGCGATGCTGGCGGGCCTGGTCAAGGCCCCGTCCCGCTGGGCGCCCACCGAGAACTTCGACGGCGCCAAGACGCGGATGAAGACCGTGCTGGGCGCGATGGTCGACACCGGGGTGATCACCCAGGCCCAGGCGACCCGCGCGGTCCAGGAGGTCCATGTCCAGGCGGGGCGCTCGAAGCTGCCCACGGGCTCCTACTTCGCCGACTGGGTGTTCCCCCAGGCCAAGGCGGTGTTCGAGAACACCTATGGCGAGACGGTGGTGCGCACGACGCTGGACCCCCGCCTGCAGGCCCAGGCCGAGAAGATCCTCGACCAGGCCATCGCCCGCGACGGCAAGGCGCTGAACGTCACCCAGGGCGCGATCGTGGCCATGCGCACCGACGGCCGGATCGTCGCCATGGTCGGCGGCCGCGACTACAAGGTCAGCCAGTTCAACCGCGCCGACGCCCAGCGCCCGCCGGGCTCGGCCTTCAAGCTGTTCGTGTATCTGGCGGCTATCCGCCAGGGCATGACCCCGACCAGCCCGATCCTCGACGCGCCGGTCCAGGTCAGCGGCTGGACGCCCAAGAACCACGAGGGCAAGTACGCCGGCCGCGAGGTGCCGCTGATCACCGCCTTCGCCGCTTCGTCCAACGTGGCGGCCGTGCGCCTGGCCCACGACATCGGGCGCGACCCGATCGTCAAGACGGCGCGCGACCTGGGGATCACCGACCCGATTCCGGACGACCTGACCCTGGCCCTGGGCACGGGTCCGATGAGCCTGGTGCGGCTGACGGCGGCCTATGCGGCCATTGACGCCGGCGAGGCGCCGATCATCCCGCACGGCCTGGCCGACTGGAAGAAGCCCGCCAACGTCCACCCACTGACCAAGGCTGAACTGGCCAGCATGCGCGACCTGCTGCGCTCGGCCACTCAGCGCGGCACCGGGATCGAGGCGGCGATCCCCGGCGCGTTCGGCAAGACCGGCACCAGCCAGGATTCCCGCGACGCCCTGTTCGTCGGCTATGTCGGCGACCTAGTGATCGGGGTCTGGGTGGGCAACGACGACAACAGCCCCATGAACGGCGTGGTCGGCGGCGGGTTGCCCGCCAAGATCTGGAAGAGCGTGGCCACCTACGCCGTGAACCGTGACGCCCCCAGGGCGGCCGAACCCGAAGGCGACGACGCCGTTTCGGCGGCCGAGGACCCGACGCTGTTGCTGAACCCCGACGGAACGCCGGTGGAGGGCGCGGTTCCGCCCAACGGCGAGGTCCCGTCGCCGGCCGACGCCGCGGCGCCGGCTTCCGACGCCCCGCCCGCCGCTCCGGTCATCGCGGTCCCTGCCGCGCCCGCCGCGCCGGCGGCCCCCGCGGCGGATCGGCCGGCAGGCTAAGGCCAGAACAGGTTGTCATCCCGGAAGCCTCGCAGAGGCTGTCCGGGAACCAGGGGACTAGGCTGACGCGGTGCGGTTCACCTGGATCCCGGACAAGCGCGACGCGCTTTCCGGGAGGACAATGATGGACGCGGTTTCGGTAGGGACGCGCGTTACTTCGCCGCGCTGGCCGCCCGCAGCGCGATTTCTTCGCGCTTGATGGCCAGGCGTTCGCGGGTCTGCTCCATGGCCTCCAGCTCGGCGGTCAGTAGCAGGTTCTCGATCAGCCCGCCCAGATGGGTCTGCATGGCGGCGCGGGCGGCCTTGGGGTCGCGGGTGCGCAGGGACTCGATGATGTCCTGGTGCTCGTCGTTCAGCGGCCGCTTGCGCACGTGCCGGGCTTTTTCCAGCATCTGCATGCACAGGCGCGACTTGTAGCGCAGGTCCCAGGTGTTCTCGACCACGCGGACGATGGCGCTGTTGCGGGTGGCCTGGGCGATGGTGATGTGGAACTGGCGGTCGGCCAGTTCGGACTGTTCCTTGGTCGACTTCTCGCTGTTCATCTCGGCGACCAGGGTCTCGAGATAGGCCAGCTCCTCGTCGGTGATCAGGGTGGCGGCCAGGGCGGCGGCCTCGCCCTCGAACAGGCGGCGGGCCTCGGCCTGGTCGAAGGCCCCGATGTCCAGGTCGCGCGGCGGTGGGGCGGCTTGGCCTCCGGCGCGGACATAGACGCCCGAGCCCTGGCGGGCTTCCAGCAGGCCGCGCATCTCCAGGGCGATGACGGCCCGGCGGATGGTCGGGCGGCTGACGCCGAACGCCTCGGCCAAGTCGCGCTCGGAAGCCAGGCGCTGGCCCGGCTGGTGGCGGCCGTCGGCGATGGCCTGGCCGATGTCCGCGGCCACCCGCTGGTAGAGGCGCAGGGGATTGGCGGCCGCCGTCGTCGTCATCTTCGTCTCAACCCTTTCGACGGCGCCATCCTAAGCGCCGTCGTGCCGGAAAGGTAGGGCTCCGCCGGCTAGTCCGCCGCCGGAGGCGCGCCGCCGCCGCTCATCGCCTTGTTGGTCAGCCAGATGCAGGGGATCAGCAGCACCGTCAGCCAGGCCGAGGCGCGGAAGAAGTCAACGGTGGCCAGCAAATAGGCCTGGTTGACGACCTGGCCGGTGGCCGCGCCGACCGCCTGGGCGTGGCTCAGACCCGCCGCCTGCATGCGCTCCACCGCCTGCAGCCAGGCTGGGTCGTTGGAGGCCATGGTCTCGGCCAGCCGGGTCTGGTGCAGGGCCTCGCTGCGGTCCCAGATCGTGGTGGTCAGGGAGGCGGCGAAGCTGCCGGCGGTGATCCGCGAGAAGTTCGACAGGCCCGAGGCCGACGGCAGTTGGTGAGGCGGCACGCCGTTCAGCGAAATGGTCACCATCGAGATGAAGAAGGTGCTCATCGCCACGCCCTGCACCAGCATCGGCCAGACCAGGGCCTTGAAGTCGACGTCCGGGGTGAAGCCCGAGCGCATGTAGAACGACAGCGCGAAGGCGGCCATCGACAGGGTGGCGGTCCAGCGGGCGTCGACCTTCTGCATCAGGCGGGCGGCGAACGGGGTCAGGATCACGGCGACCACGCCGCTCGGCGCCGCCACCAGCCCAGCCCAGGTGGCGATGTAGCCCATCCGGGTCTGCAGCCACAGCGGCTGCAGCAGGTTGCTGCCGAAGAACACCGCATAGCCCAGGCACAGGGCCACGGTGCCCAGGGCGAAGTTTCGCGACTTGAACAGCGACAGGTCGACGATCGGGTGCTTTTCGTTCAGCTCCCAGATCAGCCAGGCGATGAAGCCGACGATAGCCACCAGGGTTTCGACGACAATGGCCGGCGAATTGAACCAGTCGACGTCCTTGCCGGTGTCGAGCATCACCTGCAGGGCTCCCACCCAGACCAGCAGCAGCATGAAGCCGGTGGTGTCGATCGGGACCTTGCGCGTCGGGGTCTCGCGGTTGCTCATGCCGCGCCAACACAGGAAGGCGCAGATCAGGCCGACCGGCACGTTGATCAGGAAGATCCAGGGCCAGGCCAGGTTGTCGGAGATGTAGCCGCCCAGGATCGGCCCGCAGATCGGCGCCACCAGGGTGGTCATCGACCAAATGGCTAGGGCCGTGCCCCGCTTATTGGGCGGGAAGATCATGATCAGCAGGGCCTGCGAACCCGGGATCATCGGACCCGAGACCAGGCCCTGCAGGATGCGGAAGCCGATCAGCGACGGCAGGTTCCAGGAAATCCCGCACAGGAACGAGGCCAGGGTGAACAACAGCACCGAGACGATGAAGGTCTTGACCACGCCGTAGCGGCCCATCAGCCAGCCGGTCAGCGGCACCGAGACGCCGTTGGCCACGGCGAACGAGGTGATCACCCAGGTGCCCTGGCTGGTGCTGACGCCCAGATTGCCGGCGATGGTCGGGATCGAGACGTTGGCGATGGTGCTGTCGAGCACCTGCATGAAGGTGCCCAGCGCCAGGGCGATCGAGGTGACCGCCAGCATCGTGCCGGTCAGCGGCGCTGGCCCGGCTGGAGCGGCGCCATCGGCGGCGGGGGAGTCCTGGGCGGCCATGCGGCGCTCCTTGGGATCAGACGAAAACGCTTACTTGGAGATGTCGATGGCGGCCTTCATCGACAGGCCTACGCGTAGCGGATGGTCCTTCAGCTCGGCCGGATCCAGGGCGATGCGGACGGGCAGGCGCTGGACCACCTTGATCCAGTTGCCCGAGGCGTTCTGGGCCGGGATCAGCGAGAAGGCCGAGCCGGTGCCGCCCGACAGGCCCTTCACCCGGCCGTGGAACTTCACGCCGCCGCCGTAGAGGTCGGAGGTCAGGACCACCGGCTGGCCGATGCGGACCTTGTCCAGCTGCACTTCCTTGAAGTTGGCGTCGACGAAGGCGTCGGTGGTCGGGACGACGGCCATCAGCGGCGCGCCGACCTGCACCTGTTGGCCGACCTGGACGTTCTTCTTGGACACGACGCCGGCCAGGGGCGCGCGCAGCACCGTGCGGTCCAGGGCCAGCTGGGCGCTGGCCAGGCGGGCCTCGGCGGCGGCGATCTCCGGGTTCTTGCTGGCCGGCAGGCCCGAGATCAGGGCGGTGTTGACCTCGCGGCTGCCCTCGGCGGCGGCGCGGGTGGCCTTGGCCTGGGCGAGGGCCGCACGGGCCTCGACGAGGGCCGACTGGGCGTTGGTGAACTGGCTCTGGGCGGTGGTCAGCTCCTCGCCGGAGACCGCGCCGGAGTCCGCCAAGGCCTTGCGGCGCGAGAGCTCGACCCGGGCCTGTTCGAGGCTGGCCTGGGCGCCGGTCACGGCGGCGGCGGCGCGGGCGATGTCGGCGTCGCGGGCCGCCACCTGGCCGGCCAGGGCGTCGTCGCTGGCGAAATAGCCCTGCACCTTGCGCTGGGCCTGGCCGAGAGCGGCCTGGGCGGCGAGCACGGCGATCTTGGCGTCGGCGTCGTCGAGCACCACCAGCGGCTGGCCGGCGGTCACGGTCTGGGTCTCGGAGACCAGCACCTTGGCGACCGGTCCGCTGACCAACGGCGTCACCTGGGCGACCTCGGCCCCGACATAGGCGTTGTCGGTCTCGACGTGATGCGAGCCCACGAGGACCTGGTAGAGGCCCCAAGCGGCGACGCCGACCACGACCACGCCGGCCAGGCCGGTCAGCAGTTGGCGGCGACTGGCCTTGGGCTTGGCGGCGAATTGGGCGGGGGAGGCGGTGGTGTCGGCCATGGGAGAGGTCCTGAAGGCGCGAAAAGCGAAAGGGCGAAGAAAGGGGGAGCGGGCTGGGGTCAGGCGGGGGTGAAGCCGCCGCCCAGGGCGCGCACCAGGGCGACGTCCAGGGTCAGGGCGCGGCTTTCCAGGTCGGCGACGATCCGCCGCTGGGACAGCACCGCCTGTTCGGCGATCAGCACGTTCTGGTAGGTCGACAGGCCGCCCTGGTAGCGCAGCTTGGCGATGCGGAAGCCGTCCTCGCTGGCGGCCAGGGCGGCGCGGCTTTCGGTCAGCCGGGTGCTCAGGGCCCGCTCGCTGGCGGCCACGTCGGCGACGTCGCGCAGGGCCTGGGTGACGGCCGAGTCGTAGGCGGCCACGGCGCCGTCGCGATCGGCCTCGGCGGCGCGCAGATTGGCCTTCAGCCGCCCGCCCTCGAAGATCGGCAGGCTGACGGCGGGGCCGACGCTGCCGACGTCCGAGCCGCTGTCGAACAGCTTGTCCAGGTGCAGCGACTGCACGCCGATGGCGGCGGCCAGGTTGACGTTCGGATAGAAGGCGGCCTTGGCCTGGCCGATCCTCTTGCTGGCGGCCTCGGCCCGCCACTTGGCGGCGACCACGTCGGGGCGGCGGCCGATCAGGTCGGCGGCGAGGTTGGCGGGCAGGCCGAACGGCTTGAGGGCGGCGGCCGAGGGGCGGGCGATGGCCAGGCCGCGGTCGGGACCCGCGCCCAGCAGGGCGGCCAGGCCGTTGCGGGCCTGGGCGATCTGCTCGTCGATGGCGGCCAGCTCGGCGCGGGCGTTGGGCGGACCGGCCTCGGCCTGGCGCAGCTCGCCGCGGGTGTCGAGGCCGTTGGTCACCCGGTCGCTGACCAGGGTCAGGGTCTCCTGCCGCAGGGCCACCGACCGTTCGGCCACGTCGCGCTCGGCGTAGAGGCGGGCCAGATCCGCGTAGCCGGCGGCGACCGACGTGGCCAGCATCAGCCGGGCCTGGGCGGCGTCGGCCTGGGCGGCCTTGGCCTCGGAAGTCGCGGCGGCGACGGCGGCGCGATTCTTGCCCCAGAAGTCCAGTTCCCAGCTGAAGTCCAGGCTCAGCCGGCCGTAGTCGTTGTAGCCCTGGGGCACGAAGTCGGCGGGGATGCCGTTGTTGTAGCTCTGCTTGGATCGTTCGACGCCGCCGTTGGCGCCGACGCTGGGCAGTTGGGCGGCCTTGGCCTGGTTGGCCAGGGCCTGGGCGCGGCGCAGGCGGGCCTCGGCCTGGGCCAGGGTGGGCGAGCCGGCCAGGGCCTCGTCGACCAGGGCGTCCAGCTGGGCGTCGCCATAGGCCTTCCACCAGGCGTCGGCCGGCCAGGCGGCGATGTCGGAAGCGGCCAGGGTTTGGGCCGTGGCGTAGGCCTCGGGGGCCTTGGCGACCCGGGCCGGCGTCGCGGCCGGCATGGTCGCGCAGGCGCTGGTCAGCAGGGCGGCCAGCAGGATCGAAACCGTGGTCCCGATCGCGCGCGATCCCGGCGACTTGGAGGCGGGGGGCTTGTCCAGGGCGTTGGGCGTCATCGGCGACTGACCTTGAATTGACCGTACTGTACGGTCATATGGAGGCGCTGATATAACTGCGAGCTTGACGGGATCAAGGGGGGTCCCGAAGGAAAAGAAATGATGCAGGACGTGAAACCGCGTCTCGACCGAGACGCCCGCCGCGAAGCCATCCTCGACGTCGCCAGCGACGTGTTCCTGGAGGAGGGCTACGCCAACGCGTCCATGTCGACGATCGCCGCCCGGCTCGGCGGGTCCAAGGGCACGCTCTACAACTACTTCAAGAACAAGGAGCAGCTGTTCGCCGCCTATGTGGTGCGCCACTGCGCCTGGCAGCGCGACGCCATGTTCGAGATCGAGGGCGAACTGGGCGACATCCGCGAGGCGCTGATCAAGACGGGGCGGATCTACCTGTCCATCGTGCTGAGCGATTTCAGCATGGCCAATTTCCGGGTGATCGTGGCCGAGGCCCAGCGCACGCCCGAGATCGGCCAGGCGTTTTTCGAGGCGGGCCCCAGGAGCGGGGCGAAACTGCTGGGCGCGACCCTGCAGAAGGCGGTCGACAGCGGGCAGCTGGAGATCGACGACCCGGTCCACGCCGCGCAGCAGTTCATCGGTCTTTGCCAGAACCGCATGCTGAAGGCGCGGCTGTGCAACGCCATGGCCGAGCCGACGCCGGAGGAAATCGACCGCGAGGTGCTGCCGGCCGTCAAGGTGTTCCTCGCCGCCTACGGCGCGAAGGGCTGACGATTTCCGCTTGGCGCGAAGGGCTCGACGCGGCACTTGGTGCGGCGGGACGGGCGCGGGTGTGCGGCCTCCCGTGAGAGGAAGATCTGGCCATGCAAGGCGTCACCATCGTCGACCACCCTCTGGTCCGGCACAAGCTGACCCGGATGCGCGACCGGGAGACCTCGACCAAGACCTTCCGCGCCCTGATGCGCGAGACGGCGACCCTGCTGTGCTACGAGGTCACCCGCGCCCTGCCGACCCACACGGTCGAGATCCAGACCCCGGTGGCGCCGACCACGGCCGAGGAGATCGCCGGCAAGAAGCTGGTCTTCGCCCCCATCCTGCGGGCCGGCCTGGGCATGGCCGAGGGCATGCTGGACCTGGTGCCCTCGGCCCGGGTGGCGCACATCGGCCTGTTCCGCGACCCGGAGTCGCTGGAGGCTGTGGAGTACTACTACAAGACCCCCGAGGACATCGCCGACCGGCTGGTCATCGTGGTCGACCCGATGCTGGCCACCGGCCACACGGCGGTGGCGGCCCTGAACCTGCTCAAGCGCTCGGGCGTGACCGACCTGCGCTTCGTCTGCCTGGTGGCCTCGGTCCAGGGCGTGGAGACCCTGCGCGCCGCCCATCCCGACGTGCCGATTTGGACGGCGGCGGTGGACGCCGAGCTGAACGACCATGGCTATATCGTGCCGGGCCTGGGCGACGCCGGCGACCGGACGTTCGGCACGCGCTGACGAAAGTCGGGCGGCGGTCTTCCGCTGGCCAAGCTTGGACGTTAAGGCTTTTCCATGCCGTTCGCGCCGCCCCTGATCTTTGTCGCCGACGACGACGCCGCCACGCTGGAGCTGATCCAGATCGCGCTGGAGCGCGAGGGCTTCGCCGTGCGCGCCTTCGGGTCGGTGGAGGGGGTCCTAGCGGCCCTGGCGCGCGAGACGCCGGTCCTGGCGCTGCTGGACGTGCGCATGCCCGGGCAGAGCGGCCTGGACGGCCTCAGGGCGATCAAGGACTCCCCGAACGGCGCGGCGCTGCCCGTCCTGATGCTGACCGGCGACGGCCGCCTGGACCGCATCGTCCAGGCCATGCAGCTGGGCGCGGCCGGCTACGGGATGAAGCCGTTCGAGCCGCGGCAGCTGGCGGCCAAGGTGCGCGAGACGCTGGCCGGGATGTAGGGGCCGGCGACGCTCAGGCCTCCGCGCGGCGCAGGATCTTGTCCATCGCCTTGCCCTTGGCCAGTTCGTCGACGAGCTTGTCCAGGTAGCGGATCTCGCGCATCAACGGCTCGGCGATCTCTTCGACGCGCACGCCGCAGATCATGCCCTTGATGCCGGTCCGTGCGGGGTTGAGGCCAGGAGCCTGGGCGAAGAAGGTCTCGAAGTCCGTCTTCGCCGCGAGCTGGGCGTCGAACGCCTCCTGGCTGAAGCCCGTCAGCCAGAGGATGATCGCGTCGACCTCGGCCTTGGTGCGCCCCTTTCTCTCCGCCTTGGCGACGTAGAGCGGATAAACGCTGGCGAAGCTGGTGGTGTAGATTCGGTGCTTGGTCATCGAGCGGCGGCCTCTGCGGCCCAGGCCTTGGTGGCCTGGCAGGTGTCCATGGCGCGTCTGTAGGCGTCGCGTCCGGTGGTGCGGGCGACATAGGCCTTCTCGGCCTCGCCGAGGGTGAAGCAGCCGGTCCGCTGGGCGAACTCCAGGGCGTAGGTCACCGAAATGTCGGCCGCCGTGAACGCCTCGCCCGCGAGGTAGGGCGAGCGCGCCAACTGCCGGGTCACCAGGCCCAGCCGGCTCTCGAAGACTTCCAGCGCCTTGCCGGCGCCCCAGTTTCGCCGCTCGGCCTCGGGCGCGAAGTGGCGGCTGACGACGACGAAGTACATGGGCGTGGCCAGGCCGGCCTCGCCGAGGTGCAGGAACTGCTGGTAGGCGGGGAAGGCGGGATCGCGAGGGTCCGGCGCAAGCGGCGCCGGTCCATAGCGGGCCAGCAGGTATTCCATGATCGCGATCGACTCGACCATCGTCGCGTCGCCGTCCTGGATCGCCGGGATGAACCCGGCCGGGTTGACCGCCAGATAGTCCGGGTCGTTCTCGACGCCGGCCAGCATGTCCACCGGCCTCAGCCGGTAGGGAAGCCCCATCTCCTCCAGCAGCCAGACGACGCGGAATCCCCGCCCTTCGCCGAAAACCGTGATCATGGTCGAGATCCTCCCGCGCGGCGCGATTCCATCACCCGACGGCCGCGCGAGCGCAACCGGCTTGATGCGCCGAGGCAGCCTCGGCCGCGGCCGCCAAGGGCATGTCCGGCGACGGCCCTGGAACGAACCCGTCCAAATTTTCGCAGGCGGTTGTCGGATCGCGTCCCGCCCGGCCGTCCTGGCAAGGCGAACGGCGGAGGACCGATGATGAACCAGATCCAGCAGGGCCATGTCGAGGCGGGTGGCGTCCGCTACGGCTATGAGATCCACGGCCCCCAAGACCCGGGAACGGGCGCGCCGCTGCTCCTGCTGCATGGCGGGTTCGGCACGATCGAGATGTTCGGCCCCGTTCTGGGAAGGCTGACGACGGGGCGGCGGGTGATCGCCGTCGACCTCTACGGCCACGGTCGCACCGCGCTCACCAACCGGCCGATCGACGCCGTCGCCATGGGCGACGACATGGCCGCCGTGGTGCGCGCCCTCGGCTTCGAGCGGGTGGACGTCCTGGGCTTCTCATTCGGCGGCATGGTCGCCTTCCGCCTGGCGGTCCAGCATCCCGACGTGGTGAACCGGCTGGTCCTGGCCTCCGCGCCCTATGCCAATACCGGTTTCTACGCGGACATTCGCGAGCAGCAGAAGGCCGTCACCCGCGACAGCGCGGCCAGTTTCATGCAGACCCCGATGTACGCGGCCTACAAGGCCGTGGCGCCGCGGGTGGAGGACTTTCCCGAATTCGTCGCGCGCATGGGCGAGGCCATCCGCCGACCCTACGACTGGTCGGAGGACGCCAAGGCTCTGAAGCCGACCACGCTGCTGGTCTATGGCGACAGCGACATGTTCGAGCCCGAACACATCGTCCGCTTCTACCAGCTGCTCGGCGGGGGCCTGCGCGACGCGGGCTGGGACGGGGCCGGCATGGCCCGCCACCGGCTGGCGATCCTGCCGGGCGTCACCCACTACGAGATGTCCGATGCGCCAGGTCTCGTCGACACGGCGTTGGCCTTCCTCGACGGCGAGGGGAAGGGCGCAGACCCGGACCTGGGGCCGCGCGGTCCCTAGATCGCCGGGTCGATCGCGCTGGACGCCTCGGCCCGCTGCAGCGCCACCGCCTCGACGATATGGGCCCGGTAGAGCACGCCCAAGAGGTCGGTCTGGGTGATGATCCCCAGCAGGACGCGGTTCTCGTCGACCACCATGGCCTCGTGCGCCGTTCCGCTGGACAGGATCGGCAGCAGGGCCTCGATCGCCGTGCCCGGCCGCACCTTGTGCACGAACGGGTCCAGCACGGCCTCGACCGGGCCCTCCCGGCCGGTCTGCAGTTCGGCGCGGCGCACCATGCCGACCACCTTGCGGTCGGCGTCGACCACCGGGGCGCTGCGCAGGTCGTGGGCGCGCATGTAGGCCAGGGCGCTTTCGGCGGTCTGGTGCAGGTCCACGCTCAGCACGTCGCGGGACATGATGTCGCTGCACAGGATGTGGGCGTGGATCCGCCGGTGGGCCTGCAGCTCGACCTCGCGGAACAGGGCGTCCAGGTCTTGGCGATCGACGTCCAGCAGGTCGCCATAGTGGGCCAGGGCGTTGTCGATGTCGGCCTGGGTGAAGCCCACGCGCCGCAGGGGTGGGGCGTCCTTGGTGTCGTGGGCGTTGGCGGGCGGCGGGACGCGGTGCGGATAGGATCGCCCGACGCCGCGCGCATAGGCCATGGCGCACAGCACCAGCAGGACCGAGCACAGCCCCACCGGCACGAAGACGTAGCCGTACGCGGCGGGGCCGACCGGGCCGGCGACCAGGGCCGCGCCCAGGGCGACGGCCCCGCCGGGCGGGTGCAGGCAGCCCAGCAGGCCCATGGCGACGATCGCGCTGGCCACGGCGGCGGCGGCGGCCAGGGCCGGATGCGGATGGAAGGCCAGGGCGCAGGTGACACCGGCCAGGGCCGAGATCATGTTGCCGCCGATGACGGCGCGCGGCTGGGCCAGGGGGCTGGCCGGCACCGCGAAGGCCAGCACCGCCGAGGCGCCGATCGGCGGGATCAGCAGGGGAACCGCCGACGGCTGGCCGCTGGCGATCAGGTGGGCCAGCAGGCCGGTGGCGGGAATGCCGACCAGAGCCCCCAGGCCCGAGCGCAGGATGTCCTGGGGGCGGATCGGCTGGCGGCCGCGCAGGGCCTGGACGAGGGTGTGTCGCATGATCTCGGGGCCGTAGGGTTCGAGGGCTATTGCATATGGCCAAAAACGGCTGTCATCCCGGATCTTCGCGCTGCGCGCCACCCGCCGTTAGGCGGGCCGCTTGCGCGTCCCGAGGCCGGATGACGGTTGCCTTCTCAGCAAATCCATAGGCGATAGCCCTGCTTAAGCTTCGTACGACATATGGGCGCTTCCACAAGCGCCGAGGGGGACCGGCGGGCCTGTTTCCCCGCTGGACGGCGAGGATAGGAGTGGTTCGAGGTCAACGAAATCAAAGTCTTGCGCTCGACATCGAAGAGCGTTCGCGAATTCGGCGCATCGCGCTTCAAACCGCCCGCATACTGGTCCTCGCCCTGTCGCAGGGGAGGACGTCCGGCCGGCGACCTCGACGTGCGGCGGGGGCGGTCGAGCGGGAAGCGTCCGTCGGCCGGCGTCGCGGGCTCCATCGAGCCGGTCGGCGGGACGTGGGGGTCCTTGGATTGGGACTTCGGGCGGCCCGGACCGGACGGCGGGATCAAGTCTTCGGCGTCGAAGGTCGGGCGCGCCAGGCGCGGGCTGAAATCGCCCGCGCGGTCCGGACGGGGTTTCGTCGCCCCTCCGCCCGCCGGGGGCCTCCATCGGAGCGGGTTAAAAATCCGCGATCCGAAGGCTTTCGTCCGAAGGCCGCGCGGAGCGTTCGGATCCTGTCGAAACGGTACTCTCCAAAAACAATCATCCGGGCATGGCCCGGACGCTCCGCCGCCTCCCCAAGCCTGTCGGCTTCCACCGACGGAAGGGCGCCGGCGCGCGCCTCCAAGCCCCGCTCATCCCGGCGAACGCCGGGACCCAGATGGAATGGCTTCGAGGCCGACGCCGTCCACTCAGCGCCTTTCCAGTCAACCACACCACTCTAGGATCTGGGTCCCGGCATTCGCCGGGATGAGCGGATCAAGGGGGCGCAGATGTCCCCGGCGATCAGATCACCCCGGCCCGCAGCAGGTCGTGGACGTGCAGGATGCCGACCGGGCGGTCCTGGTCGACGACGAACAGCACGGTGATCCGCCGCTCGTTCATCAGCTTCAGCGCCTCGGCCGCCAGGGCCCCGGGCGTGATGGTCAGGGGGGCGCGGGTCATGACCTCGCCGGCCACATGGTCCATCAGCCCGTTCATGTGACGGCGCAGGTCGCCGTCGGTGATCAGGCCGCTGAGCGCGCCGTCCGGGGCGACCACCCCGACCGCGCCGAACCGCTTTTCGCTCATCACCAGCAGCGCCTCGGACATCGAGGCGTCCTCGCGGGTCAGGGGCAGCTCGCCCTCGCCATGCATCAGGTCGCCGACCGTGCGCAGCATGGCGCCCAGCTTGCCGCCCGGATGGAAGACGCGGAAGTCGGTGGCCGTGAAGCCGCGCCGCTCCAGCAGCGCCACGGCCAGGGCGTCGCCCAGGGCCATCTGCAGGGTGGTCGAGGTGGTCGGGGCGCTGACCTCCGACGTCGCCTCGGGCGCGTCGGGCAGCAGGAGCAGGACGTCGCCCGCCCGGCCCAGCTGGCTGTCGGCCACGGCGGTGACGGCGATGATCGGGATCGAGAACCGCTTGGCATAGGCCAGGGTGTCTGACAGCTCGCGGGCCTCGCCCGACTTCGACAGGGCCAGCACCACGTCGCCCTGGCCGATCATGCCCAGGTCGCCATGACTGGCCTCGGCGGCGTGCACGAACATGGCCGGCGAGCCGGTCGAGGCCAGGGTGGCGGCGATCTTGCGGGCCACGTGGCCGGACTTGCCGACCCCGGTGCAGACCACTCGGCCCCGGGCGTCGAACAGGGTTTCGACGGCGCGGACGAACGATTCGTCCAGCGACGCCGACAGCAGCGCCAGGGCCTGGGCCTCGGCGTTCAGGACCCGCTGGCCGACGGCTATGGCGTCGAAGGCGTTGATGGAGGCGCTCACGGGGCGATCGTCGCCGCTTCGCGGGCGTCGCCCACCTGCTGGCGAGCTTGCTGGTCGCGGTGGGCCGCGGCGTCCTTCTCGCGTTGGATCTTGGCCTGCATTTCCGGCGTCTGCTGGATCGGGACCGAGCCGAACGGATCCGGCGAGCGGGCGCCATAACCCTGCGGCCAGACGAGCGAGAACGCGACAAGGGCCAGGCCGATGAGCGCCAGGAAGGGCATGAGGATGCGATCGGGCATGGCCTGCCTATAGCATGCCGCCCGGAGGAGAGAAGGGCGAGAGAGGGGCGAGGAAAGGGCGGGGCGCTTGACGTGGAGCCGGCCGGGGCTTAGCCCGCCCTGCGTCATATCCTGGAGGTCCGATGCCCGTTCTCGTCCTGCTGCGCCACGGCCAGAGCCAATGGAATCTCGAAAACCGTTTCACCGGCTGGGTGGACGTCGACCTGACCGCCGAGGGCGAGGCCCAGGCCCGCAAGGGCGGCGAGCTGATCAAGGCCGCCGGCATCGATCTCGACGAGGCCTTCACCTCGGTCCAGACCCGCGCCATCCGCACCTGCAACCTGGCGCTGGACGCCGCTGGTCAGAGCTTCGTGCCGGTGACCAAGGACTGGCGGCTGAACGAGCGCCACTACGGCGGCCTGACCGGGCTGAACAAGGCTGAGACCGCGCAGAAGCACGGCGAGGAGCAAGTGACCATCTGGCGCCGGTCCTATGACATCCCGCCGCCGGAATTGGCGCCGGGCGGCGAATACGACTTCGCCAAGGACCGCCGCTATGCCGGCAAGGACCTGCCCAGCACCGAAAGCCTGAAGACCACCCTGGTCCGCGTGCTGCCCTATTGGGAAGCGGCCATCGCCCCCAAGCTGGCGGCCGGCGAGACGATCCTGGTGGCCGCGCACGGCAATTCGCTGCGGGCCATCGTCAAGCATCTGTTCGACGTGCCCGACGCCGACATCGTCCATGTCGAGATCCCAACCGGCAATCCGCTGGTCATCGACCTGGACGGCGGCCTGCGCCCGACCGGCGCCCGCTACCTCGACGAAAGCCGGGCCCAGCCGCTGCCGGCGGCGCGCTGATCCGACGTTCGGGACATTCGGGCAAACCGCGTCAAAATGTCCCGAAATGCTTGGAAACGCAGCGTTAATGCGGCGCGCGCATGGTATGGGTCCAGCCCTTCGGGGAGTCGATACGAGCCATCATGAGCGCCCCTCCCGCGGCAGGCCAAGAGCACAAGCGCCTGACGCAGCACGACGTCGACGTGATCTGCGCCAGGCATGACCGTCTGTGGTCGGCCCGGATGGGCGGGGCGCGCGCCGTCTTCGCCTTCTGCGATCTGTCGGGCCTGTCGGTCACCGGGCGCAACCTGTGCGACGCCGATTTCACCGGCGCCTTGATGGTCGGCTGCGACCTGCGGAAGACCAAGCTCGACAACGCCAACATGTACGGCGCGGACATGCAAGGCTCGGACCTGACCGACGCCTCGATGCGCCGCGCCGACCTGCGCGGCTCCAGCCTGCGCGGCGCCAACCTGACCGGCGCCGATCTGTTCGAGGCCGACCTGCGCGAAGGTCAAATCGCCGCCGCCGACCGCAAGGAAGGCTACCGCATCATCGAGCCCGTCCAGCGCGAGGCGCAGGCGACCGGCGCGATCCTGGCCGGCGCCAACCTGGAGCGCTCGCGGCTGTCGGGCATCATCGCCACCAAGGCCGACTTCAGCGACGCGATCCTCAAGGACGCCAAGCTGGTGCGGGCCAATCTCAAGCAGGCCAATTTCAACGGGGCGAACCTGGCCGGGGCCGACCTGTCGGGCGCCAACCTGGTTGGGGCCGACCTGCGCAACGCGGTCCTGGTCGGCGCCAAGACCATGTCCTGGAACATCAACGACACCAACATGGACGGCGCCCTGACCGACAAGGCGGCGGGCAAGGACGTGTCCGACATGCCCTACGAGCAGATGATCGCCGACCATGCCCGCTGGTGCGAGACCGGCGGGGCGGAGGGCGCGCCCTCGGTGTTCGACAAGGCCGACCTGCGCAATTTGAAGTCCGTGCGGGGCTTCAACCTGACGGCCCTGTCGGCCAAGGGCGCGGTGTTCTACGGCCTGGACATGGAAAGCGTGCAGATGCAAGGCGCGCAGCTGGAAGGCGCCGACCTGCGCTCGTGCAACCTGCGCCGGGCCGACCTGCGGGGCGCGCGTCTCAAGGGCGCCAAGCTGGCCGGGTCGGACCTGCGCGAGGCCCAGCTGGGTCCGTTGCTGATCGGCCGCGACCGCCTGCTGCCCAGCGACCTGACCGGCGCCTTGCTGACCAACGCCGACTTCGCCCGGGCCGACCTGCGCCAGGCCTGCCTGAGCGGCGCCGACCTGTCGCGCGCCAACTTCACCAACGCCCTGCTCAAGGACGTCGACGTCACCGGCGCGATCCGCATGGGCGCTCGCGGCCTGGACGACGTGATCTAGCGGGCTGTTATCGCTGACAGCGAATTTTCCACATCTTGTTTCGCGAAAGTTGCGGCAAAAGCGCGCGACCTTAACGCTTCGCTCGTCGATCGCCGGTATTTTCCCAAGCCGATCAACGGGTTTCTCGGGGGAGAAGCGTAAGACATGAGCGCGGCGCAGAGCATCGCGGGGCGGCGGCGTCTGAGCCAGGCCGAGCTCGACATGATCGTCTCGGCGCACGAGAAGTTCGTCACGGGCAAGCAGGGCGGCAAGCGCGCTTCGCTGCGCTTCATGACCCTGTCGGGCCTGGACCTGTCGTTCCGCAACCTGGCCGACGCCGACTTTTCCGCCTCCATCCTCGACGGTTGCCGCATGGTCCGTACGCGGCTGGAGCGGGCCAACCTGTTCGGCGCCGACCTGCGCCAGGCCGACCTGCGCCAGGCGGTGCTGGTCCGCGCCGACCTGCGAGGGGCCTGCCTGCGGGGCGCCAACCTGTCCCAGGCCGACCTGACCCAGGCCGATTTCCGGGAAGGTCAGGTGGCCATCCCGCATCCCCGGAAGGGGTTCGAGACCGTCCGCCACGAAACTCGCAACGGCGAGGCCGACGAGGTCAATTTCTCGGGCGCCACCCTGGACGGCTCGCAGTTCGCGGGCGTTTCGGCGTTCAAGGCCGATTTCAGCGACTGCTCGCTGCGCGGGGCCAAGCTGTCGGGGGCCAACCTCAAGGAAGCCAATCTGAGCGGCGCCATCCTGGACGGGGCGGACGTCAAGGGCGCCAATCTTGAAGGCGCAAATCTCACGGGCGCCGTCATGACCGGAGTCGATACCTCCACCGCCCGCCTCAGCGGCGCGGCGATGCAAGGCTGCCTGGCGGCCTCGACCGAACAGGCCTTGTCGCGCGCCGAGGAGATCCACCAGCGCTGCCTGGCCAACCAGGCCTGGTGTCGGACCGGCGGCAAGGAAGGCCAGCCCGCCCGGCTGGACGGCGAGGACCTGCGCCCGCTGGGCGACCGTCTCAAGGGCCTGCGCCTGACGGCGATGAGCGCGGCGGGGGCCTGCATGGTCGGGATCGACCTGTCGGGAACCCAGTTGCAGGGCGCGGACCTGCGCAACGCCGACCTGCGCGCGGCCAACCTGCGCGGCGCGGACCTGCGCGGCGCCAAGCTGGCGGGCGCCAACCTGACCAAGGCCGATCTGCGCCAGGCGCTCCTTTCGCCCCTGCCTCTGGGGCCCGAGCGCAAGACCCTGGCCGATCTGAAGGCCGCCCGCCTACGCTACGCCCTGATGCAGGCCGCCGACCTCAGCGAGGCGGTGCTCGACGGCGCCGACCTGCGCGGCGCCGACCTCACCGGCGCGCGCCTGATCCGTGTAAGCCTGCGCGACTGCGATCTCGGCCAGGTGCAGGGCCTGGACCTGACGCCGGCCTGAACCGTCGCGCCGCGACCAGAAAAAAGGGCGGCGCCGAGGCGCCGCCCTGAAAGTCTGGAGGGGGAAATACGATAACGCGCGAAGGTGGTGTTAGGCTGCCTTCTCGCCTTCGACTTTGTCGCCCTCGATCAGGGGAGCCGCCGACTTGATCTCGATCGTGCGGGGCTTCAACGCCTCGGGCAGTTCGCGCTTCAGCGAGATCGACAGCAGGCCGTCCGAGAGCGCGGCGTCGGTCACGATCACATAGTCGGCCAGCTGGAAGCGGCGCTCGAAGTTGCGCTCGGCCAGGCCGCGATGGAGGTAGCGCTTGGCCTCGTCATTGGCCGGTTTGCGGCCGGTGACGGTGAGAAGGTTTTCCTTCACCTCGATGCCGAGTTCTTCCGGCTTGAAGCCGGCGACAGCGATCTCGATGCGGTACGCGTTCTCGGCGGTGCGCTCGATATTGTACGGGGGGTAGCCGGAGGCGGCTTCGCTCGAGGCGGCGTCCAGCAGGGCGGCCAGCCGGTCGAAACCGACGACGGAGCGATACAGGGGGGACAGGTCGATCGTACGCATGGTGACAATCCTTCTCTTCAAGCAAGGTTGTTCAATCTGTTCAGACCCTTGACGACCCGGATTGGCGTCGTCGGCGGTCCGGAAGGCCCGGGTTTCCAGCGCCTTCGAGACCAAGGTGGTGAGCCGTTTTTCGACTTCAAGGGGTTGAATGAACGGCCTGGTGGTGAATCGCTTGATCGCCGTTCGGTCGCCGCTAAGGTCGGCTCGCCCGGCCCTGGGCCCGCCTTGGAGAGCTCCGACGATGACCTGCCGCCGCCAGCTCCTGCTGTTCGCCGCCGCGACCCTTTGCCTCGCCGCCTCGCCGGTGTTCGCCGCCGAGGACGCGGCGCTGCGGGCGGCCATCGCCTCGCCCGATCGCACGCCGGCCAGCGTCGCCCGCGACGGCGCCCGCCATCCCTATGAGAGCCTGGTCTTCTGGGGGCTGAAGCCCAGGCAGACGGTGATCGAGGTGTCGCCCGGCGGCGGCTACTGGACCGAGATCCTGGCGCCCTACGCCAAGGCCACCGGCGGGACCTACGCCGCCGGCCTCGCCGACCTGGCCAATCCGAAGATCTCGGACGGTGCGCGCAAGGGCCGGGCGAATTTCGAAACCCGCTTCACGAACCCCGACAAGTACGGGACCGTGCAGTTCGTGAACTTCGGGCCGGTGGCCGCTCCCCTGGGGGCACCCGGTTCGGCCGACCTGGTGCTGACCGCGCGCAACGTCCACAACTGGACCGTCCAGCCGGGCGTGGCCGACAAGATCTTCGCCGACTTTTTCGCGGTGCTGAAGCCGGGCGGGATCCTGGCGGTCGAGGACCATCGCGCCGATCCCAAATCGGAGACCGACAAGGGGGCGGACGGCTACCTGGCTACGGCCACGGTGGTGGCCCTGGCGGAGAAGGCCGGCTTCAAGTTGGACGCCAAGTCCGAGATCAACGCCAACCCCAAGGACACCAAGGACCACCCGTTCGGCGTCTGGACCCTGCCGCCGACCCGGCAAAGCGCGTCCGACGGCCAGCCGGCCGATCCGGCCTTCGATCGCGCGAAGTACGACGCCATCGGCGAGAGCGACCGCATGAC
Organism: Caulobacter sp. UNC279MFTsu5.1; assembly: GCF_900114015.1. Taxonomy (GTDB): domain Bacteria; phylum Pseudomonadota; class Alphaproteobacteria; order Caulobacterales; family Caulobacteraceae; genus Caulobacter. The sequence goes on along the minus strand of NZ_FORN01000041.1, from coordinate 9,182 downwards.
GCTGCGGTTCCGCAAGCCGGGCTGAGAAGGCCGAGCCGAAAACCTGGCCGCCTCGGCGCCGTTTCGCCAAGGTCGGGTGCATGATCGGGTTCCGCGTTGATGGTAGGGGGAGGCATGGTCTCAGGACTTCGATGGTCGCGGCGGGGCCTGCTGGCGGGGGCGGCCGCGCTGGGCCTGGCGGGATGCGGCCGCAAGGCGGCCAAGCCGGACGCCGCCAGGTCGACGACCAAGGCGGCCCCCATGACCCTGGCGGCGGCCGCGCAGGGCGATTGGCGCTCGCCCGCCGACAAGGCCCGCGACGTCTGGCGCCACCCCGTCGAGAGCCTGCAGTTCTGGGGGCTCGAGCCGGGTCAGACCGTGGTCGAATTCTGGCCCGGCGCCGGCTGGTACACCGACATCCTGGCCCCGTACCTGGCCGCCACGGGCGGCAAGCTCTACGCCGCCTCGCTGCAGACCGATCTGCCGGACGACCCCGCCGCCAAGGCGGCGGTCGAGGAATACCGGCGCAAGCTGGCCGACAAGAAGAAGCTATATGGCGAGGTCATCGTCACGGCCTTTGGGCCGACTAGCGGCCCGGTGGCGCCAGCGGGATCGGCCGACCTGGTCCTGTTCCTGCGCAACCTGCATAACTGGATGGCGGCGGGCCTGGCCGAGAAGGCCTTCCGCGAAGCCCTGACCGCCCTGAAGCCCGGCGGGGTGCTGGGGATCGAGGAGCACCGCGGCGAACCCGGACGCGTGCAGGACGTCCTGGCCGCCGACGGCTATGTCCAGCAGGCCTATGTGATCGAAATGGCCCGGGAGGCCGGCTTCGTCCTGGCCGGCGAGAGCGAGATCAACGCCAATCCCAAGGACACCAAGGACCATCCGTTCGGCGTCTGGACCTTGCCGCCGACCCGGCTGTCGGCCCCGCGCGGCGAGCCCGCCGAACCCGGCTTCGACCACGCCAAGTACGACGCGATCGGCGAGAGCGACCGCATGACCCTGAAGTTCATCAAACCGAAATGAGACCGTTCTTGAAACGACGCGCCGCCCTCGCGGGCCTGATGATCCTGGTCCTGGCGCCGCCGGCCCACGCCGACGCCGGCAAGACCGTTCCGGCGACCAAGGTTTTTCCGTTCCTGGAGTCGATGCTGAAGCTGCAGCCGGCCGAACGGGCCCGGATCAAGGTCACCTACGCCCTGCGCCGCGACGGCAAGCCGGCCGCGGGCGTCAAGGCCGCGCTGATCGAGGCGAGCGGCGCGCGCACCCCCTTGCCGATCGATGATCAGGGGCGGTTCGAGCGCCTGCCGACCCTGGCCCAGCTGCAGGCCAAGGCCCAGCTGCACCTCGACGTCCCGGCCGACGCCAAGTTCGGAACGGCGATGCTGCTCGATCCCGTGCTCAAGCCCGCGACGGAATACGATTCCCGCGAGTTGGCGGCGACGGTCGAGGAGTCCAACAGCGCGATCCGCAAGGCCGCCGGCGCCATGGCTCTGATGGCGCCGCAGATGGAAGGACTGGCCTTCAAGAAGGCCGAATCCGGAGTGGCCGTGTTCCCCGACGGAAGCGCTCGGCCGCTGCCGTCGGACGCTGGGACGGTCGTCTTCGAGCCAGGCCAGTTCAAGGGCGCGGCCCGAGTCCGCTTGGCCAAAATCCCGGCGGCGGTGGATTATTACGACAAGAAGAAATAGCCGCCGGCGCGTCTGAACAGTGTTTACTCGCTGCGATCCAGCGGCCAGTCTGCCGCCCAGAATCCACGCGCCACAGAGGGAGATGCGCTTATGGCTACGTTGCAGGAAATCACCGATCGCATGAAGGCCGCCGTCGGCGAGGACAGCGGCCTGGGCAAGAGCCTGAAGTTCGACCTGAAGGACGCCGGCGTCATCCACATCGATGGCGGCTCGGTGACCAACGAGGACAAGCCGGCCGACCTGACCATGACCCTGTCGATGGACGACCTGCTGGCCATCGGCGCTGGCGCGTTGGACCCGACCATGGCGGTGATGACCGGCAAGCTGAAGCTGTCGGACATGGGCGCGGCCATGGCCCTGCAGTCGAAGATGGCGGCCCTGTTCGCGAAGATGCGCTGATCCATGGGGGACGCGGCGCCGCTGGTCTCGATTCCCGAGGCGCCCGTTCCTGACCATGGAAAGGCCGAGTGGTTCAGCGGTGCGGACGGGGCGACCCTCCGCGCCGCCCTGTTTTCGCCGGAAGGTCCGCCCCGGGGCTCGGTCGTGGTCAGTCCCGGCCGCAGCGAACCGATCGAGAAATATTTCGAGGTCGTCCAGGACCTGCTGGATCGGGGCTTCGTCGTGCTGGTCCACGACTGGCGCGGGCAGGGGCTGTCGCATCGCGCGTTGCCGGACCGGCTGAAGGGCCACGCGGCCGGTTTCAAGGACTTCCTGGGCGACTATCAGGCGCTGCTGGCCGTGTTCGGGACGCGCCTGCCCAAGCCCTGGATCGCCCTGGGACACTCGATGGGCGGGTGCCTGACCATGCTGGCCCTGGCCACCGGCGAGAAGCGTCTCGCGGCCGCGGTGCTGTCGGCGCCGATGCTGGGCCTCAACACCGGCGGCAAGCCCGCCGGTGGTGCCCGCGCCCTGGCCTGGCTGATGAGCCGCTCGCGATACAGGAGCGAGTATGTGCTGGGCGACGTCGGCGACCCGTTCGTCCAGAGCTTTCCCAAGGACGCGCTGACCCACGACGCGGCTCGCTACGCCCGCCACCGGGCCCAGATCCACGCCAATCCCGATATCGCCCTGGGCGGCATCACCTGGGGCTGGACCGATTTCGCCTTCGCCGCCTGCGCCTTCCTGCGCCGGACCAAGGGGGTCGAGGCCGTGTCGATCCCGGTGACCATCGTCGCCGCGGGCCAGGACAGCCGGGTGCTGATCGCCGACGAGAAGTCGATCGCCGGCCGCATCCCGCAAGGCCGCTATGTCGAGATCCCCGACGCCTTCCACGAAATCCTGATCGAGACGGACGATCGCCGGGCGGTGTTCTGGAAGGCGTTCGATGAGACGGTGGACGGGCTCTAGCCCGTCATTTCGCCGACCGTCGCAGCGACACCAGCGCCTCGTCCAGGCAACGGCGGTCGCCGGAGATCACCATCTGGCCGCCGTCCTGGCCGATCGGCTCGCCGCGCCAGTCGGTGACGATCCCGCCGGCGCCCTCGATCAGGGGGATGGCCGCCTCGATGTCCCAGGACTTCAGCCCGGCCTCGATGACCATGTCCATCTTGCCCATGGCGACCATGGCGTAGGCGTAGGCGTCGCAGCCCAGGCGGCCCAGCTTGGCGGCGGCGCGCACCTGCAGCCAAGCCCCGCGCTCGGCCCCGTCGAAACAGGCGTCGGGGTCGGTGGTGGCGATGATCGCATCGGTCAGCCTAGGGCACTCGCGTACCCGGATCGCGCGCTCCGAATCCCGCGAGAGCAGGCGCGAGCCCGAGGCCGAGCCGATGAAGATCTCGCCCGTATAGGGCTGGCCGATCGAGCCCAGCACCGAACGCCCCTGATGGCGCAAGCCGATCAGGGTGGTCCACAATGGCAGGCCCGAGATGAAGGCGCGGGTGCCGTCGATCGGATCCAGCACCCAGACGAACTCGGCGTCGGGGCGATCCTCGCCGTACTCTTCGCCGATGACGCCATGTTCGGGATAGTGCTCGGCGATCAGCTTGCGGATCGCGGCCTCGGCGCCGCGGTCGGCTTCCGTCACCGGATCGAACGCCGCGTGGCTGTCGCGCGGCAGGTTCTTGCCCGCGCCCTTGTCCTCCAACCCGTGGTCGGCCCGGAACAGCGGCAGGATCGCCGCCGCCGAAGCGCGGTTGAGGTCGATGACGAAGGCGTCGAGCTGGGCGAGATGATCGGCGGCGAGGGTCATGGGCGAGGCTTTATCCCGCCCTTCGACTCGACGCCACCGTTCGCGGACCCGAACCTATGCTTCCAGCATCTCACCGCCGTTCAGCGACTTGGCCAGGTCCAGCAGGCGACGGCGCGGGCGCTCGCCCAGCAGGTAGTAGGCGCGGACCAGATCCAGCGTCTCCTTGCGGGCGAACATCTCGCCGCCTTCGGCCTCGAGGTTGGTTTCCTTCGCCACCCGGTCCGACAGGCCGTCGTAGAAATAGCCGACCGGGACCTCCAGGGCCTCGGAAAGCTGCCACAGCCGCGCGGCCGAGATGCGGTTGGCGCCGCACTCGTATTTCTGAATCTGCTGGAACCGCACCCCGACGGCGCCGGCCAGCTGCTGTTGAGTCAGGCCCAGCAGGCGGCGACGGCGCCGCAATCGCTTGCCCAGATACACATCAATGTCGTTGCCCATGATGACGCCCCGATTTCATGCTCCGTCCCGAAACGGAACGGTCTGGGTCGACGGCCGCAAGTCGCGTGCCGGGCGAACCGCGCGGATCGCCACACGCCGCGAGTCCCACTCGTCCACGAAGCAGGCTACTAAGGGTTCATGTCGGATAAGCGTCGGCCTTGGGCCCAGGACCTTCTATGGCGCGCGGAAGCGCTGGGTTTTGACCTCTTCATAGGCGTCGTGCGCCTGCTCGGCGTCGACGCCGCCTCGGCGTTCGGCGGCTGGCTGGGCCGCACGGTCGGGCCCTTGAGCGGCGCGCACAAGGTGGCGGTCCGCAATCTCAAGCTGGCCTTTCCGGACAAGGACGATGCCTGGCGGGCGGCCATGCTCGAGGCGCAATGGGACGGCCTGGGGCGGACCTTCGCCGAGTTTCCGCTGATGGACAAAATCCTGCCGTCCACCGGGCGGGTCGAGGTGGTCAACCAGGAGCGCCTGTTCCAGATCGCCGCCGACAAGGTTCCGGTGGTCTTCGTTTCGGGACACCTGTCGAACTGGGAGGTGATGCCCGCGGCCATCGTCGATTCCGGGGTCGTCTGCGAGATGACCTACCGGGCGGCCAACAATCCGTATGTCGACGAGCGGATCAAGGCCAGCCGCTTCCGCTACGGCGTGCGGCTGTTCGCCCCCAAGGGCGGGGACGGCGCGCGCGAACTGCTGGAGGGCATGAAGCAGGGCAAGTCGGTGGCGCTGATGAACGACCAGAAGTTCAACACCGGGGTCGAGGGCCTGTTCTTCGGTCATCCGGTGCGCACGGCTCCGGGGCCTTCGCGCCTGGCCATCCGCTTCGGCACGGTTCTGCAGCCGATGTCGGTGCAGCGCACCAAGGGCGCGCGTTTCCGGGCTGTGGTCCACGATCCGATCCACCTGCCGAACACCGGCGACCGCACCGCCGACATCGAGGCCGGGGTGAGGCTGGTCAACGCGTTCATGGAGGAACGCATCCGCGAGCGGCCCGAGGAATGGTTCTGGGTTCATCGGCGCTGGCCGAACGAAGTCTATGCCGCCTTGGCGGCGTCGGGGCGTTAGAGCTCCAGCGCCCGCTCGAGGGCCCGGCGGCGCGGGCCGTCGTAGCGGGGGTCGTCGCGGCGGCGGCGGCAGGGCCCGAAATAGTCCTCGGTGCGGATGAACGGCCGGGGCTTGAAGATCACCGTGTTGATGCGGTCCAGCAGCGAGCGGGCGGTGACCGGCTTGACGACGATCTCGGTGACCCCGGCGTCGCGGGCCTCGAACACCCGGTGCCGCTCGGCGAAGCCGGTCAGCATGATGATCGGCAGGAACGGGTCGGGGCTGTCGGGCGAGCGGCGGACCAGCTGGGTGAACTGCACCCCGTCCAGGGGCGACATGCGGAAGTCGACGATGGCGATGTCGATCTGGCGGTCGCGGACCACCTGCAGGGCCTCGGCCCCGTCCATGGCCTCCAGAATATGCCGCACGCCCACGCCCTTCAGGATCGTCGAGACGATCGCCCGCATGTGATGGTTGTCGTCCACCAGCAGAAAGCGCAGCTGCTCGAGCGTCGCAGACATGCGGGGCGGGCCTCCATCGCAAAAAGGGGATGGCGGGGGATACTGTACAGTTAACGGCCTGTCGATCCCCTGATGGGCGAATTTGCGGCCAAAGACTCTCCCTAAGCGTGTGGTTGCGGGGCTCCACCCACCAGGCCGACCATCAGCGACGGGTCGAGGTTCTGGTCGCGCCACTTCATCCGCCAGCACAGGTGCGGACCCGTGGCGCGGCCTTCCTGGCCGACCGCGCCGATCCGCTGGCCCTGGGCCACCGCCTGGCCCGCCGCCACGTCGATGCGCGACAGGTGCAGATAGGCGGTGATCAGGCCCTGGCCGTGGTCGATCAGGACCAGCCCGCCCTCGAAGTGCAGGCCGGTCTCGGCGAAGCTGACCACGCCGGCGGCCGGGGCCACGACCGGCGTCCCGACCGGGGCGGCCAGGTCGACGCCGTAGTGCGGACGCTTGGGCTGGCCGTTCAGGATCCGCTGGCCGCCGAAGCTGGATGAGCGCCGCTTGGCCTGGACGGGCCAGATGAAGCCGGTGCGGAAGAAGTCGCCGTCGATCCGGCTGGCGAAGCCGACGCTCTTGCGCGCGCCCTCGGCGGCGATGCGGGCCAGCAGGGCCGGGTCGCTGGGCGAGACCTGGTCGTCGGCCAGGCCGTCGATGCGCTGGATGTCGAAGGTTCCCGGCGCGATGGTCGCCTGGTGGCTGGCCGAGCCGTCGGCGGTCTCGACGGTGATCAGGGCCGGCGGCGGGGCGTCGCGATCGAAACCGATCACGAACCAGCCATCGGCCGAGGCCTGGGTTATCGGCGCGCCGTTCAGCAGCACCGCGGCGCGCGGCGCGGTGCGGCCGACGATCGCGCCGCCCTGCACGAAACGGCCGAAGAGGGTCAGGCCCGGCGCGGCGGCGCGGGCGAGGGTCGGAAAGCCCAGGGCTGCGGTCAGGCCGGCGAGCGCCCCTCGACGATTCAGCCCCGGCTCTCCCGCCAGCGCTTCAGGGCCTCGGTCGGGCCGGCATAGGCTTCCTGCAGCTCGGGGCTCCAGTAGCGCAGGGCCTCCAGCGCGACCTTCGCGCCGGTGACCGCGCACAGCACGTACTGGCCGGGGCTCATGACGGCGAACTCGCCGTCGCCATAGTGCAGGACGGCCGGGCCGCCGGACTTGCCGAGATTGGGATCGAACGCGTTCATGGGAGTCTTTTACGCCAGTTGGGGGTGTCGGAACAGGTGGGGCGCCGTTGTCCTTTCTCATTCAACATCGTCGGCCCGGGCCCGGGATGACGGCTGAGAGGGGAGGGCCATCAAAATAGGCTCCCCTGATCGGATGGGGGCGGCGGAGCCTTGGGTTTCGGCGCGGGGCGAGCCGGGGCCACGGGGGGCGGCGGAACCCCTGGGCCCTCACCGTCGATCACCGCGTCGCGGTCGCCCAGCTTGAACTTCAGGTTCACGCGCTCGCCGCCGGCCAGTTCGGCGGCCGAGCGGGCGATCGTGCCGTCGGCCTTGCGGACCAGGGCGAAGCCCAGCTCCAGCGGCCGTTCGGGGTTGAGCGACAGCCGCAGCTTGTCCAGGGCGACCAGGCGATCGGTCTCGCGCTCCAGCCGTCGCCGGGCCACCGCGTTCAGGCGCTCCTGCAGGGCGGGCAGGCGGGCGTGCTGGGCCACGCGCTCGGGGACGCGGCGGGCCGCCAGGTCCAGCCGCCGGCCCAGGTCCTCGACCCGCCGGCCGCAATCGGCGCGCTGGCGGTGCAGGGTGTCGGGCGACAGGCGGGCGGTGACCTTCAACAGGTCGCGGGCGTGGATGTCGGTGTTGCGCTGCAGGGCCGCGTCCAGCCGGGCGGCGACCTCCTTGAACCGGCGCTCGGCCGGGGCGGTCAGGTCGTCCAGCCGCGGCAGGCCGCGCACCGCCAGGTCCAGGCGCTGCTGGGCCAGGGCCAGCAGGTCGGCGGGCCGGGGCAGGCCGCGCGCGGCGCCGACCAGGCGGGTGCGTCGCTCCTCGATCGCCCGGCCGCCGCAGGTGTTCAGGCGGCGGTCGTAGTCGCTGACCAGGGCCCGCAGCTCGGCCAGCACCGGCGTGGCCATCTCGGCGGCGGCGGTGGGGGTGGGCGCGCGGCGGTCGGAGACGAAGTCGATCAGGGTGGTGTCGGTCTCGTGGCCGACCGCCGAGATCAGCGGGATGTTTCCCTCGGCCACCGCGCGGGCCAGGCCCTCGTCGTTGAAGGCCCACAGGTCCTCGACCGAGCCGCCGCCCCGGGCGACGATCAGGATGTCCGGGCGCGGCACGGGTCCACCGGGTGCGATGGCGTTGAAGCCGCGGATCGCGGCGCCGACCTGGCCGGCGGCGGCGTCGCCCTGCACCACCACGGGCCAGACCAGCACCTGGCAGGGCCAGCGATCGCGGATGCGGTGCAGGATGTCGCGGATCACCGCCCCGGTCGGACTGGTGATCACCCCGATCACGGCCGGCATGGCGGGCAGGGGGCGCTTGCGGTCCGGGGCGAACAGGCCCTCGGCGTGAAGCTTGGCCTTCAGCCGTTCCAGCTGGGCCAGCAGGGCGCCGACGCCGGCGGCCTCCATGGTCTCGATGACGATCTGGTAGCGCGAGCCGGCCGGATAGGTGGTGATCTTGCCGGTGACGATCACCTCCAGCCCGTGCTCGGGCCGGATCTGCAGCTGGCGGACATTGCCCTTCCAGACCACGCCGTCGATGGCGGCCTTGTCGTCCTTGATGGTCAGGTAGACGTGGCCGTTGGAGTGGTGGGTGACCTTGGAAAGCTCGCCGCGCAGCCGCACGAAGCTGTACCGGTCTTCCAGCGTGCGCTTCAGGGCGAAGGCCAGTTCCGAGACGGAATAGGCCTGGGCGTTGGAATCGGGGGCGACGGTGTCGGTCATGGGGCTCTAGATAGGACGGAAGCGGGTGATGTGGGAAATGGCCGGGCGTCGTGCACCGTCCGCCTGCCCCCTACGGACCGCTTCGCGGTCGTCTTCCCCCATAGGGGGAAGAGCCTTGGGGTCGACGCCGTGCGGTTCCGCCCCCTCTGGGGGCGGACAGGCGGCGAAGCCGCCAGGTGGGGGCAAGTGTTAGCGGGCACGATCTGTCGTCCTCACGCGGCTGGCCGCTGAGCGTATGGAAAGGGTCGCGGAGCGCCGGACGACGTCCGGAGTTCTTTGATAAATACCGTTTCGACGAAGCCGATCGCTCCGCGCGGTCGTTTTCCGCCAGCGTCCGGTGGGCAGCCCTGTTGAGGCTTAGCCGGACCCGGTCTCGATCCCTTTCGGGAGAAACCAGACGCCGGGGGCGCGGGCCTATGGGCAATTCACGCGCTTTGTCCCCGGTCGACGCCG